>JAYVBJ010000011.1:0-124968 GCA_043750535.1 Sphingomonadales bacterium | reverse complement strand
CGCTCGGCCAAGATGTCGGATGCGTTCGGCGGCGGCTCGCTGACGGCGCTGCCGATCATCGAGACCCAGGCCGGCGACGTGTCGGCCTATATCCCGACCAACGTGATCTCGATCACCGACGGGCAGATATTTTTGGAAACCGAACTGTTCTATCAGGGCGTACGCCCGGCGGTGAACACCGGTCTGTCGGTGTCGCGCGTTGGTTCGGCGGCTCAGACTTCGGCGATGAAGTCGGTGGCCGGCAAGGTGAAGCTGGAACTGGCGCAGTACCGCGAAATGGCGGCCTTTGCGCAGTTTGGCTCCGATCTTGACGCCTCGACCCAACAATTGCTGAACCGGGGCGCGCGGCTGACCGAACTGATGAAGCAGGCGCAGTATTCGCCGCTGACAAATGCCGAGATTGTCTGCCTGATCTATGCGGGAACTGCCGGTTACCTCGACAAGATCGCCGTCAAGGATGTAGGCCGGTTCGAGCAGGCGCTTTTGAAGCACCTGCGCGGTGCGGGCAAGGCGGTTCTGGACGACATCACCGCCAAGGACCGCAAGGTTTCGGGCGATCTGGAAAAGGCGATCCGGGCCGAACTGGATGCTGTCGCCAAAGACTTCGCCTAAGGGCAGGGGGATAAAAGATGCCCAGCCTTAAGGACCTTAAGAACCGAATCGCGACGGTCAAGAACACGCGCAAGATCACCAAGGCCATGCAGATGGTCGCAGCGGCGAAACTGCGCCGCGCGCAAGACGCTGCCGTGGCCGCACGTCCCTATGCCGAGCGCATGGGGGCTGTGGTGGCCGGGTTGGCCGCTTCGGTCGGCACCGGCGACGGTGCGCCGAGGTTGTTGGCCGGCAATGGTGCGGACAAGGTGCAGCTTGTTGTCGTCATGACCTCGGAACGTGGGTTGTGCGGCGGTTTCAACACGACCATCGTCCGGCTGGCCCGGGCGAGGGTGAACGAGCATGTGGCGGCGGGCAAGACGGTGAAGATTCTGACCGTCGGCAAAAAGGGCCGCGATCAGATGAAGCGCGACCATGGCCAATACTTCGTCGGCCACATCGACCTGACGGACGTCAAGCGCGTCGGCTATGTCAACGCCCAGGGCATCGCCCGCGATATCCTTGCCCGGTTCGGGCAGGGCGAATGCGACGTGGTGACGCTGTTCTATAACCGCTTCCAGTCGGTGATCGCCCAGATCCCGACCGCGTTGCAGGTCATTCCGGCTGTTGTCACGGCAACCTCGGCCAACACGGTTTACGACTATGAACCGGGCGAAGAAGCCATTCTGGCCGATCTTCTGCCACGGGCCGTGGCCACGCAGGTCTTTACCGCGCTTCTGGAAAATGGCGCTTCCGAACAGGGCGCCCGGATGAGCGCCATGGACAACGCGACGCGGAACGCGGGCGACATGATCAACAAGCTGACCATCCAATATAACCGCACGCGTCAAGCCGCGATTACCACTGAGTTGGTTGAAATTATTTCTGGGGCAGAGGCGCTTTAAGTGCTGGGGACAACACTTCTTTTTATAGCCTCAAGCTTGAGCGCTTCGGTGCCGAATTCGCATGATGTGGCTGAAGCTGTCCGTTTGACGCGCACAATGAGTTGTTTAGAGCTAGTAGACCATTGCAAGGACGATTATCGGCCTTTAATCAGTGACGTTAACTGCAAGCCGATGCCAGAGAATGAATTCTACTGTTCATACGTTATGCACTTTTACTTATATCCCTCACAAACTTCGCCAGCAGATAGTAAATTGAATTGTGAAGGCATATTTGTGCAGATCAGTTCAAAAGATCGAAACATGGCACCATATCCACTCCACTTCCAGTGGAGACAGAAATACTCAAAATTTCGCCAAGACGGGACACCGGATTGGCATTCAACTGATGATGTTTGCAAGCAACTAGCTTGATCGAAAAGGAAGAAGACATGGCAACCGCCCCAAAGAAACCAGCCGCAGCAGCTAAACCCGCCGCAGCCAAAAAAGCTCCCGCTGCAAAGACCGCAGCCGCCGTCGCAACCGGCCGCGTCGTGCAAGTTATCGGCGCCGTCGTTGACGTGCAGTTTGAAGGACAGCTTCCCGCTATTCTTTCCGCGCTGGAAACCACCAACAACGGCAACCGCCTTGTCTTGGAAGTCGCGCAACATTTGGGCGAGAACACCGTGCGCACCATCGCCATGGATGCCACCGACGGCCTGACCCGCGGACAGCCCGTCGCCGACACTGGCGGTCAAATCCGCGTACCTGTTGGTCCGATGACATTGGGGCGCATCCTGAACGTGATCGGCGAACCTATCGATGAGCAAGGCCCGGTAAACGCGGCCACGACTGCGCCTATTCACGCAGAGGCTCCGTTGTTTGTTGACCAATCGACCGAAACCGAAATTCTGGTCACAGGCATCAAGGTTGTCGATCTGCTTGCACCTTATGCAAAGGGCGGCAAGATTGGCCTATTTGGCGGCGCTGGCGTTGGCAAGACGGTGCTTATTCAAGAACTGATCAATAACATTGCAAAGGGCCATGGCGGCACGTCGGTTTTCGCGGGCGTCGGTGAACGCACCCGTGAAGGTAACGATCTGTATCATGAATTTTTGGACGCCGGCGTTATCGCCAAGGACAAAGACGGCAAGCCTACGCCGGAAGGTTCCAAGGTTGCGCTGGTATTCGGCCAAATGAACGAACCTCCCGGTGCGCGTGCCCGCGTTGCTTTGTCGGGCTTGACGATTGCCGAATATTTCCGTGATGTTGAGGGCCAGGACGTTCTGTTCTTCGTCGACAATATCTTCCGCTTTACACAGGCCGGTTCCGAAGTGTCCGCTCTGCTGGGCCGTATTCCATCGGCTGTGGGCTATCAGCCGACACTGGCGACCGACATGGGCCAGTTGCAGGAACGCATTACATCGACCAACAAGGGTTCGATTACATCGGTGCAAGCCATTTATGTTCCTGCAGATGATTTGACCGATCCTGCCCCTGCGGCGTCGTTTGCCCACTTGGATGCGACCACCGTTTTGAACCGGGCTATTTCGGAACTTGGCATTTATCCTGCGGTTGATCCGCTCGATTCAACCAGCCGCGTGTTGACACCCGATGTTGTCGGCCAAGTGCATTATGACACCGCACGGCGCGTTCAAGAAACATTGCAAAAATACAAATCACTGCAAGACATCATCGCCATTTTGGGCATGGATGAGTTGTCCGAAGAAGATAAGCTGACGGTTAGCCGCGCGCGCAAGATCCAGCGTTTCTTGTCACAGCCTTTCCACGTTGCCGAAGTCTTCACCGGCATTTCCGGTAAGTTCGTGCAAATCGAAGACACCGTGGCATCGTTCAAGGCGGTTGTTGAAGGCGAGTATGATCACTTGCCCGAAGGCGCGTTCTACATGATTGGCGGCATCGAAGAAGCCGTTGCCAAAGCCGCAAAAATGGCCGCAGAAGCGGCATAATATAGGTAAGCCCCTCCTCTTCAGGGAGGGGTTGGGGTGGGGGTGTCAGCATTAAGCTGCACCTCAATGCCCCACCCCGCTGCGACTAGGGCTGGCTGCGCCATCCCAAGTCTCACTGCCCCTCCCCTGAAGTGGAGGGGAGAAAGATTTGAGGAACAAGCGATGCTGAAATTCGAACTCGTAACCCCCGAACGCCTCGTCCGCAGCGAAGACGTGCACATGGTTGTCGTCCCCGGCAGCGAAGGCGATTTTGGCGTGCTTGAGGGCCATAGCCCGATGATGAGCACGATCCGCGATAACGCCGAACTGGAAATTTACACCAGTGCAGGCGCATCGCCCGAACGGCTTTCGATCACCGGCGGTTTTGCCGAAGTAAGCGACAAAGGCCTGACCATATTGGCCGAAAGCGTCGCGTAACCTTAAGCGCGAATTACCCTAAGAATGCGCCGCGTGATGCGCTTCAATCGGGCGGAACACGATGGCGGTAATCGCAATGGCTAATGCGGTAAGCCCAAGACCCGCAACCAAATCGACAAAATAATGCCACCGCGTGGCCATCGCTTCGAACAATATGAACCCGAACAACGGCAGGTAACACCAACCAAGCCAGCGTTCATGTTTCCAGGCGTAATAAACAAACACCGCCGATGATGCGACGTGCAGCGATGGCATAGCGGCAACAGCGGCCAACAGATATTGGCTGCCCTCACTTGCAATCCAGGGCCGGCCGCCAGCGAGCAATGCCTGATAGCTGGCATACATATGTTCCTGACGCGCGGTTTCCAGCGCGTTGACCCCGGCTTCATAGATGAATGGCCCGATCGCTGGCATTATCAAATAACTCAGCGCACCCAGCACATGCACCAACATTGCGGTAAATATGACTTTACGGAAAACGATGAACCGCCGCATTGAATGAACAAAAATGCTGCACCCGAACATCGCAAGAAACGCGAACAGATAGAGATGGTTTTGCGCGGGCATGACCACGCCGACCAATTCATGAACGCGGTATGATGCGTCAATCAATGGCCGTACCGCCTGATCCCCACGCCAGAAAAGCGCATCCCAGCGCCACGGATTGATTATGTTCATCCACATCTTCACGTTAAAATGCGCGACCAATATGCTACTATAAGCTATTGTAGCGAGGAGATAATAGGTCAGCCGCAACTTGCGCTTGGTCAGGATCATGAACAAACCGAGCGCAAAGATCAGCGATATCGGCACCGAATAACTCATGCCGGTAAATTGTAACGCATTGCTCGCCGGAAAAACCATTTGCAGACCGAATCTATGCCCCAACAGCACAGCGATTATTCCGAATCCCAAAGCCAGGATCATCTCGGGCAACGGCGCCATAAACAACAATGTTATGCGCGAACGGTGGGCAAACGCCTTCGCTCTTGCCGCCTTATTGAGCGGTACCAAATCTATTGCAGAGGACATTTCCCCAGCGACCTGATTCATCTACATTTCCTAATTACTACCGGCGTGCGACCATTTTGTTACAATCGCTCTTTGTGGCAGAAAAAAGGCAATTTGCCAAAGAGAAAACTGAGGCAGGCCGCTCAAATCGGCGCATCTTGCTTTTTTGGACTGCCCCCCCCTGAACCAACCACCATCGCCGCGTTTGATCGCCACAAAAGGATACCGGCCAATATTATGATCGCCGACCCAATAACCGAGGGCATGTCGGGAAGGTCGCCAAAAAATATCACCCCCAAAGCGATTGCGATCAAAATCTGGATGAAGACAGCGGGCGCAATTTGCGCGGCGGATGTGCGCATGGTAGCCTGATACACCAGACCGTGGCTAATGCTGGCGGTCACAGCAACCAGAGCGCACCGGGCGATTATTGACCAGTCTGGCATATTGACCTGCAGGGAAGCGATACCGCTGAAATGACCAATGGCCGTCGCCATCAGCAACAACGGCGCGCATATTGCCGCCATCAAAAACTGCATTAACAGCGCGGATCCAGTTCCGACAACCGCGCGGTTGCCAATCATGACCAGCGCCATTGTAAACGCGGCGGCCAAAGGCAAGAAAGCGGCCCAGCCCAATATCGCCAAATTCGGCCGCAAGATCAGCACCACGCCGCCAAATGCAACGGCGCTGGCCATCCAAGTGGCCTTAGAAGTACGCTCTCCCAAAAAAGCTGCGGAGATTAATGCGGTCATCATCGGACACGTAAACTGTATCGCCACTGCTTCTGCCAATGGCATCAAGTAAATCGCCGAAAAGAAGCACAGTGACGAAACGGCCAAGCCGACGCCGCGCAGCAGCTGAAACTTTGGCAGCGGTAATTTGAAGCCCGTACTGCCTTCCCGCATCCACAATATAACGGCCAGCCCGATCGCGCCGATACAAAAGCGCAAGGCGGCAACGGCGGTGCCGGGCCATTCGCCAGCCATGGATTTGATGACCGCATCTCCGATTGAAAGCAGGCCAAAGCCGGATAGTGCAAAGAGAAAGCCATTTCGGCCGAAATGTTGCATCTGAATAGAAAATTCCAAAGCGGATAGTTTGCGCGATGTGCCGCGTGCCAGAATGCAGATAGCATCCTAAAAATTTAGAGTTAACCCGGTCATTACCTTTTTGTTCACCATTTTCAGTTAGGCCAGCTTCATCAATATTGAGAAGCGGAGCTACTGATTGTGAGCGCATTTGGCAAGAAACCAGGACTAACGGGGTCAAAGCCCAATTTTGGCGTGGCGCGTTCGATGACTGGTGGCGACAGATCGCCCGCTTCCGGTCAATCCGGCCCCGCTGGCGGTGAACAATTTCCGCCGATTAGTGATGCTGACTTGCCCGGCGCTATGGCGCAATCGCCCAAGCAACAGGATGCGATGTCAAGGTTGACCGACCGCGCGACCGGCATCAACGCTGCACAACCGCAGGCAGAGGGTTTTGAGGCATCTGTTCACAAAATCAAAGAACAAGTGCTGCCCCGTTTGCTGGAGCGTGTTGATCCAGAGGCCGCATCGACGCTGAACAAGGAAGAGTTGACCGAAGAATTCCGGCCGATCATCCTGGAAGTTCTTGCCGAGTTGAAGCTGACGTTGAACCGCCGTGAACAGTTTGTTCTGGAAAAGGTTCTGGTCGACGAGCTGCTTGGTTTTGGGCCACTCGAAGAATTGCTGAGCGATCCGGACATTTCCGATATCATGGTCAACGGGCCGTTGCAGACGTATATTGAAAAAGGCGGCAAGCTGCAAATCGCCCCTATCCAGTTCCGCGACGAAGAACATTTGTTCCAAATTGCCCAGCGCATTGTGAACCAGGTCGGTCGGCGCGTTGACCAAACGACGCCGCTGGCCGATGCCCGGTTAAAAGACGGCAGCCGTGTGAACGTCATCGTTCCACCGCTCAGCTTGCGCGGCACAGCGATTTCGATTCGTAAGTTTTCGGAAAAACCGATCACGCTCGACATGCTCAAAAACTGGGGCGCGATGAGTGAAAAAATGTGCACGGCGTTAAAGATTGCCGGCGCTTGCCGAATGAATATTGTTATTTCTGGGGGTACAGGCTCCGGTAAGACGACGATGCTGAACGCGCTTTCCAAGATGATTGATCCGGGCGAACGTGTTCTGACCATCGAAGATGCTGCCGAACTTCGTTTGCAACAACCGCATTGGTTGCCGCTCGAAACACGCCCGCCGAACTTGGAAGGTGACGGCGCGATTACGATTGGCGATCTGGTTAAGAACGCCCTGCGTATGCGTCCGGATCGCATCATATTGGGCGAAATTCGTGGCGCAGAATGTTTCGACCTTCTCGCCGCGATGAACACTGGTCACGATGGATCAATGTGTACACTTCACGCCAACAACCCGCGCGAATGCCTGGGCCGGATGGAAAACATGATTTTGATGGGCGACATCAAGATCCCCAAAGAGGCCATTTCCCGCCAAATCGCCGAATCGGTTGATTTGATTGTACAGATCAAACGTCTGCGCGATGGTTCACGCCGGGTTACCCACATCACCGAAGTTATTGGTATGGAAGGCGACGTAATCGTGACGCAGGAATTGTTCAAATTCGAATATCGCAGCGAGGATGCAGAAGGCAAAATCACGGGTGAATATGTTCCCGGCGGTGTGCGCCCCTATACATTGGAGAAAGCGCGCCAATTCGGGTTCGACCAACCGTTCCTAGAGGCTTGCCTCTGACTTGATAGCAAATGCAATCGCCAGTACGGTTAACAATACACCAAGAACGGTAATTCCGGTCCACGGCATAAAGCCGACATCTTCGATTCGCGTCCGCTTGTTTCGGCGCCGTTCGGCCCGTGAACTAAAAACAACAACCGCCGCGCAGCAAAACGCGGCTGCTATCCAAAAATGATCGTCCCATATTTCGATTAACCAGTTCATCCACTCGCCCTCTGGTTGGCGACAATGAATTGGTCAAGCCAAAGCTTTTGTCTTACCGCTGCGATATGATCGATCCGGCAACAATTTCCCATTCGCATAATGATTACGCCCGGCAAGCCCCGGCTGACCGGATCGCTCTCGGCATTGGATTGCGGCTGGCGGCGATGGTGATGATCAGCATCATGTTTGTGTTCGTGAAGCTGGCCAGCCAAAATGGTGTGCACGTCGCCGAAAGCCTGTTTTGGCGGCAGCTGGCTGGATTGCCGGCTGTGGCCATTTGGCTTTGGTGGAACAATGATCTGGCGTCGATAAAAACGACGCAGCCGGGCGCACATGCATTGCGAATGACGCTTGGGCTATCGGGCATGCTGCTCAATTTTATTGGCATGACGATGCTGCCATTGGCCCATGCCACCACGATTGGATTTGCCGCACCGATTTTTGCCACTCTGCTTGCTGCAACTTTATTACGCGAGCCGACGGGATTGTACCGGTGGGGAGCGATCATCATCGGGTTTGTCGGCGTACTTATCGCCACAAGACCGGGCGGCGCTGTCATGCTGTCGGGCAGTCTGATTGCGCTGGGCGGTGCGATCATGACGGCGGCGGTGACAATTCAGCTCCGCAAAATGTCGCGCACCGAAACCACCGGGGCAATCGTATTTTGGTTTAGCCTGAATTCGCTGATCCCATTAAGCGCCGCCATGATGTTTTTCGGCAGCAATCACCATGCAGCGGCGTGGTTCTATATCGCCGGATTGAGTTTGACTGGTGCCGCCGCGCAGATATTGCTGACCAGCGCCCTGCGTCATGCCCCCGTCGGCGTCGTTTTAACCATGGATTATAGCAGCCTGATTTGGGCGGCGTTGCTGGGATTTTTCGTCTTTGGCGACATTCCTGATATGTCCATTTGGATTGCCGCTCCGATCATTATCGGCGCAGGGTTGCTCATTATGTGGCGCGAGCGGCATCTGGCAAAGCGTCCACCTAACGCCGCGTAACATCTGCCGGCATATTTCGCCGATTTGCATGCACTGGTATCTGCCTGCGCACGATATCAATCTGCGACAAATCGATATCGGCATAACCGATCGCTTCACCCTTGCCCATGTCCAGCAATATATTGCCCCAAGGGTCGATCACCAAAGAATGCCCAAAGGTTTCACGGCCATCTTCGTGCACGCCCGATTGCGCAGCGGCGATCACGAACACGGCATTTTCTATCGCCCGGGCGCGCAGCAATATGTGCCAATGCGCCGCACCCGTCGGCACGGTAAACGCGGCTGGTATGGCAAACACCGCCGCTCCTGCCCGGCCCAGCAATGCATATAGTTCCGGAAATCGGAGGTCATAACAGATGCTCAATCCCATTGGGCCAAGCGGGGTTTCCGCCAACACAGCGTCTGAACCTGCGACATAAGACGATGATTCTCGCCATGATTCGCCCGTTGCCAGATCGACATCAAACAGATGCATCTTGTCATAACGTGCGCGGATATGCCCCGATGGATCGATTAATATAGACCGGTTTGCGAATTTTCCTGAACCATCTTCATGGCGCACTGGCACCGATCCCAGATGTACCCAAATGCCCGCGTCCCGCGCCGCCTTCATTGCGGCCGCAACAAACATATTCAGGCCCTCAGAGACAATTTGCGCCGATGCCCGCGCCCGATTGCGATCCAAAAGGCCGGACATTTCAGGGGCAAAATAGAATTTAGCACCATTCGCGGCTGATTCCCCAACAGCATTTGCGACCATTTCAGCGTTGCAGGCAAAATCAATGCCGCTGCACATCTGATGTACTGCAATTTTCATATGCGGTTTTCCCTCATTTCTGCATCGCAGATATGTGGTAAATGCCCACTTGTCTCCATGCGATTCGTTGGTTATACATGTCGCATAAGACAGGGGGTCATGGATTCACTTGTGGTTTAGGTCGCACCTAACTGACGATAATGAGGTTTTTTTAGCATGATGCTTGAATGTTAACACATTTTGTGTAAAGGCGTTGTCGAGCTAGATACTCAATACAAAGAATAAGGAGCAAATAGATGCGTATCGGTAAGAATATTTTTGCAGGATTGGCCTCAGCATCGCTGTTGATTTCGCCAGTTGTTGCTCAAGCAGCTCCCACTGCTAAGGCTCAATCGGCCACGAACGTAAAGCGCGCTGTCGCGGTTCGTAAGAACGAAAACAAATTGGCGGGCATGGCTGTTATCCTTGCTGCTTTGGCCGCTGCCGCGATCATCGCCGGGATTGTGGTCGTTTCTGACAGCAAAGACAATACACCAACTAGCCCTTGATTTTTGAGGGAACGGTTTTCAAAAAGGCGGCCAATTGGTCGCCTTTTTTTTGGCATTGTCGGGATTTGGTGCCTGAAATTGGTTCCGAAATTTGGCTTTGCGGCGTTTCGCCACATACAAACTATCGAGGAATAACGAATGTCATTTGAAAAACCGTTCCGAGTGTTGGTTTCCGGCGGCGCAGGTTACATTGGTAGCCATGCCATTTTGGCGTTGCAAGATGCAGGCTGGGAACCGGTTGTAATTGACAATTTGGTCACCGGATTTCGTTGGGCTGTTCCCGGCGATGTTCCCTTTTTCGAAGGCGATATCGAAGACGGAAAACTGGTCGCCGAAATCATAAAGGGCCAAAATATAGGTGCAATCATGCACTTTGCCGGATCGGTTGTTGTCCCGGAGTCCGTTGAGAATCCACTGAAATATTATCACAACAACACGGTAAAAAGCCGCGCGCTGCTGGATTCTGCGGTTGCAAACGGCGTGCGCCATTTCATCTTTTCTTCCACTGCCGCAACCTATGGCATACCGGATGAAAGCCCGGTCCGCGAAGATATGCCGACGGTGCCGATTAACCCTTATGGCACGTCGAAATTGATGACCGAATATATGCTGCGCGATGTCGCTGCGGCGCATGACATGAATTACTGCGCGCTGCGTTATTTCAACGTTGCCGGTGCCGATCCGCAAGGACGGACAGGGCAATCGACCGCAGGCGCAACCCATTTGATCAAGGTGGCGGTCGAAGCGGCCTTGGGTAAGCGCGACAGCGTTGCCGTCTTTGGCACCGATTTCGATACCGAAGATGGCACCGGAGTGCGGGACTATATCCATGTCAGCGATCTGGCGGCGGCGCATGTTTCTGCGTTGGAGGCGCTGATTGCGGACCCGGCGAAATGCCACACGCTCAACTGCGGCTATGGCAAAGGCTATTCCGTCTTGGAAGTATTGGACGCAGTTGACCGAGCAACAAATCAAAAGATCGTGCGTAAGATGGAGGGGCGGCGCGCAGGCGATCCGGACGCATTAATCTCCGACAATCGTGCGATATTGGGGCGATTTGACTGGCAACCTAAATATGACGATCTGGATGTTATCGTCGCGCATGCGCTGGCGTGGGAACGGCAATTGGGTGACCGCGGGTAATCTGTCCCCTTGCGCTTTTATCGCGGTAATCCCATATCCTGCCTATGAATAATAACGATCAACATGCCGCCCCTATCTGGCACGGCACCACCATCATGTCCGTCCGTAAAAATGGCAAAGTCGTCGTCGCTGGCGATGGCCAGGTATCGATGGGCCAAACCGTAATGAAACCAAATGCCAAGAAAGTACGCCAGCTGCACGATGGTTCGGTCATCGGCGGATTTGCCGGGGCCACCGCCGACGCTTTCACACTTTTTGACCGGTTGGAAAAGAAGCTGGAGCAACATCGCGGACAGCTTATGCGTGCGGCGGTTGACTTGGCCAAGGATTGGCGCACCGACAAATATCTCCGCAATTTGGAGGCGATGATGATTGTCGCGGACAAAGAAGTTACCTTGATTTTGACGGGCAATGGTGATGTTCTGGAACCACTTGACGGCATTGCCGCGATCGGATCTGGCGGCAATTATGCGCTTTCTGCGGCGCGCGCGCTGATGGAATATGAACAAGATCCAGAGATACTATCGCGCAAGGCGATGGCCGTTGCTGCTGATATTTGTGTCTATACCAACAATCACCTGACGTTAGAAACGCTGGATAGCATCACGTAATCCGCCTGCATTGACGCGTGAAACAATTTCAAAAACCAGGCTCATATTCGGCAAATGGCAAAGCCCATTTTGGCGTAGATGCGCGAACGGAAATTTAGATTATGAACCAAAACCTTACACCAAAAGCAATCGTCGCCGCGCTGGATGAACATATCGTTGGTCAATCCGAAGCAAAACGCGCCGTGGCCGTCGCCATGCGAAATCGTTGGCGCCGGCAACGGCTTCCGGCGGAATTGCGCGACGAAGTTACGCCCAAAAACATATTGATGATTGGCCCCACGGGTTGCGGCAAAACCGAGATTAGCCGCCGATTGGCAAAGCTCGCCGACGCGCCGTTTATCAAGATTGAGGCGACAAAGTTCACCGAGGTTGGCTATGTCGGCCGCGACGTCGAACAAATCGCGCGCGATCTCGCCGAAGAAGCAGTGCGGCTTGAGAAAGACCGCAGGCGCGAATTGGTGCGTGAAGCCGCCGAGGCTGCGGCCATGGAACGCCTGTTAAAGCCCCTTGCCGGTGAAACCGCCAGCGAGGCAACGCGGCAGGCATTCCGGCAACGCATCGTTGACCGGCATATGGAAGATGTCGAGATCGAAATCGAAGTCGCCGATACACCGGCCGCGCAAATGGAAATCCCCGGAATGGGCGGCGGCGTCGGCATGATCAACCTGTCCGACATGATGGGCAAAGCATTCGGCCAAACCGCGCTGAAACGCCGTAAGATGAAAGTACCCGATGCATGGGCAAAGCTGGTTGAAGAAGAGTCCGAAAAACGCCTTGATCAAGACGATGTCGCCCGCGTCGCGCTTGCCGATGCCGAAGCCAACGGCATAGTATTCCTCGACGAGATCGACAAAATCGCAGTCAGCGATGTGCGCGGCGGATCGGTCAGCCGGGAGGGCGTGCAGCGCGACCTATTGCCGCTGATCGAGGGTACAACAGTCGCCACAAAATACGGCCCGATGAAAACCGACCATGTATTGTTCATCGCGTCCGGCGCATTCCACGTATCCAAACCCAGCGACATGCTGCCCGAATTGCAGGGCCGCCTGCCCATCCGTGTCGAGTTGCATGCGTTAACCCATGCCGATTTTGTCCGGATACTGTCGGATACCAAGGCCAATTTGGTTCAGCAATATTCGGCTTTGCTCGGCACCGAAGAGGTTACATTGGAATTCACCGACGACGCGATTGATGCCATCGCCCAAATCGCCGCCGACGTGAATGACAGCCTTGAAAACATCGGTGCCCGCCGATTGCAAACCGTTATGGAAAAACTGCTGGAAGAAATCAGTTTCAATGCCGAAGATCGCGGCGGCGAAACACTCAAGATTGACGCCGCCTATGTGCAAAAACAACTTTCGGGCATCGCCAAAGACATCGACCTTTCCAAATATGTTTTGTGAATACACATCGCTTGTGTTCTAAGCCACTGAATGAATAGGGGCATACGGAAATGGCGATACGAATAGCATTAAAGTTTTCGATAATAGCGGGTGTTGCCTTTGCGGCTGCTGCAACCATTGATGCACGATCAAGCTCGTCTCTCGTTGGAAAACCTGCGCCGCCATTTGTGCTAAAAATGTTCGACAAGAGCGAACGAAAACTGGCTGATTATGCCGGTAAAGTAGTCGTCATCAATTATTGGGCAACTTGGTGTGCGCCGTGCAAAGCCGAAATGCCGATGATGAGCGGTTATCACCGTAAACATCGTTGGCGCGGTTTTGAGATTATCGGCGTGATTACCAAGGACAGCGTCGCACCTTCAAAACTAGCCAAACTTGCCGCCGCCTTATCTTATCCGCTCGCTACCAATTTGAAGGGCAAATACGGCATATTGGACGGGGTACCGACAAACTATGTTATCGACCGAAAAGGTATAGTGCGTTACGCTAAAGCAGGCAGTTTTGAGGATGCGGAATTTGTGGCACTGATCGAACCGTTGCTTACAGAATAGAGCTAGTTTTCTTAGTAGAACGACTCAAGTTTTGTGATACTCTTTACGTGTATTTAGGGAGGCAAACGATGTCACATCAAGGTGGATGCCATTGCGGGGCCGTTCGCTATGAAGTGAACGGAACGCCGCAACATGTGGCACTTTGCCATTGCAAAGATTGCAGATTAAGCTCTGGCGCACCTATGGTTTCATGGGCTGCATTTGCGGAGGATGAGCTGCAAGTTACTCAGGGCACTCCTAAAACATTCAATTCATCAGGGTCGTCAATGCGCAGTTTCTGCAGCGATTGTGGTAGCGGCTTGTTTTACCGCAACGCTGAATTTCTACCCGGCATAGTCGATATTCAATCCGCAACCTTGGACAACCCAAATGCCCTGCCGGCAGGAGCGCATATCCAAACAGCGGAACGACTAAACTGGATGGAAACTGCGCATGAATTGCCTGCGTTTGCGCGCTATCCAGGGATGGAATAGCATTTCGGTTTTGCATTGCCTAAATTGTAAAGCCTAAATAGTAAAAGCTACCGTCCGGCGTTTGCCACCGTTTTGGTTTCCGGCACGACCGTCAGCTTCCAAGCCTTTTCGTCGCGGAAATATTTGGCTGCCAATTCCTGCAAACGAACAGGGCTAACATTGCTGAAATCGCTGTACAGATGACCCAGCGCATCAAAGCGTGCCGGATTGAACGCCGCACCTTTTAGCTGCTGCAGCCAAAATGTGTTGCCCGACGAAGCGCGGCCAACATATTGTTTGACGGGTTCAACCGCGCGCTGCAACTCGTCGGCGGAAACCGGATTGGAAATGAGATTCTTCGCAACTTCATCGGCAAACGCATAAAATAGATCAACGTCTTCCGGGCGCACCTGCGTATAGGCCATCAAATACCCGCCGTCGGGGAAATCATCTGGCCAGTTGTTGGTCATATCCGGGCTGTAACTTGCCGCCTTTTCAGAGCGGAATTTTTCAAACAACCTGTCGCGGAAAATCGCCGCGAGTATTTCCAGTTCCCGGCTTTCGGTTATGCGGTCTAGCCCGCCGCCAGTTGGCCACGCTATCAACGCCGCGACTTGATTGGCCGGGCCTTTATGCGTCAACCGCAATGGCTTCTGGTTGGTCGCCGGAAACGACATCTGCAACGTTTTGACGTCGGCTTTCAGCGGCTTTCGAGGTTTCAGAGCGCCGAAAGATTTCTCCAGCGCAGCAATCGCGGGTGCACGTTCAAAGTCACCAAAAATGGCGACTTCAATCGGGCCCTGCGCCAACAACGGTTTCCAAAACGCCTCAAACGATTTTGGCGTCACGCTCTTGATAGATGCCGGGTCGGGTGACTTCCAGCGGCGATCTCCGCTGCGTATCAGAAAATCCAGATCGCGCTGCAAAACGGTATTGGCAGACATTTCAAAACTATCGTAGCCCGATTTGGCCAGCGCCTTTGCGCGTTCAACCGGCGCGGGATCCCAGCCTGGATGCTCCAGCTTTGTGGCGATCAACAGCAGCTGATCGGACAAATCCTCTGGCCGCGTTGTGCTGGAAAAATTAAACGCATCATTGTCGATGCCAAAATCGAGCACGATCCGGCGGCCCAGAATCATCTGGTCAATCTGCGTGCGCCGGATTGAACCAATGCCGTTTTCGCCAAACACCAAATCGCCTGTCCAAAGCAAATTTGCCGAATTTGGTGTGAGCGATTGATAGCCTTTACCAAACCGGACCAGCAGCCTGATTTGTCCGCTTTCGGCTTTGTTTGGATACAATAACGCCTTCACGCCGTTGGCAAGCGTCAACGTTTCAACATCAAACCGCTTATTTTCTTGCGTCGCAATAACGCGCCCTGGCTTGCCCAGCTTGGGCAATGCATCAAAGGTCAATGTCCCTTCGGCCAACCGCGCGTTATTGTTTGCGATTACCGGGGCGGACAGTGCCGTGGCCAACCGCGTTTCACCGCCATCCAGTGGCTTGGGCGACGACAGAAAAATGCGGACTGCCGCACCTTCAAACATCTCCTTGCTCGCCGCCAGCAATCGTTCGGGAGTCAATTTGCTTTCTAAACCGGCAAAAACATCGACCACCGTTTGCGGCGCGGCGACCGTCTCCCTGATATCGACAGCACCTACTATATCGTCGGCTTGTTTTGCGGCGGCTTCAAACGGGTAACTGTCCAATCCTGTCCGTAATGCGTTGGCGAACAGTTTTCTTTCGCGGTCAATATCAATTGCCGATGGCGCTTGCTGCGTGGCATCGGCGATGACGCCGCGAACATCGGCAATTGCTTTTTCCCATTGATCGCCAATCGGAGACACGCCAATAATTGTTGCGTCGGCAGAACGCGAAATGTCATCTTGCGACACGTCCGCGAAAATATAGCTCGAACCATTTCTGGCGGCGGTTTCCAAACGGCGATTGATGATTTGCACGGCAAGCGCATTCACCAAAAGCTGCTCATTATACGCAATCGTATCGTTCTTTTTAAACCACGGCCTGACATATGCGATGGTCGCGATATTTGGCAGAGTCGGCTCCACCAAAATATGTGCGGTTTTGCCATCGGGCTTGGGCTTGCCAAAATCGGGTTCGGCCACAATTGGACCGATGCCTTTCCAATCGCCGAAATATTTCCGCACCAGCACTTCCAACGCAGCAGGTTCGGCGTCACCGGCAAGCACCACGACGGCATTTTCCGGACGATACCAGCGATTATGAAAAGCGGTTAGGCGCGCGGCATCTGCGGCTTGCAACGTTTCAACGGTGCCGATAGTGGCGCGTGACGCCATTTTCTGCCCCTGAAACATGTGCGCGCGCAGCTCGTCACTATATTGTGCCTGCGCCCCGCTGCTTTCACGTTTTTCGGCGAGCACAATCGCACGCTCTGCGTTGAGCGCGTCTTCGGTTATCCTTGGCGCGCGGATCATTCCGGACAGGATCTTCATCGATTCCGCCAAAGTTTCGATTTGGGCATTGGGCAGGTCGAGCTTGTAAACCGTCTGCGTCGCAGTTGTCTGCGCGTTGCTATCGCTGCCGAAAGTGACCCCGAACCGCTGCCAAGTCCGTTTTGCTTCGCCATCGGGCACATAGGTTGATCCGCGAAACGACAGATGTTCGATCAAATGTGCAAAGCCCTGCTCATCGTCATTTTCATGCAGCGCGCCGGCATCGATCCGGACCCGGGCCGAAACCTGTCCTGATGGCACTCCATTCTTTTTTACGGCATAGCGCACGCCATTGGGCAGCGTGCCAAATGTCCAGCTTTTGTCCACCGGAACATCGCTGCCTTCATACAACCAAGGAAGCTTTTCGGCTTGCGGCGCGTTTGCGGCGGAAGAGGCGGCCGTGGGCGCGGCAACTTGCGCGTGGACAGGAACCGCAAGAGATAGCGCAAGCGCGGCTGCCAAAGACAGACGATGAGTCATAATGTTCATAGTATTCCTATTTGCGAGGATTTGGCTTGCTGTCCGATGAACAGCCCGCAGTATTGCGATTAAATTCCGCCATCAACCGATGCATAGCCAAGCCCCTCCAGCCCCGCCTTCAACGCATTCAGGCATTGTGACAGGCTGTGTGCGTCGGTGGTCCGCACCACGAAATTCGCGCCAACCTTGCCTTCGCGGAAAAAAGGATAGCTGCCGATCTGGCAGCCTTCATGCGCTTTTTCAGTTTGTGCGAGCAACCCGGCAATCTCGCTTTCCGCGACCCAGCATCCGATTTGCTGCGACAATAATGGCGCGCCGCCCTCCAATGTTCCGGTTAGCGCATCGAGCATTCCGGCGGTGATATGCGGAACGCCCGCCATGATGAAGACATTGCCGACGCGAATCCCCGGCGCACCCGACATTTTGTTGGGAATCAAATCGGCCCCCGCCGGAACCCGCGCCATCCGCAACCGGCCCTCGTTTATCCCGCCGCGCGTCTCGTAATATTTATGCAGAACCGCGCTGGCTTCCGGATGGATAACCACCTCCACGCCCAATGCCGCCGCGATTGCATCGACCGTGATATCGTCATGCGTCGGACCGATACCGCCGGTGGTGAACAGATAATCATTGCGGGCGCGCAACGTGTTGACCGCCTCGATTATCGCATCTTCAACATCGGGAACAACCCGCACTTCTTTCAGGCGAATGCCTTGGATATTCAGCCACAAAGCGATCTGGCTGATATTTTTGTCCTGCGTGCGGCCAGACAGGATTTCGTCGCCGATGATAACAAGCGCGGCGGTATAAATTCGGGAATCATTCATGCCGTCTGCTTACCACAATCTACCCTCTCGCAAAGTGCGGAAACATCGCATATATAGGATGCTATGGATAAATATGTAGCTGTTACCCCGGATGAGGCGCTGATCGCACGGGACGGGACGATCAAATTGCACGGACCCGAAGGATTTGCCGGGATGCGCGCTGCAGGACGCTTGGCCGCCGAGATATTGGACGCGCTCGTCCCGCATGTCGTGCCCGGCGTTGAAACCCAGGAACTCGACGATATTGTCCGCAGCATGACGATAAAGGGCGGCGGTGTTCCCGCGACCTTGGGCTACCGCGGTTATACCCATAGCTGCTGTATCTCGATCAATCACGTCATCTGCCACGGCATCCCGTCGGACAAGAAATTGCGCGATGGTGACATTGTAAACATCGACGTCACCCCGATGCTCGACGGTTGGCACGGCGACACCAGCCGGATGTTCTTCGTCGGCGATGTGCCGGTCAAGGCCAAGCGGCTTGTCGATGTCACCTATGAATGCCTGATGCTGGGTATTGAGCAGGTCAAGCCGGGCAATCATATCGGCGACATCGGCCACGCGATCCAGAAACATGCCGAACAATATCGCTACGGCGTCGTCCGCGATTTTTGTGGCCATGGCCTGGGCCGCCTGTTCCACGACGCCCCCGAAATCGTCCACGTCGGCCGCCCCGGCACCGGCCCCGAAATCCGCCCCGGCATGTTCTTCACCATCGAACCGATGATCAACATCGGCAAAGCAGCAGGCAAAGTGCTGGAGGATGGCTGGACAGCGGTGACTAGGGACCGCAGCCTAAGCGCGCAGTTTGAGCATAGCATTGGCGTGACCGAGACGGGGTACGAGATATTTACGGCAAGCGCGAAGGGGTGGGATCGGCCGCCTTATTGATGGACAGCAATAGCATTCGATTGAGGGCGTTATCACAACTCCAATACGGCGACCCAAAGGGCTATCTTGAATCACTCGCCCTGCTTGAGGCTGAAGTGTCCGCTTCGGAC
Organism: Sphingomonadales bacterium; assembly: GCA_043750535.1. Classification (GTDB taxonomy): domain Bacteria; phylum Pseudomonadota; class Alphaproteobacteria; order Sphingomonadales; family Sphingomonadaceae; genus Sphingorhabdus_B. The sequence goes on along the minus strand of JAYVBJ010000011.1, from coordinate 105,899 downwards.
TTACCTTTAACTGTAAAGCACCTTAGAACCAACCTTCTGAAACCCGATAGAGAGCGACGGGATGCCGCAATTTTCTGCATGGGCATGTCACAAGCTCTCAATACAGAGGTCAGATTTTCGCCAACGGAAGATCAAGACCATGATTTTGTGACGACGTGGCAATCGGAAGGCATACAGCACTACTGCCCAGTGCAATTGAAAGAGCTAGTATCGCACGATTTGAATCGTGACCAATCAATCAGAGACATAGTGAATAAATTGTCGAAATATGGCGATTCTAAGAGTTTGACAGTGGCAGTGAAATTGAATCGGATTGGAACGTTTGAGCCGAGCAGCATGCAGATAACGCAAAATCTTAGTATTGGTGCGCTGTGGTTCTTTGGATCTCTGACAGAAGATCAATCAAATTGGGGGCTGTGGGGCGACTTTGCTAAAGATAGAGTAGATCAAGGCATCGTATTTCAAATTCCACGTTAAGATTGCAAAATCCTCCCTGGAACGGGGAGGTGCCCCCTCGAGGGGGCGGAGGGGTCCGGTTCCACATAACCCAAGCTGCGCGTATCGGATAGCGGCCCCTCCGTCAGCCTGCGGCTGCCACCTCCCCGTTCCGGGGAGGATTTTTTAAGCATTAACCCCGCCACCTCATCCAGTCCGGCTATGATGTTCAAATTGTGCGCCATTTTCAAACCGTCATTGCGAGCGAAGCGAAGCAATCCAGTGTTGGGCAAGACTGCTCTGGATTGCTTCGTCGCTTCGCTTCTCGCAATGACGAGACTGCGGCAATTTAGCTATACAGGCTACCCCAACCGCCCATCCGGATCATACACCTCAACCTTGTTCAGCGCGCGGTCGCCCCAGCGCCACAGCACTAGATTGTTCGCGCTTTCCTGCACACCCGGCACGTAACTTGGGACAATCGCGCCAGCATAGCCCTTTTTGATTAGCGCCCGCGCCACCATTTGCGATGGCGCGATCTTTCCGGCGCGTTGAAACGTCAGCCATCCGCAGGCCATGTCGGCAAACGCCACCCCCTCGGCCTCGCGCATTGCCGGATCGGTCAAATCTATAATATCAGCGCAGTCCACATCATATTCGCACAAGGTCATCGGCAGCATCCGGCCCGCAAAACCTTGCGTGCATTCGGCCAGCGCGGTGACCGGTGACAGCGACATGTAAAGCGCCTCTTGCCCTTTCACATTAAACCGCCCGCCGGTGATCGCTGCGCCGCGCCCCGATGTCGGCTGATACGACCAGCACGGATCGTGCGCGCGATAGGCGCGGCCCTTATATATCATATTTGCAATTCAATCTGGCGGTTCAAGCAAATCCGCCCAGCGCCATATGATCTAGATAGTCCCGCACCGCGCCCGCATCGCCCGATTTCACCAATGCCTCGGCAGTACGGCCATCCAGTGCGGGAATGGGTTGCGCCCGGTACCACGCCACCGCCTGTGCCTCGCTGCCGGCCCAATCCTTGATACGTGCAATAATTTCCAACATTTCGGTAATCCTTGCCTGCGCCTTGGGCGCTTTTAAGCGGTCGTTTTTGGTCAGCGTAGTCAGCGGCAGCCCGGCCGTTTCGGCCAATTGCGATTTCGACATCCGAAACAGATCAGCGATCCGGGCAATATCGACCAGCCCCGATTTGGTGAAGTAGCCATCCAGATATCCGCCAGCAAATACCGGCGCATCTAATGCAGCCACGCCCCGAAACGCCATCGGCAGTTCGCGAACCCCGTTTGGCGATTTGGCCGTTGATTTTTTGTCCGCCGAATATTCCATAACATGTCCGTGTATTTGATCGATATCAGTTCATATATACGGACATTGCATGATAGTCAATCAGCAATCGGCCACCATCACAACCGCAGCCCCGCCAGCTCGTCCAATCCGGCCATGATGTTCAAATTCTGCACAGCGGCGCCGCTGGCACCCTTGCCCAGATTGTCGAGCATGGCGACGAGGCGGATCTGCCTGCCGTCGCCGCTGGCCATGACGTATAGATCAAGCATGTCGGTGGGGTCCTGATCCTCGAATATCAGCAATTCGGACGGGGCAATATCCTGATGCACGTTGACCAGCCGCGAACCTGCATAATGCCGGGTTAGGCAGTCGCGCATATCCTCTGCACTATCACTTCCTGGCATAACCGATATCGGCAGCGGCACTTCGACCAGCATACCGCGAAACGCGCGAATGACCGATGGCGCGAACAGTGGTGGCAACGCGAGGCCGGCATGCACCTGCATCTCCGGCAGATGCTTGTGCGCCATATCGAGGCCATAGGTGCGAAATCCGATCTCGGATTCTTTACCGAACCGTTCGATCAACGCCTTGCCGCCGCCCGAATATCCGGACACGGCATTGACGGTATAGGGCCAGTCATCGGGGATCAATTTCGCCGCCACCAAGGGCGCGATCAACGCGAGAAATCCGGTGGGGTAACAGCCGGGGTTGCTGACCCGTTTCGATGCTGCAATTATCTCGCGCTGCCGGTCGTGCATTTCGGCAAAGCCATAGGTCCAAAGCGGGTCAACGCGGTGAACGGACGAGGCGTCTATTATCGCTGTGGATGCGCTCGATACCATCGCCACCGCATCCGGTACCGCATCATCGGGCAGGCATAATATGACGAAATCGGCATCGTTCAGGGCTTCGCGGCGGGCGGCGGCGTCTTTGCGTTTGTCATCATCCAACGCCACCAGCGAAAATTCGGTTCGGCCTGCCAAACGCTGGGCAATTTCAAGTCCGGTTGTCCCGGCCGCGCCGTCAATGAAAACTGATTTGGTCATGGGGGCTCACCTTTGCCGTGCTTGATCTAGAGCGAGATGACATTTGAGTAAAACAAAAACCGTTCGTGCTGAGCCTGTCGAAGTACAGGTTGCTTGTCTCATCCTTCGACAGGCTCAGGACGAACGGATAGAGAGTATTGTTGTACTCAAATGTCATCTCGCTTTCGTATAGTTATTTGTTCTTTGCCGTGCTGCGGTCGAAGTTAATGGCTGCTACAACAGCCGCCGCCGGGCCGTGATTGGTCCGCCGTCGGCACCGGCAAAGCGCGCCGCCACATCTGCCAATGGTTCCGATACGGTCTGCATATGATGCGCGGTCGCATGAATAAGCGTCTCGCTATCCGCCATAATCCCGACATGGCCGGGAAAATAGAGCAGATCATTGCGTTGCAGCTGCTCGTCATCGCCCAGTGCGCGGCCAACAACATCTTGCTGCATGTCGGTATCGCGGGGCAATGCGATGCCTTTCATGCCAAAGACAAGTTGCACCAATCCCGAACAATCAATCGCATCGCCGCTGCGTCCGCCCCACAAATAGGGCGTGCCGATCAGCTTTTCGGCCAAGCGAGCCGGGTCGCCCCGTACCGCGCCAAATTCGGCGACATGGGCCGCCGCAACATATCCGCCGTCACATTCCCGAAAATCACCGCAGCTGCTTGCCGCGCCGCACACCAATTTTGCCCCCATGTGCAGGCGCAGCTTGGTTTGCGATTTTATATCGGGCGCAGCAAGCAACAACGCGCCGCTTGTGGTCACATAATGCCGTGCAATCGGACGTTCGGCGAGCGCATCCAACGCGACATAGCCCAAATAGTCGTCATGCACGGTGTAACCCCATGCCCAGATGCCCGCGACATCCAAGACGGCGAAATCCTCGCCATAAATCAGCTCGCTGATTCCGGTGGAATCGCCGTCGGCTTGTTCGTGCATCATCGCCGATGGCACAACGCAGCTGCGGATCATGGGGATGGCGTAATGCGGGGCAAACAGCTTTCCAGCCAGCTTTATGTCCGCCAGATCGCCGCGAATAGGTGTCGTGCGTTTATCGCCGACGAAGCTATGCCCCTCCAACGTATATGTTGCGCGCGGCTTTGCCTGACGCGTGTTTGCTTCCGGATTATTGGCGTTCAAGCCCCTGCCCTTTCAAGATTTCGTGATGCCCCGTCCTATCGAACAGGATATATTTCCGCCAGATAGCGGAATACCGCACGAAGGCCAAGCGCTTCGCCGCCCTTTGGTCGTCCCGGCTTGGATACCGGCCGCCAAGCGTAAGTATCGAAATGCGCCCATGCCATGCCATCGGGCACAAATTTACGCAAAAACAATGCCGCGGTGACCGATCCGGCAAAGCCCCCGCCGCTGTTTGCGGTGTCAGCAATGTCGCTGGCCAACATTTCATCATAGCCGTCCCATAACGGCATTTGCCAGATGGGATCGCCTGATTGCTTTGCTGCATCCATCAACCCGGCGGCAAGCGCGTCATCATTGGCGAACATCGCCGGCAAATCAGGCCCCAGCGCGACCCGCGCCGCGCCGGTCAGCGTCGCAAAATCGATCATCAATTTGGGTTCCGCCTCTGCGGCTTTGGTCATAGCATCGGCAAGAACCAGCCGTCCCTCTGCATCGGTATTGTCAATTTCAACCGTGATGCCTTTTCGGCTCCTGACGACATCGCCGGGCCGCAGGGCATTGCCGGAAATACAGTTTTCCGCCGCAGCGACCAACAAATGCAACCGCACCGGCAGATGCGATTTCATAATCAAATCGGCCAGCGCAATGGCATGGGCCGCACCGCCCATGTCTTTTTTCATGATCCGCATTCCCGCCGAAGTCTTTATATCGAGACCGCCAGAATCGAATGTCACGCCTTTGCCGATGATGGCAATGCGCGGATGCCGGACGTCGCCCCATTCCAGTTCGATCAAGCGCGGTTGATAATCGCGCGCAGCCGCTTTTCCGACCGCGTGGATTAGCGGATAACCCGCTTCCAGACCGTCACCGCTGGTCACGGTGATTTCCGCTTTATGTGTTTTGGCAATTTGGCGGGCGATTTCTTCCAAATGTTGCGGTCCCAAATCAGCGGCGGGGCGGTTCACAAGGTCACGGACCATTGCCGTTGCCTCGGCCTGGAGCATGTACCCTGCAATTGCGCTAACTTCTGTTACCAACAGTATGCGCGGTCCGCTCTTTTTGGGCTCGCTGCGATATTCATCATATTGATACTGACCGAGCGCCCACCCCAACATGGCATCACCCGCGCGCCCGTCCGCGCTCGGGCCTTCCAGACGGTAGATTCCCTCGGGTAACGATTCTGCAACCTTGGCCAAGCTCCAGACGGAGAGATTGCTGGCATCAGCAACTCCGGCAACGATTGACCAGCCATCGCCCTTATCATCCGGCAAAATCGCAAAATCATTTGCCGCACCTTCAAACTTGCTGGCTTTGGTGGCGCTGCGAACCGCGATGCTTTGTGATCTCAGCCAGTCTTCAAAACACAATTTATCGACCACGCAGATCGTGGTGGCGGCTTGGCCATTGTCGGGCTGGATTAGGTCGTGGAACTTCGTCATAGATTAGCCAATAGCCGGATTAGCGCCCGCCCTATTCTGCCGCCACCAATTCTTCAGCCGGATGTATAGTCGCCGCGCCAATTTGCTGGTTGGTACCGGCATTGGTGAATATCATCACGCCGTCATCAACCGGATCTTTGGTCAGAATTTTTTTCTCAGCCGCATAATTTTGCAGAACCTGCCAAGGCGCACGTGTGCCATTTTTTGGCAGCTTATCAAAACTGCGCGCAAAATAGCCTGACGAGAAATCCTCGACGAATGGCAATCGCGGCATATCAGGTTCGTCCAAATGCGGGTTGGCAATTTTGGCGCCCTTTGCATCCATCGTTTTCAGCAAGCGGCAAACATAGTCAGCGACGATATCCGTCTTCAACGTCCATGACGCGTTTACATATCCAAACACGCTGGCCATGTTCGGGATATCGTTGAACATCACGCCCTTGTAATTGACGTGATCGGATAGGTTCACCGCAGTACCGTCGACGGTCAATTCGGTTTGGCCGAGCATGACCAAATTGAGCCCGGTCGCCGAAACTATGGCATCGGCCTTTAGCTCCTTACCCGATTTCAACGCGATGCCATCGGCGGTAAAATGGTCGATATGATCGGTGACGACTTCGGCCTTTCCTTCGTTGATCGCGTTGAACATATCCGCGTCCGGGACCAAGCAAAGCCGTTGTTCCCACGGGCCATAAGCGGGTTTGAAATCGGTATCAAAATTCTCGTAACCGGGCATTGCGGCGCGCGCTGCATCGAGCAATTTCTTGCCCATTTTGTCCGGATTTTTGCGCGCTTGCCAATATACGAAACGCTGAAAATTGATGTTCCGCCAGCGTGTGACCGCGTATGCGATTTTTTGCGGTAAAATTTTGCGGACGAACTTTGAAAACGGATCAATCGCCGGGCTGGACACCATATAGGTCGGCGACCGCTGTAACATCGTCACTTTTTCCGCCGTCTGCGCCATCACCGGAACGATAGTAACCGCAGTGGCGCCGGAACCGATGACCACGATTTTTTTGCCTGCATGATCGAAGTCGGCGGGCCAGTGTTGGGGATGGATCACTGTCCCCTTGAAATTTTCTTCCCCGGGAAACTCGGGTTTAAAACCCTGGTCGTAATTGTAATAGCCCGCACACATAAACAGGAAGTTGGCACTAAAACTGACCAGCACCCCGTCCGCCTCACGCCGCGCCGACACGGTCCATGATGCATCTTTGCTCGACCAGCTTGCGCCCAGTACCCGGTGCCCGAAATGGATGTTCTTGGTGATGCCATATTCATTGGCGGTTTCGTGGACATAATCCCAAATTGCGGGGCCATCCGCGATTGTTTTTTCGTTGAGCCAAGGCTTGAACCGATAGCCAAGCGTGTGCATGTCGCTGTCGGAACGGATGCCGGGATAACGGAATAAATCCCATGTTCCGCCCATATCCGCGCGCTGTTCAACGATTGCGTAGGATTTCCCCGGACATTGCATTGTCAAATGCGCTGCCGCGCCGATGCCCGATAGGCCCGCACCTACGATCAAAACATCGACGTTCATTCCCGAATCAATATTTGCCATGTTCAACGCTCTCCGCACAACGAATTTAATCGAGCGATTAGCTTACAAACATCGTTGCCGATTGCAACTGATAAGCAGCGGCGTTTATTGCGCGCTTACGTCCACGCCAAAAAGGTCATGCTCATCAGCATCTTCGATCTTGGCCATAAGCAGATCGCCAGGTTTCAAATTCGCACTGCAATCGCGCAAAAACACATTGCCGTCGATTTCCGGCGCGTCGGCTTGGCTGCGGCCCGTCGCGCCGATGCCGCCGTCTTCGTCTGCTTCACCAACCTCATCGATAATAATCGGCAAAACACGCCCGATTTTTGCCTGTAGTTTAGCCGCGCTAATCGCCGCAGTCTTCTCCATGATCCGCTGATAACGCTGCTCTTTGACCTCTTCTGGCACATGATCGGGCAACGCATTTGCCTGCGCGCCTTCAACCGGTTCAAACCGGAACGCACCAACACGGTCCAATTGCGCTTCATCCAACCAATCGAGCAGATATTGAAAATCCGCCTCGGTTTCGCCGGGAAAGCCAACCACGAAAGAACTGCGCACGGCGATATCGGGGCAGATATCGCGCCATGATTTCAGCCGTTCAAGCACTTTGGCTTCGTTGGCGGGACGCTTCATGCGTTTCAAAACGGACGGCGCGGCGTGCTGGAACGGAATGTCCAGATAAGGCGTCAGCAATCCGTCCGCCATTAAAGGAATGACCGCATCGACGTGCGGGTAAGGATATACATAATGCAGCCGCACCCATGGCGCATTGCCCTGCGCCGTGCGCAGCCCGCCCAATTCACGGGCAAGATCGGTCATGTGGGCGCGCACTGGATTGCCTTTCCAATCGCGTTCTTCATGCCGGGTATCGACGCCGTAAGCCGAAGTATCCTGGCTAATCACCAACAATTCCTGCGTTCCCGCCGCCACCAGTTTCTCGGCCTCCCGCAATACCGCGTCGATGCGGCGGCTGACCAGCTTTCCGCGCAGAGTGGGAATAATGCAAAACGCGCAGCTGTGGTTGCAGCCCTCTGAAATCTTCAAATAACTATAATGACGCGGCGTTAGTTTGATGCCGCCATCGGGAACCAGATCAATAAATGCTCCGCGCTGCGGCGGTGCGGCTTCATGCACCGCGCTAACCACATCTTCATATTGATGCGCGCCGGTGACGGCTAATACGGCGGGAAAACGCGCGCGGATCAATTCGGCTTCATTGCCCATGCAGCCGGTGACGATGACCCGGCCATTTTCCGCTATCGCCTCGCCGATCGCTTCAAGGCTTTCTTCCTTTGCCGAATCCAGAAATCCGCAGGTGTTGACGAGAACAACATCCGCGCCGGCATAATCGGGTGACATCGCATAGCCATCAGCGCGCAATTTGGTGAGTATCCGTTCGGAATCAACCAGTGCCTTGGGACATCCTAATGAGACCATGCCCACTTTGGGCGCTGCCGAGATTTTTGTAGTCTGTATTTTCGTTGCCATAATGCCGCGCCCTTACGCGCTTTGCTGCCTCTTGTCACGTTGCGGATTTGGGTGCATCATATTCCTGTGATCTTACAGAGGAGAGTCACATGGCCAATGCCAATCTACTTGCAATTTTCGTCGCCGCCGCGTCCGGGTTCTTAATCGGCGGGCTCTGGTATGGACCACTCTTTGGCAAAGCCTGGATGGCGGCAAACAATTTTACCGAAGAAGAATTGAACAAAAGCAATATGGTCAAGATCTATGGTTTGACCTTTGCGTTCAGCGTCCTGTCGGCGGTTTTTTTGGGCCATATGTTGGCGGCTACCGGCGTGACGTCGCCTCGCTCCGTGATGATGATTTCGGTAGGCACGGCTTTGGGCTTTATCGTACCCGCGATCGGCACCAATTATCTGTTTTCACGTGTGTCTGGAACGCTGTTTGCCATCGATGCCGGATATTGGCTGGCATTTTATGCAGCGATGGGTGCGGTCTTTGTTTTGTTAGGAACGTAAGGCCGCAACCAAAACTCGATTATGCGAATTGGATTGGCCGCCTTTGAACGTGGGCTGTTATCGGCAGCGTCGTTACAATATCGCCATCCGCTTGCACGGGCAACACGGCGTCACTGGTGATTTCAACCGAATCTGTGCGCAATCTTATCCATTGTTTGGATGCGAGCGTTGGAAAGGCGACCGCGCTTAAAATCAGCCGGAGATAGTCGCGCCTGCGGGCACGGGGCAATAACAGCAATTGAAATCCAGGATCGCATAGATCAGCGTCAGCACTCAATTGCCATGGTCCGGCGAAATAGCGCCCCTTTAAGATGAACGCCGCCTCGCACCTAAACTCTTCGCCATTTGCAGATACGGTTAGCGTGTGCCGCGGCCAGCGCAGCAGAACTTTGCCAAATGCCACGGCATAAGCGAACCGGCCTATCACTCGTTTCAATCCCGTTGCCGCCAAAGAAACGGCGAGACTGTCCGGTCCGACCGATGCGCAAACCAACACCGTGTGGCCGTTCAATTCGCCAAGATAATGCGCGCGCGGCTTGTGCCCGCCAACCACGCGCGCAACGAATTTTTCAATTTCGGCCGGGTACAGCACTTCGCGGGCGACCAGATTTATGGTTCCGGCGGGATAAACGCTGATCGGAGGCAAATCTGAAAGCTTCCGCAGACGCGCAATCACCTCCCGCAATGTGCCATCGCCGCCAACCACGCAAACATAGCCGCTGTTTTGAACCGCGCCGGTAAATTCTTCGCTGTAACTGTTGATCAAATTCGGCTGATATCCAGCCGCCAAAAACGCCTTGCTCAACTTGTCCAACCGGGACTGGCTGAAACTGCCCGATGCCGGGTTATAGGCAATCACGACATTTGGTAAAATCATAGCAGGCATTTCAGACAAATTAGCACTCGTTCTTATCGCTGCGTTTTATCGCTGCGTCAGCTTCGATATTGGATCCACCGGGCTGCGGTCTTTGCGGATTTCGAAATGCAATTGCGGTTGGTCCACATATCCTGTTGCACCGACGCCCCCAATGGCTTGGCCTGCGCTCACCTTATCACCGCGCGCGACCTGTAACTGACCAAGATGACCATAAGCTGTTATCCAGCCGCTGCCATGATCGATCAATATCAATCCGCCGTAAACGCCAATTTCATTGCCGCTATAGACCACGACGCCGTTACCCGCCGCCCGAACAGGTGTGCCCGGTGCTGCCGCAATGTTGATACCATCATTGACTTTGCCGCCGCCTTTGCTGCCGAAACGAGACAGTAGATTGCCGTCCAATGGCCAGTTGAAAATGCCGCTATAATATGTTGGCCTTGTGATCGCAGTGGCCAAGGAGGGCGGTGCCGGTTGAACGCTTCCTTGCCCCGCATACGCAGGTTCACCGCCGGTTACGATGTCATCAATGTTCAACGAAAATGCCGCCGCCTGCTGTTCCGCAGATTGCCCCGCTTGTTCAGGCAGCGAGTCCGGCAATGATGAAGCCGATGCCGAAGCAGGCAAACGCAGCCGTTGACCGATGTTTAAAATAAAGGGCGCTTCGAGCGTGTTTAACGTAATGATTTCGCTCCATGCCACGCCGTAAGCCCGGGCAATGGCGATCCCTGTCTCACCCGCATTGACATTATGATACAGGCCGGAGGGGATCGTTAACTGCTGCCCCACTTGCATAATATAGGGCGGTGACAAATTGTTGGTGCTGGCAATATCGGCGAAAGACGCCCCTGTTTTCGATACAATGCGGTATAGGGTATCGCCCGCCTCTACGGTGTATTTTCCGCCCTCTACCTCGCGCGAATTGCGTTCTACAGTGGCGGGGTTCCAGCGCGGCGTTGCCGCAATAACTTCGCTTTCCGGCACAGTTTGCGGGGCTTCGGCCGATGGCCGCGATGGCTTTATGCGGTAATCGCCTGCACCTTGCGGGATACACGCCGGTAACGTCAAACACGCGGCCAGCATCGCCAAAGTGGAACCCTTATTGTGCATACGCCCCCGATTGAATTCGCTATTTTGGTCCGAACCCTAGAACCCCATTAACAGCTTAGATCCCGAACCACCAATAGGGCGATTGCCCGTCAATTGTAAATTTCACGCAAGTCCGACAGCGATTGATGATGCGTTAGATCAAGTTGCAATGGCGTAACGGCGATAAAGCCGTCATTTATCGCCTCAAGATCAGTGTCATGGCCAAGCGTATGTTCGATGCCGTGTAACCCGAACCAGTAATAATCATATCCGCGCGGATCGGTGCCTTTTACAATTGAACCCCTGCCATAATCGTGAAAGCCCTGACGAACAGCACGGATGCCCTTTACCGCATCCGGCTCCAAGGGCGGAAAGTTGATATTTATCAATGTGCGCGGAACGAAATCCATCGCCAACAACGGCGCAATCACGCGTTCCCCCCATGCCTCTGCGGCGGCGAACGGCACGGCATCGCCCATGCCTTCTTTGCCGTAAACTTGGCTCAATGCAATCGACCGGATGCCCGCCAGTGTTCCCTCCATCGCCGCAGACACGGTCCCGGAATAGGTTACGTCATCGCCCAGATTGGCGCCGCGATTAATCCCCGAAAGTATCAAATCCGGCTTCTGGTCCTTCATAATGACGCCGACAGCCATCATCACCGCATCGGTTGGTGTGCCGGCGACAGAATAATGTTTCGGGCCATGTTCACGCACCCGAACCGGCTTTGACAAGGTAAGCGAATGCCCCGCACCCGAATTCTCGTCGGCGGGCGCAACGATCCAGACATCATCGCTGAACTTGCGCGCCAGTGTTTCCAATACTTTCAGGCCAGGAGCCGCGACACCGTCGTCGTTGGTCAGCAATATGCGCATTATGTTACCGGCTCCAATCGTTCGATACCGCCCATAAAGGGCCGCAACACGTCTGGCACGATCACGCTGCCATCGGCTTGCTGATAATTTTCGAGCACCGCAACCAACGTGCGGCCCACCGCAAGCCCGGAACCGTTTAATGTGTGCACAAATGCTGTGCCTTTTTCACCCTCGGCACGGTAGCGCGCATTCATCCGCCGTGCTTGCCAATCGCCGCATTGCGAACAGCTGCTAATCTCGCGGTAAAGCCCCTGCCCCGGCAACCAGACCTCCAGATCATAGGTTTTGCGAGCGCTGTTGCCCATGTCGCCGGTACACAGCAACATCCGGCGATACGGCAAGTTGAGTGCGCGCAGAACGGATTCGGCCGCAGTCACCATGCGCTCATGTTCGGCGGCGCTGTCGGCGGGTGCGACGATGGAAACAAGTTCGACCTTTTCAAACTGGTGCTGGCGGATCAGGCCCTTGGTATCCTTACCCGCAGCACCCGCTTCACTGCGGAAACACGGCGTCAGTGCGGTTAACCGGATCGGCAGCGTTTTTTCGTCAATTATCTGTTCACGTACACTGTTGGTCAGCGATACTTCGGCGGTGGGGATTAACCAGCGGCCATCGGTGGTCTGGAACAAATCGTCCGCAAACTTGGGCAATTGCCCGGTCCCGAATACTGCCTCGTCGCGGACCAGATAGGGCGTCGCGCATTCGCTGTAACCATGAACTGTGGTTTGGTGGTCCAGCATAAATTGCCCAAGCGCCCGGTTTAGCCGCGCCATACCCCCGCGCATAAACGTAAAGCGGCTGCCCGAAATCAGGACGCCAGTTTCAAAATCCAGACCGAGCGCCGGGCCGATGTCGGCATGGTCCTTTGGCGTAAAGTCGAACGCGCGAATATCCCCCCAGCGGCTGATTTCGACATTGTCATTTTCATCTGCACCCTGCGGCACATCATCGAGCGGCAAGTTCGGGATCGCCGCCAATATCGCATCCAGTTCAGCGCCTACCGCGCGCTCTTGTTCGTCCAGTTCGGACATGCGGTCTTTTAATGCGCTTACCTCGGCTTTCAGCGTATCGGCTTTGGCTGCATCACCCTGGCCCATCGCCGCGCCAATTGCTTTGGATGCTTCGTTGCGCCGTGCCTGCGACATTTGCAGTTCGGTTTGGATCGCGCGCCTCTTTTCGTCGAGCGATATCACTGATGCCGCGACGGCAGCCGCGCCGCGCCGCGCCAAAGCTGCGTCAAAATTCTCCGGATTCTCGCGTATATATTTCAGATCATGCATAATGGCGGGCTATGCCGTCACATGCTGGCCAGCGCAAGTGGGCTGTTTGCCGGGCGCAGCAAAAAGGCGGCCATTGCGGGCCGCCTTTTCATGTTTGTTGCCGTAAGTTACTATCGCTTAAGCAGCCTGCGTCTTTTTCTGTTTGGCGAAACGGCGGCGGGCAAAAAGGCCTGCTGCGGCTGCACCAAAGAGCAATATCATCGGCGGTGCTGGAACATCGGTTCCGCCTGTCGATCCAGGATTTCCGGTTGAACCGGGATTTCCAGTCGAGCCAGGGTTGCCTGTTGCACCGGGATTGCCCGTTGCACCGGGATTGCCGGTAGCGCCAAAGCTTGAGTTATTGCCAGAGCTGGTGTTGGTGTTATTACCCGAACTGGTGTTGGTGTTGTTGCCCGAGCTGGTGTTGGTGTTGTTACCCGAGCTGGTGTTGGTGTTATTGCCCGAGCTGGTGTTGGTGTTGTTACCCGAACTGGTGTTGGTGTTGTTGCCCGAACTGGTGACCGCACCGCTTGACGTGCTGACACCACTTGAAGTGCTGACACCGCCTGTCGAAGTTGAAACGCCGCCCGACGAGGTAGACACGCCGCCCGACGAGGTCGAAACACCGCCAGTCGAAGTCGAAGTGCTAACGCCGCCGGATGAAGTCGAAACGCCGCCGGTTGAGGTCGAAACACCGCCCGATGTGCTGGATGTGCTAGACCCGCCGGTCGAAGAGCTGGTCGAGCCGCCAGTGCTGGTGCTGGTAAGACCGCCCGTCGAAGAGCTGGTTGAACCGCCAGTGCTGGTAAAGCCGCCCGTCGAAGTGCTGGTTGAACCGCCGGTGCTGGTAAGGCCGCCAGACGAAGTGCTGGTTGAACCGCCATTGTTGGTGTTGTTATTGTTGATGATGACATTGCCGCTCGATCCGGGGTTGCCGTTACCGCCGCTACCGCCAGTCGAGGTGGACGAGATCACAATCGATCCACCGCCACCGCCGCCGCCGGAAAAGCCGCCGAAGAAGCCGCCGCCGCCGCCGGAATATCCGCCTGAACCGCCGACTAAGATAGGTCCGCTGTCACCGCCGCCGCCAAAATCGCCTTGTGGCTGATAAGGCATAGGTGGCATGTACGGAATTGGCATAGGGGGCAATGGCGCCGGAGTGTTCGTCGCCACGGTTACCACGCTTGGCGTGCAAGCGGTAGTTGTCGTCTTGGTTGTGCGAACGATCCGCCGGACCTTCTTCACCTGACGGGTCGGAGTGTGCCGGGCGATCTTGCGCGATTTGACGCGCTTTTTCGCATAGTGCACTTTCTGCACCCGTTGAACTTGTGCATAACCAGGTCCAGGCGCATCCGCAGTGACTTGAACTGCACCGCCGCCGATAAGTGCGCCCCCGCAAGTGCAGGCACATAATTTAGCTAGAGCCATCCGTACTGACATAATCTTAAACCTTCTTCAGCGATGGAAGATTTGCTACCCTTCAAACTGGAAAGTGCAGCTCCTCGTTCCCGATGACCTCACAAAGACAGAACAATTGGATGAGCTCAATTGCATTAACCCTGTTTATGGCCGGTTAGCACATTTTTTTCACGAATTCTGGCTGTTACCCAAACAACCGTCCCGTTGTGGAACTGTTTAGACGGCAACAGTTTAACAATGATTAGCTTTATGCAGCTTTTTTAGGGGCATCGCGCTCGCGCTTCAATTGCAGCTTGTACGGTATTGCCGCCGAGTCTATAGGCCGCGCATAACATTGCGGTTGAAGGTGGCGCTTCAACTTCCTGATATGATTTGGCGGAGATATAGTGATGAGCGCAAGCTCCAATACTGACAAAAACTCGTCTAAACTCAATGGACTATCGAGCGAATCAGAATCCGGCTATGTGCCTGCGGACTCGGAAGAGTTTATGAATGAACGCCAGCTTAGGTTTTTTGAAAAGCTGTTGCATGACTGGCGCAGCGAAATTTTGGAAGAATCACGTGGCACATTGAACCAGCTTCAAGATGCTCCAATCCGCGAACCCGACCTTAATGATCGCGCATCCAGCGAAACTGACTGGAGTATTGAATTGCGTACCCGTGATCGGCAACGCAAGTTAATTTCAAAGATCGAAGCCGCTCTGCAACGTATCTCTGACGGCGAATATGGCTATTGCCAAGTTACTGGCGAACCGATCTCTTTGGCCCGACTGCGGGCACGGCCGATTGCGACAATGACATTGGAAGCGCAGGAACGGCATGAACGCCAAGAACGCGTTTCGCGCGACGACTGACATCTGCCTGCATTAATGCCCGGATTGCCGACGGTTTCATTACGAATGTTGCACCGTTAACCTTTTCGCTACCTATCTCTGGCAATACCATGCGTATGTAGAGATAAAGCGTATGTAAATGCGTGTAACGGGATCGTGGGTTCGAAAATGGATGAAGCTTTTAAAATGAATGACCAAGCCAATGCCGATACCCAGCGCGGTATGGACAGGGACAGCTTGTTTTTAAAAGCGATATTGAAATTCGCCTCGCTGAAACAAGAAGCCGATGTGCGCATTAAAAACCTGTCCGCAGGCGGTTTGATGGCCGAAACCCCGCTGCGCGTGGTGCGCGGCGAAAAAGTCGAGATTAATTTGCGAAACATTGGCTGGATCAGCGGCAATGTCGCCTGGGTCACCGAAGGTCGCATCGGAATTGCCTTCGATCACCCGATTGATCCCATAGTTGTGCGCAAACCGGTTGGCCAGAACAACGACGCCATCCCGCAATATTTGCAGAAGTTAAACAACCAGCATGCTACGCAGAACAAGCTTCTGCGCCGGATATAATTTCCGCCGCGCTTCGCAGTTGCTTAGAGCGTGATGACATCAGATTGAATCATTCATTCAATACCGTAGTGCTGAGCTTGTCGAAGTACGTCTCTCAGTGAAGCGCCCTTCGACAGGCTCAGGGCTACGGTAATAGCTCTATCAAATGTAATCCCGCTCTATTACGTATTTTATAGTCTGACCATCATCGGACTTCAAACGTCCAACCAATAGATATCGACGGGCACGGCGATCTTCTTCAACACTTTAGCGACCGGATAAGCGGCATTCTTGCCCTCATCCGAAGCCTCATCCAGAATCGCCTTCTTTTTTGCACCGCTGCACACGATCAATGTTGTCCGCGCTTCGGCTATCGCGCTTGCCGTCAATGTTACCCGGTTCACCGGCGCCTCGCTTGGCAGTGGATCGGGGGCAACGCCGATGGCGCGTGTTCCCTTGGGCGCGTTCAAGGCGTCCTCCAAATCGGGGCCACTGAAAATTGACGCGGTATGGCCATCGGCGCCGACACCCAGCCAGACCAAATCCGGCGGCCAATGCAGGTCCTGCAAACGTGCGTTCGCGGCGCTGCCGGCAAGTTTATAATCGGCGGCGTCGCTGGTAATCGGCAACACGCGCGCGCCTTTTGGGATAAACATCTTGGCGATTTGGGCCACATTGGAAAGCGGGCTGTCCACCGGAACCAGCCGGTCATCCGTTGGAATGATCGTAACATTTTTCCAACGCACCGCGCTCTTGGCGAGCTTTTCAAATATCGGCCCCGGTGTTGAACCGCCGGGAAACGCCACCAACGCCTGACCGCGCGCATCAAGTGCGCTTTCTATGATGAAGGCGATGTCGCCGGCAACGGCCTGCGCCATTTCTTCGGCGTCGTCGAATTCCCAAAACTCAATTTCTTCAGCCATGCCTGTTAAATCTCCATCACGTTCGTAACATCGAAGCTGCGCGGGCTGCCGCTTCTATTGCTGCCGAATCCGGCGCGCCCTTCCCTACCAACCAGCTGCCACCAACGCAAAGCACCTGTTCAAGGTTAAGCCAGTCCGCCGCATTTTCCTGTTTAATGCCACCGGTGGGGCAAAATTTGCACTGGCCAAACGGTCCGATCAACGATTTCAATGCCGGCAATCCGCCATTCGCTTCTGCCGGAAAGAATTTAAAATGGTTCAGGCCCAAATCCAATCCGCGCATGATGTCGCCTGCATTCGCGATTCCGGGCAAAAACGGAATGCCCTTGGCCACTGTTGCCTTACCCAAATTTTCGGTTAAGCCGGGCGACACGATGAACTCGGCGCCGACGGCAATCGCGCTTTCCAGTCCGGCCACATCAACGATCGTTCCTGCACCGATGATTGCGCCCGGTACTTTCTTCATCTCTGTTATCGCATCAAGCGCGGCATCAGTGCGCAGCGTTACCTCCAGCACCGATAACCCGCCAGCGACCAAGGCCTCTGCGATCGCCCGCGCATAAGAGGCGTCTTCGATAACCAACACCGGGATCACCGGAGCCGTTCGCATAATCTGTTCAACTGTTCGCATTGTAGCTCTCCATCTGCTGCGCAAACGCCGCCGCTGCGCCATATAGTCCGGGCTGCGGATGCGTAATAAATTTAACGGGGATATCCGCCATCAAGCTGGAGAACCGGCCCTTGGCAGCAAATCGCTCGGCGAAACCGGAACTTAGCAATATGTCTTTGATCCTGAAGCCGAGACCGCCTGCGATCACAACCTCACACCCGCCTTGGGCCAGGGCGATGTCGCCTGCGACGCTACCCAGCGACAGGCAAAAACGATCAACCGCGGCGGCGGCGAGGCTGTCGTCACCCGACATGCCCAATTGCCAGAGCGTCTTGTCATCCAGCGATTGCACCGCCCGGCCCTCGATAGCCGCCAGCGTTTCGTAAATTTCAATCAATCCGGGCCCAGAGACAACGCGTTCCACCGAAACCCGCCGGTGCCGCTTTCTCAGCCGCGCCAGAATGGCGTCCTCTATGCTATCCAGCGGTGCAAAGTCGATATGGCCGCCTTCGGTTGCGTTAACAAAATATTCTGCGCCGCGCCGCGCGACATGCGCCACACCAAGGCCGGTTCCAGGACCAATGATGCTGATTGTACCATCTAGTCGTTTTGGTTTGTCGGGGCCGCAAATCAATTCAAAATGATCGTCGCCTGCCTGCGCGACAGCGTGCCCAACGGCTTCAAAATCATTGACCAAGACAAATTCATCAACATGCAGCTTCTCTTTTATCAAAGCAGGCCGGATGATCCATGGATTGTTGGTTAGCTTAATGACGTCGGCGTTAACCCAAGCGGCAACCGCAATAGCCGCCGCATTGGGCAAATCGCGGCCCGATAACTTGCCAAACTCTTCCCACGCCGTTTGAAAACTCGCATAATAGGCGGTCTTCAGCGTGACGGGTTCATCCAAGCGAATGACTTTGCCGTGTTCAACATTGGCAATGGCAAAGCGCGCATGCGTCCCGCCGATATCAACTGCGACGACTTCTCTCAAACTCATAGCCCCGCAGCCGCCAACATCGCCGAACCACCTTTTTCCGCATCATCACTCATCATCCGCATCATCGCAAACAGTTCGCGCCCCGTGCCCTCGTGCGCGTCCGGGCATTTTGCAGGCTCGCGGCTATTCCATTCAGCATCATCAACCAAAACATCTAACGCCCCCTGCCGCGCGCACAGCCGCACCACATCGCCGTCCCGCAATTTGGCGATTGGCCCGCCCTTTGCGGCCTCGGGACTTAAATGGATCGCAGCAGGAACCTTGCCCGACGCACCGGACATGCGGCCATCGGTTAACAACGCAACTTTAAAACCGCGATCTTGCAGAACGCCGAGCGGCGGGGTCAATTTGTGCAATTCCGGCATGCCGTTTGCTGCCGGGCCCTGAAACCTGATCACCACGATCACGTCGCGTTCCAATTCGCCCGCCTTGAACGCGGTCAGCGCATCATTCTGATCGCTGAAAATTCGAACCGGCGCTTCGATGGTCCAGCGTACTTCGGCAACGGCACTGGTTTTGAATGTGGCCCTGCCCAGATTGCCGGTTACCAATCGCATACCGCCATCAGGACTGAACGGAGCGGTTACCGGCCGCAACATACTATCGTCGGCACTCACCAAAGGCGCGGCATCCCAGATTAGCCGATCATCCGCAATCTTTGGCTGCTGCGCGCCGTCGCTTAAGCTTTCGCCATAGACGGTCATTATGTCGTCATGGGCAAGGCCCGCACCGATCAATTCGCGAATGACATAGGGCATGCCGCCAGCCGCAGCGAAATCATTTACATCACCGGAACCATTTGGATAAATCCGGGCGATCAATGGCACGACCGACGAAAGCTGATCAATATCGTTCCAATCGATGATGATCCCCGCCGCGCGCGCGATCGCCGGAATATGCAGAACGTGATTTGTCGATCCGCCAGTGGCAAGCAATCCTACAACGGCGTTTATGATCGCCTTTTCGTCGACGCACAATCCAAGTGGACGATAATCTTCATTGTCTTTGCCGTCCTTTTCCCAACCGATTTCGGTCAAGCGGTGGGTGGCCGCCCGGGTCAGTTCTTGCCGCAGTTTTGTGCCCGGATTGACAAAACTGGAACCCGGCATGTGCAATCCCATCATTTCCATCATCATCTGATTGGAATTTGCGGTGCCAAAAAAGGTACAAGTGCCCGCGCTGTGATAAGATGCTGCCTCTGCCTCAAGCAGCTCGGCGCGGCCGACTTTACCCTCGGCAAACAATTGCCGGACGCGCTGTTTTTCTTTATTGGCAAGCCCCGATGGCATCGGGCCAGCCGGGATCAAAATTGCCGGTAAATGACCAAAGCGCAATGCACCGATGAGCAATCCCGGAACAATCTTGTCACACAGGCCCAGCAACATCACCGCTTCAAACATGCTGTGGCTCAATCCGACCGCCGTTGCCATCGCGATGTTGTCTCGGCTGAACAGCGATAACTCCATCGAATCCTGGCCCTGGGTGACGCCGTCACACATTGCTGGGACGCCGCCTGCAACTTGAACCGTGGCGCCCTTTTCACGGGCAAACAGCTTTATCTGTTCGGGGTAGCGGCCATAGGGCTGATGCGCCGAAAGCATGTCATTATAGGCGGTGATGATACCGATATTCATTGCCTTGCCTGCGCGAATGGCCGCCTTGTCATCACCGCTTGCCGCAAAACCATGCGCCAGATTTCCGCACGATAAAGCCTCGCGGTTCAATCCTGTTTCTCTGGCGCGCTTAATCAGGTCCAGATAAGCCGTCCGGCCGGGAAGCGACCGTTCGGTTATCCGCGCCGTCACCTGTGCAACAACAGGGTTCATCTCATTCATGCCAGCTAACTCCGTCGCGTTCGGTCAATGCAATCGCGGCGCTCGGCCCCCAGCTTCCGGAACCGTAGCTTTTCGGTTTTAAGCCGCTTTGCGTCCATAGTTTGCGAACGCCGTCGATCCATTTCCATTGCGCTTCAACTTCGTCACGGCGCACAAACAATGTCTGATCACCTTCGATCAGGTCGAGCAACAATCGTTCATAAGCAATTCTGCGGCGCGTTCCTTCAAATGCCGTGGTCAAAGATAGGTCGAGCGGCACCTCGCGCAGCGTTATTCCGCCGCGGTCCAGCCCCGGCTCTTTTGCCATAACCAGCAAGCGGACATATTCTTCGGGTTGCAATCGGATGATCAAAGTATTCGCTTCCATGCGGCCGCCGCGGTCACGGAAAATATTGTGCGGTACAGGTTTGAACTGAATCACAATTTCACTGCGCCGTTCCGCCAAACGCTTGCCCGTCCGCAAAAAGAACGGAACTCCATGCCAGCGCCAATTTTCGATATACGCCTTGATGGCGACGAATGTTTCGGTATCCGAAGCCTTGCCAAGATCGGCGTCATAACCAGCCACCGGCGCGCCCTTTACCGCGCCCTCGGTATATTGGCCGGTTACCACGTCGCCTTCGGCAACCGGACGTAACGCACGTAAAACTTTTACCTTTTCGTCGCGAATCGCGGTGGCATCCAAATTGGCTGGCGGCTCCATGGCGATTAGGGCAAGCAGTTGCAGCATATGGTTTTGCACCATATCGCGCAGCGCCCCCATATCATCGTAGAAACCGGCGCGTCCTTCCAAGCCGACATTTTCACTGATGGTAATCTGCACATGTTCAATCGCATTGGCGTTCCACAGCGGTTCAAAAAGCATGTTGGCGAAACGCAGTGCCATCAGGTTCTGGACCGTTTCCTTGCCCAGATAATGATCGATGCGGAACGTGCGGTGTTCAGGAAATACCGCGCCCACGGCATCGTTGATATGGCACGATGATGCAAAGTCATTTCCGAGCGGTTTTTCCAAACCAATACGAACATTTTCACCCGCAAGACCAGCCGATTTCAAGCCATTGATCGTCGGTTCAAAAAGCGATGGAGCCGTAGACAGGAAAATCGACAGGCCGCCGGAAATATCGCCGATCTTTTCAGCAAGTTCAGCAAAGCCCGCGGTCGTTGACGCATCGAGCGGCTGATAGTGCAAGCGTTCCAAAAAACTGTCGATCATACCTTCGGCCTTGCGGTCTTCGGGCAGAAATTCATCGAGCGCACTGCGGGCAAAATCACGGTAGCCGTCATCGCTTAGGGCGCTGCGGGCTGTACCAAATATCTTCAATTCGCTGGCGATCAGCCGATCCGAATGCAGCGCGTACAATGACGGCAACAGCATCCGCCGCGCCAAATCGCCGGTCGCACCGAACAACAATAATGTGGAACTTCGCGCGTTTGCCTGATCGCTCATAAATTTAGCATGCCTCTGGTTCGCAACTTTGAAAATTCACTCTAGCATGCGCCGGAGCGGGGTTGGATAAAATTCGGTCGCCCTAGGGTCAGGACCTAAAGCGGGATGGCATTTGTTTGAAAACAAAAACTCCTAATCCGTTCGTCCTGAGCCTGCCTGTGGATGAGACAAGCAACCTGTACTTCGACAAGCTCAGCACGAACGGTTTTTGTTTCACCAAAAGGGAGTTTTGTTTCATTCAAATGCAATCCCGCCTTAAGTATTCCCGCAATATGACATCCTTGTCAGAACTGCAAGCCAGCCGGGCAAATTTCCTTGCCCAAAGGAAATCAGCCGACGACTTGCGTGCGCTGATTGGCGATGCCCATAGAAAGCAAGGCAGGTGCCGATTCTTGCCTTGCTATAAAGTCCGATTTCCCGGCAAAATCGCGCCACCGCGATTGAATTAGTGCCTGTGCAGTGGGCGCACCCATGGTTGTTCCCGGACCCAACACGATGATCTTGTCCGGAGCAAACTCCGCCGCTGATGTCTGGACCGCACGGCTGAAATCGAAACTTTGATTTATCTGGGTGCCCAATGTGTAATCATAAATGGCACCAATATCAAAGGCCTTTGACGACCAAATCCGTCCTGCGCCGTCAATCAACGGGATCGATCCCGATTGAAAGCGGTCAATGCTATTACGTTCTTTGGCAATCGGAATGATGTGGTTTTGTAATGGGCAATGAAACCCGGCATGATGATTAAGCCGCATTGGAAAGCGGTCATCCGCCGGCAATCTGGCCATCAACCATTTCAGGCCATTGTCGTCGGCGGCAAATACTATCATCCCGCCCAGCTTAATCGAAACATGGACGGCGATGTCGCTCTGGCCAGCCGCTTCGGCAATTAACGATGCGGCCAATGCCTGTTTTGCCGGGTCCAGCCGCCATTCGGCGTCCATCATCGACCAGATAATTTGCCCGCCGACGCCGCGTTCATGCATCAGCCCGCCCATATTATTCACCAGCCGCGCGCCATCATCAAAACTCAACACGCCGCCGCATGCGAGCGCCAGATACCAGCCCATCGAATTACCGGTAACGGCGACGATATCATAACGATCGCGGTCAATTGCTGCAAAATCCAGCAGCGCACACGCATAGATCAACGATGATGCGTTATCGCCGGTCATGTGCGTTGACGGCGAAAATCGCGCGGCATTGTCCAGCTCAGTTAGCGTGACTTGCCCGGCATCGCGGCGCATCACGTCTAACTTTGCGACCATTTCGCGGCCTCCGGCATGGTGGGTTTTCAGATATCCCAATTCAGCAGCGTTATAGCTTCCCCGGCCCGGGCAGATGACGAGCGCCTTTTCCTTCATGCCGTTCGTCCGGGGTGGCGTCCGGCAGCATGCAGCGCGGCGTCAATTATGCTGGCCTTGCTTGGCAAGACCAATTCGGCAGCAGGACCAAGCGGAATAAAGCAATCTTCGGCGGTAATCCGGCTCACCGTATCGCCCCTGCCTGCCTCAGTGAATATCGTCATCAGTTTTTCGCTTAAGCTGCCCGAACGGCGCGACTCGTCGACGAGCAATATCTGTTTGCACGGTTTGGTTGCGGCCAATATCGCATCAGCATTCAGCGGATGGAGCCAGCGCATATCGATGATGCGAAGTTTTAGCCCATGGTCCCGTTCCAGAACCGCCGCCGCTTGCCGCGATAAATAATAGCCATTGCCATAAGTGACGATGCACAATTCGTCACCCTCGCCAAAAACCGCGGGTTCGCCAAAGCCGATTTGCTGCGCAGCATTTGGTGCAACATAATTCGCGGCCCAGCCGCCATCGCCAGCCTCTTGCAAATCCGCCGTGTGATACAGCGCGATAGGTTCAACAAACACCACAACCCGGCCATCTTCATGCGCCAAGCGAACACATTCCCGCAGCATTCCAGGGGCATCGGCGGCATTGGACGGGCATGCCAGTATCAGCCCGGGAATGTCGGTCAACACCGCCAGCGAGTTATCATTGTGGAAATGTCCGCCAAAGCCTTTTTGATAGGGCAAGCCTGCGATCCGCACGACCATTGGATTGCGGTATTGCTGGTTGGAAAAGAACGAAAGCGTTGCCGCCTCCCCGCGCAGCTGATCCTCGGCATTGTGCAAATAAGCGAGAAACTGAATTTCCGGGATCGGCAAGAAGCCGTTATGCCCCATGCCGATGGCCAGCCCCAATATCGTCTGTTCATCCAGCAACGTGTTGAACACCCGCGCCGCGCCAAATTTATCTTGAAGCCCCTGCGTCACTCCATAGACGCCGCCTTTTTGGGCAACGTCTTCGCCAAACAGGCTGATCCCGGGATATTGCAACATCAAATCAGCCAGCGCAAAGTTGATGCTCTTGGCCAGCGTCACCGGCTTGGCCAGATTTCGCGCATCCTTGGCAAACATCGCATCGCGCGGTTTTGCGCCGGGCAAACCGGGTGAGGTTTTTTCACCGCGAATTGGCGCAATGGGTGCCATCACCTCGGCGGCGGTTTGCAACCGGGGCTTGGCCAGCGCATCGGCGGCCACCCGTTCAACCCGTCCGCGCATTTCGGCGTATCGGCCAACGATCTCATCGCCAGACATGATACCGCGCTCAATCAAGTGCCGCGCCGTGTGCAGCAAGGGATCCTGCCGCTCATTTGCTTCGATGGTCGCAAGATCAGAATAGCTCGCTTCCACATCTGCCCCTGCGTGCCCCATCAGCCTGACCGTCTGCATGTGCAGGAACACCGGCTTTCTGCGCTCCCTTGCCACCGAAATAGCCTCTTTCGCGCCACGCATCGCGTCCATAATGTCGACGCCGTCGCATTGAATGTAGTTTAGCGCAGGGCGATGTGCAAAATTGGCCTCGATCCAGCCGCCCGGCGTCCGCACCGAAATGCCGATACCATTGTCCTCGCAGATGAAGACGATGGGCATCGGCAGCCCTTGGAAAGCGGTCCAGCACGCGGCATTAAACGCCCCTTGCGATGTCGAGTGATTGGCAGACGCGTCACCGAAGGAACACAAGATCACCGCATCATCGGGCATCTGCGCACCGGCAAACTTCAATCGTTTGGCAAGTCCGATACTGTGGGCCGCGCCGACGGCCTTTGGCAAATGCGATGCTATTGTGCTGGTTTGCGGCGGAACGAAACTGTGTGCGCATCCCAAAACCTTGTGCCGTCCGCCTGAAATCGGATCATCCCCCGCCGCCGCGAACGATAACGCCATGTCATATAGCGGGGTTAGTCCGCCGAGCTGTTTTTTGCGCTGAATCAAAAATGCTGCATCGCGGTAGTGCAAAAAAGCCATATCTGATTCGCGGCTGGCGGCGGCGATGGCGGCGGTTCCTTCGTGGCCCGAACTGCCGATTGAATAGAAAGTTTTGCCCTTTGAACGGCGCGCCCAAAGGTCAAGATGCCGCGACATAATCTGGCTATCGAAAATGTCGACTAGCAAATGGGAATCAATGGCTTCGGTTAAATTGACGTTACGTCGGGGCGGAGGCAGATTGCCTGCTGCAACGCGGATAGTGAACGCTTCATCTATTATTGTGGCACGATCAAACATGATGACGCATCCCTTAACCTTGTATGGCCAAAAAGCCACAGTATTATTTTGTTATCAATTGCACGATTAAAACTCTGGATTTCCAAAAATTGTGCGATATGAATAGCAACAGAGAGATTTTTCCTAGGAATAACACCCAAGGTAATTGAGAGAATATTGTAACAGCAAACATGGGAATAATGCCAAGAAAATGCTGCGCAATACTAATAAGTGAGGAGAGAAAGAATGCGTCGTTTTAGTCGTTTGCTAACCGTTGCTTTATGCAGCACAGTTTTGGTTCCCGCCGCACATGCACAGGCGAACCCCGCCCCGCAATCTACCGATGATGATGGCTATGCCGATAACGAGATCGTCGTTACCGCCCAGCGTTCATCGCAAAGCGCGCAGGACGTGCCTATCGCGGTTTCCGCTTTTTCGGCTGCTGCATTGCAAGAACAGCAGATTGAAAACAGCTCCGATCTGCAATTGACGCTGCCAAACGTAACCTTCACCAAAACGAACTTCACCAGCGCCAGCTTTACTATTCGTGGTATCGGCGATTTGTGTGTGGGTGTTTCGTGCGATGCGGCCACCGCAATCCATTTGAACGACAACCCGCAGTTCGCAACGCGGCTGTTTGAAACCGAGTTTTATGATCTGGAGCGTGTTGAAATTCTGCGCGGTCCCCAGGGAACATTGTTTGGACGCAATGCGACATCGGGCGTTGTCAACGTAATCACCGCCAAGCCAAAACTTGGACAGTTTCAGGCCGCTGCCGACGCTGAATATGGCAATTTCCAGTCGATGAAGGGCAAGGCGATGATCAACCTGCCGCTCGGCGACACGATGGCTGTGCGATTGGCTGGTATTTATGTAAAGCGCGACGGCTACACCAAAAACCTGACATTGAATGAGCGTTATGACGACCGTGATCTATACTCGGTGCGCGGTTCTTTCCGTTGGGAACCGGGCGAAGACACCACGATCGATTTGATGGGTTCGTATTTCCGCGAAGATGACCGCCGGATGCGTATTCAAAAGGCAGAATGCCAACGCGATCCCACGGGTATCTTGGGCTGTTTGAATGCACGCCGTGATCGAAGCGCGTTCAACAGCAACTCCACTTTCACTGCGGCGCTTTCTTCCAAAGAGTTTTTGGCAATTCGCGGTATTCCGGGCGCATTCGCACTTGGCAGCTTATATGGTCCAGACACCTATTCGGGTGATACTATCCCGCAAAGCACGCGTGAAATTGAAACCCAATTCCGTCCTGATTATTTTACCAGCGAATTAACCCTTCAAGGTAAGATCGAACATGATTTCGGCCCTGTGTCGTTGCAAGTTTCCGGCAATTATCAGGACGTGAAGCTCGATTCGCGGCAAGATTACAACCAGAATATCGGTGACCGCACGCGGTTTGGGCCTGCTTTGAATGCATTGCAACTTGCTGCGACCGGATCACCTCTGGTGTTCGGACCTCAGGCTGCATTTTTCCAACCCTATTTTGCTCCGGTTGCCGCAGCATTGATTCCGAACGGCCCGAATGGCCAATTGTGTACGTCTGACACCGATTTCAATGGCTTTGGATCCTTTGGTGGCAAAAAGATCTGCAACGATACCGCGCTGCAATTTGACCGTTCCAATCAGAATACCAGCAGCTGGTCGGCAGAAGCGATTATGTCGAGTGATCTTGATGGACCGTTCAATTTCTTGGTTGGCGCGATCTATTCAAAGGCGCATCTGACCGAAAACAGCTACTTTGTGAACGCATTTGCCATCGATTATGTTACTGGTATTTTGGGTGCATTCACGGCGGCTGGCAATCGTGTGCCTGACACTCGCCCGGGCGCGCTACCGGGTGCCACCGTACCTAGTCCACTACCGCCTTCGTATTTGGGAACACCGTTTTTCCGGAACAATACCGATGACTTGACGGTTAAGTCATACGGTCTGTTTGGTGAAGCCTATTTCGAAATTAACGATAAGCTGAAACTAACGGCAGGTTTGCGTTACAACGATGACACGAAAGATATCCGTGCGCGTTCAACGCTGGCAAGTTTCCTTGTCCCGCACAGCTTGCAAACTGGTTCAGCCTTTGACTCGCCGTTCGTTGGCTCGTTCGATGCGGATCCCGGTACCGCCGGTAACCAGTTGTTCCAAACGAGAACGTTTAAGGGCAATGCGATAACTGGCCGTGCCGTGCTCGATTACAAAATCAGCGACGATAACTTGCTATATGTCTCTTACTCGCGCGGTTACAAATCGGGTGGTATCAACCCGCCATTGCAACCGATTTTCACTGTTCCTGAATCTTTCAAATCCGAAAAGGTGGATGCGTTTGAAGTTGGCCTGAAGAATAATTTCGGCCGTGCGTTGCAACTCAACCTGACGGCTTTTTACTATAAGTATAAAGACCTGCAGTTGAGCAAAATTGTCGCCCGCACTGCGGTGAACGACAATGTCAGCGCCAACATCTATGGCTTTGAAGCAGAAGCCATCGTGCGCCCTGATCCTGCCGTCGCGATCAACATTGGCTTTAGTTATCTAAAGAGCAAAGTCTCTGAAGACAAATTTACCAGCGATCCACGTGATTTTGGCGCTGGTCGTGCCGATGCGGTCATCATCAAGGATATCACCAACGCAGCCAACTGCGCCGTCGCTTCGTCGTCGGGCAACGTCGCGGGCGTGAATGCCTTCGTAAACACCGTGAACAACATAATAAACGGTGGCTTCCCCGGAGTTCGGCCAGGAGCGGGCCTGCAACCGACGACAGCTTTCCCGGCTGACGGCGGAATTGCCTCTCGTGGTGCATTCGGTATCTGCAGTGTTCTTCAATCCGCTGCTGCCGGAGCATTCGCCGTACGCGATGCGAACGGCGCGATAATCGGCGGCTTAAATCCCGCCGCTCTTGGCGGCATTGATTATTTCGCTGCTGGTATTAACAAGAACCTAAGGGGCAATGAGCTACCACAAGCGCCGAACTATAAGTTCTCGGTTGGCGCTCAATATACTGCTCAACTTGGCGGCGGTGCCACTTTGGTCCCACGTTTTGATATGGCCTATACCGGCGAAAGCTTCGGCAATATCTTCAACGGCAATGTCAACAAGGTGGCCGGTTATGCGCAGGTCAACAGCCAGCTCACATTGAACGGTCCGGATGACAAATGGTATGTTAAAGGCTTCGTACAGAATGTCTTTAACAGCGGCAGCGTTACCGGCCTGTATGTGACCGACCAGTCATCGGGTCTGTACACCAACATCTTTACCTTGGAACCACGCCGCTTCGGCATTGGCGCTGGCTTCAAGTTCTAAGTTAAGTTCGTCACGCAACAAACGGGCCGGCCTCGCAAGGGGTCGGCCTTTTTTTTGGCGTAGCGTAATGCGCGGCGATGTGTGCTTGCAACGAAGCGTTCATGCCGGGACCAGCGGCCCAATGCAGACTTACAAGCTGCGCCGCTCATCCTTCGGCCTGCTAGTCCTCCAACGGCCTCATCCTCCGGTGGGGTCCTACGACGGATTCATCTGCTGCGGGCTTAGACCAGCCCAATAACGACAATGCCTCCGTCCCCATTCGTCATCCTGAACTTGTTTCAGGGTCCATCGTGTGGCCAAGAGCAAAGGTATTAACTGATAAATCGATGCTGAATCGAGTTCAGCATGACAGTTTTCCAGCACTCAAATCAGCATTAAACGCCCGCCAACCAACAATACCGTAGACAATCCGAAATTGGCTAGATTTCCTTCAATTCCGACGATGGTAATGTTACCCAACCCTTGACGCGTCGGCATGATCTGGCCTCCAAAAAACGGGGATGCAATGCTGCTAATGAAAAACGGTCCCAACGCAGCAACGGACAAAAGCATCGCTATACAGCTGCCAAGTTCATTATTGACGCGCCCACTCCAAAGGAAAAACAAAGCAAGCATTCCTAACGCAGATGTCGTCAGCACCTGCGTCACCAAATGATTGCGCGCATGCCCGGGCCATTCGGGGTTGGCAGCGTGTGTCCGATTTAAATCTGCAAATAGCGGAATGACGGTATATTGCAGTATCGCAATTGTCATAAGCGCCATTCCAAAATCCTTCACGGCCTAACCCCCAAATCACCCTTCCCCACCGTCCCGCCAGCCATTTCCAGCATCCGGTCGAGGCTACGTTTCGCCGCCACCCGCACGCCTTCGTCCAGCTCGATCTGCGGCGTTAAATCGCGCAGCGCCACGTACAGTTTCTCCATAGTATTCAGCGCCATATACGGGCAGATATTGCACGCGCAGTTGCCGTCTGCGCCCGGTGCGCCGATGAAGTTTTTGTGCGGCAACACCTTTTCCATCTGGTGAATGATGTGCGGTTCGGTGGCGACGATTAACGTGTCACCTTCGAATGTTTTGGCAAAGGTCAATATGCCGCTGGTCGACCCGACATAGTCCGCGTGGTCGATGATGTGCGGCGGGCACTCGGGGTGCGCGGCGACGGGTGCGCCGGGATGTAGCGCCTTTAGCTTGATCAGCTCGGTCTCGCTAAACGCCTCGTGCACAATACACACGCCGGGCCACAGCAACATCTCGCGGCCGAATTTGCGGCTCATATATCCGCCGAGATGGCGGTCGGGGCCGAAGATGATTTTCTGTTCCGGCGGGATTTGCGCGATGATTGCTTCGGCACTGCTGCTGGTGACGATGATGTCGGACAATGCCTTCACCTCGGCGGAGCAATTGATATAGGTCAGCGCGATATGATCGGGATGTTTTTCGCGGAATGCCTTGAATTTGCCGGGAGGACACGAATCCTCAAGACTGCATCCCGCAGCCATATCGGGCAGGATCACGATCTTTTGCGGGCTGAGGATTTTGGCGGTTTCGGCCATGAACTTGACCCCGCAAAACGCGATAACATCGGCGTCGGTTTCGGCGGCGCGGCGCGATAGCTCCAGCGAGTCTCCGACGAAATCGGAAATTTCCTGAATGTCGGCGCTCTGGTAATAATGGCCCAGGATCACCGCGTTGCGTTCTTTTTTCAGGCGGTTGATTTCCGCGATCAGGTCGGTTCCGTTGGGGTTAGCTGTGCGGGCGTTCATAAAATTACTCCAAATTTCCAGTCAAAGGCGTCATAAATTTCACTTTGTGCCTTTGTGCCTTTGTGCGCAAAAATTATCTCGCACAAAGGCACAAAGGCACAAAGTAAATTCTAGGCGAAATCTCACACGTCTCCGCGTGAACCATATCCTTACCGCAAGGCGTCGCCAAGCGGCGTCGACAAATCCCAGCGTGTCCGTACCGCCTGATCCCGCTCGGCTTCAAAAAACGGCACAACCTCCGCGTCAATCCCCGCTGCTTTCAACGGTACGGCAAAATTCCGTGCCACCGCCTTTTTTGACGCCGCACGGGCCAGGTCCATCAGCACCGGGCTTTGCGCCTGCGTCACCAGTTGCGCCTGTGCTTTGGCGCGGTTTGCGGCGTCCAGCGCGGTGTCGACATTGGTCAGGCTGCGCAATATGCCGCTCTCGCCATATTCCTGTATACTATTCAGATCGATCTGCGGCGGCGCGATCTCGACCGGCGGGATGCGCACAGAAAGCGTCTTGCTGCCGACATCCCAGCGCACATCATCGGCGGTCAGCTTGGCCATATCAACCTCGTATCGCATCACGCCCTTGACGATCAGCGTTTTCTTTGCGGACAGACCGTACCGGCTTTGCGTCGTCGTGACCGTGGCGGTGCTATTGCTGGTGAAGGTCAACAAGCGGTTCTGTTCTTGCAACGCATCCAATGTCGAGGCCACGACGCTACCTATTTGCGGCTCCATTTGGCGCAGCGACCACCAAATGCCGGCACTGGCCAAGAGCATGACGGTGATCACCAAACCCAAGGCTTTGTTCACGGGGTCAAGCTCCAAATCTCACCCATTGCGCCCGCGCGCCCCTTATTCTGCAAATCGACCAGATGTGCCAACACGCTGCGCCCGGCTGCGCCCGTCAATCTGGGGTCCAATCCCTTATACATCACTGCCACCATTTCGGGAATTGCATGGGGAGCCATCCCCAACAGTTTCAATATCTGTCGCTCGCGTTGCCGCCGGTGGCCGATCATTCCGCGCACCAGCTGACGCGGTTTTTCAACCGCAGGGCCGTGGGCGGGGTAATAAACCCTGTCGTCGCGGTCATAAAGTTTCTGCAACGACGCCATATATTCGGCCATGTCGCCATCGGGCGGGCTGACCACGGTGGTTGACCATTTCATCACATGATCGCCGGTGAACAATGCGCCGCTTTCCAAAAGGGCGTAACAGATATGGTTCGACGTATGGCCCGGCGTGGTCACCGCCTGCAATGTCCAGCCCTCGCCGGAAACCGTTTCGCCGTCCTGCATCACATGGTCAGGCGCGTAATCGGGATCAAAGGCGCTGTCGGCGCGAGGTCCGCTATCGGTCAAAACCAGCGGCGCGCACCCGATGATCGGCGCGCCGGTGGCCAGTTTCAACGGCGCGGCGGCAGGCGAATGATCGCGGTGGGTGTGCGTGCAAATTATTGCGGTGACTTTGGCGTCGCCGACAGCACGCAGGATCGCATCCACATGCCCATGCCCGTTGATGTCGGCAGGGTCGCCCACGCTCATGCCGCTGCCCGCGGGGCCGGGATCAATCACCGCAATCTGGTTGCCGGAACCGACCAGCCAGGTTTGCGTTCCCGTATAAGTGTATGGCGATGGATTGGGCGCAAGCACACGGCGAACCAGCGCTTCGTGCTGTTCGGTTTCACCGGCGTGGATATTATCGGGCCATTTCATCCAACCTATGTGGCACTTTGGCGGGCAAAGCAAAAGGGGCAAGGCGCGATAAAGTGCAGATTGTGCTAACTGTAGCCGTTACCCCCGTGAATTCACAAACGAAGCGCAACAGCCCGCCAAAGCTGCTGCATTATGTCGGAATTATTTACATTTGGTTATCTGGTTAACGTGTCTTTAACTATCTAATCCTATGAAAACACTAGATGCCGTAAAACTGGCACAAGGTCTGCATTATGATAGATGTTCAACACCCACTCAAGCTACGGACGGGTTGGTTGCTACTGGTCTCGCACCAACCCGTCCCGGCTTTCTTCCCAAATCTGAAATAATCGCCCGCCCGCCCAAAAGCGGCGTTCGTTTAAGCGTCGTTCAGGCCCGCCATGCGGTTGGCTTGGTCTTCGGCGATCAGGGCATCGATCATTTCGCCGATGCCGCCGCCTTCCAATATCTCGGGCAGCTTATGCAGCGTCAGGTTGATCCGGTGATCGGTGACGCGGCCTTGCGGAAAATTATAGGTGCGGATGCGTTCGCTGCGGTCGCCCGACCCGACCATCGCCTTGCGCGCCTCGGCCTCTGCACCAGCTGCCTCTTCGCGTTCCTTTTCATACATCCGCGCGCGCAGCACCTGCATCGCCTGCTCCTTGTTCTTGTGCTGGCTGCGCCCGTCCTGACAGGTGACGACGATGCCGGTCGGTAAGTGCGTGATGCGGACGGCAGAATCGGTTGTGTTCACATGCTGGCCGCCAGCGCCCGACGCACGGTAGACGTCGATTTTCAGGTCGCGGGCCTCGATGTTGATATCGACTTCGGTGGGTTCGGGCAGCACCGCGACTGTCGCCGCGCTGGTGTGAATGCGGCCGCCGGATTCGGTCACGGGCACACGCTGCACCCGGTGGACGCCGCTTTCAAATTTCAGCTTGGCAAACACGCCATTGCCCTTGATCGAGGCGACGATTTCCTTGAACCCGCCAACGTCGGAGGCGCTGATCGAAATCGGCTCGACTTTCCATCCCTGTCCCGCTGCATAGCGTTCATACATCCGGAACAAGTCACCGGCGAACAATGCCGCCTCATCGCCGCCGGTTCCGGCGCGAATTTCGAGCATCGCAGGCCGTTCATCGGCGGCATCGCGGGGCAGCAATTTGATCGCCAAAGTCTGTTCGGCATCGGCCATCTGATGCGACAGGTCCTGTAGCTCATCGACCGCCATTTCGCGCAATTCGGCGTCGCTGGATGCGTCCTTGATCATCAAATCGAGCGTTTCAATTTCGGCGCGCAGGCGGCGGACCTCATACGCGGCGACCGCGACAGGTTCCAGCTCGGCATATTCGCGGCTGGCCAGAACATACGCCTCACCCTCCAACTGCCCCGACGCCATCCGCGCCTCAAGCTCGGCAAAGCGCGAGGTTATCTGGCCGATACGTTGCGAGGAGATTTTCAAAACGAAGTTCCGTCATATTGGTTCACGCGGAGGCGCGGAGACGCGGAGGGTGTTGCGCCATAAATCTCCGCGCCTCCGCGCCTCCGCGTGATTGTTTTTCCGTTTTGTAGTGAACGGCGGATGACCATCATTCTGCAACCTCAAAACAACGCGCAACGTCATGCTGAACTTGTTTCAGTATCCATCGTGCAGCCAGACCTAAGATATCCTGGGAAATGGACCCTGAAACAAGTTCAGGGTGACGGAGTTGCGTTTGAGCCATCGGTATTAGATTATCCATGATTACATGAATCGAAAACCGCGTCAGCTTCGGTGGTCCTAGAATAGCTATGATCGAGAAGCGTAATGCTGTGCATGTTAAGGCCTTCACGAACGTCTAGTGAAATTAAAAGAGCTGGATCAGCTTTTTTGGCACGGTCGTATCGTTTGCGCGGACTTGCGGTTACGAACTGCTCGGTTCTAAATCCAGCCTTCCGGTAACTTGCTGTAAGGGCGATGCATTCCGTTTCACGGTCAGGATGCTGAGCAACGACAGCGACTTCAAGGCGTTCAACCTCAGGCACATCCAACAACATCGCCAGCCGCTCAATCCCCGCAGCCCAGCCGACCGCTGGCGTATGGTTTCCGCCCAGATGCTCGATCAAGCCGTCATAGCGCCCACCGCCGAGCACCGTGCCCTGCGCGCCCAGCCGGTCGGTGATGAATTCAAATGCGGTGTGGCGGTAGTAATCGAAACCGCGCACCAACGCGGCGTTGCGTTTCCAAGCGACCCCCGCTGCATCCAGCCCCGATGTTACGCCAGCAAAAAAGTCATGCGCTTCTGCAGTTAGAAATTCGTCGATCTTGGGCGCGGCATAGCAAACACCGCGATCATCGGGATCTTTGCTGTCCAATATCCGCAGCGGATTGGTTTTCAATCGGCGCATCGAATCCTCTGACAATACCTGATCATGGTCGTTGAAATATTCGACCAATGCCGCGCGCCACGCATCGCGGCTGGGCGCATCGCCCAGCGTATTCAGATTGAGCGTCACGCCCTCTTTGATACCCAGTTCCTTCAGCAACTGATCCGCCATCACCAGCAATTCGGCGTCTGCCGACGGTTCCGCCGCGCCGATTATCTCCGCATCAATCTGATGAAACTGACGATACCGGCCTTTTTGCGGGCGTTCATAGCGAAACAAAGGCCCATGCACAGACAGCTTCATCGGAGCATATTGTTTCCAGCCATTGGTCAGATACGCGCGGCAAATGCCTGCGGTAAATTCGGGGCGCAAGGTTATGCTATCGCCGCCGCGATCCTCGAAACTGTACATTTCTTTTGACACAACGTCAGTGGTTTCCCCCAATGTCCGAGCAAACACAGCGGTCGGTTCAATCACCGGCAGCTGCAGGCCCTTAAAGCCATACAGTTTACGCACACGCTCAAAGGTCGCAACGACATGGGCAAAACGCTCCTCGGTTTCGCCGAACATGTCTTGGGTACCGCGTACCGGATTGGGGGTGCTTATTTTGCTCATGACGACTGCCCCTAGCCGCTTTTCACCGGCAGCGGAATAGGAAGATTGTTGCTAGACCTGATAAGAAAAATACGCTTAGTCCAAGTCTATGACCATAAATATACTGAAGCTCGCAATTGGCGCCGCATCAATTGCCCTCCTTTCGTGCCAACCTGCGATTGCCGAAAATAGTGCGCCAACCATCACGCCAATTGTGTCGTCAATTCCGGATCCTGTAGATACGCCGTTGCCCGCGCCGATGACGTTGGAAGTGGACGCCACCGACATTGCCCGGTCAATCTTTCGCGTTAAGCAGACTATTTCCGTGGATCCGGCCAAGCCTTTGGTCCTGTTGTATCCCCAATGGCTGCCCGGAAAGCACGGCCCACGCGGCGCCATATCGGAACTGGTCGGGCTGAATATAACTGCGGGTGGTAAGCCGGTCACGTGGACGCGCGATCCGGTCGAGGTTTACGCTTTCCACGTCGATGTTCCCGCCGGAGCAAAATCGGTGCAGGCAGAATTTCAGTTCCTTGCCCCGGTGCGCGGCAGCGAGGGCCGCATCAACGTGACGCCCGATATGATGAACGTACAATGGGAGCAGGTTGCGTTATATCCCGCCGGGCATTTCACCCGGGCCATCAAAGTGCGGCCAAGCATCATATTGCCGTCCGGCTGGACTGGTGTGGCGGCGCTCGACGGCGCGCGGATAACCGGCAACCGGATTGATTATGCCGAAACCAATTTTGAAACATTGGTCGACAGCCCGATGTTTGCCGGACGCCATTACAAGAAATGGGATCTGGGCAACAAGGTCACGTTGAACGTGTGGGCCGACGAGGCCAAATTCCTTGAAGCCAAGCCCGAACAGATCGCATCGCACAAGGCGTTGGTGGATGAAGCGGTGATCCTGTTCGGATCAAAGCATTTCGACCGCTATGAATTTCTGCTGGCGCTGACCGACCAAATGGGCGGTATCGGTTTGGAACATCATCGCAGCAGCGAGAATACGCTGCACCCCAAAACATTTCTGGAATGGGACACGCGCGGGTCGGAGCGCGGCCTGTTGCCGCACGAGCTGGTGCATAGCTGGAACGGTAAGTTCCGTCGCTCCAACGTCATGTGGACCCCCGATTACCGCACGCCGATGCAGGACAATCTGTTGTGGCTGTACGAAGGTCAGACAAGTTACTGGGATCTGGTGTTGGCGGGCCGCGCAGGTATCCAGAGCAAGGAAGTCGTACTCGCCGATTTTGCCCGCTCGGCGGCCTATTACACGGTCCAGCCAGGCCGCCAATGGCGATCCGTTGAAGACACAACCCACGATCCGGTGTTCGCCGCCCGCAAGCCAAAGCCGAACGCCAGCCTGTCGCGCGGCGAGGATTATTACAATGAAAGCGCGCTGATCTGGCTGGAAGCCGATATGATGATCCGCGAAATGTCGGCTGGCAAAAAATCGCTCGATGATTTTGCGAAAGCGTTTTTCGGCATCCGGGACGGTGACTGGGGCACGGTCACTTATGACTTTGAAGAGATTGTACGGACGCTGAACGGGGTGCAGCCGCACGATTGGGCGGCGTTCCTGGACACAAGGTTCCGTAAAGCCGGGCAACCTGCGCCGCTTGGCGGAATACAAAAAGGCGGATACCGTCTGGTGTTCAAGGAAGAGCCCAATATCGCCGACAAGGAACGCGCCAAGGAAAATGGCGGGCTCGACCTGACTTACAGCTTGGGCATGGCAATCGACAAAGCGGGCAAAGTCACTTCGGCGATATCAGGCGGGCTTGCCGACCGGGAGGGGATCGTCAACGACACCAAGATAGTTGCTGTCGGCGACGTGGCCTATGACAAGGACCGGATGACCGATGCGATCAAGCAGGCAAAGGACGGCAAAAACCCGATCAAGCTGCTGGTCGAACGCGACAAGCGGTTCCGTACTATCGAGATCGCATACACCGATGGCATGCGTTACCCGCATTTGGAGGCGGTCAGCAAAGGCGTGCAACCTTTGGACGCCCTGTTTATCGCGCGGCGGAAGTAATTCAGGCTACCGACATCTGCAAAGTTCGATTAGGGGCATGCGAGACAATTTAACACACAATATAAAGGCCATCTCCCATGCGTATCGACCTTATTCCTGCTGGCGACAATCCGCCTGAAAGCCTGAACGTCCTGATCGAGGTTCCGATTGGCGGGGAACCGGTGAAGTATGAATTCGACAAGGCGTCGGGCGCGTTGTTCGTTGACCGGTTCCTGCACACGCCGATGCGCTATCCCGCCAATTACGGTTTTGTTCCGCACACATTGGGCGAAGACGGCGATCCGCTCGATGCGCTGGTCGTCGCAAGGTCGCCGATTGTTGCGGGTGCAGTCGTGAAATGCCGCCCCATCGGCGTGCTGATGATGGAGGATGACAAGGGCGGCGATGAAAAGCTGCTATGTGTTCCCGTCAACGCGACTTTCCCCTATTATGCCGATGTTGTGACGTACAAGGATATGCCGCCAATCGTGCTCCAGCAAATCGAACATTTCTTTACCCATTACAAGGATCTGGAACCCGGCAAATGGGCCAAGCTGAACGGCTGGGGCGATGCCGATGATGCCAAGCGGATCATATTGGAGTGCATTGAACGCGCCAAGGAACATGACCTGTGAAGAAGATCGCCGGCCCAGTAACGTTGTTCGCATGCGCCCTGTCGCTTTCGGCCTGCGCTACGCCGGAAACACGGATTAGGACAGCGCTGGTCCGCGCTGGATTGTCTAAGCCGGTGTCTTCTTGCATGGCGGAGCGGATGGTTGACCGGCTGTCATTGCTGCAACTGAACAAGCTGCGCGGTTTGGATAAGCTGCGTGACCGCGATGTCCAGAAAATCACCATCGACGAATTTGTCAAACGCACCAGATCCCTGCAAGACCCCGAAATTATGGGCGTTGTGACCAGTTCGGGTGTGATTTGCGCGATTAGCGAAGGATGAATACTCTGTAACATAACTCTCTCACCGTTCGTCCTGAGCCTGTCGAAGGATGAGACAAGCAACCTGTACTTCGACAAGCTCAGCACGAACGGTTTTATCTCACTTAAACGTCATCCCACTCCAACCCTAGCCTGCGATCAAACGCATCATCATCGCCAACCAGCCGCCAGCCTGCACCTTTACCGCCGCCACCGGCGTTCCGGCAATAACCCCGCATTCAAGGCAGCTGACCTGCGCCCCGCGAACGCTGCTTAAACGGCTCAGATCATGTTGCATGCGGTTCAGGCTTGCTTGTTGTTCCCACGATGCCCGTGCGAACAAATCCATCGGCACGGCTGCGTGCTTGGCGGTTGGTACCGCGTCGCCCAACAACGCGGCCAAGAGGCTAAGTTTGGGTTCAATATAGACGGCATGCCAGTCGCCTGCGTCAATTTTTGCCAATTTGGCGGCTTCGGCCATGGCATCATCGATACCGCCGAACCGGTCAACCAAGCCAATTTGCCGCGCAGTGCCGCCTGCCCAAACGCGTCCTTGGCCAATCGCATCAATTTGTTCTGGCGTTTTTTTGCGCGATGTCGCGACGCGGGTTAGGAAATCGCGGTATCCTTTTTCAATGGCGCTTTGGGCAAAGCGGTCAAATTCAGGGCTGATGCCGCCAAACACATCCGGTTCGCCCGACAATGGCGTAGTTTTCACGCCGTCGGAAGTCACACCGATTTTCGCCAAAGCTTGCTCGCCGCTGGGGATGATACCGAAAATACCGATTGATCCGGTAATGGTTGATAGTTCGGCAAAGATCGCGTCGGCAGGCATCGACACCCAATATCCGCCGCTCGCCGCCAAATTGGCCATCGAAACCACCACCGGTATCTTTTTCTCTTTTGCCGCGTTGATCGCCAGCCGGATCTTTTCAGATGCCATCACCGACCCGCCCGGCGAGTCCACGCGCACAACCAGCGCCTTCAGTTCCTTATTGTCGAGCGCATCATAGATCAGCTGACTGATGGTATCACCGGCCGCAATCCCGGGCCCTGCTTTGCCATCGACAATTTCGCCCGCAATCGTGACCACGCCAATTTCTTCGCCGTCGTCATCGGGGGACGTGGCCGCAAGCAACGATCCCATAGATGTCGCCGCATATCCGCCGGTTGTTTCAGCAGGATCAGCGCCGACTTTTTCAGCCAAAAATTTTCCAAACGCAATCCGGTCACCCAATTTATCGACCAGCTTGTTGTTGATAGCGAGCGCCGCAAGATCACCCTTTGCGCCTTCAACTGCGTCCGCTGGCGCATTCAATAAGGTTTCAAATACTGCCGTTGGCCGCGCCTTGGCCACGTTGGCGCGCCATTCGCCCCAAATCTCGTCATAAACCGCTTTGATCGCTTCTTTTGCTTCGGGTGATTGGTCGCTGCGGATAAAGGGTTCGACCGCGCTTTTATATGTACCTACTTTGTAAACATGCGCGGTTACGCCCAGCTTATCGAGCAATCCTTTGTAATAGCTTCTTGATCCACCCGGCCCTGAAAGCAAAACACCGCCAAGCGGGTCCACCCAGATTTCGGTGGAATGTGCTGCCAATTGATAGCCATCATCGCTGTAAGCTGTGGCAAAGCTATAAACTGGCTTACCGACTTTTTTGACGGCGTCGATGCTATCGCCAATCGCGGCGATGCTGGTTTGCCCGCCGCCCATGAAGCGATCAAGATCGAAAACGACCGCCTTGATACGGTCATCCTTTGCGGCGAGTTTCAGCGCGCGGATGATATCACGTTGCCGGTATTCGATCATCGGCGCTTCATTGCTCATGAGTGCCGCCAGCACATCGACCTCGGCAGGCTGTTCCGAAATTGTCCCCGCAAGCTCGATCACCAGCGCGCCATCGCGCACCTTTGCTGGATTGGGTCCGGCACTCAACGCGCCAAAAACGAGCGCAAAAAACAACAGGAGCAGCAGCAAAGCCAATCCGTCCTTGATTGCTACCAATATCCGCCAAGCGCCGCGTGCAAACTCCATGAGCCCCATTCCTTTTTTATACGAATATGATGTAAGCATGCGTCCTGCAAATACCAGCGCATATTCGATGAACGACTATTTGTTTCGCCGATAGTCAGACTTTTGCAAGGTTAGGCTGCAATGCTTTTGGGCTTAGGGTCAGGGCTTATGTGTTCCCCGGCGCAGGCCGGGGTCCAGGCATTCAAGGTAATTTCTATTTCAGCGCTGGGCCCCGGCCTGCGCCGGGGGACACGTAAGCCCGAAAAAACACTTAAGCTAGAAAAAAGGAGCCGCCCGAACTTTCAGGCGGCTCCTCTAAACATGGGTCAGCGGCCGAACACCCGCTGCCGGAAGTTGCTTTGTGCCGAAGATTCGGCCTCGCTTTGCTATCGCTTTTGGCGACTGTTAGCGACCGATCTCCCGAACGGAATTGCCCGACCCCTTAACTGAACCATGAGACATCGGATCACCTCCTTTCGATAGTTGAAGAATATTCGCATTGTGCATATGCTTGCCCTCCGCACCGTAGATGTGAATCAGGTGCGCGTAATAAACAAGACTTGAATTTTTATTTTTTTGGAGCAATTATCCGCGGCCGAATTGATCAGGTCAATCAGCCTCTGCAATCCTCTATTACCTTTGCGATTTCAGCCCAGACCGGGATGGCAATGCTTTGCTGCCCCGCCGTTTCAATCGCGATCCGGCCGCGGGTGTAGACGATGGCATCGAGAAATCTGTCGCCGGGTGCAATTTCAACGGCAACATATGCCGGTGTCGCCCCTGTTGATTGCGCGCTGAATTGTTTCAATGCCGAACTTGCCCTTATCGTCATTGCGCCGCTGCCCGATCCAGCTTCATCGGCGCGCGCCAGATAGATTTTTCCTCTGCCCCGGTCGCAGCGTAATGTTACCAAAGCGTCCCTGCCCGCCGCGCCGAACAGAGCAATCGAACCGCGATCATCGCTGCGATATACCCAGTCACCCGGCGTAATCGGCCAATCGATCCACTGCCCCGATATGGCTTGCGGCGCAGGTTGTGCGGCTGGCGAAACCGCCACTGGTCGGGGCGCAGGTGGCCTTTCGGGGATGACCGGAATGGAACAAGCGGCGGTCAAAAGGGAGAGTGCCAAAAGGGAGAATCGCATTTTCATTCAATCATTATGGCCAAATTCTTGCGCCCGCGCTAGAGCGGTAACTATATGGCCGTATCTAAAATCCGTCTGGACCAATTGCTTGTCGAGCGCGGGCTGGCCGAAAGCCGCACCCGGGCGCAGGCGCTGATCATGGCCGGGCATGTCAGTATCGGCACCAAAAAGGCAGATAAAGCGGGGCAACAATTGCCTGCAGATACCGAGATTTCGGTCACCGGCAAAGATCATCCATGGGTATCGCGCGGCGGGATCAAACTTGCCCATGCTTTGCAAGAATTCGGCGTCGATGTGACCGGCATGACCGCAATGGACGTTGGATCATCAACCGGCGGCTTCACCGATGTGCTGCTGACCAATGGCGCTGTGCGTGTGTATGCGGTCGACAGCGGCACCAATCAGCTGGCGTGGAAACTGCGCGATGATGATCGCGTTATTGTCCATGAACAAACCAGCGCGCGCATATTAACCCGCGATCATATCCCTGAAGATGTCAGCATCATCGTCTGCGACGCCAGCTTTATCGGGCTGGCCAAGGTGCTCGAAAGGCCGCTTTCCTTTGCCGCCGATAGCGCGCAGCTGATCGCGCTGATCAAGCCGCAGTTTGAAGCAGGGCGCGACGAAGTTGGCAAAGGCGGCGTGGTCCGCGATGCGGCAGTGCATGCCCGCGTTTGCAGCGAAGTTCGTTCGTGGCTGGAAAGCATCGGCTGGCACGTCTCCGGCCTAACCACCAGCCCGATTACAGGACCGCAGGGCAATGTCGAATTCCTGATCTGGTCGAAGAAAATCAGCGGTTCGCCGAACGATTGACTTTGCAGTCCGCCGTCTTGATACAAATCGCAACATTATTACTTTGAGGAGTATCATTATGATTCTGCGTAGCGCGTTTCACCTGTTAGCGGCCACTTCGTTGGCAACTGTCTTTGTGCCAGCGGCAATGGCCGCACCCAAATCCGCGCCGCCCGTCACCGCCGACGGGGTCACGACGCAATTGCCGCGCAACGCAATTCCGGCGCATTACAAGATCACGGTCACTCCCGACGCCGCCAACCTGACATTCACCGGCAAAACGTCGATTGATATCGCACTGATCGAAGCCAGCAAAAGCGTGACGTTAAACGCTGCCGATCTGACATTTGGCAAGGCGGGAATCCGGCGCGGCAAAGGCAAATTGACCCCGGCGGCAGTGGCCATAAATGCAGATGCGCAAACCGCGACATTGACCTTCGCCAAGAAAATGAAAGCTGGCAAATACACAATCGACATCGATTATGCCGGCAAAATTTATCAGCAAGCCAACGGCCTGTTCGCGCTCGATTATAAAGACCCGAAGGGCGAGCAGAAACGCGCATTGTTCACCCAGTTTGAGGCCCCCGACGCCCGCCGTTTCGTGCCCAGTTGGGACGAACCAAATTATAAGGCGACGTTTGATTTAACTGCAATTGTTCCCGACGGCCAAATGGCGGTGAGCAACATGCCCGTTCAGAGCACATCAGATGCAGCGGACGGCAAAAAGGCATACCGGTTTGCCACATCACCGAAAATGTCGACCTATCTGCTGTTCTTTGGATTGGGCGAGTTCGACCGCATCACCAAGAAAGCCAAATCGACCGAAGTCGGCGTCATCATGGGGCGCGGCAATGCGGCCAAGGGCCAATACGCGCTTGAT
The DNA here is from genome assembly GCA_043750535.1 of Sphingomonadales bacterium. Lineage (GTDB taxonomy): Bacteria > Pseudomonadota > Alphaproteobacteria > Sphingomonadales > Sphingomonadaceae > Sphingorhabdus_B. The sequence goes on along the minus strand of JAYVBJ010000011.1, from coordinate 63,222 downwards.
GCGTCGGCAAAGATCGTCGATTATTATGACGAATATTTCGGCGTACCCTATCCGCTGCCAAAGCTCGACAATGTCGCGGGTCCCGGACAAAGCCAGTTTTTCAGCGCGATGGAAAACTGGGGCGCGATCTTTACGTTTGAGCGCGTATTGCTCGACGATCCCAAAATCACCAGCGCCCGGGCGAAGCAGCGGATCTTCGCCACCGACGCGCATGAAATTGCCCACCAATGGTTTGGCAATCTGGTGACGATGCAATGGTGGGACGATCTTTGGTTGAACGAAGGGTTCGCCAGCTGGATGGAGAGCAAGACCACGCAGCGGTTCAACCCCGATTGGCAAGTTGAAATCGACCGCGTTGCTGGCCGTGAAGGCGCGATGGCGCAAGACGCCTATGTCACCACCCATCCGGTCATCCAGACCATCAAAACCGTCGAACAAACCAGCCAGGCGTTCGATAGCATCACCTATGCCAAAGGCGAGGCGGTGATCACGATGCTGGAGGGATTTGCCGGTGAGGATATATGGCGCAGCGGCATCCGCGCCTATGTCAAAAAACACGCCTATGGCAACACCAAAACCGACGATCTTTGGACGGCGGTTGAGGCCGCAGGCGCGGCGGGTCTGACCAAAATTGCCCATGATTTCACCAAGCAACCGGGGGTGCCGTTAATCACTGTTGGTCCGGTAAGATGTGAAGGCGGCAACAGCAAATTCACCCTGACCCAAGGCGAATTTTCCCGCGACCGCAAAGCCGCAACCGATGCGAAGCCGCTGAGCTGGAACGTGCCCGTGATCGCGCAGACCATCGGCAATCCGGCGGCACGCACAATTGTTTCGGGCGGCAGCGCCGAAATGAGCGTTGCCGGGTGCGGCGCATTATTGGTCAACGCCGGTCAATCGGGATATTACCGCGTCCGCTATCAACCCGAACAGGTCACCGCACTGCGCGGCGATTTTGCCAAATTACCCGCGCTCGATCAATCCGGATTGCTGAGCGATAGCCGCAGCCTTTCAAACAACGGATATCAGGATATGGATGTTGCGCTGGGCCTGATCGACGCCGTCCCGGCGGACGCCAGCCAGCGCGTGGTTGAACAGGCGGTGGGCGAATTTGGCGGCATGTTTGAACTGCTGCGCGAAGACAGACCGCGCCAGACAAAGCTGGCTGCCATCGCCAACACTCGATTTTCCCCTGCGCTTGCCAAATTGGGCATGGTGCAAAGGCCGGACGAATTGGCAGTCGATTCAAACTTGCGTAGCTCGTTGCTGGGTACGCTCGGCTTTATGGAAAACAACGGCGTAAAGGCGGAGGCAGCGCGGCTGTTCGCTGCGCTTGACAGCAATCCGGCGGCGCTGGATGGCCCGTTGCGGACAACATGGCTGGGCCTGATCGCGTATAATGCAGACAAGGCCACTTGGGATCGTATCCGCAAATTGGCGCAATCGGCTGACAATACCGTGGTAAAATCGGCGATGTACCGCCTGTTGGGGTCGGCCAAAGACAAGGCGTTGGCGGCAGAGGCCCTGAAACTTGCGTTAACCGCCGAGCCGGGCGCAACCACCAGTGCAAGCATCATTGGCGCAGTCGCCGGTGAGCATCCGGATATGGCAGCAGATTTTGCGCTGGCCAACCGCGAAACGGTGCTTGCATTGGTCGATGTAGGTTCGCGCTCGGAGTTTGTTGCGAACCTGGCCTTTGGTTCAGAAGATCCGGCCATGCCCGCAAAACTTGATCAATATGCCAAGAGCCACCTGACACCCGAAAGCCGCAAGACCGTCGACGAAGCCATAGCCGCGATCAACACCCGGTTGAAGACGCTGCCGAGGGTGAAGGCAGGCATCGCCAAATGGATCGACGGCAAATAATGAGCGGCGCGATTTAAGGTTTTGGCGTGCGGCTGTCTCAATTTTGGACCTGACTTGATAAAGTAATTGACTAATTTTCCTATGATGTAGAACATGTTCCGATGTCGCATCTGCGATTTGGGCGGCACTTGATGGCGATCCCAATGGCGCGGTTCATTGCGGCGTCTTGAGCAAAATTTGCAATCATTAGGAGATTACGATGGCCGACATCAATGGAACGATTGGCGACAACATCCTTAACGGAACTGCATTAGCCGACAACATTAATGGATATGAGGGTTCTGACACAATCAACGGTTTGGCGGGTGATGACGTTTTAAACGGCGGCGACGGCAGCGACGGCCTAGATGGCGGTGACGGCAATGACATCCTTGAAGGCGGCGTTGGGTCCGATGTTTTGCAAGGCGGGTTGGGTTTCAATTTCGCATTTTACGAAAACAGCACCTCCATTCGTCTGGACCTGCGCAATATTATTCAAGGCGGAACTGGCGAAGCATTCGGCGATTTCCTGTTCAACATTCAAGGTGTTTATGCATCTAATTATGCCGACACAGTGCACGGCACCGAAGGCCGCAACATTTTTTACGGCAATGGCGGTAACGACTTGCTCGAATCCTTTGGCGGTAACGACGATCTTTACGGCGGCGACGGCGGCGACCAATTGAATGCCGGTGACGGCGACGATTTTATCGAAGGCGGCGAAGGCTCCGATAATATTGATGGCGGCGCAGGGTTTAATTTTGCCAGTTATGCCGATTCCCTTACCGGCGTAACCATCGATCTGACCGACAATTCCAAAAATGCGGGCGGCACAGCCCAAGGGGATAATCTGAGCAATATTGAAGGATTGTTTGGATCAGATTTCAACGACACCTTCACTGGCAATTTTAGGGATAACACACTTATCGGCGGCTTTGGCAACGACACTATCAATTCGGGTTCGGGCGATGACAATCTCTTCGGAAACGAAGGCAATGATGCTTTATTCGGCGAAGGCGGCGATGATGTTATCAACGGCGGTGACGGCAATGATATTTTAAGCGGATCGACCGGAGCGGATATTTTGATTGGCGGTAACGGCAATGACTTTATCCGTCCTGGATCCGAAATAGACCAAGTTGATGGCGGCGCAGGCTTTGATACCGTCGATTATTCCAACAGCGCAGAATCGCTGTCGGTTAATCTGACCATCGGCGTTGGCGATATGGGCATTGCCACGGGCGACACGTATATCAGCATCGAAGATATTATTGGCGGAGACAATACCGACTTCCTATATGGCAACGCGGTTGGTAACCGGATCCAGGGCGGTGCATCTGGCGATGTTATATTTGGCTATGCCGGAAATGACGGCTTGTTTGGCGAAGCTGGCGATGACCTGATCAACGGCGGGACCGGCGCAGACATTATCAACGGCGGCAGCGGTAACGATACCGTCGATTACACCAGCAGTACGGGTAAGGTCTTAATTTCCTTGTATAGAACTGTGCAGGCCAGCGGTGATGCTGCTGGCGATTCAACCATCGGTATCGAGAATGTCTTCGGTTCCGAATTTAACGATGGCATCGGCGGCGATGGTGGAACCAACATCTTGGTTGGCGGCGGCGGTAACGACGTAGTGGATGGCCGCGAAGGCAATGACGTCGTAGAAGGCGGCGCCGGCGCTGATACATTGCGCGGAGGCACTGGCATTGACTGGCTAAGCTACGAACATGCCTCGGCATCGGTAACTGTCGACCTAAGCATGACCACTGCCAGCACATTCCGGGGCGATGCATTTGGCGATATCATTTCGGATTTTGAAAATCTGCTCGGATCACGTTTCGATGATACTTTGCGCGGCAGCACGATAAACAATACGATAAACGGCGGCGCCGGTAATGACTCGATCTTCGACGATTTCGGTGGTGACGACATTATCGACGGCGGGTTGGGCAATGACATCATTCGGTCCGCAGCAGGCAACGACAACGTCATTGGCGGGTCGGGTAATGACACAATTGACGCTGGTATCGGCAACGACCGGGTCTTTGGCGGATTTGGCCTGGATACTCTGCGCGGCGGAACGGGCACGGACACATTTGTGTTTGAACGCACCGAAGACAGCCTTGTCGGAGCAAGAGACCAGATTTTCGATTTCGCACCGGGAGACAAAATTGACTTGAGCGCAATCGATGCTGATTTTTACACGGCGGGCAACCAAGCGTTCAGTTTTGTAACCGCGCTCACCGGTGTTGCCGGGCAAGTTGCGGTTACTTATGCTGGCGGAAATGCAACAATATCGGGCGACGTTGACGGCGACGGCGTGACGGACTTTGCCATCACGCTGGTCGGAACGACTGCGGTTGGGGTAATCGACTTCACCCTATAAATCTTTACAGCATGAAAGGCGAAACCCGGCAATTTGGCCGCCCGGGTTTCGCCAACCTCTGCCGCCATCAAGCCTTGTACATGCCGTCGATGCGTTCTTGATATCTTGCCTTTATGACATGCCGCCTGATCTTCATACTGGGCGTCATTTCTTCATTCTCGATTGAGAATGCTTCATCGGCGAATTCGAATTGCCGTACTTTTTCGGTGACCGACAGATCGGCGTTGACGCGGTCGACGGCGGATCGAACCGCGCTGCGGAACGCCGGATTGCCCTGTAGTTCATCAAAGTTAAACTTCATCCCTTGCGCCCGCGCCCATTCCAGCGCCCATTCAGGGTCGGGAACAATCAATCCGACGATGTACGGGCGCTTGTCACCCGACACCATCGCTTGCAAGATTTCGGGCTGAATTGTCAGCATCCCTTCGACCTTTTGCGGCGCAATGTTGTCGCCCTTGTCGTTGACGATCAGGTCTTTTTTGCGGTCAGTAATCTTGATCCGTCCGGCGTCGTCAATCAGGCCGATATCGCCGGTGTGCAGCCAGCCATCCTTGATGACGCGGTTTGTTTCCGCCTTATTGCGCCAATAGCCTTTCATAACCAGCGGGCCGCGCACCAAAATCTCGCCGTCCTCGGCAATGCGAACTTCGGTATTTTTCAGCGGCGGGCCAACCGTGTCCATTTTTATGCCCGCGCTTGGGCGGTTGCAGCTCAACACCGGACCGGACTCGGTTTGGCCATAGCCTTGCAACAATGTAATGCCGAGCGATTGGAAGAACACGCCAATTTCAGGATTAAGCGGCGCGCCGCCCGATACCAGCGCCTTCATCCGTCCGCCAAAACGCGCCGCGATTTTCGGCTTGAACGCCTTGGAAAGAATCAATCGCATCGGCGCATCGCGCAGCCGCTTCTTGCCCGCCATATCCCGCTCCCCAATCGAAAGCGCGCGGTCCATCATGTAATTGGGCAGCTTACCCTGCTTTTCAATTCCTTTGATCATCCGCGCCCGGATCACTTCAAACAGGCGCGGCACCACAACCATAATCGTTGGCCGGGCTTCTTCGATATTGGACATCAGCTTTTCCAGACCTTCGGAATAGAAAATCTGGGCGCCAACACCAATCGGCAAGAACTGCCCGCCGGAATGCTCATAGGCATGTGACAGCGGCAGGAATGACAGGAACACTTCATCGCCCAAGCCGAAATCCTCGCGCAGGATTGCGCCCGCGCCGTCAACATTGTGCAGGATCGCACCATGCGGCTGCATCACGCCCCTTGGCGACCCGCCGGTTCCGCTGGTATAGATGATACAGGCAACCTCGTCACGGCCGACTGATTTCATCGCCTCGCTGCTTTGGGCAACCAATTCGTCGCTGCCGTGGATCATGTCGGCCCAATTGTGAAACTGCAAACTGCCTGCCTGTGACGTGGTGAGCGGTTCAATTCCGATCACAAATTCCGCGTCATTTGAACGGATCGCGGCTGGCAATATCGACTTTGCCAATTTTGCCGTCGACACAATGACTGCGCGCGCGCCGCTATTGTCCAGGATATGCTGATGATCACGCTCAGTATTGGTGACATAGGTTGGCACGGTTATGCATCCAGCCGCCATGATTGCCAGGTCCGCGATACACCATTCAGGCCGGTTTTCCGATACCAGCATCACTCGGTCGCCTTTTTCAAGGCCCAATGCTTTCAGGCTCTGGGCAAAGCCAGCGACCTGCCGCGCGGTTTCATTCCAGCTGATGCTGACCCATTTTCCGCCGGACTTGCTGGATAGAAAAGGGGCATCGCCAAGCTTGGCGGCGCGCGCGTAAAACATTGAAACCAAATTTGGAAAATCGTCGAAATCGTCAAACTGTTCGGTTGGCACCGTTTATTCTCCTCACGGAATATATTCTTCCTCACGGAATCTGGTGATCAAACTTTATTGGCTATTCTACCAATGCAACGCCTTCACTGCGCGGGTCAGCGGCGCCGGTCCAACCTTTGGCGGTTAACTGCGCGCCGTTCACTTTGGAGCCTTCGTCGCTTGCGGTCGCAGGCTGGCCATATCCGCTGAGCGCGTCCGCCATCGCAGCAAGCGGCGTATCTTTTTCAACCAGAATCGACCCCTTACCAAAATAGATATTGGGCAGTGCGATTGCGTCTGCCAATGGCAAACCAAAATCCAGCGCGCCGATCAACGTCTTGGTCACGTGCATGATGATCCGCTTTCCGCCTGCCGAGCCCAACGCCAATACCGCGCGTCCATTGGCGTCGAATACGATGGTTGGCGACATAGACGATAGCGGCCGCTTGCCGCCCTCGACACGATTGGCCACAAGCGCACCATTTTTTTCCGGCGCGAATGTAAAGTCGGTCAGTTCATTGTTGAGCATGAAACCATTGGCGGTCAATTGACTGCCATAGGGGCCCTCGATCGTCGAGGTCATGGTTGCCACGCTGCCAAATTTATCGACCGCGACGAAATGCGTTGTCCCTGCAACCTCGCTGGAAATAGCGGCGGTTCGCGGCTGCGCGCCCGGCGGCGTTCCGGCGCTGTAAGTGGCAGCAGATTTGTCGGGATCGATCAAAGCGGACCGGCTTGCCAAATATTCGCGGTCGATCAATCCTGTTACCGGAACAGAAACAAAATCCGGGTCGCCCAGATATTTTTCACGGTCCGCATAAGCAAGCTGCATCGCTTCGGCGATCAAGTGCCAGCTTTGCGGGTTGTCTTTACCAATTGCCGCCATGTCAAACCGTTCAATCGTGCCCAATATCTGCAAGACCGTGGTTGCGCCCGATGATGGCGGTCCCATGCCGCAGATCACGTAAACGCGGTAAGGCGCGCAGACTGCTTTTTGTTCTTTCGCTTTATAGGACGCAAGATCCGCCAACGTCATGTCGCCGGGATTGGCCTGTGCATTGCGCACCGTCCGCAGCAATTCTTTGGCCAGCTTGCCGCTGTAAAACGCATTCGGGCCCTTTTTTGCGATAAGCTTCAATGTTGCCGCCATCGCCGGATTTTTAATCAGCGTCCCCACAGGCGCGGGCTTTCCATCCACCCAATAGAGCTTTTGCACTTCGGGAAAGTCTTTCCAATATGGCGCAACCTCGTCCAAACCTTCGGCAAAGGTTTTGTTGGCAACGAAGCCATCTTGCGCCAGCCGGATCGCGGGTGCGAACAATTGCGCCCATTTGAGCTTGCCCCATTTCTTATGCGCCATCGCCGCCAAGCGGATATTGCCGGGAACGCCAACCGAACGCCCGCCAGGTGCTGCCTTCCAGAATGACTGCGGTTTACCATCGGCGTCCAGAAACCGGTTTTGGCTGGCAGATGCAGGAGCTTTCTCCCGCCCATTTATGGTGGTTAGCGCGCTCTTGCCGATATCATGATAAATCAGAAAGCCGCCGCCGCCAATTCCGCTCGATTGCGGCTCGACAACGCTAAGTGCCAACATCATTGCCATCGAAGCATCGGCTGCGCTGCCGCCTTGCCGCAGCATTTCCATTCCGGCTTCGGCAGCGCGCGGATCAGCCGCACTGGCGACACTCGCATTTTCGGTAAGCTTATTTGCAATTGGCGATTCGGCGACTGCCATTTGTGGGACAAGAACAGCAGCAAAGGCGAACAAGCGAATAAATGTCTTTTTCATGCGGCCTCTTTTATGGCTTTGCACAAAACGGGCAAGCCCTAAATAGCCCTAAACATCCGCGCCGATCGCTTCTGATATGTTGGAAAACCCGTCCTTTGCCAACAATACCGCCAAGCCCTTGTTGATATTGGCGGCAAGTCCGGGGCCTTCATATACCAATGCGCTATAAATCTGCACCAATGATGCGCCCGCACGAATCCGCGTATATGCATCCTGAGCCGACGCAATACCACCGGCCCCGATCAGCATCATTTCCCCGCCCGATGCGGCGCGAAAGTCCCGAAGCCGCTGCAACGCGAGCGAACGTAGCGGCGCACCCGACAGTCCGCCAGTTTCGAGCGCATGGACAGAACGCAATGCGGGGCGCGATATCGTTGTATTGGAAACGATGATCGCGCCGATCCCGCGTGCCATACTAACCTCGACGATGTCGCTGATATCTGCCGGTTCAAGGTCCGGCGCGACTTTCAGGAATATGGGTGTGTCGCCGCTGCGCGCCGCCATTACCGCGCACAGCAAATCATCAAGCGCCGCCTTGTCCTGCAACGCGCGCAGCCCGGGCGTATTGGGTGAGCTGATATTGACCGTCAAATAATCGGCATATCGTTCCATGTCCCGCACCCCGACGGCATAATCCGCGATCCGGTCTGCGCTATCTTTGTTCGCGCCAATGTTCACACCAACCGGGCCGGGCAGTTTGGTCCGCCGCAAACGTTCCAAACGGATGGATGCGGCCAGCTGCCCTTCATTGTTAAAGCCCATGCGGTTGATGACGGCCTGATCCTCGACCAGCCTGAACAACCGGGGCTGGTCATTCCCGACCTGCGGTCTGGGCGTCAATGTACCGACCTCGGTAAAACCAAAGCCCAGCCGCAATATCGGCGCGGCAACCTCTGCATTCTTGTCATAGCCGGGGGCCAGCCCGACCGGATTGGGAAACTGCAATCCCGCCAGCGTCTGCGACAGCATGGGATTGGCAGCAGGCGATTTGGGCAACGGCATAGTCCGCAGCGCAGCCAGCGACAGGCCGTGGGCGGACTCGGCATCGGATAAGAACAAGGCTGGGCGAATGAGTTTGTATAACATCAATCGCCTATCGCATTGCCCGGGCTGTTTCAGCAACCCGAGAATTTTGATGGTTACGGAATTTGGTAAAATTATTGTGGTAAAAACAGCACAGCTGCCTTCTTTTTTACAAGATGACGATTCTGTGCAAGATTATTTTACAAATTGAGCTAGAAACAAAGAGCGACCCAAGGGGCTTGAAGTCTTACGACAAATAGTTCCTAAACTCTTAGACCTGCCCTTGTGGCAGGTCTTTTTTTGTCCTCAATGCCGATAGTGTCGTATTTGTCCAAAATTTATGCTATCGTCACTTGAGGGTGGCAAAATGATTTCATTGGAATATGAAACACCTAGTGCTGATTTGGTGCCGCTGATATCGTCTTTCTATCGGTTTGAGTATCATGGCGCACCAACCGGGGAGCTGGAACGCGCCGACCGCGCACAGTTCCGATTCTATTTGCACGGAAAAAGTGAATACCGATTCGCAAAGGGAAATGTCGATTCGGGTTATCCTGTTACAATTGTCGGTCCAACATCAGCGCCATGTACCACGTGGGCGCAAGGCAATGTGACCATTTTCGGGTGGGGAATAACGCCGGCTGGATGGGCGGCTTTGATGGGCGCGCAGGCCGGACAGTGGACCGACCGGGCATTTGATGCGCGGATTATATTTGGTGAACCGATCATGAAGCTCCATCACGCGCTGAGTGAATGCAGCGACCTGAAAGAGCAAGTCGCACTGGCGCAGCAGGCCGTGACGGAAATCTATAAGAACGCCGACACTGCGCCGTTTGAATTTACCGCGATTGTTGACAACTGGCTGGCCAGTAACCCCGATCCGTCAATCAGCGAACTGGTGGCCGCAACGGGCCTTTCGGTGCGCCAGTTGGAACGCACAACGCGCCGCTTTTATGGCATGCCGCCCAAGATGCTGTCGCGCAAATACCGGGCGCTGCGTGCCGCCCATATTCTTGCCAGCGGCGACAGCCTGGATAGCAGCAGTCTGGCATTCGCATTTTACGATCAATCGCACCTAATCCGCGAGGTTAAGCAGTTTACCGGACTAACGCCAAGCCAGCTCAAATCCGGTGCATCATTGTTAACCGATGCCACAATCCGCGGGCGCGGTAACATGCGCGGAAAGGTGGATCCGTTGACATCGGAGAGTTAGCGCGAGATTCGGTCAGCTTTGAACAACCGTCATTGGGAGCGAAGCGAAGCGATGATCCAACATGATCGAATATGGATCTAGAGCATGACGACATAAAGTTGCACCGTAGTGCTGAGCCTGTCGAAGTACGTCTCACGGCCAGGCGTGCTTCGACAGGCTCAGCACTGCGGTTAAGTTTCAAGCTTGCCGGGTTGCTCTTTGCGCTTGGCATCAGCAGTGGCGTTTGTTTTCGGCATCTTCCGCCGCCGCAAATTGGCCCGCAATGCCTCTGCCAGTCTTTCTTCCTTGCTGCTGTGCTTTTCGGTTTTCATTACGCCGCCATGCCAAAACAGGCTTGACCGCGCAAGTTGCTTGACATTGGCGGCGTCAGTTCGCATAGCGCCGCCGTCTTGGCAGGCTGCTGTAGCTCAGTGGTAGAGCGCGTCATTGGTAATGACGAGGTCGGGAGTTCAATCCTCCCCAGCAGCACCACGAACACTGGCTGATCAGACACTGGCTGATCCGCTGCTTCCCCGCTTGACGCCGGGCAGCATGCCCTGCAATGCGGGGCCATGCGATTTTTCTCTGACAATGCGGCGCCCGTTCACCCCAAAGTTATGGCGGCGATTGCTGACGCCAATGTCGTCGATACGCCCTATGACGGTGATGCTTGGAGCCAGAAACTGGACGCCGCGTTTGGGACGCTGTTTGAAACCCATGTGCGCGTGTTATGGGTATCCACCGGCACGGCGGCAAACTGCCTTGCACTGGCGGCAATGGCGCGGTCGCATCAGGGGATCATCTGCCATGACGATGCCCATATCGAGGTTGACGAATGCGGCGCGCCGGGATTTTACACAGGCGGCGCAAAACTATTGCTTACCCCCGGTGACGGGGCAAAGTTGACTGCTGATGGCGTGCGGGAGCGGCTTGCCGGAATTCGCGATGATGTGCATCAGGTCCAGGCCGCCGCATTGTCGATCACCAACGCCAGCGAATATGGGCTGATTTATACGCCGCAGGAGGTCGCGGAATTGGGCGCGGTTTGCCAAGAGCACGGCCTTGGTTTTCACATGGACGGCGCACGCTTTGCCAATGCCGTGGTTTCCGCCGGATGTTCGCCTGCCGATATTACGTGGCGCGCGGGCGTCGATGCGCTCAGTTTCGGGATGGTCAAAAACGGCGGGATGAACGCCGAAGCATTGGTGTTTTTCAACACCGAACTTGCCGAAGAAACGCTGTACCGGCGTAAACAGGCGGGGCATTTGTTCAGCAAGGGCCGGTTTTCAGCGGCGCAATTGCTGGCAATGCTGGACGGCGATCTGTGGCTTGAAAATGCACGCTCCGCCAATGAGGCGGCACAGATTATATCGGCATCGGCGGGCGAACGCCTGCTCTATCCAGTGCAGGCCAACGAGATATTTTTGCGGCTGGACGCGGGTGAGGCGGCATCATTGCGCACGGCTGGATTCGATTTCTACGATTGGGGTGATGGCGCGGCGCGGCTGGTCACCAGTTGGCAGCATACGGCCAGCGACGTGCAGCCGCTTGCCGATGCGATTGCCGCGTTATGAGCGATATCGATTTGGCGCAAACGGGCGTCTCCGACTCTAACGCCGAGACTAAAGCCGAACCGCACGACCACGGCCTGTTCCATCCCAGCGTGCTGATCCCGTTCCTGCTGGTATCGCTGATCTGGGGATCGACATGGCTGGTGATAAAGGGCCAATTGGGCAGCGTCCCGCCCAGCTGGTCCGTGACGTATCGTTTTGCTGTTGCCGCCGCCGGAATGTTCGTCCTGACCCTTGCCATGCGCCAATCGCTGCGCATGGACCGCAGAGCGCAAGGCTGGGCGATGGTGATCGGATTTGTCCAGTTCGGGCTGAATTTCAACTTCGTTTATGCCGCAGAGGAGTATATTACCTCAGGTTTGGTCGCGGTGCTGTTTGCCCTATTGATTGTGCCCAATGCCTTGCTCGGCAAATGGTGGCTGGGCCGCCCCGTTGCCAAGGCGTTCTGGATCGGATCGGCGATTGCAACAATTGGCGTAGGCCTGCTGATACTGCGCGAATATCGCTTTGCGCCGGTTGATGCCCGCGCCGTTGTAATCGGGGCAGGTTTTACGCTGGTTGCGGTGATGACGGCATCCGTTTCAAACGTGTTGCAAGCATCGGAGCGCTTCACCCGCTTCCCGATCACCACGGTACTGGCTTGGTCGATGCTGTATGGAGCCATCGGCAACGGGCTGTGGTCGCTGTATCGGCACGGCGCGCCGCAAGCCGAATGGACCGCAAGTTACCTTGGCGGAGTAGCCTATCTGGCGATCATGGGTTCGGTGGTGACATTCCCGCTCTATTTCCGGTTAGTGCGGAATATCGGCCCAGGCAAAGCCGCCTATACCAGCGTGTTTATTCCGGTCGTCGCCATGGGGCTTTCAACGTTGTTTGAAGGCTATGTCTGGTCGATGCTGGCGGCGTCCGGCGCGGCGTTGGTCATGGCCGGGATGTTCATCGCCATGCAAGCGGCCAAGCCCGCACGGTAATCACGAAACTGCGGTATCCAACCGAGCAGGCGTTTTGCTTTACCGTTGGCGACGCGGCGGTTTTCGGCGTAAAATGCCAGCGCCATCGGCGATAGCTGCGCCTGTTCCAGCGATTGCATCGGCGGGTATGACATGCCCACAAGGTCACAGGCGGCTTCGATTACCTGATTTTGGCTGCACGGAAAATCATCCGCCAGATTGAACACTCCCGATGGCCCGGTGAATGATGCGATGATGCCGCTGACGATATCATCGACATGGACGCGGCTGAATATCTGATCGGGCAAATCGATACGGTGCGCCTTGCCCTGTGCCACCCGCTCAAGCGCGCTGCGTCCCGGGCCGTATATTCCGGGCAAACGAAATACCCGCATATCGCCGCGCAATTCCTGCCACGCGAGATCGGCAATGTTGCGCCCTGCCCTGCTTCCCGATATTGCTGCGCTCTCATCGACCCAAGCGCCCCCCGCATCGCCGTATACGCCGGTTGAGGAGAGGTATCCGGTCCATATTGCCCCCGACGCCTTTATCGCGCCGCCATATTGCGACAACACCGGATCATCGCCGTCCCGTGATGGCGGCACAGAAGACAGGATATGTGTTGCCTGTAACAGCGCGTCATGCACGGCGGCGGCGTCATCAAAGGCGATGTTGCCGGCATCCGCCATGCGCCGTGTTCCGGTAACGCGCCAGCCCGCGCCGCGCAAATGGGCCGCAAGGTGGCTGGACGTATAGCCCATGCCGAATATGAATAAGTGGTTGGTCATCGCCATCCTGATTGCGGCTTAGGCTTGTGGCGTCAAGTGCGCCGTTTTTGCTGGCATTGCGCTGGCAAGCTTGCAATGAAGCGAACCGGGAGAGAAAATGACCATCGAAATCATCACTGCCAAATCGCTTTCAGGCGTTCCCCACGGTTTCTTGGGGCGCAGCGGCGGTGTGTCGCTGGGCATATATGCCGGGCTGAACATTGCATTGGGATCACAGGACGACCGCAGCGCCGTGATCGAAAACCGGCGCCGAGCAGTAGGCGCGGTGTTGCCGGGGGCACGGTTGGCGCGGGTGCATCAGGTCCATTCTGCCGATGTGGTCACATTGTCAGAACCACCTGATCAGGACAATCCGCCCAAGGCCGATGCGATGGTCACAAACACGCCCGGGATATTGCTCGGCATATCGACCGCCGATTGCGTGCCGGTATTATTCGCCGACCGCGATGCAGGCATTGTCGGCGCAGCGCATTCGGGATGGAAAGGCGCGCTGGGCGGGGTGAATGAGGCGACGCTGACGGCGATGGAGGCGCTGGGCGCGGATCGCAGCCGCATCGCCTGTGCCATAGGGCCATGCATCGCGCAGAAAAGCTATGAAGTTGACGCCGCATTTTTTCGGCGCTTTGCCGAGGCTGACCCCGCCAACGAACGCTTTTTTGGCGCGGGCAAAACGGGACATCACCAGTTTGATATCGAAGGCTATGTCGCGGCGCGATTGGCGGCGGCGGGGGTGCGGCAGATCGAATGTCTGGGGCAGGACACGTACAGCCAGCCAGATAGGTTTTTCAGCTACCGCCGGACCTGCCATGCAGGGGAAGGCGATTACGGCACGCAAATTTCGTTGATCGGGGTGGGGATGTGAGCCGTTCGTTCAATCCCAATATTCACCGTAGTCCTGAGCCTGTCGAAGGACGTGTTCCGGACTGGCGCAATGCTGTGATGCGTCCTTCGACAGGCTCAGGACTACGGTATTTTAATAGGGACGTTTTGTGCAACTGACCACCAAATCCTGCGGCCTGATCATCGGCGCACTCGCGTTCACCCTGATGCTCACCTTCGGTCCGCCCGCTGGCATCACTGCCCCGGCTTGGCATGTCGCCGCGCTGACGTTGCTGATGGCGGTTTGGTGGATGACGGAGGCGTTGCCGCTGACCGTCACGGCGTTGCTGCCGTTTATCGCACTGCCGTTGATGGGAATATTGACCGCCAATGAAGTGGCCAAGGAATATTATTCACCGATATTGTTTCTGATATTGGGCGGTGCATTTCTGGCATTGGCGATTGAGCGGGTCCAGATGCACCGGCGCGTGGCGATTGCGATCGTATCACGCAGCGGCAACAGCAACGGCGGATTGCTGTTCGCTTTCATGATGGCGACCGCGTTGCTTTCGATGTTCATCTCGAACACATCGACCGCGTTGATCATGCTGCCGATTGCGCTCGCGGTATTGGCGGCGGGAGGTGTTCGGGAAGACGAGACGCACGGATTTGCCGGGGCGCTGATCATGGGCATCGCATTTGCCGCATCGATTGGCGGGCTGGGAACGCTGGTCGGATCGCCCACCAACGCGATTGCGGCGGGGCTGATCAACAAGCAATTGGGCATCGAGATAAATTTTTTCAGTTGGATGCAATACGGCGTGCCGATGGTGCTGATTGGTATTCCAGTAGCGACTGCAATCCTTTACCGGGTGCAGAATGTGGCCACCGCGCGCTTTGACGTGGCGCTCGCACGGACAGCGATTGGCAATGCCGGGCCATGGAGTAAGCCTGAAAAGCGTCTGTTGCCGATCATCCTGCTGGTGATTGCCGCATGGATGTCGCAGCCATGGCTGGAGGCGCTGTTGCCCAAAGGCGCAGTCACCGATGGCAGCATCGCGGTGGCGGGCGCACTGTTGCTGTTTGTCGTTGCCGATGGCAGCGTTGATGCGAACGGCAAATCGCGGCCTCTGCTGACATGGAAAGAGGCCGACCGTGCGCCATGGGGTGTTATCATGATGTTCGGCGGGGGCCTTGCGCTGGCGGCGGGGATCACCGAGTCCGGTCTGGCCGCGTGGCTGGGTGAAGCATTGCAGCCGCTGACGGGCGTGAACCCGATCATCATCGCCATCGCCGTCACCGCGTTGGTTATCCTGATCACCGAATTTGCCAGCAACGTCGCCACCGCCAGCGGCATCATGCCGGTTATCGCGTCGCTGGTGCTGGCCACCGGAGTTGACCCGTGGCTGCTCGCTATGCCCGCCGCCATCGCCGCCAGCTGGGGCTTTATGCTGCCATCTGGAACAGGTCCCAACGCGCTGGCATGGGCAAGCGGACATATCGCGCTGCCCAACATGTTAAAGGCAGGTCTGGCGCTGGATGTGGTTGGCGTGCCGTTGATTGTCGGCGTGGTTTGGATGGTGGGGTGGTTTTAGACTTTGCGCTAAACCACCGCGCCCCATTCGTGTTATTTATCGAGACTTTCCCGCACTTCGGCGGCGGGGCCATTTTTCAGGACCGATTCAATCGCCTTTTTCGCCGATGCTTTGGTTTTATAGCCTTCGGTCCAAAAAATGGCTTCGCTGTTATACTTAAAATAGGCGACAAATTCGCCTTTCTTGTTATTTTTAATTTCAAAATAATGTGGCATAATAACATCCTCTTCCAATGGAATGCTATTGCTATCAAAGAACTTACGGCATGACGAGTCTGTATATTGGCTGGCGCAAAAAATTTTTGGTTTTCGGGTTGCGACCCAAGCAAATCCTTCCCTCCATCAAAACGTCGCGGCAACAACAATCCATCACAGTTATGTAATTTAGTTTCAATTGCTACCATCTGCTGTTAGGCATGCGGCAATGATATCCGATGGAGAACCGCAATGACCAAAGCCACCGAAACCCCACCAATTGGCGCAATGGCTCCGGGGCGTAAGCCGAAAACGCCGATTGAAACGATTGGCGGGAGAAAGCTGTCTCCGGCGACGTTGATGATGGGGCATGGCTATGATCCGACTTTGTCCGAAGGGTCGCTGAAGCCGCCGATCTTTCTGACATCGACCTTTGCGTTTGAAAGCGCGGCGGCGGGCAAGCGGTTTTTTGAAGGCGTGACCGGCAAACGTCCGGGCGGCGCAGAGGGACTGGTCTATTCGCGGTTCAATGGTCCGAACCAAGAGATTTTGGAAGACCGTCTGGGCGTATGGGAAGAAGCGGAGGATGCGCTGGTATTCTCGTCCGGCATGTCGGCGATTTCGACGATGATGCTGGCGATGGTCAGCGCGGGCGACGTGATCGTGCATTCGGGGCCTTTATACGCCGCAACCGAAACGATGATTGCTCGGATATTCAGCCGCTTTGGCATCAGCTTTCTGGATTTTCCAGCGGGCGCAACCGAAGCCGAAATTGCCGCAATGTTTGTCGAAGCCAAGAAAATGGCAGAGGAAAAAGGCGGCAAGGTTGCGATCATCTATCTCGAAAGCCCGGCCAACCCGACCAATGCCTTGGTCGATATCCAAGGTGTGGCGGCGGCGCGCAAGACGGTTTTTGGCAGCGGTGCGGGCGTTCCCCCGATCGCCATCGACAACACGTTCCTTGGGCCAATATGGCAGCAGCCATTGAAACATGGCGCCGATCTGGTGGTCTATAGCCTGACCAAATATGCCGGCGGGCATAGCGATCTGGTCGCGGGCGGCGTGCTGGGCACAAAGGCGCTGATCGATCCGATCCGGATGATGCGTAACACCATTGGTACGATCTGCGATCCCAACACCGCATGGATGTTGCTGCGCAGTTTGGAGACGCTGGAACTGCGGATGAACCGTGCGGGTGAAAACGCGGTAAAGGTCTGCGAATATCTGGCGGCGCATCCCAAGGTTGAAGGGCTGGGTTATCTCGGCATGATCAAAGACGCGCGGCAACAAGATATTTATGACCGCCATTGCACCGGCGCTGGATCGACATTTTCGGTCTTCATCAAGGGCGGCGAAGCGGAAAGTTTCCGGTTTCTCGACGCGCTGAAAATCGCCAAGCTGGCGGTTAGCTTGGGCGGCACCGAAACGCTCGCCAGCCACCCCGCCGCGATGACCCATCTGTCGGTACCGCAAGAACGCAAGGACCGGCTGGGCATCACCGACAATCTGGTGCGGATATCGGTCGGGATAGAGAATGCCGACGATTTGATCGCCGATTTTGAACAGGCGTTGGCGGCGGTTTAAGGAGGATCGGGTTAGATCGTAATCACATAAGGTTGAAACTAAACCGTAGCCCTGAGCCTGTCGAAGGGCGCTTCACCGTGACGCGCCCTTCGACAGGCTCAGGGCTACGGTACAACTATATGTCATCCGAGTTGCAATTTCCGCTAATCACCTACCGCCAATCCAGTACCGTCCACCCGCGCTCCAACGCCATCTTCGCCAGCGGGGCATGCGGGTTGGTCGCGAATGCCTCGTCAGCGAAGGCCAGCAACGGGGCGTCGGACACATGGTCGGAATAGGCGCGGATGTGGCAATCTTCGCGGCGCAAACCGTGCGCGGCCATCCACTCAATTACCTTGTCCAACTTGGCGGTGTCATAACAGTTATGGCCATCGATGCGCGCCAACACATGGCCGCTATCATCGGTGGCCAAATCGGTGGCAATCACATCTTCAAACCCAAGCCGGTGGGCGATCGCGTCGACATATAACCGGTAGGATGCCGTCGCCACGACATGCCGGTAGCCAGCCGCTTTTTCCCGGGCAACCAGATCGCGAAGCTGGGGGAAAACATTTGTGCCCACCACCAAATCGGCGTGGCTTTCCAGATAGTTGGCAAATTCGGCGCGCTTTACTCGGCGGCCGATCAACAGGCTTTGTGAAAACTCCTTCAGCCGCCTTCGTTGCCAAATCTTGAGCAGATACAGCAGCAGCCCAAACGGCAACAACGGCAGAAGCACCAGCCGCCACGGTGCGCGGCGCAGCGCCATGTGCGCCAAAAACCCGTTATAGGTCGCGCGCCGGGTAATCGTTTTGTCCATATCATAAATGGCGATTTTCGTTTTGGCGGCGGTATCGGTAGACGGACTAGGCATAGAAAAAGCTATAACGGCAACGCCGCGTTCTGGCTTGTAGTTTCTAACAAATTGGGTCAATTGTGGTTTTATGAGTGAACCCGCAGACTTGGTTGAAGAGCAAGATGCCGATGGCGGCAAGATACTGCGGTTCACCGGGACGATGTCGATTGCCCATATCACCCAGCTTGATCACAAACTGAGGAAGATCGAAGGGCCGTTTTCGCAGATTGATATGTCGTCTGTACGCCATATTGACACTGTCGGCGCTTGGCTGGTTTACCGCACGGCGCGCGATCATCAGGCGATCATCACCAAGGCAACGTCCGAAACCATGCGGTTGATTGAGGAAGTTCGCGGCAGCGACAACGACGCCAATATCATGCCCGACAGCCCGCCGCCAATCCTGCGCATATTGAGCGAGCTGGGCAGCGCGGTGGTCGAAACATTGCAGGGCATGGTCAAGTTTACCGGCTTTGTCGGACAGGTCATCGTCAGCTTTCTGACGGTCATGTTTCATCCGTCACGGTTTCGGGTGAATGCCATCATCCAAAGATTTGAAATGGTTGGCGTGCGGGCGCTGGCAATCGTCGGCTTGATGAGTTTCTTGATTGGTATCGTAATTGCGCAGCAAGGCGCGGTGCAGTTGCGGCAATTCGGCGCCGAGGTTTTTACGGTCAACCTGATCGGACGGCTCACGTTCCGCGAACTTGGCGTTCTGATGACCGCGATTATGATTGCGGGCCGGTCGGGTTCCGCCTTTGCCGCGCAATTGGGCACCATGAAGATAACCGAAGAAATCGACGCGATGCGGACAATCGGCGTGTCTCCGATTGAGGCGTTGGTGTTGCCGCGCACATTGGCCACCGTCTTGATGATGCCGTTACTGGCGTTTTATTCCTGCATAATTGCGGTCACCGGCGGCGGATTGCTGTGCTGGATTGTGCTGGAGATACCGCCCGCCACGTACATCGACCGGCTGCGCGATGTGACCCCGATGACGGATTTTTATATCGGGATGATCAAGGCCCCGGTGTTTGGCGCGATCATTGCCATTGCGGGCTGTTACCAAGGGCTGCAGGTTGAAAACAACGCCGAAGAAGTGGGCCTGAAAACAACCGCGGCGGTCGTTCAGGCGATATTTCTGGTGATCGTGCTTGATGCTTTCTTTGCCGTATTTTTCAGCAGTGTCGGGTGGGATTGATGGCGCAAGATGAAATCGTCATTTCGGTTCGCGGCCTGTGCAATCAGTTCGATGAACAGCATATCCACGAAAATCTGGACATTGATGTGCGGCGCGGCGAGATATTGGGCGTTGTTGGCGGATCTGGTACGGGCAAATCGGTATTGATGCGTTCGATCATCGGGCTGCAACAACCGACCGCAGGATCGATTGCGGTGCTTGGCGAAAATCTGCTGGATGATGATACGTCAAGGGACGATGAAGTTCGCAGGCGCTGGGGCGTGCTGTTTCAGGGCGGCGCGTTGTTTTCCACGCTGACCGTCGCCGAAAATGTGCAGGTGCCGCTGCGCGAATTTTATGGTGGTTTAAGCCAACAGTTACTCGACGAAATTGCCCGAACCAAGGTGCATTTGAGCGGCCTGCCACCCGAAGCAGCCGCCAAATATCCATCCGAATTGTCCGGCGGCATGAAAAAACGTGCGGGACTTGCGCGGGCGTTGGCGATGGACCCCGAATTGCTTTTTCTCGATGAACCGACCGCTGGCCTCGACCCGATTGGCGCGGCCAATTTTGATCGCCTGACCAAAGAATTGAAGGAAACGTTGGGACTTACCGTATTCCTGATTACCCATGATCTCGATACATTATATGCGATATGCGACCGCGTGGCGGTGTTGGCCGACAAAAAAGTCATTGCGATAGGCAAGATTGACGAGCTGCTCGCCACCGATCATCCTTGGATTCGCGAATATTTTACCGGACCCAGGGGCCGCGCCGCGTTTCAGGGCCAAAACGGGAAGACGCCATGAACCGGACAGAAAATTCGCATGAGTATTTGCGCCCGCAAGGAAACGGGTTAAACAAATTAGAAGATTTCTTGATGAACCAAAATCTTCAAACAGGGATATAGGCTGATTTAATGGAAACACGGTCCAATTATATTCTGGTAGGCGTCGTTACTTTGGCGCTGCTCCTCGCCTTGGTCGGATTTACGATTTGGTTGGCGCGCTTTAACGATGGCGACAAGAAAGAATATGATATCTTCTTTCAACAGTCCGTAAACGGTCTCGCAAAAGGTTCACCGGTGTCGTTTTCCGGGGTGCCGGTGGGTGAGGTGACAGCCATTAAACTTTGGGAGCCAGACCCCGAATTTGTCCGCGTCCGCATCGCGGTTGATGATAATGTACCGATTTTGCAAGGCACGTCGGCAACGATCAATAGTTTGAATTTTACCGGCGTGGCGGACATTCAACTCGACGGCGCGGTAAAGGGTGCACCGCCCATTGCGTGCCCAGAGGAAAAACCAGAATCGGCCTGTCCGGCGGGCGTTGCGGTAATCCCGACGAAACCGGGTGCGCTTGGCCAATTGCTCAATGGTGCGCCGTTGCTGCTCGAACGGCTTTCCACGGCAACCGAACGACTGACCAATTTGATGTCTGACAAAAATCAGGAATCTATCGAAAAAATTCTCGGCAACGTCGATGTTCTAACCGGTACGCTGGCACAGCAGGCCCCTAATCTGGAGGGTGCGATTGCCGATACGCGCGCGACAATGGCGCAGGCCGCCGCTGCGCTCAACAAGGTCGGCGGCGCTGCCGATCAAATGAGCGCGCTGACCGGATCGGTGAACACCGCGCTCAATGAAGATGGCAAACCCGCGATTGCGGAGCTGCGCAAAACGCTCTCGGCGGCAAACAAAAGCCTGACGGCATTGGAAGCGACGTTGAAAGAAACAAACCCTGCGATCAATACGTTGAACACCCAAACCCTGCCCGAATTTAACCAGCTAGCACGCGATCTGCGTCAACTTTCCGGCTCGTTGAAATCGGTCACCGACCGGGTCGATCAAAACGGAATTGGCGGCGCACTCAGCGCACCGCCGCTACCTGATTATGATGCGAAGAAGAACAGATGATGATTAAAAATGATACCGGACACCATCCACTTATCGCGTTTGGCAGGATGCTGGTTCTGGCCGCTGCGGCCATGACGGTGTCAGCATGCGTGAGCTTTGGCGCCAAGGCGCCGCCTTCGTTATTGGTGATCACCGCCGATGCCAAGGTCGCCGATGGTGCGGCAAAATCCGGTAGTGCCGCCGACGGGATGATCGTGCTGTTGCCTGACAGCCCAAGAAAGCTCGACACCAACCGCGTGCCCGTGCAGATCAACGACGGCAGCATCGCGTATCTCAAAGACGCATTTTGGGCGGACAAGCCATCGCGGTTGATGCAGCTATTGCTGATCGAAACGCTGTCGGCCAAAACCACCAAAATGATATTGAGCGAGGTTGAGGCAGGCGGAAAGGCCGGAAGTTATTTGTCGGGAAGCTTGGCCGAGTTTGGCATTGACGCGCGCAGCAATCAGGCAATCGTCGTTTATGATGCCGTGCAAGTTGTTCGCGGCAAACCGCTGAACAAGCGGCGATTTGAGGCGCGGGAAGCGATCGGCTTGATCGAGCCGGGTCCAGCCAGCATCGCACTCAATAAGGCCGCCAACAAAGTCGCGGCAGAAGTTTCCGATTGGATTGCGGCGAATCCTTGAGCTGGAATATTGGACGGGCGTCGCCCGATCGTTAGATAGTGATAACAAAAGGTTGAAACTTAACCGTAGCCCTGAGCCTGTCGAAGGGCGCTTCACGGCGAGGCGTGCTTCGACAGGCTCAGCACTACGGTGGCATCGGTGCATATCGGCCCATATATGTCATCGCGCTATATCGTGTCACCCCTGCGCCACACATTCCGCGCGCGCCACCTCCCCTCATCGGGGAGGAGTTAAAGCCCCGCAAAACCTTCGGGCACCGGCCAGTCGGGTGAGCTGATCGCCAGCACCTTGAACAGTGTCCCCATTTGCGCTGCATCCACCAGCCGGTCGCGCGCGGCATTGATCTCGTCCGCGCGTTCGGGTGACTGCGCCGCGATACTTGCCGCACGATGGTCAATCCCCAACGCCGCCAACCAATCGCCTTGACCTGCGGGACCACTGACGCGCATTTCCCGCATCGCTGCAAGATTGGCCATTTCAGCAAAGTTGACGTGCGCCGTTAGGTCATGGTGTCCCGGATTTTCAAACGGGTCGGCAAATGCATGGCCTTTCACCGCCTGTAATGTGCTGCCCAATCCCGGCTCGGCATAGCCATAGTCAATCACCAACAACGCGCCGCCCTGTTTCTGCAACCGCGTCATCAATTCAAAGATGATCCTGCTGGCATCTGGCGCGGTTTCATAGATGCTGTTGGCTGGTGCCCCGCGAATTGCCGGTGGCACGATATGGTCCATATTGTGGGTGCCGGGCACAGTTACAAATGTTCCGCCGGGACCGCGCGCGATCAACAGCTCCCGCCATCCGGCATGCGTTGAAATCAGTTGCTTGATCGGCAGCGCATCGAAAAATTCATTGGCGACAATCAACAATGGCCCTTCATTTGGCAAATCTTCGACTTTGCCGATCACTGTCGCGGCGGGCACCGATGTCAACTGCTTGACGCGCAGCAGTTCGCTGGTTTCCACAAAACAAACCGCCGGATCAAAATCAAACCGGGCCATCGCCCTTAATGCGTCGGCAGCCAAAGTCCCTCGCCCCGGCCCCAGTTCAACATATTTGCAAGTGGCCGGCCGATTGGCGCGCATCCATAAATCGGCCAACCAAAGCCCGACCAGCTCGCCGAACATCTGGCTGATTTCCGGCGCTGTGATAAAATCGCCGTCCACGCCGAGCGGGTCTGCCGCCCGGTAATATTCGTCATTGGCCGAGCGCATATATTCGGCGACACTGATCGGACCAGACCCTTCAATCTGCCGCGCCAACATCAACGCAAGCGGATTGTTTTCAGGCGACACTGTTGCTGCCCATCAATGGTTCAACGCGCTGACGCCTACCTTTTGCGGTCGCCACCAAGTATAAGCCCAAAAGGATCATGGGCGCGCTGAGCCATTGCCCCATGCTCATGCCGGTTTGTTCAACGAGCCATTGCAATTGTTCGTCGGGCGCGCGGAAAAATTCCATGGCAAAACGGGCGCTGCCGTAAATGATCAAGCCCAGTCCCCACAACAATCCCGGTTTATACCGCGCATCGGTTTTCCAGAATAATGGCCATAAAACTGCCGCCATTATCAAGCCTTCCAATCCGGCCTCATATAGTTGGCTGGGATGGCGAGCTACTTCGCCGCCACCTGGAAAGATCATTGCCCACGGCACATCGGTTTCTTTGCCATATAGCTCGCCATTGACAAAATTGGCCAGCCTGACGAGCACCAGTCCAAATGGCGTGCAGCAGGCGATGTAATCGCACACCCGCAAATAGGAGAGCTTATATTTTCGCACAAACAACCAGAGCGCGAACAGCACGCCGAGCGCGCCGCCATGCAGCGACATGCCGCCCTCCCAAACGCGGTAGAATTTGTTCAACGCCAACAGACTATGATCATAAAACAGGATATAGCCAAACCGTCCGCCCAAAATCACACCCAGAGTGACGTACATGATCAGGTCATCGGCATGTTCCCGCGACATCGGAGCGCCGGGGATCTTGATCAACTTGGCCAGATACCAATAGCCCAGCAAGATCATCACCAGATAGCTGAGCGAATACCAACGGATCTGAAAATACTTCAGATCAAGTGCGACCGGGTGCAGTCCCAAGTCTGTGAAGCGGATAAATTGAGTGGCCTCGGCCAAGAACGCTAAAAACAAGATAATTTTCCCCGATAACTTTGACATTGCTATAGAGGTAAATAGAAGAGGGACAAACCCCAAAGGAGAGATTCGGGATGCACACGGTATTAGATTTGGCAATTGACGCTACGGTTCAAAGATTGATGAGCGAAAACGGGCCATTGTCAGTCACGCAGGTCGAGAAATATGGCGTTAAAATGCCGATGTTTACCAACGCGCCTGCCAATCTTGCCGATTTTTATACGCATTTTTGCGCGGTCCATGCCGACAAGGAATTTGTTGTCGATGGCGACGCCCGTTATACTTTTGGCGAATGCTACGCAGCGGCGCGAACCATTGCTGGCGGGTTGGTCGAAGGTCACGGGCTGAAAAAAGGCGACCGCGTTGGTATCGCCGCCCGAAATTCAGCGAACTGGCTGATTGCCAATATGGCGATTGTATTGGCTGGCGGCGTTTCGACACTGCTGAACGGATGGTGGACTGGCGGCGAGTTAGCCGACGGCATCCGCATGGTCGATTGCCGCATAGTCCTTGCCGATGAACAGCGCGCGGCCCGGCTTGACGGTCAGGATATTGGCAACGCCGAAATCATCTTGTTTGAACATGATTGCCCGCCGCTGACAGGTTTGGCTGCGCTGCTGGCAAAAGGCGGCGGCGCTGATACCGCGATGCCCGCAATCGACCCGCTCGATATCGCCACAATACTTTATACTTCTGGTTCAACCGGGCAATCCAAAGGTGCCTTTTCCGATCACCGCGCCGTTGTGCAGGGCACAATGAGCTATGTCGGACAATCGCTCGTCTTTTTTGACATTCTAAGTTCCGCGGGTGCAAGCCTGCCCGCTCAACCCTCCGCATTGGTCAATGTGCCGATGTTCCATGTGACCGCGTCGGTTCCGCTGATTTTGCAAAGCTTCGCCATCGGACGCAAGTTGGTGCTGATGCCAAAATGGGATGCCGAAGAAGCGATGCGGTTGATGGAGAAAGAGAAGATCACATATTTCGTCGGCGTTCCGTTGATGAGCATCGAGATTGCGACCCATCCCAATCGCCATAAATATGATTTGACCAGCTGCACCGCATTTGCCGCTGGCGGTGCACCGCGCCCCGTTGAGCATGTAAAAAAAATTCGCAAGGAAATGGGTCATGCGTTTCCGCTGCTCGGCTATGGCCTGACCGAAACCAATGGTGTGGGGTGCGGTAACTTCACCGAGAACTATCTCGCAAAACCGCTAAGTACGGGCCCAGCCACCAAACCGTTGGTTGACGTCCAGATGCTCGACGACGATGGCAATATTTTGGCGCAAGGCGAACGCGGAGAGGTATGCATTCGGACCATCGCCAATTTTGGCGGCTATTGGAACAATGAAGCGGCGACCGAATCCGCCTTTACTAAAGACGGCTGGTTCCGTACCGGCGATATCGGTTATCTCGATACCGAGGGATATCTGTATATCGTCGACCGAAAGAAGGACATCATCATTCGCGGCGGCGAAAATATCAGCTGCCCCGAGGTTGAGGCTGCGGCGTATGAACATGAAGCGATTGCAGAACTTTCCGTGTTCGGGATCGCCGATGAACGCTACGGCGAAGTGCCCGGACTGGTCTATCATTGCAAAGAGGGCATGTCTGTCGATCCCGATGCATTGAAAGTATTCATAGCCGAGCGGCTGGCACCGTTTAAAGTGCCCGCACATTTTTGGCTCTCCCCGGAACCTCTGCCGAGATTGGGGACGCAAAAAATTGACCGGGTAACGTTACGCAAGGAATATAATGAAAGGTCGTTGGCGTCTGCTTGACCCTTTGCAATGTCAATGGCCAGCGACTATTGATCATTGATGGCATATGGTTTGGAAAAGATAGTCAAGCAACGCGCAATCGTTGATCGCGGCGCGATGGCGGAGGCGATTGATAATATTGTGCTTGAAAACGATGCAGCGCAGCATCGGCCAAAGATCATATCGTTGTTGCAAACTGCGTTAGCCGATGGCCGGTTGGAAATTTCCGACCGGTTGAAACGGGACCCGTCAAGGGGCCATCAGGCCGCCGCCGAACAAGCATTTCTGGTCGATCAACTGGTCAGGCTGATATACGATCATGTGACGACCCGGCTATATCCGGCCGGCAACCGCTCTGCTTCTGAACGGATGGCAATTTTGGCGGTGGGCGGATATGGCCGCGGTGAGATGGCACCGCACAGCGATGTCGATATCGCGTTCATCACACCCTATAAGCGCACCGCATGGACCGAACAGGTCATCGAATCCATGTTATATTTCTTGTGGGATCTAAATCTCAAGATAGGACAATCCAGCCGCTCGCTCGATGAAACGGTGAAGATGGCACTTGAGGATTCGACGATCAGAACGGCATTGCTAGAAAGCCGGTTCGTCTGGGGCGATCAAGACATTTATCAGACCGCATCAGCAAGATTTTGGGCAGAAGTCGCCAACAAAACCGCCCCCGAATTCATTCGGCTAAAGATGGCAGAGCGGGAAAGCAGACACAAGCGGATGGGCGACAGCCGCTATGTTGTCGAACCGAATATCAAGGATGGCAAAGGCGGGCTTCGCGATTTGCATACGCTGTACTGGATCGGGAAATACATGCACCGCGTGCGGACCGCATCCGAACTTGTCGGCGTTGGGCTGTTAACAAAACAGGAATATAGCCGGTTTCGAAAAGCCGAAAATTTTCTATGGGCGGTGCGCTGTCACATGCACGATATTACCGGCCGCGCCGAAGACCGGCTGACGTTCGATTTGCAAAGGGAGGTTGCTGAACGCATGCAATTTGCCGACCGGCTTGGTCAATCCGCCGTCGAACGATTCATGCAATTCTATTTTCTGAATGCGAAGACGGTCGGTGATCTGACCGGGCTTTTTCTCGCTCACCTTGACGACACATTGGCAAAAAAAGGAAGTCGGTTTTTCCCATCTATTACCCGGCGTCCGCGCAAGTTGAACGGATTTAAGCTGGATCGTGGCCGGTTGGCATTGCCGTCCGAAGATTTCTTTCAACAAGATCCAACACGGTTGGTCGAAATGTTCCACTTGGCCGATAAATTTGGGCTGGAATTACATCCCATGGCGATGCGCTCCGCGCAGCGTGACAGCAAGCTGATCGACCATGCATTGCGCAATGATCCGCGCATTAATGAGATGTTCCTTGATGTACTTACATCGAACCGTGACCCGGAAACGGTTCTGCGCTGGATGAACGAGTCCACCGTCTTTGGCCGTGTTGTTCCAGATTTTCAGCGCGTCGTCGCTCAAATGCAATTCGACATGTACCATCATTATACGGTGGATGAGCACACCATTCGTGCCATCGGGTTGTTGGCCGAAATCGAAAAAGGTGATTTGAAGGAAGACCATCCGTTGTCGACCGCGATCATGCGTAAAGTGATTGGCCGCAGGACCTTGTTTCTTGCCACATTGCTACACGATATCGCAAAAGGCCGGGGCGGTGACCACAGCGTTATTGGCGCCGAAATAGCAATCAAACTGTGCCCGAGATTGGGATTAACCGCCGCAGAGACAGAGACAGTTTCATGGCTGGTCAAAAATCATCTGCTAATGTCCGCGACCGCATTTAAGCGCGATCTTTCTGACTTTAAGACGATAATGGATTTCGCCCATATCGTGAAATCGCCGGAACGATTGCGGTTATTGCTGGTATTGACCGTGGTCGACATTCGCGCCGTTGGGCCGGGCGTATGGAACAGTTGGAAGCGTCAGTTGCTGAGCGATCTGTTTGAAGCCACCGAAGAAGTCTTGCGCCTGGGCCATAAACAGCGTGGCCGCGATGAGCGGATCGTCGCCAAGAAAGAGGCGCTCAATCACGAGCTCAAGCTTGCAAGCGCCGTGTTCTCAAAATTGGCAAAGCGCATGCCGGCACCGTATTGGATTGCAGAGCCGCACGACATCATTGTGCGGAACGCAAAGTTGCTAATTGCAAACGAGGGCGCTGATTTAGCAATTGATGCCTGCTATTATCCGGAACGCGGTGCGACATTGATAACGGTGTATGCGGCCGACCATGCTGGTCTTTTTTACCGTATCGCCGGTGCCATTCATTTGGCCGGCGGCAATATCATCGACGCCCGCATTCATACCAGTTCCGATGGAATGGCACTCGACAATTTCTTAGTGCAAGACCCGGTTGGCAAACCATTCCGCGAACCGTCACAGATTCAGCGGTTGAAGCAATCGATCACCGATACATTGAAAAACAGGGGGCGGCATGCTGCCAGCTTAAACGACAAACCCGTTGCGCTGCGCCGGGCCGAGGCATTCAACATTGCACCCGCAGTCATGGTGGACAGCAGCGCGTCCAACAGGTTTACCGTAATAGAAGTAAATGCCCGTGATCGCCCAGCATTGCTGTATAATTTGGCGTTGGCGCTTTTCCAATCGAAGGTCACTTTGCACAGCGCCCATATTGCGACTTATGGCGAACGGGCGGTTGACACATTTTATGTGACCGATTTGTTTGGCGGCAAGATTGAAAACAAGGCAAAGCTCAAGACACTCGAAAACAGATTGCTCGCCGCTGCTGGCGGCATGGAAAACGCCGACCTGCTCTCTGTGGCGTAGCCAAACGCATTAGATCGGCGAACGCATTAGAACGGCGTCAGTCAACGAAAAAGGGGCCGGTCTCTCGACCAGCCCCTTTTTTAATGTATTTTCGTTTGCTTTAGTTGCCTGAACCAGGACCGTAGCTAACTTCCACACGGCGGTTTTGCGGTTCACGCTCACCATCGGCAGTTTGTACGCGCGGTGCAGTTTCACCGAACGCTTCTGCTGCGATTGCGCCACCGGAAACACCCTTAGATTCAAGGTATCCACGGACGGTCGTGTTACGACGTTGTGACAAACCGACGTTGTAAGTGTTTGTGCCCGAACGGTCAGCGTGACCAGCGAGCATAACCTTGGTATTTCCGCAATTCGCATATTGAGCAACCGCGTTATCCAAAACCGAAGCCGCATCCGGACGCAAGTTTGACTTATCCCAATCGAAAAATACGATATAGGGGCCGGTGTTGCATACGATTGGCGGCGGTGGTGGCGGTGGTGGTGGCGGAGCAATTACTACCGGAGGCGGCGGAGGTGCAATTGGCACCGGCGCAGGTTCACCACCAAAATTGTAGATCAAGCTGCCAAGCAGTGAATGCGAACGCATATCAGTCTTGATATTGCGGCCGATGTTATCAACCAAATTGACTTTGCCGGCATTGAAATAGCGATATTTCAAACCAACATCCCAATTGTCGCTGATTGGAGCACGAACGCCTGCAAGGGCTTGCCAAGCAAAACCAGTGTCTGAATCGTTAACCCAGTTACCAAC
Source organism: Sphingomonadales bacterium (assembly GCA_043750535.1). GTDB lineage: Bacteria > Pseudomonadota > Alphaproteobacteria > Sphingomonadales > Sphingomonadaceae > Sphingorhabdus_B. The sequence goes on along the minus strand of JAYVBJ010000011.1, from coordinate 33,590 downwards.
CGATGCATCAATGGCGTTGCTGAGCTTAACGCGTGCAACACCAGCACCGGCGCCGACGAAGCCTTGAAGGCCGTCATCATCACCAAAATCCAACAAACCGTTCAACATGAATGACAACGCACTCAGGTCGCCAGCAGTATCAGCGATTGTACCCATCGCTGGCAACGTTCCGCCGCCAATGAAGGTGCCAGATGTAATGAGGCCCTTTGGATCCGCTTTTTTGTAAGCAACTTCTGATTCCAAACGGAAACCACCGAAGTCATATCCAACGAGACCGCCAAAATCATAGCCGGTCCGCGTGTCGATGTTAATGCCGTTATTGACAGCACCCACATCCAACTTCAAATTTTCGACGATCATTGCACCACCATCGACTCCAACGTACCACTGATCATCACGAGCTAACGCCGGTGATGCCAGAGCCGTAGAAGCGAGTGCCAGAACTATGGCAAGCTTACGCATCAACTTTCCCCTTCTTATATATTAGGAATAAATTCGAGAGAGACTTCCTACCGAATGTCATAATTCGATGCAACCCCAGTTTACCCCTTACTGTTGCCAAAATGTCTCCATTTTGCCGTTTTTGCGGAAAATTACGCGTTCGTTGGTGGAACAATTGGTAAACTACAGCGTCAAGTTACCGATTTGTCGCAAGAGTTGGAGAATCGCGGCGACCGCTGCACGTGCTTCAATATCGATTACGTTACCGCCGGTTGGATCGGGAATTGTAGCAGATGAGAGCCACGCACCGTCCCGCCTAAACATCCGGGTGCTGTTTGCACTATTCCAGATGCACATCCCGTCAATGGGTAACAAATAACGCCAGCTGCCTCCTGTCCATACCGCAATTTGTCCTGCTTTTGATAGCCAAATGCCGGTCGCACCAGCCCCGATCAACCAGCATTTCCCGGCATTTGTTTCAACGGCGAGTGTCGGCGGAACCGAAAGCTCCGATTCAACCGACGCAAACAGCAATGCGTCGGCCATCAAAAGCGCTTCGTTGTGGGTAATTTCTTTTTGCGCCTGTCCTACCGCAAGGAACGGCAGATGATGGCGGGAACTTTGGATTTCTGGCATGAATTAATCTCTTCGATTTGGGGGTTAAGCGGGCATAGAGAAGGTAAATAGTAACGGCCAAGATTGGTTGTAGCGGCCGACTTGCCTCACTTCGAAAGTCAATTGGTCAGATGGCGATATGCCCCACGCAGCCAATTGCGCCGCCGTGATCAAATATTCGGACTGGGATATGTCGACCGACAAAAATGATTGATTGGAGCTTGAGATGACCAAATTATACTGACCTTCGCCATCTGTTTGCGGAACATCGACATAGTCATGCCAACCGGGATCAAGGCGCGCGCGGCGTATCCAACCGATATGTAAGTCACCATTTTCGCGTAATTCCGTTTTGCCGTGTACTGGCATCAATGGCCGGATTGCATGCCCTTGCACTAGGATGCTTGCCGCAGCAGGAGTTGCATCGGCTATACCAAGCGCTTCTATGACCAAATTGGCACCAAGAGTGGCGCGTACCCCATCCAAAATCCGCAGGCTATCGCCGTCCAGCACTACCAGCTTTTCTCCGGCTAGATGTCTGGATATCCGGCTTTCTGTTCCAAAGCAGCCGCGCTGAAGGGCGCTCAATCTGTAGCGATTGCCGCCCAAAAATTGCGCTCGTCCGATCCGGATCAATTCACCGCCGACCCAGCACAGGCTCGCTCCTGCCTGCAAGGGATTGCCGTTGCCTGCGGGCATTTCGAACCCGTTATGCAGCAACTGGACTTCTATTTGATTGTGCAGATCGAGAAAATGGGCCGAATGGGCGGGTAGAATGCCGGTTACATTACCCATGATCGCGGGCGCAGCTGTCGTTCCAATTTCCAAAAGGCCAGTGTCCGTTTGTAACGAGAGCGCGGCGCTGCGCCAAGCGGCTGTGCTTCCGGCGGCGGCAATTGCTATGATCGATGTACCGGGATCGGTTAGTTCCGACGCTGGCAAATCCATCAGAACCAGACTTGTCGTTCCCGCAAGCAAATCTGGTGACACCAAGCTGCGTCCGGCATCCGCAAGATAGGATCGCGCAGGGTCCGCCTCAACGGCACGGCGAGCCGATATCCGCGATGCTCCGGAAAGATGCTCTATCTCTAATATTTGCCAGCGGCCATCGCCGCCGGGGTCCGCAAACCAGTCGCCCGCTTTTGGCATATCACTGCCAAAGACGGCATGGCCGGTCCATTGGTCGCGGGATTGGTGAATTTGTAACAACTGCAAATCGGCCAGCCTGCGTGCGGCGTTGGCATCCAATGATACCGGAAAATCAATCTGCGCGGCGACGCGGCCCGCATCGGAACGTTCGCTTCGTTGCACCCCTGTCTGAAAATCTCGCACGGGCTCATAATGCCTTAATGCCAACGCGCCGGGCAACTTACCCGAAGGCGTGCGGCGATACTCGGGCCGCTCCAACGCGGTGCGATTTGACCTGACGGCTATGTCTATTGCTGAGGTAACCAGCGAATTTGACCACCAATCATGCAGGACCAACTGTCCACCTTGGGGACGCAAAATGAGCGGCAGATTGTTCAGTAAGGGGGAAAGTGCAGCGCGGCCATCGCCGCCCTCCATGGCATAGCCGGCAATGGTTTCATTGCTATTGCTTTGTATGCGCCCACCCGACAATAGTGATGCGACTTCAGCGGCGGGTACCGCCGTCTCCCGTTCAAACAATTCAAAAGTAAGCGATGGTATGCGGTTGCCAAAATCGGCCAGCTGCAAGTCCTCAAACACCGCATAGCAGATACCTCTGAACGCCGGGCATCTGGCCGATCCTTCGGCTGACGCGATCAACGGATCCAAAACCTGGTCGCCCTCGCCGCGATAAAATCTGAAACTAGTTTGCGTTTTGAAATCACCGGCACTGCCGCGAAGCAAATTGCCGTCGGCCCAAATTCGGCCAACGCGTCCGACCGGACGGCTGGACAGCGCGACCGCAAAACTTGCGGAATAGGAATATTGCACCGTCGAGGGCCGCCCCTTGCCGCCGCCATTTTTCGACTTGCGTTCGATCAGGTCGGTCGCCCAAAATACACTTCCGGCAATCCGGACTGCGCCAAAAACTGCGGGTATCATATTGCCATAGCTTGACGTTTGAACACCAAGTTCTTTCAGCCTGGGGCCTTCAGCGCCTTTGCCTCCGAAAATTCTGCTATCAACCGCTTGCCCAATGACCGATCCGATCATGCCGCCGATGGGCCCGCCAAAATGCTTGCCAACAGCGCCCAAAATTATTGTTGCCATATTGTTATCTCCTGTCCCGCCAGATGCAAGCAATTGGCCACGGCGAAGGCGCGGGCATCATCACGGTCTGGCCCAGCCCGGCATGGGCATGAACATATCCGCCGGGGACACAAACCATCAGATGCTGCTGCCGGGGTGCGGTGAGCGCAAGCGCGATATCGCCCGGCGCGGCTTCGCCGATGTCTCCTGTCCGCAAAAAGCCCAGGCCGCGCAAAAAACGGCAAATCCTGTCCTCGAAATCGCCGCGCAGTTGATAATAGAAATCACCAGAGAGATCGGCGGCATGCACAACCAATCCGACACAATCCAAAGCATCGCCGGGAAGCATCGCATGCAGACGAAAAGCCACGCCGATCTGCTCCATTGCCCGCCGCGCCGTCCGCTCGCCGCGCTGTTCCGCCATCAACTTGCCCCTGGATAGCGCGTCAGCAGATCATTGCCGGGCAAGAAAGGCTCGCCGCGAAAATTAATCGCGTTGCTAAACCGCGTTGAACAAGTGGCAATGGTTTTGTCACAGCCTTGCGATATCAGCACAAGCGTGCCCGCATCGACGGCAAATTCAGGCTTGTTGGCCAACACAAATGTGCCAAAATCGCTGCTCAGTATCTGGCCGGTCAAACCATTGTTTGCGCCGCCTATCCAGCGCAAGCTGCCATAAGCGAACGCATTCGCGCCGCCGATAGCTTGCGGACTGTCAAAACCAAAACTGTCGCCGTTGACCAAATTTATCCTTACGAGATGCTGAAATCTTTGTGCATTCAAACCGCAGGAATTGCCGCAGAAACTCGCCCGGCAACCGGGGGATGTTTGCGGAACAACCGGCGCATCAAGAAACGCGGTCAAACCCCGCAATTCGGTTTCGAAGCCGATGTCTGAAAAGCTGACTTCACCCCATTCCCCCTGCGCCAGAACGCGAATTTCGGCCTGCGGAGTGGTCCAATCGAACAGGAATATGGTAAGCCATGAGTTGTCCCAGCGCCCTGCTTTCAGATCATCTTCGCGGATTGCCGATGCGTTGATCGCGCCGGAAACTTCCAACCCGTCGGCTTCGATACCGATGCTTTGCGTGATCGATGTCGGCTGCATGCCGGGGCTGGCACGGTAATGGAGCCCGCCGATGACGACATCATGGTCATGCGACGTGAAACCGAGCGTCACACCGTCGCGCCGTTCCAATCGCCAGCCATAGGCGCTGGTCGTCACTGGACCGATTAGCCATGGCTCGGTCATGCTGGCTCCCTGATTTCGATCAATGGCACCGACGGCATTTCATCGGCCTCATGCGAAAACCGGCTGATTTCAATCCGGTCATCGGCAAAGCGAACGGGGACATCAAACAGGAAGCCTGCGGTGATGATCGACCCCGGCGGCGGCGGCAAAGTAAAGGCAATTTTGCCACCGCCAAATAGCGTCCATGCTTGCGAGATTTGTCCATCAACGGCGATCAATATGCTTGTTGCGGCTGGCCGTGTGATCAGGCGGCGTTGCGCAAATTCCGCCGCGCCATAAATTTTGGTCAACTGGAATAAAGTGTTTACGCCGTCACCAACACCCAATCGTTGGTCGTTTGCCGTTTGCGGTTTAGTCATTGTGTTGGAACTATTGTCAAATGGATCGCGCAACCGGAAACCAACCGCAGGCCCGCGTCTCGCCCGAAAAAATGCCAGCAAAATTCCAAGCTCTTCGTCTGAACGTATCCCCGGCGCGGCATCATAATTTAATCGCGCATCGGCCCATGCGCTGTTGCGCCGTTCATGCCCTGACAATGTCGTGACAACGTTGGTTGAAAATTCGGCCGAGGCGCTTGCCGAACGTCCGATCTCTATTGGAAATAATATGTCGTCAAAAGACTGCACGTCTTGTTCCTCTTCATCACCGATTTCAAAATGGGTAAAACCGTCACGCGCGATTTGCGGCAGTGCCCAGACATAGGTCTGTGCTGTGCCCCGCTTCAGGCTTTGCTGAACCGAATATTCGATATCGCGCCACTGAAAATTCTCTTCTGGGCGCAGCACAAATCCGGCGAAGTAATGCTGCTGCGTTATCGGATAGCCCAGCCTTTCGGTCATCAGCGGTACACCGCGCTGGGTTGCGCCATGATTGCCCGTCGTGACCCAGTCATAATCCTCCAACTGCAGCACATTGAACGCCGGAGCCGCCCAACCAATCGGAACATTTGCCCGTTTTGCTTCGGGCGCCAAGGGGTCGAGCACCGTTGGCAGATATACCAAAAGATGGGTTTCCGCGCCGCTTGCGCCTGCTTCATCAATCGCTGCCGCTGCCAAAGCTGCAGTGGACTGCGCCAAAATCGCGCCTGCCAAGTCGAGCATGGCATTTTGTGCCGCGTTCTTTGGTCCGGCAATCTGCGGTATGGATGTATTGAAAGCGCCAAAGGCCGCTGATGCCGCTGCATCGTATAGGCAGATCCGGCCATCCGGCATGATCCACCACCATGGCTCCCCAATCTGGAATTTGACCGGCAACCCGGCTTCTTTCAGAATGAAAACAAAAGACCGCGCGACAGCTTGCAAATATCCCATTGCGCCAGAATGGGCCGGGGACAAAAGCGTGGATGGCGGCGCCCAACCGGTTAGCGCAGCGTCACCATTTTCGGCCCGCTGTTTCCAATCATTCCAGCAATGCGCGTCAAAAAGTTCGTATGACAGTGAAAAAATCAATGTGAAGTCGAACGCTTTGGCTTGGCTCGCAAGGCTGGCATGCCAGCGCCTGCACGGTTCATTTAAAACGCCGCCATTTTGACTGACATAATGATTGCCGCCCAGCGGTTCGAGCCTGAAATAATGGCTCATGCCAACATAGTGGTTGATCGTGCCGCGATATCCCAATGCCAAAATTTGCCGAAGCAAGCGTGCCGGTGTCTGGTTGTAAGCGTCGTCATATCCGGTCGCCATTTTTAATCGATGCGCGGGCAACATTACGTCGCCGGTGTCGAGCATTACGCCCGCGCCGTCGCAGCGAATTTCACTCAACTCCGCCCATCCATTTGCGGGCTCGGCAAAAACTCCGGCGGAGGCCGTATACGCTGGCGGGACAATCGAGATGAACATTTGGTCGACATCACCGGCAAAGACCGGGTCGGCTTCATCCGGCAACAAAAACCCGCCTGAAAGCTCACTGAATTTCAGCGTTATGCGCGCATCTTCGGGCGTACCGCTGGCATAATTCCAAAGCCGCACGTACCAGCTTTTGGGTTGCCCGGCGGCATCCCGCCCGTTGATCGTCAGCGTTGGGCCGTTGACCGCATCCAGCGGCATGATACCGTTCGACTGCCACCGAAACGACAGCGTCAATCGCCGGTAATCGCGATTTGTTTCATAGGCCAACAATGGATGACCGAGCGTGTCCTCGCTGTCCCAAATCAAACCCGCAAGTTCATCCGCATTGTAAAAGACTGCATCCACGCGCAATGATTCGGGGCCAGTAGATACCACCGACGCCATCATCGGGCGCGGAAAGTTCACGGTCCAAAAACGCGGATCAAACCGCATAACGGGCGTGCTGTCCTGTGCACCCCGCTGGTTACAGAGCCAATATGCCAATGGATTACTCCCCCGCCCGGATCAGCGCCTGACGAACGGCACGGGCCACTTGGCGCGACGACCTTTGCAGTGCGTCGGGCGCGCTGCCCCTGCCATTGTCGGAAACATTGATCGTCATATTCAGGGATGATTGAGAGCGCCCGAAGCCGCCCGTTTCGATCCGGCCGCTGCTGGTTGGTACGAACAATTCAGGACCGTTTTCACCGACAGTATATGGCCGCCCGGGTGAAACCGGGCCGCCGGTGGCGCGTCCGGGCGCGCCGAGCACGCTGCCGAAAATGGCAGAAATAGAGGAAATCAATCCGCCGATTCCGCCCCCGCCACCCCCGCCGCCGCCCGCAAGGCTCTCCAATCCCGAACGGATCGATGCTGCGGCAATTTCGGACAGCACCGACAAGGCGACCCGGCGCAGGTCATCAAAACCGAATTTTCCGGTTTGGATGGCCCGGCTAAGGCTGCGTTCCAAGGCGTTGCCGGCACGTTCCAATCCAGCGGCAAACGGGCCATCCAGTTCCGCCCGCATCGCACCAATATCTGCGGCAAAGCCGCGCGTGTCGGCACGCACCGATACCACTAGCCGTTCGATTTCTTCATCCATCGGGAAATTGCTCCATCATATTTTGAATTGCCATGCTGTCTGGCGGTGCTTCGGATTGGGGGACCAAAGCGGTGAGCACGCATTCCAGTTCTGCCGGGGTGGCCGACCAAAATTCATCTGGCCGCCATCCCAGCAGCAACGCCGATTGACCGCATAATTTAGATGCGGCTTCGGTAAACATCATCGTCCCGCCAATATTTGACCCAATAATGTTTTCAGCGCAGGCGTCGCCGCCGCCAAGCCCGCTGCGGCAACTGCTTCGGCGAAATCCTGACGCGAAATTTCATTCTGGTCGGAACGGCAATGCCAAAACAAAGCCACCATTTCGGCAAGCTTCAATTGCCCCGATGCGGCGCGTTCGACGAGAGCAAACAACGCGCCCAGTTCTTCTTCGGCAGCAACCAGCGCGGCAAAGCTTGGGCGCAATTTGCAACCGGCAACCACCGCCTCACCGCGCGCTGCATTCACGGTCATAGCGTTACCACCGCGCCCGAGCTTTCCAGCGCCATGGTGTACGACCGTTCACCGTTAAAATCGCCAGCATAGTCCAGCCGGGCAACCAAGAATTTGCCCTGCATCCGCTCGCCGCTTTCAAAGCTGAGTTCATAATCGTCGACCTGACCCGACAAGGCGTTATTCTTGATCCGGGTTTCCGATACGCTGCCGGTGAATACTCCGGCCCCCGATACCGATACCGATCGCACGCCCGCGCCAGATAACAAATCGCGCCAACCGCCAGATCCCTTGTTGGTGATAACCACAGCGTCGCCGTTGATCGACAATTGCGTTGTACGCAGCCCCGCAACGGTGCTGTAAACGGGCGCGGGGGCACCGTCGCCGACCTTCAACAAGAAGGCGCTTCCTTTTTCTGCTGGCATTTTGGGTTCCTTTATTGAGAGAGAATTCTGATCCGGTGTTCCACCAGCCCGGCCCACGGCCCGGCAGCATCGCGGGCCACGAGGGAACGTAGAAAGACGTTGCTGGCCACGCGCCAGCCAGGCAAATCGCGAGCCATTGCCGAAAGAGCTTCTTCGGCATGGCTCATTAAATTATGTAGCCTGGCCGGTTCTTCGCCGTCATCCCAGATGGTGAGTGCCAAACGGATTTCACGCCCGATCGCGGTCTTCGTGCTCCAATCCGACGACAGCCCGCCCGATACCGAAATATACGGAAAAGCGGCGCGCACGGGCGGCCCATCATAAACTCCGCTCAGGCTTTGTAGCAGCGCGGGATGGGCTTCTAGTGCAGCAATAGCAGCGGCCTGAACGGCTTGCACGGCGTCAGTCATGGGCAAAACTCCTTAATGCAGGATCGTTGATCAAGCGGCTGCGCAGGCGCTTGCCGCTGATCGTTATGCCGCCATCAGTCTTTGTGATCGCAACATCGGATGGAACATGTGCGCGCCGTATGATCCGTTCTGTCACTTGCGCGGCGGCGCGGCGGCCAATCTCGTCTCCGCGCGCTTCGGTTTGCTGCAATTTCATCGCAGTTCCTCGCAAGCTAGCACCATGAAGGCAGGCTCACGCGGATCACTAACCACGCTGCGTACCGCCAGATGCTTTCCCCGCCATGTTAACCGGGAACGCAAATCAACGCCTTCGCGTTTGCGCATGGTAACGTGCCAGCGCGGCATCGCACTTAGCGCATCAGCCAGCGTCAGATCGGCGGATGCCATGGGGGGACAAAGCCGCCCAAGCTTCGCCGCCATAAGCGTATTTCGCCGTTGCTCCGCCCAGATTGTCGCGCTGCGCCAAGCGCTGTTCGATTATGACGCGCTCGCGCAGCGTGCCTGCTAACTCGCCGCTCACGATAGCATCATTCTGCGCCATGGACGCAGCAACGCAGCAACAGCAGCGGGCGGCCCAGCATCATCACCGGCATCGCGGTGCAAATGCAAATGTCCCGCGAGGCGCAATATGCCAAGGCGGAGTGTTTCAGGAAGCTCTGCCCAGCTGGCTGCCAATCCAGCCATATAGGTTATTTCTACCCGGCCCGCTGCACCAGCTTGGGTGATCCGTATATGACCATCGCCATTGCTGTCGATGTCGGCAATGTAGTTTGCGGCGGGTAAGACGAAACTCGCGCCGTCCGCTGGCAAGCCGGTGATCTGCGTGATCGCTGTCATCGGGCCCGCCGAAAGCCGGGTCCAATCGGGTGAAGCGGAAATCGTCTCACGCACGCCGCGCCGGATCAATATCTGCCGCGTAAACGCTTCGGCATGGCTGATCGCGGCAAGGATGATGGCACCTAAAGGCGCATCCTCATCGTCAGTTTCAAGACGCAAATAGGCCTTTGCCTCGTCCAGCATGACGCTGTCGAGGCTGAGCGCATCGTGGCTCAGCATAGTTATTTCCCTTTAAATGTGATGGTTGGACGCAGATTGCGCGACTAAACCGCTCTGAACCTGATGCTGGGCGGGGTAACGTTGGCGACGCGGTCGGTATTGACGAAGCCCCAGATTGCGGGCGCGGCGGTCGCATAAGTCAACGTGCGGCGCAGAATTGACGCATAGACTGTTGCGTTGCTGTTCAATAGGCCCAGACTTGGCGTGCTTGATGTCGGAACGGTTCGGAACGCAGCGGTCGACGATTTTCTTATGCCAACCCAATATTGCGTACCGCCCAAAAACGTAAAACTTAACGTCGCCTCGGCAAATGCCGCCGTTGCGGCGCTTAGATCTGCGCTTTCATACAGCTTTGCATCGGGCCATCCTGCCGCGTTGCTGCTGTAAATGACGATCTTGAACAATGCGGCTGCCACTGCGGTCGATACCCCGCAACCAATTCGGTCAATGATGAGGTCCTTGTTGGTGAAATAGGGGGCAAGATCAATCTGCCCCGCCGCCCCGGCTAACGCCGTTGGTGTGGCCGCATGCAGGCTGTTGTCATAATATTGACCGGCAACATAGCCGCCAATATTTGCGCCTGCAAAACTGCCAACAACATCCAGCCGGTCCGATATTGCGGCCAATTCGGATTGCTTCGCCGCCGCTTGATGGGCATTGGCGGCGATCCCGACACTAAGCCGCGCCTCGTCGGTAAGCAAATAAACCTCGCCTGCTTTCAACCCAGACGCCGACGCCGCCGCATCAATCTGCGCCCGCGTGCCGCGCTTGTGTTTAAACGACGGCATGGCTTAGAATGTTCCGCAATCGACATCGCCAACCGCAAGGGTAACAAAGGCGTTGCCCGCATCCTTGGTCCACGCCAATGATGCATTCATTCGAATAACCCCATTGGTTCCATCTGTTCCCCATAAATAACCAGATGTGCCGCCAGACACAATCGCGGTCTTTTCGTCCAGATCGCTGGCGGGAATGTTCATCGCAGTGCGCAGCGCGTTGACCGTCAACTTCATTTCTTTTTGTCCGGCGGCGGACGCATCGTGGATGATCAGCAAATCCGCCGCACCATCGACCGCACCAATGGCGGTCAAATCATCGATTGCGGGCACAACGGCCATCCGCGTTGCTGCGCCTGTTGCCACATGCAACGATCCGCGATCGGTGGTAAAATGCTGCTCGCCTGCCAACATGCCAGCAGTCGGTAGATTGGCCTTGAGGCCGCGTTTAATCTGTAATCTTGGCATAAAATTTCCTTTAGTTAAATGTACCGCCGTCGATGACTGCATTGTCCAAATCGAATGCAGGGCCGGGCGGTCCGATAGGTCCGATGATTGTCGGTATCTGTTGTCCAGAATTGGCCGCTACTTGTGCCGCCAGCTTCCAGTCATCTCCGCGCCAAACCAGTTGCAGCGGCGCGGCGGGCAACCGCCAGCTGAGCAGCAATGTCATGCCGACACCGATGGCTTGATCCGTATCGAAACGGTTTCGCTGATCGTTATTGTTCCGCCAATCTCAATCCGGGCATCGGCAAGGTAGCTTCCCGGTGATAATGTTGCACAAGTTGCGGCAGGTATGACCAGAGTCCAACCTGCCGGAATATCGCCAGACGCGGCACGCGGAAAAATGTCGAAGGCGGCGGCAACGGGTTCGGTTCCAGATATGCTGGTCCGCCCGGGAGCCACCGCCTTCATCGCTGCGCTGATCGCACCAACGGTCAGGGGATCGCCCGTCAGCGCGTCCAGCGCGAGCGAAATCGTCTCGCCGCGTTGGAATGTATATGGGATCATGTTTGGGTTCCTTTTATATCTGCGCCAACATTGGAGCTGCGCCTTCAAATTCCTCTCCCGGAACGGGGAGGTGGCGGCCGGAACGGCTGACGGAGGGGCAGGCGAGGTCAATCTAACCTTGACGCCTTGATTGCTTTCCCCGGCCCCTCCCCCACTACGTGGTCCCCCTCCCCGGTCCGGGGAGGATTTTACAGCGGCTTAACTCACTGCGGCTCAACTCACTGCGAACTTCATCAGCTTAATCGCTTCCGAATTCGAAACCGCACCGCCAACGCGCTTGCTGGCATAAAAATGCACATAGGGTTTGTTGGTGAACGGATCGCGGATGATGCTGGTTTCGGCGCGTTCGGCGACCAGATATCCGGCCTTGAAATTTCCGAACGCAATCGACAGGCTGTTCGCCGCAATATCGGGCATATCTTCGGCCTCGACCACCGGATAGCCGAGCAACGTATCGGGCTGCCCCAAGCCAAGTCCCGCTTGCCAGATGAACGCACCATCGGCGGTTTTAAACTTGCGGATGGTGGCCAGCGTCGACGCATTCATAACCCAGGCCGCACCTTGACGATACGGCGCACGCAATGAATGAACCAGATCGATCAGCTTGTTTTCCGGACCAGACGCCGCGAATGCACCCGCCGCGCCCGATGCCAGATATTGCAACGTGCCAAATGGCCGCACGGAATCTGCCGTGCTGGCGGTCGGCGCGGTCAGGAAACCCTTGGGCTTATCGACGCCATCGCCGCTGACAAAGGCGCTGCCTTCGGCCTTAGCAAATTCAGTCGCGATTTCATTCGCCAGCCAGCTTTCAACATCGAACGCGGCATCATCCAGCATGGTTTGCGTTGCCGCCGGATTGGCATAAAGATCGCCAAAACTGGGGACGATTTCGTTGAATTTTGGCGCAGACGTTTCCGGGCGCGCCGCAACTTCGGCAGCCCAGCCCGATGCAACGCCGTTTTGCGTCACCAGCTTGCGGTAACCCGACGTACCCACGCGCACCACATTGGCAATGGCGCGGATTGGCGAGATTGCCTTTAACGTCGCATCAATATTGGCGTCGATTTCCTGCGGAATGGCAAAGCCGCCATCCGCCGCCACCGCGCCGCTCAGGCTTTTGAGCTCGACCTCTGTGCCGCGCCGCAAATAACCATCGACAAATGCGCGGTGGGCGCTGCCAGCGTTGCTCGCTCCGGTGAGTGCGGGGCGGGTAATGGCGATGGAAGTCACCGGCACCTTGTCAAACGCCGCGCTCAAACTGTCGGCTTTTACTTCGTAGTTCATTGCATTCTCCATAAAAAAAGCCGCCCAAAAGGACGGCTGGTAAAAAAAATATTTTTTGTACGTTTACAAATAATCAACCGGACAACTTATCAATTTTCCTTGATGATTAAGTGCTACCGGCAATCGACAATTTGCAATTTGGTTAGTGTTCAATTTCAATGACCTATGGGCGATGCTCCTAATATGTTGGCCATGGGGGCGATTGGGCGGAGAAACCGCGACAATCTCTTTCGTCGGCAACTTATTTTTGATCATTTGCAGTGGAGGCACTAAATCTGTGTCAGCAGATACAAGATAGCAAACATCGTAAATGTCATCATATCCGTCCGCGATCATCTGAATTGCTATATTTACATCCGTTTCTTTTTCTTCTGGATGCTGCCAACTGCTGTTACAGTTTCTGCAATTGCGTGTTTGATTTTTAAATCTCCCCAATATGCATTCTACTCCTTCGGATTGCAGTGCAGAAATGTAAGCCTGATGTTTTTGTACCGATGCAGCGCCACGCTTGAAAGCTATTGCCGAAAAATACTTAACGGATATAACATCTTCATCCCTTTTGGGGATCAACATTTTCGCCAGGCTCGTCAGAGATAGCCATTTGAGTTGTTCATTCCTCAGAGTTTTAATTGAGTGATAGAGGTTAAATCCATCAATATAGAAAACTGCTCTTTTTTTGGTCATTTTGATGTAGATACATCAACTTAAACTTAGGGCAATAAAAAACCCACGGGCCGAAACCCGTGGGGGCTAACGGTATCACCATTAGCGTGGATGCTAATTTATACGAATATCATCTGAATAAATCAATAACAACTTTCACTCCACCGCCAGCACCCGCGCCAGCGGTTGCATCGGGTGGCTGACCACGCTGACCTCGATCAAATCCAGATCGGTCAGTTCACGGTATTGCCCTCGTTTTGAACCCCGGACGCGGTAGCCAAAGGACAGGCCCGACCCGGCATGTACGGCTTCGGCATCATCAACCTGCGCAATGACACGCAGGCCGCGGTCATCTTCGCTCAGGCTTTCGACATAGCCGATGCGGCGCCCTTGGTCATGTTGCCATAGCAGCGGAATGCCCGCCTTGGCCGCCCCGGCAAACGCGCCTTTGCGCACGATGTCCCCGCCCCTGTCGGGCGCATCGAATATCGCGGCGTATCCGGCGAACTTCATTGCGACACCATCATTAGCAACACCATCATTGCGACACCAGGCCGCCAAGGCCCAGCTTCACCGCCAGCCCGATCAGCAATAATGCCAGTGCGGTTTTCACCGCCCAACCAATCACCGCCGTGCGCGCCGACCGTTTGGCATCGCGCCATGCGGATAACAGCTCGCGCAGCTCGGCCATATCGACAGGCGCACGTTCATCCGCCAAACCCAGTTGAGTGAGCGCGCGGCGCGCACCGCTCTCCGATGCCTGAGCGAGCAACTCGCCAAGCTTTTCATTTGTAATTTGCATTTTAAGGGGGTTCCTATTGGCCGCAGTCGCAGCGCAAGTTAGATTTTTTCAGATACGTATCCAGGCTCATCTTTAATCGTCACACGATCAACATCTGCCAACTCTTCCTCCGTCAGCTCGTGCCAGTCACCATCCTCCATCGGAGGATAGATAACGGATTTATCACCGTAACGGGCAGCTAGCGCATCTTGACGATAATTATGCTCAAATGGGTGATGTTCTAAATCGTCAGTATAAAGAAACTCAACTTCAAAACTTCCATCCTTAATATCGTAGAAAAGGATCGACCATTTCTTGTCTGGCTCGGCAGCTTCCCAGAGACTTTGGACGGCCTCGAGTAATTCTTCGCTAGGGCCATGATAGACAAGTTTGTCTTCAAAGTTTTCAAAAATGCCAGCGCCCATCCATTGATCACCAGCCTCAATGAAAACAAATACATCTTCCGGTGTTTTCTCCAATATGTCCGCCACGTGCTGCCCAATAGCGTTCAGCATGTCACCTATTTCTATGGTAGCCATATTATCTGCCCTTCCTTTTATTCGGAAATAATCGCTGTTGTATATCGCCATTCACATTGTAAATCACATCAATACCGCTTGGCCGGTTTGAATTGCCGCCATATGATGCTCGAATATCAACTAGCACTTTTTTGCCAGCCTGTATCTCTCGTTTCCAATCATTTTCCAGCTTGCGATAGTCGCTATTATTGAAATGCGCGTTTTGTGCAAAGTGATTATAGGGCGTTTCAGGCCCACCAAATTGTCGTCCTATAAAATGTCCGCCCTGATCCTTTGGAAGACGGTCGGGTTTTCCCGCGTCCCTTTGCGAGACCCTTGACCGAGGTTGTTCCGGCACCAGTCGCAATTGGCCATATGCGCGAACCGTACGATCCTGTGTGTCGGCTTCAAAATTGTATCCGCCCGCCGAAATTTTTCGCACTGGAGGCTTAGCTGTAATTTGAGGCTTAACAACACGCGTTGTTACAGTCGGCGGCTTAACGGTCTCGCGCTTGGGTTGCCGGACCTGCGGAACAGGTTTTTTGGATACCGGCTTGTCCCATGATCCGCTAGCCCCCGCGCCGCCGAAACGTCCGCCACTAAACCGGCTTCCACCGCTTTGAATCTTGCCCGGCGCTTACCGAGGCTTGATTTTATTTGTTTCTGATTGGCCCGTTTCGCCGCCTGTGCCAAATCGCTGCCCCTGCCCAGCCGATGTAAACTTTCCATCCTCTGTGTCGTGCCAAGGATTGAATTTCATCTCTAATGATGCCGGAATAATCTCGTCTTTAACGGGCGGCCCGTGCCCTTTATCTGCCCAGGCCGGAAACCCCGCCATCACCCGTTTCTCATCCGCCGTCAGGAAATCCGCCGCCGTCACTTGCGCCCATAACCGTTCACGGTCTTCCGACAATGCGGCGATTTGGTCGAGGTCGATAGACAATGCCGCGTCCGGCCAAACAGGCCGCAGCCCCTCGCCAATCGCCGCCAGTATCTTGGCTGCGAGCGGCAGTATCGCCTGCCGCCACAGCGCCTTATTAGCCTCGCGGTAATTGGCGTAGGTCGCGTCCCCTGGCAATCCGAGTAACATCGGCGGAACCCCGAATGCCAGGGCAATCTCGCGCGCTGCCGATGCTTTCATCCCGGCAAAATCCATCTCTGCCGGGCTCAATGATAGCGCCTGCCATTTCAGCCCGCCTTCCAGCAACATTGGCCGCCCGGCATTGCCCGCACCCTGAAAGCTGTCGGCCAGCTCGCCCTTTAGCCGTTCAAATTGTTCATTCGATAACCCGCTGCCTTCCGCCGTTTCATAAACCAAAGCGCCCGATGGCCGCGCCGCATTGTCGAGCAATGCCTTGTTCCATTTCGCCGCCGCATTGTGCGCCGCAATCGCGCCAGATGCCGCGCCCAGACAGCCAAGGCCATAATGATCGTCAAGCGGATGCATGCTGCGGATATGGATCACATTTTCTGCCGCCATCCGCGACGAGGCATCGCCAACGCGGTAGATATAGGCCATAGGCCAGCCGCGCGCATCCGCCTCCACCGCGATCCGTTCAGGCCGCAGCGCATATAGCTCGCACGGCGAACCACCGGGACCATACAGGATCTCGATATAGGCGTTGCCATGCAGTAACAAATGCACCGCGACAGTTTCCAGCAATGCCTGTCCGCCCGATGTCGCGTTGACCAGCGCCAGTAACGCAGGGTCAATTGAGGTTAAGGGCGCAGACGCCACCCCGTCAGCCACCAGCCGCACCGCACGCTGGGCAATGGCATTACCCAGATACCCGTCCCGCACCTGCGCCTCATAAGACCGCGGCCATTCGCCAAGCGAACCCGCCACCCCAAACCCGCGCGCCGAATAGGCACGACTTTGCACCGGACGCAGCGAACCACGCCCGGCTGATTTCCAGCCGAAGATTTTCATGTTTTTTCCTAGGTTTTTAGAAATTTATACAAAAAAATACGGGCATTGCCCGCATATGTTTTTTCTACATCCTTTTGAGTACTTCAATCTAATTTTTTAAATTTGCTGTACTTAAACGTTCCATCAACGGGATTGAGAATTTTTTCTTCTCAATAACATAGCCGCCTTGAGTGAGGCGTTTCTCTAGCTTCTGAAAACCGTTTAATTGGCGCTCAAAACGATTGTCCTTGCTGTGATCGCTCACTAAAATTTTCTGGAGTTCTTTCTCGATAGTCATCGTGGGCTCTCCTTAAATATGGCGATTATACACATAAAACTCACTGTTTGATCGACCGAGATAATCAGACAACGTATCGCTGTACCGTCTGATCGCATTTCTCAAGTCTACGTTTTCTCCGAAATCGTCAATCTCTAATCGTAGTTCGTCTCTTAATGTTTGCATACCAATCATTCGGCCATGTGAATGCCAATGATTGTTATCGGAAAGTCGCAGCGCAATTTGCTCTGCCCTCGCTTCTTTTTCCGAAACCGTTACCGAATCGCCAACATTATTCGTGCGATGTGTTACCCAATCCTTAAATTTGTATCGAACTAACCACTGCTTCAAAAGACTTATCGATAGTTCTTTTGCTTGTTCAAAAAAACGTATCATTGCAAGATCTTGGGCTTGTAGCATAGCAAATTCAGCCGGGGATATTGTGTCATCCATGCTTTTCTTTATCATTTCAGCTACTTTATCCAAATACCCAAGGGCCGGAACCAAGACTCGCTGTTCGCGATCTGGAACTTGCGGATCAATTGGTCCGAGCGATGATGAGTAATCCATATAAATCTTGTCGCAAGCCATACATAATATCGTTCCTGCCGACATTGCAGCTTGGGGAACAACAGCATATACGTGCTTGTAATGATGCCTCACAATTTCAATCATTTTTTCGACTGCCTCTGCCTCGCCACCCGGCGTGGTTAGGCAAATGCCAATGGCATCTTTTTTCTCTTCCCTTGCAGCCATTTTTTCTACTGCAGAGCGAAAATAGGATATATATTGAGTACGCAGTGCACCATAATAATAGAGAACATCACAGTCTAACTGCTCTTCAACTTGGCCCTCAGCAGTTTGAACTGCATCAAAAATCACTTCATCTAACAGCGGTATAGTAGTCGACAATTTGGAACTCCACAGAATCTGATTTGCATTATATTCAATATAATTTGGGAATAGACAAATGAAAACATTCAGTGAGTTATTGCTTTAGCATTTTGATCATTTCACATTTGAAGTCTCTCACAACCCCCGCACCCTCAACACCCCCATCCCCCGTCCCAACATCAACTCGCTCATTGCCCACACGAGCGCGTCGGCGCGGTCTGGTGACCTTCCTGGGCCTTCATACCCGCCGCCAGCGATCAGGCCGCACATCTCGTCTTCCAGCTGTGGGAATGCGCCCGCGTGCCAAGCCCGTCCGGCTTCGTACAATGCCGCCACTGGTTCGGCCCGCGCCGATTTACCGCGGCTGGCGTGGACGCGCTTTATGGGCATGGCGAGGTCGGCGGCGCGCAGGGTGCTTTCGACCATTTCGCCGCCTTGATTGCCCTCTGCGACCACGCGGTCTGCGTCCCAGCATTCCGCCGCTGCGGCAACCGCCCTTGCCCAGCCTTCGGGGGATGCGCCGCTGACCGAATGATCGGCGAGAACATAGGCTTTGTCATCCACGCCCAGCCCGACCGCGATTATCCCGCAGGCGTCGCCGCCCGATGTGATCGGCGGATCGACGCCAATGACGATGCGCTTCAATTGCGGGGCCATCGCCACCCGCTGCCGTTCAATCAAATCGCGTGACCATAATGCGCCCGCGATATCGTCGATTAATTCACCGTCAATTTCCTGTCTTCCTTGCCGTGTGCCATCGTAACGGGCGCGGATTGTGACCACGAAATCATCGGGCAGGTTAAAGTTATCTGATGTGCTGCCGCCATGCAAAACTGTTCCTTCCTGCGCGATCAAACGGCGCAGCAAAGGTATCGGGCGCGGGGTTGTCGTCACCATCACCCGCGAACGATCGGCCAATCGCAGCCCGAGCATCATATTGTCCCATACGCTATCGGCGTGGTTCCACTTCGCCAGCTCGTCGCACCAGGCATGATGATGTTCGGGCCCGCGCAGCTTCTCCCGGCTTTCGGCGGAATAAATATGCGCCACCGCGCCAGAGGCAAAGGTAACTTCGCCTTTGCCAGCATGAAAGCCGATCTTTTCATCGCGGCGCGCCACGGCAAGCAAGCCGCTTTCGCCTTCGACCATTACGTTGCGGACATCGTCGATGGTGGCCCCGACCAAAGCAAACCGCAACGACCCGTCGCAGCGGGCGAGCTCGCTGACCCATTCAGAACCGGCGCGCGTCTTACCAAAGCCGCGCCCCGCCATGATCATCCATATCCGCCAATCACTGTCGTCGGGACACTGCCCGGCATGCGCCCATAATCGCCAGCTGCTGAACAATTGCGTGCGCGCCGCCGGTTCCATATTGGTCAGCAATGCGTTCAGGTTATCTTCGCAATGACGCGGCCCTCTCCAATTACGATGCGCCATCAATTTCCCTTTGCCCAACGCAAAAGGGCCAGAAGCATTACGCTTCCAACCCTGTGTGCATTCCGTCTGCGCCTCAACGGTGCCGCGTTTGCGAATCACATTTTTCGACTATGGCTATTTGTACCCAGACAGCGTTACAATGTCAACCATAACTTACCAAATAGGTTATTTATGCGAGAGCCGATAACCGAAACTGCGGCAAATACCATATCGCCGCCACTATTCTGGCGGCTGCGATCTACCCGCGCCTTAGCGAAGCTGCATATAAGTTGTCATATTGCCCTGCATTGAACGCATTGGAGCGAGATGACACTACACTGGATCATAACTCCCTCTCCGTTCGTCCTGAGCTCGTCGAAGGATGAGGCAAGCAACCTGTACTTCGACAAGCTCAGCACGAACGGTTCTTGTTACACTCAAATGCCATCCCGCTGGGGAAACTCCGCAAAGTATTTGTCGATCAGTGATATCGGAAATGACAGTTTGTTTTCCTGCCAGACTTCCTTATTCACCCGATCATCAATTTTTGAATCACAGAAACAATGGAGAGTTTATGAATATGGAAGCCAAATGTCCGGTAATGCATGGCAATGGTAAAGTTGCGTTGATGTCAAGCACGGCCAAGCAAGTTTGGTGGCCAAATCAGTTGAACCTGAAGATATTGCATCAACATTCGGCATTGTCCGATCCGATGGACGCAGATTTCGATTATGCTGAAGAATTCAAGCGCCTCGATCTGGATGCTGTGGTTGCCGACCTGCACGCCTTGATGATCGACTCGCAAGAGTGGTGGCCTGCGGACTATGGCCATTATGGTCCATTTTTCGTTCGCATGACCTGGCACGCCGCAGGCACCTATCGTATTGCCGATGGACGCGGCGGCGCAGGCAGCGGATCGCAGCGATTTTCGCCGACCAACAGCTGGCCGGATAATGGCAATCTGGACAAAGCACGCCGCCTGCTATGGCCGATCAAGCAAAAATATGGCCGCCAATTGTCGTGGGCCGATCTCTTCGTTCTGACAGGGAATGTGGCGCTTGAATCAATGGGCTTCAAAACATTCGGTTTTGGCGGCGGACGTCCCGACATTTGGGAAGCTGAGCAGGATATTTATTGGGGCCCGGAAACCGAATGGCTTGGTGATGAACGTTATACGGCGGACCGCGTGCTTGATAACCCGCTGGCTGCGGTACAAATGGGGCTGATCTATGTGAATCCGGAAGGCCCCAATGGCAATCCTGATCCGCTGGCGTCTGCCCGCGATATTCGTGAGACATTCGCCCGGATGGCGATGAACGACGAAGAAACCGTTGCTCTTGTGGCTGGCGGACATGCCTTTGGTAAAGCGCACGGCGCGGCTGATCCGGGCCAATATGTTGGCGCTGCACCCGAAGGCGGCAGCATCGAAGACCAAGGCTTTGGCTGGAAAAACAGCTTTGGCAGCGGCAAAGGCGTTCACGCCATCACCAGCGGCATCGAAGGCGCATGGACGATGAACCCGATCAAATGGGACAATAACTATTTTGAAAATCTGTTCGGGTTTGATTGGGAATTGACCAAGAGCCCGGCCGGCGCGCAGCAATGGACACCAAAGAACCCCGAAGCAGCCGGAACAGTTCCCGACGCGCATGATGCGTCAAAACGTCATGCACCGATGATGACAACCGCCGATATGGCGCTGCGGATGGACCCTATCTACGAACCGATTTCAAGGCGCTTCTTGGAAAATCCGGCAGAACTGGCAGATGCATTTGCGCGCGCTTGGTTTAAACTGACCCACCGCGATATGGGGCCGGTTGCTCGCTATCGCGGCAATCTGATTCCATCAGAAACTTTGATTTGGCAAGATCCTGTCCCCGCCGCAACAGGCGCGCCGATTGATGCCGCCGATATTGCTGTGTTGAAGGCCAGCCTTATCAATGCCGGGCTGTCCGTTTCGCAATTGGTGACCACGGCCTGGGCATCCGCTTCCACATTCCGTGGATCAGATAAGCGCGGCGGTGCCAACGGCGCACGTATCCGTCTTGCCCCGCAAAAGGATTGGGCCGTCAACCAACCGGCTGAACTCGCGAAAATCCTGCCCGTGCTTGAGAATGTGCAAAAGGAATTCAATGCACAAGTGGGCGGCAAAAATGTTTCCTTGGCTGATTTGATCGTTCTGGGCGGATGCGCCGCGATTGAAAAAGCGGCTAAGGCAGCAGGGCATGATGTGACCGTACCGTTCACACCGGGCCGGACCGATGCGGCGCAGGAACATACCGATGTTGAATCGTTCGCGGTGCTGGAACCGGCCGCCGATGGCTTCCGCAATTACATCAGCAGCGATGTCGATGTTCCAGCAGAGGTGATGTTGATTGACCAAGCACAATTGCTGACATTGACCGCGCCCGAATTAACCGTGCTGATCGGCGGCATGCGGGCGTTAAATACCAATGTTGCAAAATCTGGCCACGGTGTCCTCACCGGCCGGCCGGAAACGTTGACCAACGACTTCTTCGTCAACTTGCTCGCCATGAATATTACTTGGCAACCTGTCGCTGGCGCATCGAACCAGTATTCCGCAGTTGATAGCAGCGGCACACAAAAGTGGACGGGTACACGGGCGGACTTGGTGTTCAGCTCAAACTCGGAACTGCGTTCGCTGGCCGAAGTATATGGATCCAATGACGCACAAGCCAAATTTGTCCGCGACTTTGTTGCCGCATGGAACAAGGTGATGAACCTTGATCGTTTCGACCTGAATTAAGGCCCGTACTTGGCCCGGAACCGGTAAGCTGCACGATGCGTGTGTTGCCGGTTCCGGGTTGGTTCAAGTTCGGCGTGCGGGGGCTCGCTCCAATTCGTTCCTACGGCTCGCTCCAATTCGTCGTCCTATGGCTCCCCCAATTCGTCATCTTATCCCCCCGTTTCGTCATCCTGAATTTATTTCAGGATAAATAGCCCCTAACCCTGAATGTATGCGCGGCATGTATCCTGAAATAAATTCAGGATGACGGCTTGGTTTTCAGGGGACGGTGTGAAATTATGCTCCGCTCATTCCACACCGCGCATTCACGCTTGCAATGTAGGATTTGTTCTGGGACCACGGGGCATAGCCGCTTGTACAGGGCTGGCTCTTTGACAATGTTGGCGGACTAAATGTGGGCGGTCGAAACACCCTCCCTTCGCGGCCAAATCGGCGAAGGCAGGAAACCACGATGTTGGAAATTATCTTACGTCGGACTGACGATAAATGTCAAAATAGGCGTCAATCTTGTCAACTAGGTGTCAACTTGGCGTTTTTGATGAATCCCGACCCGGCCTAAAAACGGATCATTACCGACCGCGCCAGCTTCGGCGATATCGAGTAAATTGCCTGCAAGACTTTGACGATACCAATATTGGCTTCTTTATGATTCGCCTCGATGGCATCAACAATCTGGGCAGCACAATCGGTGGGCGACATTTTCTTACTTTCCCGCCCGGCGGTCATTGCGGTATCAACCACTGGCGGCAGTGCCTCGATTACCCGCACCCGGCTGGACTTTAAGTTGAACCGCAGACTTTGCGTAAAACTGCGCAATCCGGCTTTCGTGGCGCAATACACCGGACCGCCAGCGCGCGGCGCAATGGCCAATCCTGACGTGACATTTACGATTGCGGCGTCGGGCCGCTGCAGCAATATGGGCAGCAAATGACCGATCAAATGCATCGGCGCATTTAAATTGAGGAATATCGCCTGATCGGTTAGCGCCAGATCAAGCGGTTCGCCGGGTCCGAAATTGCCGCTCATTCCCGCGTTGTTGATCAGTATGTCGATGGGCCGGTCCGCCAAAACTTTGACGAAATCGGCGCAGCCTTCGGCGCTGGAAAGATCGGCAGATACAGCTTCCATGCCTTCACTGCGGGCCGCGTCCAATTGTGCCTGACGCCGCCCGCAAACAATAACGGCGGCGCCCTTGGCCTTGCAAATGCGGGCAATTTCCAACCCGATGCCGTCGGTTCCGCCCGTTATGACGATCAATTTTCCGCTGATGTTCATTAATCTATTGTCCAGTTCTTGTCGCAAATCGGGACTGCGTTTTCACCGTCCATTGTTAACCACTTTTGTGCCTAGTCAAATGAGTTAACAAATCGTTAATCCTTATTCCATGAAAATAAGAAACCTTCAAAATCTCGTATGTCGCAACGAAGCCGCCGGTCATCCGCTTCGCAGGATGTTGCCGCCGCCCAAATTCGATATGGCATTGAACGCTCATCTTTCCGCGCCGTGGTGGAAAAAAGAAGATACGCATCTATTTGTGATGAGTTTTGCCGCATTCTTCGTCGTTTTTTCCACGTTCATTGCTTGATATCAGTCGCACGCTTTGTGCAACAGCCAGGCGATCCAAGCTGATACCAGACACGCGGCGGCGACCATGAACAGCGTGTCGGCGATGCTGACGTTGATTTGGACCAGCCAACCGTAAATCAAGACGCCGATTACCATCGCGCCGGAATTGACGATGTTATTGGCGGCAATCGTCCGCGATGTTTCGGACTTTTGCACGGTCGTGGTCAAGAAAGCGTAAAGCGGAACAACGAACATTCCGCCCGTTACCGCGATACCGAATAATGCGATAAGAATGAAATCGCCCTGCGCTATCGACAAGAATTGCCGATAATCCATCAACGTTTCGCCCGCATGCGGCCAACCCTTTACATTCCACCACAGCGCCAGCACGAACAGCCCCATCATGATCACCGACACCGGCGCAAACTTTGCCGACACTTTGCCCTTCAGCATCATGTTAATCAGCACCGATCCGATGGCGATGCCGATTGAAAACACTGCGGTAAACATTGTCGCGACGGTTGGATCGCCGCCCAGTCCGCTTTTGACCATTGGCGGGAATTGGGCGGTCAGTATCGCACCGATGCCCCAAAAAAAGCTGATCGCGACTATGGCCAAAAACAGCCGCCGGACATGCATTGTCGCCGAAACTAGTTGCCAGCTGCTGCGGAAAATATTCCAGTCAATCGTTGATGCAGGACCATCCAGTTCGGGCGGTGCGGGGGGAACATGCTGCGCCGTCAATCTGCCGATCACGGCCACCACGACCACGCCGATCGCGGCATATTGATAGGGCAATATGCCGCCCGCAATCGTGCCAAGCAGTATCGCCAGATAAGTGCCCGCCTCCACAAGCCCGGTGCCGCCCAACACTTCGTCTTGCGCCAAATGCTGCGGCAGAATGCCGTATTTTATGGGGCCAAAGAATGTTGAATGCACCCCCATTGCCAGCAAGGCCATGAACATCGCGGCGATGTTATGAAAATATATACCGGCCGCACCAATCAACATGATACCGATTTCAGCCGATTTGATAATCCGAATCATCCGCGCTTTATCGGTGCTATCGGCCAAAGTTCCGGCAATCGCCGACATCAGAAAAAACGGCAGGATGAACGCCGCGCCAGCATAAGCGTTAAACGCCGCTTCTTCCTGCTCACCGCCTTGCAATATGGTGTAAGTGATGACGACCACCATCGCCATTTTGTAAAAGTTATCATTGAACGCATTGAGAAACTGGGTGGCAAAAAGCGGCAAGAATCTGCGCTTGTTCAGCAAGGAAAGGCCACTTTTCATTGGATCAAATTTACCCTATTTTTCCGACTGCTGCCTGCCTTAGCTGCCGATCTTTAACATGGCTATGCAGATTGTCGAATTAGCCGCGTGATTTTGCATTCAAATGACGCTATCGCATAAAGATATGTTGAGTTTGCCAAATCTTTTGACGTTGTCCCGCATATTTGCGGTGCCAATCCTGGTGTTCTTATTGTGGCCGAGCCCCAAGCCGGACGGCATCCAACCGATACCGCTCGATTACGCGCTGGCATTTGTGCTGTATTGCCTGATGGGCATCACCGATTACTTCGACGGCTATCTCGCCCGTGCACAGGGCACAGTATCGCGCTTGGGCGTTTTTCTGGATCCTATCGCCGACAAGATCATGGTTGCGGCGGTTATCCTGATGCTGGTTTACACGCGGGATATCGATGGCTGGCACGTCATCGCCGCGTTGATCATATTGCTGCGTGAGATCATCGTTTCAGGGCTGCGCGAATTCCTTGCAGGATTGCAAATTTCGGTGCCGGTTTCGCAGCTCGCCAAATGGAAAACCACGTTTCAGCTTGTGTCGCTCGGCGGGGTTATATTGGCGGGTGTGTTCCCTGCTTTATTGTCGCTAAAAATTGCTGCGCTGGTCACATTATGGATTGCGGCGATACTAACGCTGATAACCGGCTGGGACTATCTGCGCGTTGGCCTGAAACACATGGATTGACGGCCGTGCGGATCGTTTATTTTGCTAGCGTTCGTGAGGCTATCGGTCTGGACGGGGAAGAAGCGGATTTTCCTCCGGACGTCGTGACGGTCGCAGATTGCTTGCAATCTCTCATCGCGCACGGCGGCGCTTATCCGGCTGCATTTGCCGACAGCAATAAATTGCGCTTTGCGCTGGACCAGCAAATGGTGAAGCTGGATGCGCCCATTACCGGCGCACAGGAGCTAGCGATTTTTCCGCCGGTGACGGGGGGATGATAATCGTCCGCATACAGCGCGAACGATTTGATGCCGGCGCTGAATTGTTACCGCTTTCCGCGTTGGGCGGCGGCGCTTTGGCCAGTTTTACCGGCATAGCGCGCAACGATGCCAATGATATTGGCGATGTCGTGGCGATTGAACTCGAACATTATCCGGCAATGACACAGGCGGCGTTGGAAGCTTTGGTAGCGCAGGCGCACAGCCGCTGGCCACTGCTTGGTTGCGTATTGATTCACCGTGTTGGCATCATCCCGGTTGGTGAAGCAATTGTGCTGGTTGGCACAGCAAGCGTGCACCGCGCCGCCGCGCTAGAGGCGACCGCGTTTTTGATCGACCGGCTGAAAACCGATGCGCCGTTCTGGAAAAAAGAACACCGTAGCGACGGCAGCCAGACCTGGGTCGAAGCAAAGATCAGCGACGATATCGCCGCAGTCAAATGGTAGGATTAGGCGGCTTGCGTTTGCGCCGCGCCATATAGACGCAGCTTTTCTGCAATCCCTGCGCGCTCCTGATCGTTCAACTTGAGGCCCAATTTTGAACGCCGCCACAATATATCGTCAGCGGACTTTGCAAACTCCGTCTCGCGCAGATACCGGACCTCGGCCTCATACAGATCGCCGCCAAAATGCTGCCCCAAATCTTCCAAGCTGTTCGCGGTGCCAAGGATCGCAAATAACCGCGTACCATAAGCTCTGGTCATCCGGCCGATCTGGTCTTTGGGGAGCCAAGGATAGCGGGCCCGGACGTCGGCACGCAGCGCGTTGATACCGTCAATGGCGAAATCTCCACCCGGCAAAACGGCATTATGCGTCCACGGTGCACGCATATCGGGATAAAAGGCAGCAAGCCGTTCCATCGCGTGTTCGGCCAGTTTCCGGTAGGTGGTCAGCTTGCCGCCAAACACCGACAGAACGAGCGCGGTGTTGATGCCATCGCCGTCCAGATTGAACACATAATCGCGGGTCACAACATTGGCAGAATCGGCGTTGTCGTCATATAATGGCCGCACCCCGGCATAGCTCCAGATGATGTCATCTGCCGTTATCTGCTGTTTGAAATAGTCATTTACCGCGCCGCACAGATAGCTGGTTTCATCGGCGGAAATCGTTACTGGACCGCTATCGATGTCCCAATCAACCTCGGTCGTGCCGATCAGCGTATAGTCATCCTCGTATGGCATTGCGAAAATTACCCGGCCGCCGGCTGCTTGAAACAGATAGCCATGCTCTCCGTCAAAAAGGCGGCGGGTTACGATATGGCTGCCCTTTACCAGCCGCACGCGCGAGCTGTTTTGCATGCCGCCAAACTTGCCCTGAATTTTTTCAACCCACGGCCCGGCTGCATTGACAATGACCCGCGTCGATATCGTGCGTTCAGCGCCGTTTTCATCGCGCAAATATACCAACCAATGATCGGATTTGCGCTCCATCCCGGTACATTCAGTGCGGGTAAGAATTTCGGCCCCGCGCTCCGCCGCATCAACCGCGTTGATCGCGACCAAACGGGAATCATCAGCCCAGCAGTCAGAATATTCAAAACCTTTGCGTAATGTCTCTTTCAAAGGCTGGCCTTGCAACGTCTTGCGAAGATTAAGCGTCTTGGTACCCGGCAGGACCGCGCGCTTGGCCAGGTGATCATAGATGAACAAGCCTATTCGCAGCATCCACGCCGGCCGCATTCCTGCCAACACTGGCAGAACCAAGCGCATCGGCCAGATAACGTGCGGCGCAGCGTTCAACAGTATCTCCCGTTCGCCCAACGATTCGCGCACCAAACGGAATTCATAATTCTCCAAATAGCGAAGGCCGCCATGGATCAGCTTGGAACTGGCGGAAGATGTGTGGCTTGCCAAATCATCCTTTTCACACAGCACCACATCCAGCCCGCGTCCTGCTGCATCGCGGGCAATGCCCACGCCGTTAATCCCGCCCCCAATGACCAACATGTCGCGCATAATCGATTCGAACCCGCCTTTCGTCGCCGGGTTACTAATACGCGCTTAGTATGTTCGCAATCTAACAATCAGATACAGACGCAAATTCACCCAACTCGCTGCATTCTCAAAAATCCTGATCTGAACATCGTTATCGGACAAGGCCCGGGGAAATTTAATCAGCGGCGGTTTATCGATGAGCGGGCCATTCTTTGAACCGTTGTTACAGCGAAGCCGAATTTTCTCGCCTTTGAAATTGATCCCGTCATAAGGTTCGAACTGGTTGGTTGCGTTTTCGAAAAAGGAAAGTGGCTTTGACCGATCAAGAATGTTTAGGTTAAAGAAACAGGGGCAAGAGCATGGATACGGGTTCACAAATCCTGGTGATTGATGAAGGAACGACGTCGACGCGGGCAATGCTGTTTGCGCAAAACGGCAAGTTGCTGGGCAGCGCGCAGCAGCCATTGACGCAGCATTATCCAGCGCCCGGTTTGGTCGAACATGACGCAGCCGAGATTTGGACCAAAACATTGGCATGCGCGCGCGCGATGGTCACGCAAGCGGGCGGAGCCGATGCGATTGCCGCTATTGGAATTACCAACCAGCGCGAAACCGTGGTTTTTTGGGATAAACGCACTGGCGAGCCGCTCGCCCCGGCGATTGTTTGGCAAGACAGGCGGACGGCAGATGATTGCGCGACGCTAAAAGCAGCCGGGCACGAGGCCACAGTACAAGCAAAAACCGGCCTGTTGCTCGACCCCTATTTTTCCGGCAGCAAAATTGGTTGGGCGTTAAAAAACTGGCCTCAATTGAAAGCAGCGGGCGGCAACCTGGCCGTCGGTACGGTCGAAAGCTATCTTGTTTACCGGTTAACCAGCGGCGCTCATGTCAGCGATGCGACCAACGCATCACGCACCGCTTTGATGGCGATCGGCAGCAGCGGCTGGGATGATGGCTTGCTCAGCCTGTTCGATGTTCCGCGCGCCATTTTGCCGGAGATCGTCGATTGTGCTGGCGACATCGGAACTACGTTGCCGGAACTATTTGGCGGCCCGATCAAGATTACCGGCATGGCAGGTGACCAGCAAGCGGCCACCATCGGTCAAGCCTGCCTTGCGCCGGGCCAGACCAAGGCGACATTCGGAACGGGCGCGTTTATCCTGACTCAGACGGGGCGAACCTTGCCGCAATCGAAACACAAGCTGCTATCTACGATCGCGTGGCAATTGAACGGGGAACGGCATTATGCGCTTGAAGGATCGGTGTTTGTTGCCGGGTCGTTGGTTCAATGGCTGCGTGATGATCTGGGCCTGATCGGTGCGGCGGGAGACACTGAATCACTGGCGCGCAGCGTTGATGACAATGGCGGGGTCTATCTGGTCCCCGCGCTATCAGGACTAGGCGCACCATATTGGCGGCCAGATGCGCGCGGCATGATTAGTGGCCTAAGTTTTTCAGCGACCAAAGCCCATATTGCGCGGGCCGCATTGGAGGCAATGGCACACCAAGCCAATGATTTGAAAACCGCTTATGCCGCAGATGGATCGGACTGGGCGGAATTGCGGATTGATGGCGGCATGGTTGCGAACGATTGGATGGCGCAGGATTTGGCCGATATCTTGAATATCCCGGTTGAACGCCCCGCCTTTATTGAAACCACTGCATTGGGTGCAGCCATGTTGGCAGGCGTTGGTGCAGGCATGTATCGTTCATTGGCCGATGCCGCCTGTATGCGCGGCGATGTCGAACAGTTCATCCCCAATATCGCGCCAGAGCGCCGGACCGAACGGCTTTCGGGATGGGCCAAGGCTGTGAAGCGAGCTTTAAGCTGATCAACTAAACTTACCCGCCAAACCTTCACCACGCGCGCTTGTCTTGGCGGATGCTGCGCCCTAAACAGGACTTATGCTAATCATTCAAACGCAATTAACGCCCCAAGATCTAACCGCAATATCGCCTGCTGAAATCGGCCCCCGCCTGAACGCTTATCAGGAACTGGTGGTCAATTGGATTGGGCAAAACTGGTTCGAATTGCTGGCGGCGACGGCCATTGCTGTCGTTTTGTATGTGATCCTAAGCTGGTTACGGCGCATTGCCGCAAAGCAGGCAGAGGCAGCGGCGGATCGTTCATCGCTGCGATCCATCATCGCCCGCAGTTTGGCGCGGACCAGTAAGTTTTTTCGCGTGATGATCGCAGCCGAACTGGTCAACGAGTTCACCAATGCGCCGCATCCGGTGGCGAAGCTGATTGAGATATTGTTCACCATTGCCGTCGTTTTCCAAATTGCGGTCTGGGCGCGGGAAATTATCCTTGGCCTTGTCGAAAGGCGGGCAAGCCAAGGCGATCACGAACATGATACGCTGGCGAGCGCAATGGTGTTGGTGCGGTTACTTGTCAGTTTTGCAATCTTTGCAATCGCCGCGATTGTTATCCTTGATAATCTTGGCATCAACGTAACCGGATTGATTGCGGGCCTTGGCGTTGGCGGCATCGCAATCGGCTTGGCCGCGCAGGGCATATTTTCCGACCTGTTCGCGGCAATTTCAATCATCTTCGACAAACCGTTCAAACGCGGCGATGTCATCCGTTACGAAACGACCAACGCAACGGTGGAAAAGATCGGAATGCGGAGCACCCGGTTACGTGCGCTAACCGGTGAAGAAATCATCATCGGCAACAACATGCTGCTGGACAAGGAAATTACTAATATCTCCACCTTGCATTACCGCCGCACGACGTTCGCGATCGGCATTGTCTATCATACTAAGCCAGAAAAAGCCCGCGCGCTTCCGGCACTGCTTCAGCAAATAACCGAAACCGAAGGCGCCAGTTTTCAACGCGCCGGGTTTGTCGGTTTTGGCGACAGTGCGCTCAATTTTGAACTGGTGTTCGACCTTGATAACAGCCATGAATTTATCGAAGTGTTTACGGCGCGACACCGGATCGGGCTTGCCATCGTCGAGGCATTCGGCGCGCACGGGTATGAATTCGCGTATCCGACGCAAACCACCTTCACCTCGGCGCCCGATGGCACGATGGTTATGCCGTATCTCACCCAGCATTCGAACCCATCTGCAAAGCGCAGCAAGACGTAGCGTAAGCGTTAAAAAGGTGCGGAATTCTGCGGTGAAAGGCTTGTCATCGCCACATTCGCAAGGCACAGTCTGCGCAACCATAGAATCGGGAGAACCCTAACATGACCACTATTTCCGCAACAGATCTTGCCAAAAAAGTTGGTGAGAATATCGGAACGTCCGAATGGATCCTGGTCGATCAGGATATGATCAACAAATTTGCCGACGCAACCGGCGATCATCAATTCATCCACATCAACGAGGAAATGGCCAAGATGACGCCATTTGGTGGCACGATTGCCCACGGCTTTCTGACGCTGTCGCTGTTTCCGGTGATGAGCGCAAAATCTGATTGTCCCAAAGTTGAAGGCGTCAAAATGGGCGTCAATTACGGCGGCAATAAAACGCGGTTCTTGGCTCCGGTTCGCTCGGGCAAGCGCGTGCGCGGCCATTTCAAACTGCTCGAACTCGCCGAAAAGCGGCCGGGCCAATGGCAGCAGACGCTGGAGTTTACGGTCGAGATCGAAGGCGAAGACAAGCCCGCATTGATGGCTGAATGGATCAGCCAGTTTTTCGTTTAAGCATACAATAAGCCTTCTCCCCTGAAGGGGAGGGGAGCGTTAATAAAGGACACCTAATATCATGCGTGACGCAGTCATCGTTTCCACCGCCCGTACCGCCATTGGCAAAGCCTATCGCGGCGGGTTCAACGCCACATCCGGCCCGACATTGGGCAGTTACGCATTGAAAGCAGCGGTTGAACGCGCAGGCATCGACGGCAGCGAAGTCGACGATGTACTTTGGGGCAGCGCGCTGCAACAGGGCACACAGGCGGGCAACCTAGCGCGCCAAGTTGCCCTGCGTGCCGGTCTGCCGATCACTACTTCGGGCATGACGATGGACCGCCAATGTTCATCGGGCCTGATGACTATTGCGACAGCGGCAAAGCAGATCATCGTCGACAATGTCGATGTCATGGCGGCGGGCGGTCAGGAATCGATCAGTCTGGTGCAAACTCCTGAAATGCGCGTCGCGCCTGACCGCGCGCTGATGGAAATGCATGCGAACATCTATATGCCAATGCTGCAAACTGCCGAAGTGGTGGCCAAGCGTTACAATATCAGCCGCGATGCGATGGACGAATATGCCCTGCAATCACAGCAACGCACCGCCGCAGCGCAAGCCGCCGGTTATTTCGATGCCGAGATCATCCCGGTCACCACCACAATGAACGTGATGAACAAAGAAACCAAAGAAGTCACGCAAGCCGAAGTCACCATCGCCAAGGACGAAGGCAACCGCGCCGATACGCAGCTGGCGGGATTGCAAGCATTGAACCCGGTGATGGGCCCCGACATGACGATCACCGCGGGCAATGCCAGCCAGCTTTCCGATGGATCATCGGCCAGCATCCTGATGGAAGCCAAGGTTGCTGAGAAAAAAGGCCTTAACCCGCT
Source organism: Sphingomonadales bacterium (assembly GCA_043750535.1). Lineage (GTDB taxonomy): Bacteria > Pseudomonadota > Alphaproteobacteria > Sphingomonadales > Sphingomonadaceae > Sphingorhabdus_B. The sequence goes on along the minus strand of JAYVBJ010000011.1, from coordinate 1,214 downwards.
GGGCCGCTATGTCGGCATGGCGGTTGCCGGAACTGAGCCCGATGAAATGGGCATCGGGCCCGTTTATGCGATCCCCAAATTGCTGGCACGTTTTGGCCTGAAAATGGATGATATCGGCATCTGGGAATTGAACGAAGCGTTCGCGGTGCAAGTGCTATATTGCCGCGATCAGCTAGGCATTCCAAACGAGTTGCTTAACGTCAACGGCGGATCAATCTCCATCGGTCACCCTTATGGCATGACTGGCGCCCGCTGCACCGGCCACGCATTGATCGAAGGCAAACGCCGCGGCGCAAAATACGGCGTCGTCACGATGTGCGTCGGAGGCGGCATGGGTGCTGCCGGATTGTTCGAGATTTTCTGAATATTCGAAGGGAGTACCTAATGTCTGCAATTGGTGTGATCGCGACGTTGACCGTTGCAGAGGGCAAAAATGCCGAATTTGAAGCGGCGTTTGCCGAATTGTCAGCGGCAGTGAACGCCAACGAACCGGGCAACGAATTTTATTCGCTGAGCAGGTCCAGAACCAATCCACAAGTCTATAAGGTGCTTGAACGCTACACCGATCAGGCTGCCGTGGACGCACACCACAAGACGGACCATTTTATTGCAGCAGGGCCAAAGCTGGCACCTTGTCTGGCGGCGGCGCCGGACATCGAAGTTTTGGATGCGTTCTAAAGCTGAGCGTCGGAAGCCCAGATAATTCGGAACACCACCGCGTGTTGCTCGTTTGCTTGTCACCCCCAAAGGAGACAAGCGATGACGAACGAGACCGAGATTAAAGAAAAGTTCTGGAAAGCCCTCAAGTCCGACAGAACGATGTTCCTCGGCCTGGCCGACGGCGAAGACGGCCACGCCCGTCCGATGACGGCGCAGCTCGATGACGAAGGTCAGGGCAGTGATGATTATCATGGCCCGATCTGGTTTTTCACCTCGACCGATGGCGGGCTTTATCAGCAGATCAAAAGCGGTGACCGGGCGATGGCGCATTTCGCGTCAAAAGGCCACGATGTCTGGGCTACGGTGCATGGAACGCTCACGACGACGCAGGATCGCACTACCATCGACCGGTTATGGAACCGCTTTGTTGCAGCCTGGTATGACGGCAAGGACGATCCCAAAATCGCTTTGATTAAGCTTGATGCAGAGAATGCGGAAATCTGGATCGATGCATCGAGCATCGTTGCCGGTATCAAAATGCTGATCGGCATCGA
>JAYVBJ010000010.1:0-42894 GCA_043750535.1 Sphingomonadales bacterium | reverse complement strand
GCAGGTGTTCTGGTTCGAGCGCTGGAACTTCATCAGACGGTAGATATCGACACCTGGCTTGGTGGCGTCGGACTCTTCAGTCGCACGCACGACGATACGCGTGCCGTCGATCTGGTTGACGACGCCGGTGCGGCGCGCCGCGATGGCGGCACCAGAATCACGCGCCACCACCGAGTCCATACCGGTGCCGACGAGTGGCGCATTGGTGCGAACCAGCGGCACCGCCTGGCGTTGCATGTTGGAACCCATGAGTGCCCGGTTGGCGTCGTCGTTCTCGAGGAACGGGATCAGCGCCGCGGCAACCGACACAAGCTGCTTCGGCGACACGTCGACATAGTCGATCTTGTCGGCGGGCACCGTCAGCACGTCGCCGGCATGGCGGGCGATGACCAGGTCTTCCGCGAACTTCGCAGCGTCCGTCAGCGCCACGTTGGCTTGGGCGATGTAATGCTTGGTCTCTTCAATGGCCGAAAGATAGACCACGTCATCGGTCACCTTGCCGTCCACAACCTTGCGGTAAGGGGTTTCGATGAAGCCGTATTTGTTGACGCGGGCATAGGTCGCCAGCGAGTTGATCAGGCCGATGTTCGGGCCTTCCGGCGTTTCGATCGGGCAGATGCGGCCATAGTGCGTGGGATGGACGTCGCGGACTTCGAAGCCCGCACGTTCACGCGTCAGACCGCCCGGTCCAAGGGCCGACAGGCGGCGCTTGTGGGTGATTTCCGACAGCGGGTTGGTCTGGTCCATGAACTGCGACAGCTGCGAGGAGCCGAAGAATTCACGGACGGCGGCGACCACCGGTTTCGCGTTGATCAGGTCGTGCGGCATGACGGTGTCGATATCGACCGACGACATGCGCTCCTTGATCGCCCGCTCCATGCGGACGAGGCCGACGCGGAACGAGTTCTCGAGCAGTTCGCCCACCGAGCGGACGCGGCGGTTGCCGAGGTTGTCGATGTCGTCGACTTCGCCCTTGCCGTCCTTGAGGTCGACCAGTTCCTTGACCACGGTGAGGATGTCCTCGGTCCGCAGCGTGGTGATCGTGTCCTCGACCTCGAGGCCAAGGCGCATATTGAGCTTGACCCGGCCCACCGCCGAAAGGTCGTAGCGGTCGGGATCGAAGAACAGCCCGGCGAACAGCGCATCGGCGGTTTCGCGCGTTGGCGGCTCGCCGGGACGCATGACGCGGTAAATGGCATCAAGGCCCATGTCGCGATTTTCGGCTTTGTCTGCTTTCAATGTGTTGCGCATCCAAGCGCCGGTAATGACGTGATCGATATCGAGCAATTCGATGCTGTCGATCCCGGCTTTGTCCAAGAGCTCTAGATTTTCTGCGGTCACTTCGTCGCCGGCTTCGATATAAATCTTGCCGGTTTTTTCGTTGATCAAATCAAATGCCGAATAGCGGCCAAAGATTTCTTCGGTCGGGATCAGCAGATGGGTCAAGCCGTCCTTAACTGCCTTGTTGGCAGCGCGCGGCGTGATTTTTTGCGCGGCCGGGAATATGACTTCGCCCGATGTCGCATCGACGATGTCGAACAGCGGCTTGGAAGCGCGCCATTGTTCCGAATTGAATGGAATTTTCCATCCGCCTTTAGCGCGTTCAAAAGTGACGCGATTGTAAAATTCGTTGAGAATTTCTTCGTCGTTAAAGCCAAGGCCATAAAGCAACGTGGTAACCGGCAATTTGCGTTTACGGTCGATACGAACGTTGACGATATCTTTGGCGTCAAATTCAAAATCGAGCCACGAACCGCGGTAAGGGATTACGCGGGCAGCAAAAAGGAACTTGCCCGAAGCGTGTGTTTTGCCGCGATCATGATCGAATAATACGCCCGGCGAACGGTGCATCTGGCTAACGATAACGCGCTCTGTACCGTTGATAAAGAACGTGCCGTTGTGCGTCATCAGCGGCATGTCGCCCATGTAAACGTCTTGTTCCTTGATATCGAGCACCGAACGGGTTTCGGTATCCGGATCAACTTCGAACACGATCAAACGCAACGTCACCTTCATCTGCGCTGCATAAGTAATACCGCGCTGGCGGCATTCTTCGACGTCATATTTGGGATCTTCGAGTTCGTAGTTTACGAAATCGAGTTCGGACGTGCCGGCGAAATCGCGGACCGGAAAAACGCCGCGCAATGTTTTTTCAAGGCCGGAAACATATCCAATCGATGGATCAGAACGCAGAAACTGTTCGTAAGATTCGCGTTGAACCTCGATCAGGTTCGGCATTTCAATGACTTCGTGAATGTTGCCGAAAATCTTGCGAATGCGCCGTTTGCGCGAAAGGGTTGCTGGAGCCGCTTTGGTTGCCATGGAAATGCTTTAGCCTCGCTAGAACGTATGTTAAAAACTGACGCAGTGTGTACCGACAGAAAAAGGCCGCACAACTATCGCCCCAAATTGAGGTGAGTCATACAGCCAACCGCGTCGGTAAAACCATGATCTTTCAATGCGTTAACCCCACTGCGCGACGGCAGGGTCGTTCCCGAAAGATTAGGTGAGAGCATTTATTAGGCGGAAAGCGGCGGCGTGTCAATTCTGTGCATCTATTGACCTTGTGAAATCCGTTGTGAAATGTTTAACATGCGCGGCAGATGAAGAGGAGCGGTAATATGCTAAGCAGCGGACTATTGGAAACGCGCGTAATCACCCCATTCGACCTGAGCGATACGCGCTTGTACACCGAAGATCGTTGGCGCGTGCCGTTTGCTGAATTACGCAAAACCCATGCGCTCAGTTTCTTGCCAGACAGCCCGTTTGGCGCTTATTGGTCGGTGCTCAGCCACGATTTGGTGCAGCAAGTTGAGACAAAGCCCGATATCTTTTCATCCGCCGACGAATATGGCGGCATCACGATTGAAGATATGACGGAGGGCAATAGCTTTCCTAATTTCATCGCGATGGACGGCGAAAAGCACGCGGCGCAGCGCAAAGTGGTGCAACAGGCATTTAATCCTAGCGAGATGGCCCGCCGTGAACTGGAAATCAGGGTCCGTACCAAAGCGTTGTTTGACACGCTGCCGATTGGCGAAGAATTTGATTGGGTCGAAACCGTCGCAATGGAATTAACAATCGGGATGTTGTCGATATTGTTCGATTTCCCATGGGAGGAGCGGTATAATCTGCGCCGTTGGTCGGACTTGGCAAGCGCGGTGGCACCCGACAAGGACGAAGCATACCGGGCCCATTTTTTCACAGAAATGAACGAAATGCTGGTCACGTTCGACCAACTGTTTGCCAAGAAATTGGCGCAGCCGCCCAGCGATGATTTGCTCTCGCGGATGATCCATAGCGAGGCGATGGGGCAAATGCCGGACCTTGAACGGCTGGCCAACATTGCGTTGTTGATCGTCGCCGGAAACGACACGACGCGCAATTCGATGAGCGCGTTTGTGCATGCATGTCATTTGTTTCCGCAGCAGCTGGACAAATTGCGCGCGGACCGTTCGCTAATCCCAAATGCCGCAAACGAGATTATCCGCTGGCAGTCACCTGTTACCCACATGCGCCGGACGGCAAAAGAGGATACCGAATTGGCCGGGCAAGTGATCCAAAAGGGCGAGAAGATTGTCCTTTGGTATATTTCGGCGAACTATGATGAGGCGGTTTTCCCTGAACCCGAGCGTTTTGACGTCACGCGGGGCAACGCGCGGCGGCAGCTTGGTTTCGGCCACGGAATTCACCGCTGTGTCGGCGCCAGACTGGCTGAATTGCAATTGGGCATATTGATCGAAGAAATCCTCGATAGAAATATGGACATAACGGTTTCAGGAAAGCCGGAATGGCTCGCCAGCCCATTCTTGCACGGTTACACAAGCCTGCCGGTTAAAATGACCGCGCGGCAATAATCCCGCGCGGCCAGATAAGTTATCGCCCCTGTAGTTGCGGGCGAGGTTGCTGACCCGGGTTTTGCGTGGCTGCGTTCAAATTAACCGAAAGGCCGTATAGTTTCCAAATGCCGTCCGCCGGTTCAAATTCAAGGTCATAATCTACCCGCATCGGCTGCGTCGGGAAAAATCCGATGAGGCGCAGCTTGCCATTTTCAATCTTGGGTTGCTGGCTCAATTGCGGCGTTACAAATACCACAGGTGCCAGATCGATATTATTGCTCCGAAATGAAGCAAACAGCTGAGCCAAACGGGCAGGCGGGTTCGCTTGCCGGAAATTGTTTGAGCCAAGCGCGTTTAATACCTGATAATTATTGGTAACGTTCGCTTGGCTCAATGCGACCAGCGACGAGCGGATCATGATGATCATCGCCTCAGGGGGGGGCATTTGGATTTGGGCATTAGCAGGCGCTGCTGCGGTCACGGCTTGGACTTTGGACGGTTTGGCCATCGCAAGGCTTTGCTCTTGTGCCTGCAATCGCGGTGCATTCAGCGCGTCCAGATTTGTGCCGGTGGCCGCCGCCGGGGTCACAGCCAAAAGGCTTAACGCCGACATCAAAGCCGTGGTTTTGGTGATAGTCATATCATTTCTCCTGTTTCAAAAAGGGCGCGGAAAAGGTTGACCCCGCATCCACGCCCGCATTTTGAATCGCTTGATTAGAACTGGATACCGAAACCAACTCGGGTTCCGACCAAACTCTCTTCAAAGCCATAGCTAAGGCCGACATTGACAAAGGTGTCGTCGTTCAACCGGATATAGCTTTGCAGGGCCGCAGCGTTATATCCGTTGAAATTGCCCCATGCGCCCCAAAGCGAGAAGTCCTTGTCATCGGATAAGAACCCGCCGCCCATTGCGATGGCAAGTGCAACGCCTTGGCTGTTGCGCTCAATGCCCTTAAACGCGCTGTTCAGGCCGGATGTCAGCAAGTTGAAGTTATTGACGTTCTGCGATTGCAATCCGTCGACATATCCTTTGGTCGCTGCATCCGATGCGTCAACCGGACCGGCCAGTCCGGTAACCCTGTTGCCGCCAAGATTTAAGTTACCGCTCAATGTGCCGCCGGTGCGTTGCAGCGCACCGCTTGCCACGGTTTGAACTGCATGCAACTGGCCGCCATTGACGGCATCGGTTGATGCCGCATTGACCGCTCCCGCCGCCACATTGCCGAGTGCGACCGGCGGTGCACCTGCCGCCGCGCCCAGGCGCACCGCGTTGGTCGGCTGACCGCTGGCGTTGGTGACATATTGCACCGCCAACATATTCGTCGCTGCAATCGCGGTACCGACATTTTGATAAGCCTGACCGCCGACATTATAGGTCGGTGCAGAAATCTGGCCAGTCGCCGGGTTATATGCCGACCCGCCGCCCAGATGACTGGCTGACGATTGACCGGCATTGTTGATGTTGGTCTGCGTCGCCGCTGCCGTTGTGGATAGGGTTTGCTGCAAGGCATTGAGCTGCGACCCGTTGACAGCATCGGTTGACGTTGCCGTCACCGCGCCATTGGCAACGCCGGTGACCACCCGGTTGCCGCCGGTTCCGGCAACATTGACCGAAGTGCCGCCGGTATTTGCGCCAACGGTGATTTGCCCGGACCCCGGCGCTCCGCCAGCTTGTTGCACAAGTCCGCTGGTTCCGTTGGCGATGTTGTTGACCGCCGTATTGAGCGCAGTGTCCAGCGCAGTGATTGCATCCCCCGCATTGCTGTGTGTTCCGCCTTGCACAGCATAAGCCGGGCTAGTTACCGCGCCGGTTGCCGGATCAAAGGTGGAACCGCCGCCAAGGCTGTTTGCGACCGAAGTCAGGCCTGCATTCAACTGCGAACCATTGATGGCTTGCAACGAAGTTGGCGTCAACGAACCTGCGGCAACACTGTCCAATGTAACCGGTCCGGCTGCCGCCCCGACCAACGTCAGATTGTTGGTTGGTGTGCCGCCATTGGGCGTCTGTGATGTCGCCGCATTGGCATATTGCACCGGACCAAGGCCGCCATTGGCAATCGCTGCCAATGCGCTGCCGACATTGTTGTAAGTGTTGCCACCTAGCAGATAGTTCGGGCCAGTAATTGCGCCGGTTGCCGGGTTATAGGCCGCACCGCCGCCCAAGGCATTGGCAACATCGCCCAATCCCTCATCGGCTTTATCGTCGCCAGCCTCGATTGCGGATGTCACATTATTATAGGCAATGCCGCCGACATTGATGGCGGGGGCCGTTAACATGCCGGTTGCTGGATCAAAGGCCGAACCACCGCCCAATACGGCCGCCGCCGATGATGCCAAGATGTTGACCTGGCCGCCATTGACCGCGTCGGTGGACGTGGCCGTCAGTGCCGCCGGTGCAACGCCGGTGATCGTGCGGTCGCCGCCGGTTCCAGCAACGCTGATGGAACTGCCGCCGGACGCTGCGCCGATGGTGATCTGTCCGCTGCCCGGCGATCCGCCGACCTGCTGGACCAGCCCAGCTGTACCGTTGGTCAGGCTGGAGAGCGCGGCATTAACGCCGCCAAAGGCATCGCCGACATTGCTGTAGGACGAACCCTGAATGGCAAAGCTGGGCGCCGTCACGCTGCCATCGGGAGCAATGGCAGCTCCGCCGCCAAGCGCCGCTGCAATACCGGCATTGGCTGCGTCCGCCTTGGCATCACCCGCTTCGATAGCATCGGTGACATTGGCATAGCTGACTGTGCCAACTGCAATGCTTGGCGCAGTGGCTATCGTTCCGTCTGGATTGATCAGCAGCCCGCCGCCGGTGACCGTTTCAAGGCTGTTGCCCAAACTATCCACGTTGGCGTTGGTTGCAAACAGCTGGCCGCCGTTGACCGCGCCGGTTGAGGTCGCAGTTAGCGACGCCGGACCAACATTGGACAAAGTGACGGGACCGGCGGCAGCGCCAACCAGAGTCATATTCTGCGAAGGAACAAGACCGTTCGGCGTATTTGGCGAACCGGCTGTGCTATATTGCACAGGGGCCCCGGACTGAAGTGCTGCAATAGCTGCACCTACATTGCCCTGACTTGTGCCGCCGACCGTGTAGGACGGAGCCGTGAGTGCACCCGTTAATGGATCCACACCAGCGCCGCCGCCGAGCAATCCTGCGACCGCTTGGTTGTTGGCGAAGATCTGGCCTCCGTTTACTGCGTCATCCGAAGTTGCTGTGACCGCACCTGCGGCAACATCGGTTACAACGCGGCTGCCGTCTGTTCCAGCAACGCTGATCGAACTTCCGCCGGACGCTGCGCCGATGGTGATCTGTCCGCTGCCCGGCGATCCGCCGACCTGCTGGACAAGTCCGGCTGTGCCGTTGGTCAGGCTGGAGAGCGCGGAGTTGACGCCGCCAAAGGCATCGCCGACATTGCTGTAGCTGCTGCCTTGGACATTATACGTCGGAGCCGTCACCATGCCTGTCACTGCATTGTAAGCCGAACCGCCGCCAAGGCCGCTTGCCACTGATGTCAGTCCGGTGTTGAGCTGTCCGCCGTTGATGGCATCGGCCGAACCTGCTGCGGTTGAACCTGCTGCAAGTCCGGTGATGCCGTCACCGTTCATGGCGATGCCGTTGCTGTCCAAAGCTGGCCCGCCGGTGACGCCGATGCTGGCGAGTCCGGTCAGATCGCTGCTGAGTGCGACCTGCACTTCATTACCGGCCTGTGTGGTGACGATGTTGTTGCCCGCCGTGATCGTGGCGGTTTCACCTGCACCAACTTGGCTGACGCTCGTCCCGTTGGCAACGCCGGTTCCGGTGGCCGCTGTGGTCAGGTTAAACCCTGCACCTGCCGCCTGAATGGCGTCGGTTAGATTGCCAAACGCCGTGCCATTAACATTGACGCTTGGAGCAGTAACCGAGCCGTCCGCCGCAACCAGCGCGCCGCCACCAATGGCCGCAGCTAGTCCGGCATTGGCAAGGTTGTTGGCGGTGTTCAGTGCATCAAAAGCTGCGCCGACATTGTTCTGCGTTCCGCCCGCGACCGTGTATGTCGGCGCGGTGACTGTGCCATTCGGTGCAACCGACGCCCCGCCGCCAAGCGACGATGCCAGCCCCGTGCCGATGTTGGTGGACATCGCGTTGAGCGCGGTTGCTGCGTTGAACAATTGTGCGCCATTCACTGCATCGGTTGATGCTGCATTCACTGCACCATCGGCCACGCCAGTGATCTGCCGGTTGGTTGTTCCGCCCGAAACGCTGACTACGGCGTTGGCAGATTGCGCGTTCATCATCGTTTGGCCGCCAAAGATAGTGCCCGTCCAACCCGCATTGCTGATGCCAGCCTGCGATCCGGAACCAAGCGCCACACTGTTGTTGCCCGTTGCCACGGCTCCGCTGCCCAAAGCGAGCGCGTTGGTGCCATTCGCATCGGAATTCACGCCAAAGGCCGAGGCGTTATTGCCCGCCGCCTGTGCATTGGGCCCAACCGCCGAAGCATTGTTGCCGCTGGCGTTGGCCGCCGCAAGCGTAGAGTTGAAATCGACATATTTGCTGTCCGCCGCCAAAGCCGCCAAGGCATCGCCGACATTGCTATAGGTCGCGCCGTCAATTGCATAGCCAGGAGCCGTCAATTGGCCGGTAACGGGGTTATAGCTCGCGCCGCCGCCCAGATCAGCCGCGACCGAGGCCAATGCAGTATTGAGCTGTCCGCCATTCACCGCGTCTGCTGATCCAGCAATCGTCGAACCCGCCGCAATTCCGGTCAATACCCGGTTGACGTTGCTGCTATTGGCGAAGTTCACCAAATTGCCGCCTGTCGCCGCGCCGACCGTGATCGCACCTGAGCTGGGTGCAGCAGGAGATTGCTGTACCAGGCCGGTTGTGCCGTTGTTGATGTTGGTGATGGCGGTATTGGCGGCAAACAATTGGCTGCCGTTCACGGCTTCTGTTGATGTCGCGGATAGCGCGCCTGCGGTCACGCCGCTGACCGTGCCCGCATTTGTGATCCCGCCCGCAGCTAGGGTAGGCCCGGCGGTGACAGAAACACTGGTGAGGCCAGTTAACGCCGAATTGAGCGCGACTTGCGTTTCATTCCCCAATTGTGTGGTGACGATGTTGTTGCCAGCGGTCAGTGTTACGGTTTCACCCGCTGCGATCCCTTCGACGCTGGTCCCGTTGGCAACACCTGTTCCTGTGGCCGATGTGGTCAGGTTGAACCCTGCACCTGCGGCCTCGATGGCGTCGGTTAAATTGCTGTAATTGGCCGTGCCTACTGTGACGCTTGGAGCAGTAACCGTTCCGTCCGCCGCAACCAAAGCGCCGCCGCCGATGGCCGAAGCCAGTCCTGCATTGGCAAGGTTGTTGGCGGTGTTCAGCGCATCAAATGCTGCGCCCGCATTGTTCTGCGTTCCGCCTGCGACCGTGTAAGTGGGTGCTGTGACCGTGCCAGTGATGGGATCAAAGGTAGATCCGCCGCCGGTATTGGCCGCGATGCTGTTGCCCAGCGCGTTGACCTGTGCGCCGTTGACCGCATCTGTAGACGCAGCCGTCAATGATCCGGCAAGTACCCCCGTTACCGTCCGGTCGCCCGCTGTGCCTGCAACCGAAAGTGACGTCCCGCCGGACGCTGCGCCCACGGTAATTTGGCCCGCACCGGGCGCGCCGCCAACCTGCTGAACAAGGCCAACTTGGCCGCTGTCAATCGCTGCCAAAGCATCCCCGACATTGTCGAAGGTCGAACCCGAAAGCGTATAGCCAGGAGCAGTTACGCTGCCATCGGGCGCAATTGCCGCCCCGCCGCCAAGCGCCGCTGCTATACCGGCATTGGCTGTGTCCGCCTTGGTATCGCCGGCTTCGATCGCATCGGTGACATTGGCATAGCTGACTGTGCCAACCGCAATGCTTGGCGCAGTGGCTATCGTTCCGTCTGGATTGATCAGCAGCCCGCCGCCGGTGACCGTTTCAAGGCTGTTCCCCAAACTATCCACGTTGGCGTTAGTTGCAAACAGCTGGCCGCCGTTGACTGCGTCGGTTGATGCCGCGCTTACCGCTCCTGCCGCAAGCCCGGTTATGCCCGTCGCGCTAATCACCGGCCCCCCGGTTACGCCAATGCTGGTAATGCCTGTCAGTACCGAATTGAGCGCAACCTGTGTTTCATTCCCCAATTGTGTGGTGACGATGTTGTTGCCTGCGGTCAGCGTTACGGTTTCGCCTGCAGCGATCCCTTCAACGCTTGCCCCATTGGCGACGCCGGTTCCGGTGGCCGATGTGGTCAGGTTAAACCCTGCACCCGCCGCCTCAATAGCGTCGGTTAAATTGCTATAGCTGGCCGTGCCAACTGTGACGCTGGGCGCTGTTACCGTTCCCGTCACCGGATCGAAGGCCGATCCGCCGCCAGTGTTGGCTGCGATGCTGTTGCCCAGCGTGTTGACCTGCGCGCCGTTGACCGCATCGGTGGACGTAGCGGTTAGACCACCGGCAAGGACACCCGAAAGATTGCGCGCGCCGTCGGTGCCAGTGAAATCAACCACGCTGCCGCCGGTTGCCGCGCCAACTGTTAGATTGCCGGTACCGGGCGCGCCGCCAGTTTGCTGGACCAATGCCGCAGAATCAAGCGCGCTGAGCGCCGATCCCACGTCATTATAGGCCGAACCCGCAACATTGTAGCTGGGTGCAGTCACCGTGCCATCGGCGGCAACCGCCGCGCCGCCGCCAAGCGCATTGGCAAGGCCGGTATTGGCGGTGATATTGCCGGTGTTCAGCGCTTCAATCGCTGCCGTCACGTTGCTGTGAGCCGTTCCCGCAGCGTTGATCGTGGGCGCAGCCCCAATCGTTCCGTCCGGATTGATCACAAGCCCGCCGCCGGTGATTGTTTCAACGCTATTGCCCAAATTGTTGTTTGCGGTCGCCACTGTGTAAAGCTGCGATCCGTTGATTGCGTCTGTGCTGGTGGCCGCAACGACGCCGGCCGCGACATTCGTGATCTGGCGTTCGCCGCCGGAGCTGCCAACCGAGACTACCGATGTCGGCGTGGTTCCCGCTGCTGTTCCGCCGTTCAATGTGTACGCACCTATATTAGGTCCAGCGACCGTTGTCCCATCGCCAATCCCGACCGAACCGTTTAGGCCCGCAGCGATGGTGATGTTGTTGCCAATGGCGAACGCATTGTCCGCATTGATTGTGTTGTTGTTGCCGAGTGAATAGCTGCCCGTGCCGGTGATCGTTGTGGGGTCGCCAATTGCACCCGAGTTTGCCCCGGTGACAGTATTGCCGGTGCCGATGGCGATGGAATTGGTGTTGTTCGCGGTTGATCCGTTACCGATTGCGATTGCGGATGTACCCAATGCTGTGTTGCCCGCGCCGATGGCCGTGCTGAAATTACCAGTCGCCGCGTTGCGATAGCCGATAGACGTCGCGACAAGACCTGCCGCAGCGGTGTCGTTACCCGCAGCAATCCCGCCATTTGATTGGCGGCTGTTCAGGCCGATGGCCGTGCCGTTTAGGCCGGTGGATGAGGCATTGCGGCCAATGGCTATCGTATTGTCTGCGCCAACAGTGTTGCCCGCAACCGCGCTTTCACCAATGGCGATTGCATAGTTTCTGTTGGCGGTCGCTGCGTTGCCAATGGCTACGGACGAAGGGCCCGATGCGCTGCTGTTGCTGCCTGCGGCAATCGAGGTTGCGCCCGCTGCGGTTGCATTGCGGCCAATCGCGGTTGCGTTGGAACCATTGGCAAATGCGCCCGAACCCACTGCGGTTATCCCGCTTGCTGTATACGTGCGTGTTGTCGTTTCCGAATTGATCACGACGGCATCAGAACCGCTCACCGTCGAAACCCCGCCTGGCCCCATGATGCCGATGGATTGATTGCCGCTGACGGTTACCTGATTACCAAGCGCGAGCGAATTCACGCCGCTTGCCCGTGTTTCATATCCTATCGCCGTTGCATCGGCGCCTGATGCGGTCACGGTTGCAAGCCGACCAACCGCCGTGCTGCTGCCGCCTGCCGCGTTCGAACTGGCACCGAGCGCGGTTGCAAATTGGCCAGTCGCTGATGCGCTCGCGCCCAATGCGGTTGCCGATGTATTGGTTGACTGCGCGCCGCTGCCGATTGCGATACCGTCATTGGTAAAGCCGGTGACTTGTGCTGCTGCGCCCATCGCAATGCCGCGTTCAGTTGCATTTCCCACGGTGGCGTTGGGGCCGATGGCTATCGAACCGTCGGCAACCGTCGTCGAAATATGATCAGCGCTTGCACCCGAACCGATGGCCACGCTGCCGTCCCATGACCTGGCATTGTGGCCAATGGCGAGGCCGTCGGTACCCAAACCGGACGCGGTCGCACCAATCGCAATTGCATTTGCCTGATCGGCGGTGGAATTGGTGCCGAGCGCAATTGCGTTTGCTGCGATTGCTCGCGCTGCACTTGCGTCGAAATTGGTGCTCGCAGAATTTAAACCGCCGCCAATGGCAATCGCGCCGGTCGCAGATGCTTGTGTCGAATGACCAATCGCAATTGTGTTGGTCTGGTTCGCAGTGGCAACATTGCCCAATGCGATGCTGGTTTGGCCCGAAGCCGTGCTTTGACGGCCCATTGAAATCGCGGTGTTGCCCGATGCCGTATTGGCCGTGCCTATCGCGATAGCAGACGTGTTGGACGCCGCATTGCCGATGCCTATCGCCGTGCCATACGCTCCGCTTGCTGCGTTGCCGGTGCCCAGCGCCATGGCGAAGTTATTGCTATGATTTGCCTGATTTCCCGTGCCCAGGGCAACGCCGCCAGACGTGACGATATTGTTGCTGCCGACACCAACCGCGTATCCGGTTACTCCGGTACCGCCGACCGCGAAGGTAAAGTTGCCGCCAGCAGCGCGGTCAAATATTTGGTTCACCGTGGTTGTGCCTGCGGCGCTGAACGAGTTTACAGTGTTGCCCGTACCCATTGCAATCGCTTGGGTCCCGGTCGCAACGGCCAGTTCACCTATGGCAATTGCATTGATAGAATCGTTCGAAACCGTCGCATCAAAACCAATCGCGATGCTCGCACGTGAACTTAGCCCGACGAGCGAACTCGATCCGATCGCAATCGCGGCATTGGAATTTGTCTCTGCTTCGGGTGTTCCCGCCGGAGCATTGCCGCTGATCGCGATTTCATTGGCCAAGGGTACACCGCCGGGACCGGTGTTAACGCCGCTCCCCGCTGCATATTGTGCCATTGCCGGTGTGGCAAAGCCCGCAATGATCGCTCCAATAGCCGCCCCGCCGCCCAGCCGTCCGATCCGGCTTTTCTGGCCCATGCCCAATACGCGGCACGATTGGCGAAGTGCCGAAGCGATCCGCCGCCTGGTGCTCCAACTTAGTTCTTGGCTATTACCATCTTGGCCGACAAAGCTGTTATATGTTGTGCGGGTTTTTCGAATAGAATCACGAAAATTCTCCATTGCTTGCGCCTCCGCCAGCGCATCCAAGTTGGCAACATCTTGTGGCAATAGTGTATACTGTGTATATTGTGAATTCATGATACTCTCCATAAAACAAATCTATTAGTGGTTTGTGTTGATTTGTTATTGGAGTTCAAATAGTAAATAATGATAAAATTGAATCTACGGACTGATCCACAATGAATATTAAAAATATCCGCTATGGATGTATATTTAATCCAATTTGGTTTTAATAAAAATACGCGGATCCATTATTTTTCTCTGAAACCCAGCCAATGAATCAGTTTTTGAATCAGTGGCGATTCATTTAGTTGTCCGGTTCATGCCGGCCGAGCCGGACAAGATGGGCGCTGTTCCGGAAACGCAACCTCCACAACGGACCAATTCATCGCGGCATCTACGTGCTGCACTTATGTTTGTGTTGGCTAAGATATTTGAAAATGGCGGGGCGATGCGCGGCGAATGGGAAATCCTTGCAATGTCAGCTAGGTGATCTATTGGTTTTTGAGGAGGATATATCCGATGCTTAAATTGCGAGCTGTGCTTGTTATTGTATGTGGGGCATTGCTGCTTGCCGGCTGTCAGGCAAAGCAAGAACGACCATCTGTTCCCGATGAGCCGATTATTCCTTATCTGGCTTGAGCGGCTCTGCGGGCGATAGAGTTGTTGACTGCACCGGCAGTCTGTCTTTCATCGGGCCGCGCCGCCTAAAAGGCCAAAAGCGTAAGTTTATGCGGCCGGGGTAGGGCGGCAAATTCAGGTTTTAGCGTCCGTTTGTAAACAGATGCTACCCCTATGGACTCTTGAAATTAAACGCCTAATCTGCCCGCTTCACGAAGAGTCGTGACGGCTTTCGTGTTTTTGGGTCAACTTTAATGGAGTGGGGGAGTGCGATTATGCCTTCAATAGTAAAGATACTGCTGGGTGCGCTTGCAACCGCGGTTTTAACTTGGTTTTTATACGGTCCAATGGGACTTGGTTCAAAAT
Organism: Sphingomonadales bacterium; assembly: GCA_043750535.1. GTDB lineage: Bacteria > Pseudomonadota > Alphaproteobacteria > Sphingomonadales > Sphingomonadaceae > Sphingorhabdus_B. Next base: position 28,648 of record JAYVBJ010000010.1, on the reverse strand, counting down.
GCGATGCCAATGCGTTGCCTGGCACCGGTACATCCGCAGCGGTTCCGGCGGCTGCGCCTGCAGAAGCGCCCGCGACGGCAGAATCCGTGGCGAGTTGCCAGACGAATGTAAACGCCGTCATCACAGCCAAAAACATCAACTTTGGTAGCGGCAATGCGGTCATCACCGAATTTTCCAAACCCACCGTCGATGCGGTTGCGGCTGCCGTTAAGGATTGCGCTGGAACGCAAATCGAAGTTGGCGGCCATACCGATCAAATGGGCGATGATGCCTCAAACATGGCTCTATCCGAAGCCCGTGCCAACGCGGTTGTTGCGGCTTTGATAGCGGGCGGTGTTCCAAAAGAACGGCTGACAGCCAAGGGCTACGGCGAAACCAAGTTGCTCGATACCGCAACATCGCGTGACGCTCTTGCCAAAAACCGCCGGATAGAATTTGGCGTTGCGACATCGGCAACAACCGCAGCAACGACACCAGCGCAATAAGAAAGGGTAATATTATGACAACCTTATTTGGCGCGATTGTAATCGCACTTATCGCATATTTAATTGGTCTGGGGATCGGTTATTTTTTCTTCGGCAATGAAGCCAACTAACGGAAGGATCGGTCTATGTGGCCATTATGTGATTTTTCGTTAGCGAGTGCCTTATGGCTTTTGGGTCCATTGCTGCTCGGAATTTTGACGGCTTGGTGGATTTGCGGCGGCCGCCGCAATGAAGCTGAAGATGCGTATGCCGAACCAGAGGCAGAACCAGCGCGCTTTTCTGCCCCGCCGGTTGCTGCAGCGCCTGTTGCCGCTGCGCCGATCCCGGCACCCGTTGCACCTGAGCCAGTTGCACCGGTTGCCTTTTCGGCACCGCCGGTTGCGGCCGCACCAGTTGCCGTCGCTCCGGTTGCGGTTGCTCCAGTTACAGCCGCACCAGTTCCAGCCGCACCGGTTGCGGCTGCTCCAGTTAAGGCTGCGGCGATTGGCTTGACTGCGATTGGCATTCCAGCAGCCATCGGAGCAGCCGATGACTTGGAACTGATCAAGGGCATTGGTCCAAAGCTAAATGGCGTTCTGAACGGGCTAGGCGTCCACCGCTTTGACCAGATCGCCAACTGGACAGCGGGCGATGTCGATAAAGTCGACGATCATCTGGGTGCATTCAAGGACCGCATTGGTCAGGAAGAATGGATACCGCAGGCCAAATTGCTGGCTGCCGGAAACACTAGCGAATGGCAGCGTATCTATGGCGCAGCTAGCGGTGCGGCGGCGGCGACCGCCGGAGCTGCGGCTTTAACGGCGATTGGTATTCCTGCTGCCGTTGGTGCACCGGATGACTTGTTGCAGATTAAGGGCATTGGTCCGAAGCTAAACGACCTTTTGATCAGCCTGGGCGTACGCCGCTTTGATCAAATGTCTGCCTGGGGGGCATCCGATGTCGCCAAGATCGATTTACATCTCGGTGCGTTTACGGGCCGGATTGGACGCGATCAATGGATTGAACAAGCCGGCCTGCTGGCACGCGGCGCTATCGCTGAATTTGAAGCGAAGTTTGGCAAGTTGGATAGCGAGAACCGTTAATCTCACGCACCCAAAGCAACACAGAGGGCGGCCTATAATGGGTCGCCCTTTTTTTGTTGTGAGGGTTACATATCCGTTCGTCCTGAGCTTGTCGAAGGATGAGATCAGCTGCCTGTGATTCGCCCTTTGACGATCTCAATGCCTTGGCACGAACGGTTAGGGGTTACATCCACATCCTCCCACAACGTAAAAAAGGGCGGCCCATTACAGGCCGCCCCTTCGTGATAACCGCATCCCCGCCGCAGCGGGGGGCGTGATTACTTGACTTCGACAGTACCGCCAGCGGCAAGGATCTTCGCCTTGATTTCGTCGGCTTCTGCTTTGTTGATGCCTTCTTTGATCGCCTTTGGAGCGGATTCGACGAGGGCTTTCGCTTCGGTCAGGCCGAGCTGTGTGATTGCGCGGACTTCTTTAATCACCGCAATCTTGTTGCCGCCGTCACCCGTCAGGATAACGTCAAATTCGGTTTGTTCTTCTGCAGCAGGTCCAGCTTCGGCAGCAGGTCCGGCAACCGCAACAGCGGCAGCAGCGGAAACGCCCCATGCTTCTTCCAATGCCTTGGCAAGGTCAGCCGCTTCAAGCACGGTCAGTTTTGAAAGGTCTTCTACGAGTTTAGCAATATCAGCCATTTAAATAACACTCCGATTTCTTCTGTATTTGTGGGCCCGCATATTCGTTTCTAAAGCGAAATCTGCGCCGCCGGTTAAACAATAAAATTACGCTGCTTCTTTGGTTGCATAGGCCCCAAAAACACGTGCCAGTTTCGCAGCCGGTGCAGTCGCCAATTGTGCGATCTTGGTTGCTGGTGCATTGACCAGTCCAATAATCTTCGCGCGCAATTGATCGAGTGACGGCATCGAAGCCAGCGCCTTAACACCATCGACATCCAGAACGGTATCGCCCATCGCGCCGCCAACAATCTCCAACTTCGGATTGGTTTTGGCAAACTCGACAGCAATCTTGGCCGCAGCAACCGGATCGGTTGAAGTGCCAAGCGCAATAGGTCCGGTTAGCATTTCACTAAGCGGCGCATATTGCGTTCCTTCTAAAGCAATTTTGGCAAGGCTGTTCTTGGCGACTTTATAGCTTGCGCCTGCATCACGCATCTTCAAACGAAGGTCGGTTGATTGCGCCACTGTCAGCCCCAAATTCCGGGTGACAATAACCGCAGCCGCTTCATTAAAAGTTGCATTCAACGCCGCAACCGCATCAGTCTTTTCAGAACGGTTCATGCATTACTCCTTATTTGGGATGGCAAGCGAACCCGCCATTCCAACACGAAAATTCAGACAGGCCCGCAAGGGCGCATCTGCGCTACATTCAGTCCGTGGGGAAGTTTCATGCCGGGGCGCGGGCGTAATAGCCGGAGCGTTTGGCGAAGGTGAGGGAGCACCACTACATGGGCCGCCACCTGAAATCTCTACCCCGTCTAGGCTGGAAATTAAGATGACCAGATTGTCACCACCAACTGTCTCGGACGGTTGCCCGATGAGACCGTCGCCTCACCGAACAGGACGCGCTCTAGCAGCATGCCCGGAGGAGTCAAGCCCGGACGAGTTAAACCCGGAAGGGTTAAATGAAGTGATTGGAGTACAGAAAATGGGCTGAGGATTTTGGGGCGGTGTGTCGCCAAGCTAGCACCAAGGTATGATGCGCCGCAATGAATCCAGCGAACATACAGCCACTCAGGATCGATCCAAACCTCGACTGAGCTATTTGCGTTGGCAATGCCGCAGTTGACCAAAAGGCTCAATTATGAGGCAGACACAGAAATCACTTGAAAATGTCAGTTATTTCTGTAAATACAGAAATAACGAAAGGTGGATTCGAAATGGGTGTAGAAAAATTTCCCGAAGCCATGGAGTTCATTCTGCATTGGGGCGAAATGGGCACACATTGGGGGGCGAACCGCTCGGTCGCGCAGGTCCATGCGTTGCTGTATCTTAGCAATCAACCTTTGGACGCAGAGGCGATTTGTGAGGCGTTGAGGCTGGCGCGGTCCAACGTGTCCAACGCACTGAAGGATTTGCAAGGATACGGCATCGTGCGCCGGACGCATGTTGCAGGCGACCGCCGCGATCAATTTGTGGCAGAAACGGATTTGTGGGATTTGTTGCTGGCAATTAGTGCGGAACGCAAACGCCGCGAGTTCGATCCCACTGTCGCAAAACTCGCTGAATTGCAGGCGCGGATGGCGGTTAACCCCGATCTGCCTAATCATATCCGCGAACGCATTGGCCGTATGCACGAATTTATCGGCACGTTGACCAACTGGTATGAGCAAGTGCGTGTCTTGAACAAATCGACCTTAATTTCGCTAATGAAACTGGGTTCGAAAGTCGCCCGTTTCATTCCGGGTTCGAGCAAAAAGCCAGATTAGCCGCAAAGGCAGAAAAGCTGCCCAAAACATCAAACCTTCAAGCAAACAGGATAATGACCATGCCGCCTGAGAACAATCACGACTAATAATTTCTGTAATTACTGAAAAAACGAAAGGAATTTGTAATGACCATAGTTGCCTATAGCCTGTACCTGATCATCGCGATCGGCATGACCATCTGGGTTGCGCTCACTCTGTCCACCAATGGCAAGATTTACCTCACGCGCTGTTTTGGGCATGATGCCGAACTCGCGGGTTCCATCAACCATTTGCTTGTGGTCGGGTTCTATCTTGTCAATTTCGGCTTCATTGCACTGGCACTCAGCACGGCGGATGAACCCGTTACGGCGGTGCAAGTGATGCGGTTTTTGGGCTGGTACGTCGGCATCGCAACGTTGGTTTTGGGCGCAATGCATTTCTTCAACATGGCCGCAATAACTCGCCACGGCCGCAAAGTAGCCGAATGGATCCACGGCGTAGCGCCAGCCCCGATGACGAGGGAACGCGAGGTTGAAAGAGCCGCCGCAACAGTGAAACGCGACAGCATATTGCGGTGAACGACGGGGAAGAACAAACGGACAGCCGCTCGTTGTCGAGGCGAGCGGCTGTCTTGCGATTGGAAACGGAAATCACAATTGCTGTTATGTATTAAAAACACCCTTAAGCCCAATTCAATAGGTCCTGGCTCTAGCGGACAACGATACCTGTTCTGTAACTTTAAGTGCCTCAAAATACAGTACCAACCCCGCTCACTTAACCCCCGCCACCCAGGCCCGCACCTGCGCGTCGAGCACGTCCAGTGGCACAGCACCTTGGCCCAGCACGGCGTCATGAAACGCCGCCAGATCGAACTTCGCGCCCAATTCATTGCTGGCAAAAGCGCGCAGCTCGCGGATTTTTAGTTCGCCCAATTTATACGCCAGCGCTTGGCCGGGCCAGCTGATATAACGGTTCACTTCGGCCTCGATATTGGCATCGGTAAGGGCGGTGTTGTCTTTCATATAGGCAATGGCTTTTTCTTTGCTCCAACCCTTTGCATGGATACCGGTGTCGACGACCAGACGGCACGCGCGCCACATTTCATAGCTAAGCCTGCCCATGTCTTTCGCGGGCGTATCGTAAAGGCCCATTTCGATACCAAGCCGTTCTGAATACAGGCCCCATCCTTCGACGAAGGCGGTAAAGAACGCGCCGTTTTTGCGGAAATCGGAAAGCGGTAATTCCTGTTGCAAGGCGATTTGTTGATGATGCCCTGGAACGGCTTCGTGCGCGCTGAGCGCCGGAATTTCCCAGAACGGGCGTTGGTTCAGCTTTGATGTATTGACGTAATAATATCCGGCGATGCCAATTTCGGGGGAGCCGGGATTGTAATATGCCGTCGTCGTGCCTTCTGCTGTTTCCGCCGGAATTTCCTTTATGCCATAAGGCAACCGGGGCAATCGGCGGAACAATGACGGCATTTTCCCGTCGATGTACTTGGTGATCCGCGCGACTTTTTCCATCAGCTCTTCGGGCGTTTTGGCAAAATATTTCGGATCAGTGCGCAGGTGCTGAATATACGCTTCACGCGCGGGATATCCTGCAGACTTGGCAACCTGGACCATCTCGGCGCGGATCCGCGCAACTTCGCTCAACCCGATTTGGTGGATTTCTTCGGCGCTCAGCGTGGTCGTGGTTTGGTTGCGAATCCTGTATTCATAATAAGCCGCGCCATTGGGCTGAGCCGACACGCCAGGCTGCTTCGCGCATTTGGGTTTGTAACTGGCAACATACCAACCGAGCTGTTTTTGCAGCGCAGGTTTTATGATTGCGCTAATCGTATCCGCAGCATCAGCCGATAGCGCCGCAAACTCTGCGGCTTCGATTGTATCGGGCCGCTTGCGGTTAAAGGGTTCATAAAATCGCGATGTTTTGGGGTCTGCCGTCATCAATCCCGTGATCGTTTTTTCAAAGCCATCGAGTGACGCACAGGGCAAAGTAAAACCGCCTTTGATTGCCGCGTTGGCGACCGCGATATTGTCGTCATTCACCCGCGCATATTGTTTCAAACGGCTATTGTAGCTTTGGAAATCGGCGGCGTTCCGGAACGGCAGATTGTTGGCCATGCTGGCAAAGTTCTGATGCCAGCTGGAATAGCTGCTGAAATTGATTGTCCGCTGGCCAAAGCTATTGGCATCGACGGTTTCTTTGAGCGTGCGTTCCAGTATTCTAAACTCCACCTTGTTGGCGGCGGTCAACGTATCTGGGGCAATGCGGCGCAATTTGGTCAGGAAACCCGACGCAGTCGCCGCCTGCCGGTCCATTCCCTCCAACGTGCTGTCGCCGACTTCATTGGCATAAGCGTCGACGCCCAGCGAGCTGGCAAATATTGGCTGCGCCTGCAAAACGTTGGTCCAATATTCATCGACCAGCGATTTCAGCGCGGCATTGGCATCCACTGTTTCGGCGGCGGCGGGAACAGCCGGTTCCTGCGCAATGGCGGGAACCGCGACCACGAATGTTAGCGCGGTAACGACAAAAAATTTGGGCATTCTAATTCTTCCCTCAACAACTTGCGTAATTTAGAGCATAACAGCCGCAGACAAATTGGCCATAGCGATAAACGCGGTGCAACGTGCAATTTCAGCCAAAGGAAGAGTGTTCGATGAACAGAAACTATGCCGCCCTTTTGGCCGCTGCGGTGATTTTGTCCGGTTGCGCGGCGACAACGGCAAATGTCGCGCCGCCATCGGTTAACGCTGAGGTGGCGAGCGGAGGCAGCGCGCAAAATGCCGCGAGCGCGCTGCGCCCATATTATGACGGATTGACCGCGGTGCTGCCCAAAGCTCCGCCGGGTGTCGAACTGGATGAGGCCACCGCGATAACCCGCTTTGCCTTCGGATCGTGCGTCAATGAAAACCGCGGCATGAAATTTTGGGACGTGATCGCGGCGCAGCGACCGCAAGCTTTCTTGTTGATCGGCGACAATGTTTACGGTGACATTGCCGCAACCGGCGCCGCCGACATGCCGACTTTGACCGCAAGCTATCGCAAGCTGAACAGCCGTCAGGAATATGCCCGGTTTCGCGCCACCATTCCGATGCTGACCATGTGGGACGATCATGATTTTGGCGCGAATGATGCGGGCGGCAGTTTCGCATTCAAGGAATATGCCGAAAAAATATTTGAGGAATATTGGGATGTATCAGACGACGTCAGGTCGCGGCCCGGCATATATGATAGCTATACTTTCGGCCCCGCCGGAAAACGGGTGCAATTCATTCTGCTCGATGCCCGGTTCTTTCGCAGCGATCTGGCGCGGATGAATTACCGGGACCCGGCACCGAAACTGGGCAATGTCATGCCCAATGCCGACCCGAAAGCAACGATGCTGGGCGGCGCGCAATGGGATTGGCTGGCAAACGAGTTGGAACAGCCTGCCGACCTGCGGTTCATCATTTCGTCGGTGCAAATCATCACCGACGCGCATAATTTTGAAGGGTGGCACAGCCTGCCGCTGGAACGGCAAAAACTGTTCCGGATGATCGCGGACAAAAAAGTCGGCAATGCGGTGTTTTTATCCGGCGACCGCCATGTTGGCGCGATCTATCAAACGCGGGCGGCACGCATAACCAAACCGCTTTACGAATTCACCTCAACATCGCTCAACTTTGCCCTCGGCAATGGCGAGGTCGGAGCACGCGAACCTGATCCTGCAAGGATAACGGGATTATGGGCGGATGAAAACTTTGGTCAAGTCGACATTGATTGGCAAACCAAATCGGTCAAGCTGAGCTTGAAAAACGCCGCCGGGGATTTGTTGGAGGAACGGACAATCAAGCCAATTGGTTGACGTGAATTTTCGGATTACGAGTTTCTCCACAGCGCCTTAGAGCATGATAGCATAAGGTTGAAAACAAACCGTAGTGCTGAGCCTGTCGAAGCACGTCTTTAAGTGAAGCGCCCTTCGACAGGCTCAGGGCTAAGGTTTTGGATCAACTTAATTTCATCCCGCTTTAATGCACCGTCCCTAATGTCGTTTCAACGGTCAGCATGATGACGAGCCGTTCGATCTGGCGCCAGCGGCAAAATTGAAGATGGTTGCCGATATTCCGGCTGGCTTCGGCGCGTTCGGCTGCTTCTAGTCCTGCCGCTTTGCCAAAGTTTGTGATTAATGCTTCCGCCTCGATGACATCACGTTGTTCGACATAAAGGGGCAGATACATATTCGCAGACTTTCTATTATTGTTTTGGCCGATGCTGCTCTGGTTTGCAGGTAGCAAAGGGGTGCTTGCTACCTGCTGCGATGCTTATGGCATGCAAGCATTTTACAATTGTCACTGGCAATGGTTACCCGTTCGTTAGCCATTTTATATCCCGAACGCGGTTCAGGAATATGACGCTTGCGCAGTCAATAGTTTCAGTGGCAAAGGCAACGATATGACTGAACCAGATAAACAACCATCGAAAGCAGCCGGCGGCATCTTTATTGCGATCGGCATGCTATTGGGCGCGATCATTGGCGTATATGCCGGACAACCGTCGGCGGGCATGGTGATTGGCTTTATCGCTGGATTGGCCGCGGCGCTTTTGGTTTGGGCAATTGATAGCAAGCGCAGTCGGAATAATTGAAGAAAAAGGGCCTGGGCATGGGAAAACATTTCCGCAATTTATCGATCATAACCGTTCTTATCCTAATTGGTGTGGGATATTGGGCAACGCGGCCGGATGTGGCGCAGTTGCCGATCGACCAAGTCACCGGCCCAAAACCGGCAATCTCAAATCCGCGTGAACAATCCATCCCGACGGTAAATGTTGCCGCGGTTGATCGTTGGAAAGAGGGCGAGAAACCCAATGCCGCCGCCGGGCTGAAGGTTGAACTTTTTGCCGGTGGCCTTGATCATCCGCGCAACATGTTTGTCCTGCCCAATGGCGATATTCTGGTCGCCGAAGCCAATAAGCAGCCGCGCAAAGGCGGCGGCATCACTGGCTGGATCGAAGACACGATAATGACCAAAGCAGGCGCGGGGGTTCCGTCGGCGGATCGGATCAGTTTGCTGCGCGATGCCGATGGCGACGGCAAGGCCGAATTGAAAACTGCGTTTCTGGAAGGGCTGAAATCGCCGTTTGGAATGGCGTTGATTGAGGGACGGCTATACGTTGCGAACACCGACGGTGTGGTTGCGGTTTCCTATAAGGACGGCGATACCAAAATCACCGAAAAGCCGGTGAACATATATAATCTCAATGCAAATGCGCCCAATGGGCATTGGACCCGGAATTTAAAAGCCAGCGCCGATGGCAAAAAATTGTACATCGCGGTCGGATCGAACAGCAACATCGCGGAAAATGGTCTGGAATCCGAAAAGGGCCGGGCCATGGTCATCGAATTTGACATGGCAACGCGCAAGGCCAAGCCTTTTTCGGTCGGCCTACGCAATCCGGTTGGTTTGGATTTCGACAATCAGGGGCGACTTTGGACAGTGGTGAACGAACGCGATATGCTGGGTTCCGACACCGTTCCTGACTATCTGGCGTTGGTTGAATTTGGTTCGGATTATGGTTGGCCATGGCATTATTGGGGCGGATACACCGACCGGAGGGTTAAGCCCACACGGGAGGAAAAGCGGCCCTATGAACGCCGTCCTGATTATGCGTTAGGGCCGCATGTTGCCGCGCTGGGGCTGGCATTTGCTGATCGCGCAAAGCTGGGTGAAAAGTTTGCCAGCGGCGCTTTTGTTGCCCGCCATGGTTCGTGGAACCGCAAGCCTGCATCGGGTTACGATGTCGTTTTTGTACAATTCGATAAAAATAAACCGGTGGGCAAGCCCTTGCCCGTGCTGACCGATTTTCTCGACAAGGATGGCCAAGCGCAAGGCCGCCCGACAATGTTGACCGTGGCAAAAGACGGTTCGTTGCTGGTCAGTGACGATGTGGGCAACCGGATATGGCGGGTGACGGCGGGGTAGAAATTTGGGCTGCAGCGGAGTGGCATTACACGGCAATACCTCCCCTATCCGTTCGTCCTGAGCCTGTCGAAGGATGAGGCCAGCAACCTGTCCTTCGACAGGCTCAGGACGAACGGTTTTTGTTACGCTCTTACGCCATCCTGCTTTAAATCGCCGTGCCAGCACGTCCCGCCAGTTCCACCGTATAATGCCAGGCAATTCTGCCCGAACGCCCGCCGCGTTCATGGGCAAATGCCAATGCGCCGGATTGATCCCAATCTAAACCAAAATGCCCCGCATAGGCGGCGACCATGGCCAAATATCCGGTCTGATCGGGATATTGAAAGCCCAATTTTAAACCAAAGCGGTCGGCAAGTGCCAGCCTGTCATCGGCAACATCACGCGCGTTTATCGCATCATTTTCCGCCATCGTTCTGTCGACGATGTTGCGGCGGTTTGACGTTACATATAACCGGACATTGGCAGGCCGCGCCTCTGCACCGCCTTCCAACATGGATCGCAATAATCGCGGCGTTGCATCGTCGCCGTCAAAAGCAATGTCGTCGATAAACAGGATGAAACGCCGGCCACTGCCCGCCAACAATGCAAACAGTCTTGGCAGGCTTGCGGCATTATCCGCCGCCGCCTCAACCAAGGCGACCGGCATTGATGCGGCTTGCAGCGCGGCAACCACCGATTTGACCAAGGCCGATTTGCCCATGCCGCGTGCGCCCCATAACAGCGCATCATGGGCGGCATTGCCGCAGGCGTGCCGCCGCGTATTTTCGCTGATGTCGCTGCGCTGCCGGTCAACGCCGATAATCAGGCCGAGCGGCAGCGGCGCAAATTGCACGATCGGCGTTATCGCTGCGCCGTCCCAATGATAGGCTGGATGGCTTTCCAAGTCCGTTAAAGCAGATCGCGGCGGCGCAATACGGTCAAGTGCATCGGCGATACGCAACAGAATTTGATCGGTTTCGGTCGGCATCAGACTGTCCATTTCTGCCTTGGGTTAAGCCGCCATCTCGGCGGCATCAAGCGCATACAGCAAATCCGCACCGGCCACCGCGCTGCCCTTTAACGAATATGCTTCGGGTACCATGATCTCCAGATAATATCGGCAAGTTACAATCTTGGCTTTCAAAAATGCATTTCCCGGGTCCGCCGCCAAACCGGCCTGCGCGGCATGATATTGTATTAGCATCAGCCAACCAGCGGTCGCTACCGACATCATCGTGGTATAGGCATAGCTTCCCGCCAGCCGGTCATCAACCGATGCCGCCGCCAACATCCATTCGGTCACTTCGCTGCATGCCCCTGCGAGTTGTTTTAGCGCGGGCGCATCGGCGGCATCCTGTGCGATCCGCGCCAGATGATCTTTGACCACGTTACCGCCGCCCATACCCAGTTTGCGGCCAACCAGGTCGGCGGCCTGAATGCCGTTTGTGCCCTCGTAGATTTGCGCGATCCGAATGTCGCGGTAATATTGCGCGGCACCGGTTTCTTCGACAAATCCCATTCCGCCGTGCACCTGAATGCCCAGACTGGCGATTTCGCTGCCCATATCGGTGCCGTATGTTTTGGCAAGCGGGGTCAGCAAATCAGCCATTTCGCGTGCGCCGTCGATGTCCAAAGCGGCGCGGTCCACTTGTCCGGCGGCATAATAAAGCAACGCCCGTATCGCCTGCGTTCCGGCCTTCATCCGCAGCAACATGCGGCGCACATCGGGATGTTCGATGATCGCAACCGGATCGCGCGACGATCCACCAGCCCGCGCTGATTGGGTGCGTTCAGCCGCAAACCACAGCGCCTTTTGCGTCGCACCTTCGGCGATTTGCACGCCTTGTAATCCGACATTGATCCGCGCATTGTTCATCATCGTGAACATCGCCCGCATGCCGCCAAATTCGGCCCCGATCAGTTCGCCAATACAATCGCCCTCTTCGCCATATTGAAGAACGCAGGTCGGTGACGCATTGATTCCCATTTTATGCTCGATAGAAACGACCTTTACGTCATTCTGATGGCCGAGTGCGCCATCGCCGCTCACTTGAAATTTGGGCACAAGGAACAACGAAATGCCTTTGGTGCCATCGGGGGCACCGGGCGTCCGCGCCAGCACGAGGTGCACAATGTTTTCGGCCATGTCGTGATCGCCAAAGCTGATGTAAATCTTTTGCCCCTTAATCTGGTAAGTGCCATCGCCGCGCGGCGTTGCGGTGGCCTTTAATGCGCCGACGTCGCTGCCTGCTTGTGGTTCGGTCAGGTTCATCGTGCCGGTCCATTCGCCGGTGGACAATTTGGGCAGATACATTGCTTTTTGTGCGTCGCTGCCGTGGTGAAATATGGACTCAATCGAACCGACCGACAATATCGGGCACAGGGCAAACGCCATATTGGCCGCGCCGAGCGAATCGAGCGCCATCAATGCCAGCGAAAACGGCAATCCTTGGCCGCCAAATTCGGATGGTGCGTTGATCGATCCCCAGCCATTGGCGACATAGTTTTTATAGGCGGCAACATAGCCGTCGGGCATTTTAACGGCACCATCCACAAGCCGGGCGCCGACCGTGTCGCCGATCCGGTACAATGGCGCAAATTCAGCGGCGGCAAACGCGCCTACGCCTTCAACAATCGCTTCAACCATATCGGGCGTTGCGTCGGCGAAGCGGTCGTGTGCGGCAAGTTCATCTATGCCGGTGATATGTTGCAGCACGAACAATTGATCTTGGGTGGGGGCAGTGAAGCTCATGGAAAATTTTTCCTGTGTTGATGCGGTTAGGGCGCTATAGCCGCATCCTATGATTGCTACAAATCCGCAACGGAATGGCCGCATTTGCGCGGCGGACGATTCGGCAATTGCCGAAGCGGCGCAGATATTGCGCGGCGGGGGTATCGTCGCGGTTCCGACCGAAACGGTTTATGGGCTGGCTGGCGATGCAAGCAATGCGGCAGCTGTTGCTGCGATTTACCGGGCGAAGGGGCGGCCCGATTTCAATCCGTTGATTGTCCACGTTCCAGACTTGGCGGCGGCGAAACGGTTGGCGATATTTGATGCCCGCGCCGAATCATTGGCTGCGGCATTTTGGCCCGGACCATTGACGATGGTTCTGCCCTTAATAAAAGGCGCGCCGGTTGCGGCGGCGGTCACCGCGGGTCTATCCACCATTGCCCTGCGTTGTCCGGCGCATCCGGTGATGCAAAACCTGCTGAAACAAAGCGGACTGTGCCTGGCCGCGCCATCGGCAAACCGCAGCGGCCACATCAGCCCCACGCGCGCCCAGCATGTCGCATCGAGTTTGGGGGAGGCCGCACCGATGATATTGGACGCCGGGCCGTGCGCAGCGGGCCTTGAATCGACCATTGTTGCTCTTCGCGAAACCGGCTGGCAAATTTTGCGCCAAGGGCCGGTAACAGCCGAAGCGTTGCAAGCTATTTTGGGCAGCGCGCCCGATCAGGCACTGGTCCAAAAGGTGGAAGCACCGGGACAATTGGCCAGTCATTATGCGCCGTCAAAGCCCTTGCTGTTGAACGCGAAAACGGCATTGGCGGGGCAATGGCTTATTGGCTTTGGTAACATGGACGGTGACGATAACTTGTCGCCTGCTGGTGACTTGGCCGAGGCGGGGGCGCGCTTGTTTGACGCATTGCACAAGGCGGATGCAAGCGAGCGCACGGTGATTGCGGTCGCGCCGATTCCGGACATTGGCATTGGCGCCGCGATCAACGACCGGTTGAAACGGGCAGCGACACGGTGAGTAGAGCATCAAAGTCTGCGCGGTTTGCGGTCGCGTGCTTGTTGGCCACGATTGCCGCTGGAACAAGCCACGCAGCACCGCGCCCGGCTGATGTTGCCGCGTACCGCGCACTGGTCGCACTCGATGCCCGGTTGGCCAGCGCGGGTTACCGGCTTGCATCGGCCAACGCCGAGTATTGCCCGGTTAAGGAACGCGGTCCCGGCTGGGTAATTCACGACATCGCGCAATATCCCGATGCAGACACTGCCAAGGCCGCATTTGGTTTTGAAACGCCAATCCAAGTGGCCGCACTCGTTCAAGGATCAGCGGCGCAACGTGCAGGTGTAATGGCGGATGACGGGTTTACTGGTATCGATGGCGCAACGATTTATTGGCCCGCAATGCCGGTCGGCAAGACCGGATATGAACGCGTTGCGTCGTTCAAACAATTGTTCACCGAACGCGCAACAAATAGCCCGACATTTCCCGTGAAGCTGTCGCGCAAAGGCCGCGAAGTTGATCTGAATTTAGAATTACCACTGATATGCGCGAGTGATTTTCAAATCGATTCGTCGGCAAAAATGGATGCGGGCGCGGATGGCAAGATGGTGAGCGTCACCACTGCGCTGGCCGAATATGCATCCGGCGAAGGCGAGCTGGCCGCGATTGTCGCGCATGAACTGGCGCACAATATATTGCAGCACCGGGCCCGGCTCGACGCCGCAAAAGTAAATCGCGGGCTGGGACGACAATTTGGCAAAAGCCGCAAAGCGATATTGGCCACGGAGATTGAGGCGGACCGGCTTTCGATATGGCTGTTGGCCAATGCGGGTTATGATCCATCGGCGACGCTCGAGTTTTGGCAGCGATATCGCCGCGAACATGGGGGCGGATTTTTATCGGATGGAACGCATTTGCGCTGGAAAAAGCGGATCGCCATCATGCGCGCCGAAGCCGACCAGATATTGGCGGTACCGGCGATAGGTGGCAAACGGATGCCGCCGCTGCTTGCACCGGCGGCGAGCGCGTTAAAGTCCAGCGAACAATAAACAGTAAATCCTGTTTCTTAGGTTTCAACTCGAAACGGTTTGGCCTACAGCATTGCGTCAGGGTTCAATCGGAGGGGCGAATGCCGATATCATTACAACGGCGATTTTGGTTGGGGGCAGCAATGCTTCCTTTATTCTTGGTGGCTGCTTGCGACAAAAAAGAAGCAAAAACCGCGCAGGTTAAAAACGAAGATGTCGTTGCCGTGCAGGTTGTCACCGTGCAGCCAACCAACTTAATTCGTAATATCAATGCCGTGGGTACCGTTCGGCATCGCCGCGAAACGCCTTTGGGTTTTACCACGTCGGGCAAGGTTTCATCGATGCGGTTTGATGTCGGCGATTATGTGAAACGCGGCGCGTTGATTGCTGCGCTCGACACGACAAATGTCGGTGCGGACCTGAATGTTGCACGCGCCGAAAGCGATAGGGCCGATGCGGAACTGGCGCGGCTTGGTTCGTTATACAAGGACGGCTGGGTTACAAAAAGCCAGTACGAGTCTGCGAAGGCTGCCGCTATTTCGGCGTCCGCGCGCGTCCAACAGGCCGGTTTTGCCACCGGAACTGCGCGGCTATATGCACCATCCAGCGGCGTTGTACTGGCCAGAAATGCACAACCGGGGCAGGTGGTTAGTGCGGGATCTCCGGCGATCATATTGGGGCAGGACGATGAAGGCTTCGTATTCCGTGTGCCAATCATTGACAGCGACGCATCGAAATTACGCATTGGTATGCCCGCAGAAATTTTGATTGAATCGCTTGGCGGTACCCCGATCAAGGCATTGATCAGCGAGATTGACGGACGTGCCAACGAAACCACCGGCGCATTTACCGTGCAGTTCAGCATATCACCGCGTACCGGCGTAAAATCGGGGCAAATCGGCACCGCAAAAATCGCTCTGCCTGCTGCAGAAGACGGATCGCTGCAAATCCCCGCCAGCGCGTTGTTCGGTGTGCGAACCGGCGAGGGTCTGGTCTATGTGGTTGATCCCAAAACCGGCCGGGTCGAAACGCGCAATGTTGCCATTGACCGTTTAACCGATGGCTTTGTGATCGTAACGGGCGGGATATTGCCGGGTGAAACAATTGTCGTATCGGGCACGGAAAAACTGCGTACCGGCACGAAAGTCTCTTCTATCCGTCTGCCGGGATAGGGCCGGGCTGCTGCAACTATGCATTTAGCCGAATTCGCAATCCGCCGCTGGCAGTTGACCTTTGTGTTGTTCGCATTGCTCGTTGCGCTGGGTTATTCCGCGTTTACGCAAGTGCCGCGCGCTGTAGATCCGCATTTTTCGTCGCCCGTTGTGATTATCGTTGCATTACAACCGGGTGCGGATGCTGCTGAAATCGAAAAAACGATTAGCAAACCGATCGAAGAAACGCTGCAAGGGTTGGACGACATAAAAGTGGTCCGGTCAATTACCAGCAATGGTTCCGCCGTCATCCATGTTCAGTTTGATTGGTCCGGCGACGATCCGGAAATCTATTTCAACAATGTCGTCAGAGAGGTGACCGCGATCCGGGGGCGTCTGCCGACGGAATTGGCAAATCTTCGCTTTGAACAAATCCGCACAACCAATACCTCTGTTTTGCAAGTTGCGTTGCTGAGTGAAACCGCAAGCTGGTACCGGATGGAGAAATATGCACGCGATCTAAGCGAGGCATTCGGCCGGAATGAAGACGTTCGCCAATCCCAGATACATGGTCTGCCGCAGCCAGAAATCAGCGTGTCGATTAATTCAGCCAGGCTGGCTGCGCTGCGTATTCCGGCAAGCGCGGTGGCGGATGCAATACGGCTGGGCGGCGCAGATGTTCCCATTGGTTCAGTGACCAGTGGCACGCGCCGGTTCAGTGTTGAGGCTGGCGGCGCATTTCGGGACTTGGAGACTATTGAAAATTTGCCGTTGCGTACCAGCGAGGGTTCGATACTGCGGGTTTTGGATGTCGCGGATGTGACGTGGGGCGCAGCAGAACAACGGGTACGCGCCAGCCATAATGGCAAGCGCGGCGTGTTTGTTTATGCCAATCAAAAACAGGGCACCGACGCAACCAAGCTGGTCGTTCAACTTTTGGCCGAGCTTGAAAAACAAAAGAAGTTTTTGCCGCCGGATATTAAGGCGGTGGTGCAGTTCGATCAAAGCCGGGACATCACCAAACGGCTGAAGGAATTGGCCCGCGATTTTAGTCTGGCATTGTTCTTGGTTATTTTTACATTGCTGCCACTTGGATTTCGGGCATCGGCAATCGTTTTGATATCGATCCCACTGTCGATCGCATCGGGGTTGCTGGCAATTTATGCGTCAGGATATAATTTAAGCCAGCTTGTTGTTGCCGGGTTCATTCTCTCGCTCGGCCTACTGGTTGATGACAGTATTGTTGTCGTTGAGAATATCTCCCGTCATTTGCGAATGGGCAAGCCACGCGATCAGGCCGCAATTGACGGTACGCGGGAAATCACAAAGGCGGTGCTGGGTTCAACCGGCGTGCTGATTTTTGCATTTCTGCCGCTTATGTTCCTGCCGGACGGCGCGGGCAAATTCACCCGAAGCTTTATCTCGGCGATCCTTTATACCGTGACCGCATCGATGATCGTCTCGCTTACGATTGTGCCTTTTCTGGCCAGCCGGATGTTAAAGCGCGACCAGCATGACGAAGGCAATGCGATGTTGCGCTGGTTGATGCGGAATATCGAGACTATCTATAGGCCGGTTTTGCACCGTGCCTTGTCAATGCCGAAGCGCTTCGTCTGGGGCGCGCTCGCGATTACCTGTTCGGCGTTTTTGCTGGTCCCGGTGCTGGGCTTCAGCCTGTTTCCCAACGCCGATACATCCTATTTTCGCGTAACCATTGATGCGGAACAAGGCGCCAGCCTCGATGAAACCGCCAGGATCGTGAAACAAGTCTCCGCCATATTGAAAACCGAACCTGCGGTCAAAATTCGGTCAGAAAACGTCGGGGCCAACAATCCGGCAGTTTTCTACAATGTCTATAAATTTGGCGAGAGCAATAGTCTGGGCGAAATCATTGCCATTATGGATGCATGGCGCGGGAAAGAAAGCGATGACATGATTTGGCGTCTTCGCAAAAAATTCGACAAGATAGTCGGCGCAAAAGTTGGCATCGCCTTGTTTCAGTTTGGCGCGCCAATAAACGCACCTATCGAATTCCGGATATTGGGCCCGGATCAAACGGTCTTGAAACAATTGGCGATAAAGGTTGAAAATATATTGCGCGCTACGCCGGGGCTGCGTGATGTGGTCAATCCGGTGGCAATTGACCGGATCGATTTGGATGTCGGGCTCAACGAAGCCAAAGCCGCATTGCTTGATATACCGGTGGGCGCACCGCGCCGTGCGCTGCGCCTTGCCCTGAGCGGAGAGCAAGCGGGGGCGTTTCGCGATAGTGAAGGGGATAGCTATCCGGTGACTGTTCGCATGCCGCTTGATAATACCCAGCCTGTCTCCGCGCTCGACAATATCTACGTCGCAACGCGCAGCGGCCGTCCGGTGCAGCTGGCAGAAATTAGCAACCCGGCTTTGGTGTCGTCGCCCGCCTCTATTTCACGCTACCAATTGCAGCGTTATGTCAGCATCACGGCGCAGTTGACGCCGGGGGCGGTGATATCGAAAGTCAACAGCAAGGCGAATTCGCAAGTTAATAAGCTCGCTTTACCAAATGGCTACAGCATAGAAGTTGGCGGCGAGGCCGAAAAAGTGAACAGCACATTTGCCGGTTTTGGCCCGATTATCATGATCGCATTGTTCAGCATTTTTGCGATCCTGGTTGCTGAGTTCGGCAGATTTCGGGAGGCGCTGGTGGTGGCGGGCGTCATTCCGCTGGGTACATTTGGCGGGCTGATTGCGCTATTGATCACTGGCAACAACGTGTCGTTCTTGGCCGTTATCGGCTTTGTTGCGTTGATCGGTATCGAGATCAAGAATTCAATTTTGCTGGTCGATTTCACCAGCCAATTGCGCGAAAACGGCATGGAGCTGCGTGCGGCGATTGAACGCGCTGGCGAGGTTCGTTTCCTGCCGGTATTGCTCACGTCGATCACCGCGATTGGCGGGCTGTTGCCGCTGGCTGTGTTTGGCGGCAGCCTGTATGGTCCGCTTGCAATAGTGCTGATCGGCGGATTGGTTTCATCAACGATCCTTTCCCGGATTGTGACGCCTGCAATGTATTTGCTTGTTGTTCGCGGTGCGGCGAATGGGACCGAAGTAAAGCCGCAAGATATCACATAGGAGTCTTGTAAGCGGAATATGCATTCCTATCTCGGCGGTACATCATTGAGGAATAGAAGATGGCGACTAATCAAGCGATTTTAGCAGGTGGGTGCTTTTGGTGCACCGAGGCAGTATTCGGGCAACTGGACGGCGTCAGCGGCGTGGAAAGCGGTTATATCGGCGGACATATTGCTGATCCCGATTACAAATCCGTTTGTACCGGAAATACCGGCCATGCCGAAGCGATCCGGATCACTTTCGATGCCGACAAAATTGGCTATGCCGATCTGTTGGCGATATTCTTTGCGACCCATGAACCAACGCAATTGAACCGGCAGGGCAATGATATCGGTACCCAGTACCGGTCCGCCATCTTTCCGCTTGATGACCAGCAACGGGCCGAAGCCGCCGCAGGGATTGCGGCTGCACAAGCCGATTGGCCCGCGCCGATTGTCACGACGATCGAAGATGCCGAAATTTGGTATCCGGCGGAGGATTATCATCAGGAATATTGGCAAGGCGAAGGCCAGCGCAATTCATATTGCCTCGCGGTGATTCCGCCGAAACTGGCCAAGTTGAAAAAGGGATTTGCCGCGCGGCTGGCCAATACCTGAAATTAACAATATGTTCCTAGAATATGGCATAAAATTTCCAATGAAAAAGGCCTGCTTATGAAACATAAACCGATCCGCAAGGCGGTATTTCCTGTCGCCGGTCTTGGCACCCGGTTTCTGCCCGCGACCAAAGCCATTCCCAAAGAGATGTTGCCGATCGTGGATCGTCCGTTAATCCAATATGCCGTTGATGAAGCGCGTGAGGCCGGCATTGAACAGATGATCTTCGTCACTGGCCGCGGCAAAAGCGCGATTGAGGATCATTTTGACATTGCGTTTGAACTGGAACGCACAATGGCGGACCGCGGCAAAGACCTGTCGGTACTTGCGCCCACGCGGCTTGGGCCGGGCAATTGCGCTTATGTGCGGCAACAAGAACCAATGGGGCTGGGCCATGCAATCTGGTGCGCTCGCGATATCGTCGGCGATGAACCTTTCGCGATTTTCTTGCCCGATGAGTTCATGCACGGATCGCCCGGCTGCATGGCGCAAATGGTCGCGGCTTACAATGAAACCGGCGGCAATGTGATCAGCGTGTTGGAGGTGCCGCGCGACAAAGTGTCGAGTTATGGCGTCATCGATCCCGGCGCACAAATAGGCGCGTTAACGCAAGTTAAAGGCTTGGTTGAAAAACCAAGGATTGAAGATGCCCCGTCGAACCTGATCATTTCAGGCCGCTACATCCTGCAACCCGAAGTGATGCGTACATTGGAAAATCAGGAAAAGGGCGCAGGCGGCGAAATTCAGCTCACCGATGCCATGGCCAAGATGATCGGTCATCAGCCGTTTCATGCGGTCACATTTGCCGGTAAACGATATGATTGCGGATCAAAGGTCGGCTATGTCGAGGCCAATCTGGCAATCGCTCTCGAACGCCCGGACATGGCCGATGAAATTCGCGAAATTGCGCTGAAGATGCTGAGTTGAGGTGAGGGCGTATGGTTGGGGCGATTTTGTTATTGGGTAATGGCCGCAAATGAACTCCCTCTCCGTTCGTCCTGAGCTTGCCTGTGGATGAGACCAGTAACCTGTACTTCGACAAGCTCAGCACGAACGGTTTCTATTACACTCAAATGTCATCCCGCTTTAAACCAATCCACATCGCGCGAGCCGGTGTTCAGCCAAAAGTCAGAAACGCTGGGTTATCTGACGTGGCAGAAAAACTGCGGAAGAGGGCCTTTTATGAAGATTATCCTCGCATTATTGCCTGCATTTCTGCTTTCGGGCTGTGTCGCGTCGATCGTCAAAGACGTCGTCACTGCGCCCGTGCGGGTGGTGTCGAAAACCGCCGATGTGTTGACCACAAGCCAGTCGGAAGCCGATGAAAAACGCGGGCGGCAGGTGCGGAAACAAGAAGAGCAGATCGGTAAGCTGTCACGCGAGCGCGGCAAATTGGCACGAAAGTGCAACGCCGGTGACCGCGATGCATGTCAGGACGTCGAAGCAATCGACGACGAAATAGCGGACATCAAACATAGCGGCGGATAGTTTTTGATTTCACCGACCGCTGCTGAACGGTCATTTAGGTTTGATGGTAAATCTGTAGGGTACGTACAAGAAAACTTCGGTTCCGCTGGCCTGCGCCCAGCTTAACTGCTCATTCAGTCCGCTGATTTCAACACCGTAATCCGTTCCAAAGAAACTTGCGTATTTCAGCGATTCTGCGGCGATGAGTTTGATGATTTGATCGCGGTACTGGTCCGGGTTGACAATAGTCAGTGTCAGGTCGCCCTGTTTTTCCAGCAAGGACCGGCCGGATGGAGCCACACCTTTAAGAAAACTGTCGATCCGCGCCTGTGCGCTGCCCGTTGATCCAGCGAGTTTTGACTTTACAAAAAAGCTGACGGTGCTGGTATCCGGGCGATTGCCGGTTCCGAACGGTAGATCCTTATAATTAGAAGTTGTCACCTCTTGCAGTTCAAAATCGCCGGTCACCAATACCACGCCAGCGGCGGCGGAGCGGCGCAGCGCGTTTTCAAACATCGCGTGAATTTCGCGCTTGCGGACATCTTCGTCGCGCGAATCCGATGTAATCATGACGGATTGTAACGCACTGTCGGCGGGACGGCGCAGACCGAGAACGGTTTGCTCATCGCTAAAATAGTCCGCCGACGCGCGTTGCGCCGTCACAATTATTTCGCCCATTTGATCCTGCGCTGCGGCTGGAAAGACCAACGCAGTTGCAAGCAATACTGCCGTGAACTTTGCATAAATGTGCATAATCGTCTCCTTCAGCTAAGCCAAACTAGCGCAGCTTAGGCGGTGAGTGATCCGAAACGCAACCGGCTTATTTGCCAGCTACCAACATTGTAATTCGCAATCGAACCTACTTGCCCTTGCGCGCGCGGTGCTCACCTAAATCAAGCACATCGCCTTCGCCGTCTTCGGGCAATAATCCCAATCGGCGTGCGACCTCTTGATAGGCTTCTGCTTCACCGCCCAAATCGCGGCGGAACCGATCCTTGTCGAGTTTCTCACCGGTTTCAATGTCCCACAGGCGGCAACCATCGGGGCTGATTTCGTCGGCCAAAATGATCCGTGAGAAATCGCCGTCGAACAAACGGCCAAATTCAAGTTTGAAATCGATCAGGCGGATTCCGATGGCAGCGAACATTCCGCTCATGAAATCGTTGATGCGTATCGCCATTTGAGAGATGTCCTGCATCTCTTCCTGCGTGGCCCAGCCGAAACAGGCGATATGTTCTTCGGCAATCAGGGGATCACCGAGCGCATCATCCTTGTAACAATATTCCAGCAAAGTGTGCGGCAACGGCGTGCCTTCTTCGATACCGAGGCGTTTGGACAGCGTTCCTGCCGCGACGTTGCGGACGATAACTTCGATGGGAACGATTTCAACCTGGCGCACCAATTGTTCGCGCATGTTCAGGCGGCGGATGAAATGGGTGGGGATGCCGATATGCGCCAGCCGGGTGAAGACATGTTCGGATACCCGGTTGTTGATCACGCCCTTGCCAGCGATTGTGCCCTTTTTCTGGGCGTTGAACGCCGTGGCATCGTCTTTGAAGTACTGAATGATGGTGCCGGGTTCCGGACCTTCATAGAGGATCTTGGCTTTACCTTCATAGATTTTGCGGCGGCGTGTCATGTGGCTGGTCCTTGCCCAATGCTGTTATTCAATAGTTGAGGTGTTCAAAAAATTTAACCCCGGCCTGCCGAGTCAATAAATTAATGACTCGATAAAGCCGGGGCTAATATCGTTCTATAAGTCATTGCAACTGCCGACGCAATTCGTGATAGCGGTATTAGAGTGCTGAATTAGGCATCACCGCGGGGAATCTTGTTGAAATGTCGATAGATCTGGAATTGCTGATCAAAGCATATGCCAATGGCTATTTCCCCATGGCCGATTCGCGTGACGATCTGGAGGTTCTGTGGGTCGAACCAAAGATTCGCGCTATTTTGCCGTTGGACGGATTTAAGATATCGAAATCGCTGGCAAAAACGATCCGCCAAGACCGGTTTCGGGTAACAACCGATACGGCCTTTGAACAGGTGATAAAGCTGTGCGCGGAATCAACCAAGGGCCGGGAAGAAACCTGGATTAACAATGATATCGAAGAAGCGTTCATGGAATTGCATGAATTCGGCCGGGCGCACAGTATCGAATGCTGGTTGGATACCGATGATGGCCCGGAACTGGTCGGCGGGCTTTACGGGCTGGCGCTGCGGCAATGCTTTTTTGGTGAAAGTATGTTTTCGCGCGCCACCGACGCATCAAAGGTTGCATTGGCGTGGCTGGTTGCGCGCATGCGTCTGGGCAGATACCAACTGCTCGATTGCCAGTTTATGACCGATCATCTCGGTAGCCTGGGTGCGGTGGAGGTAGATCAAAAAGAGTATTTCGGCATGCTGCAATCCGCGCTGCAAGTGCTGCCCGATCAGGTCGTTTCGACTGTTTGTTCTTCGACCGCTGGTTCTTCTGCGTCTTCTTCATCGCTTTCTTCGGCGGGTGCATTCGGCGCAGATTGGGGCGCGCTTGACGGCTTTTTGGCCGCCGGACTTTCCGCAGAATCAGGCGCATCCTTTGGTTTGAAATCTTCTTCCTCGCCGGGGAACTTCATCCTGCATTCCTTGATCCAGACATCATAAATGGGATGTTGGATTACGTTGGCCGCCGGGTTTTCTTTGAACAGCCAGCCTGAAAATACCTGACGCCAGCGCGGCGCGTCGTTTGTGCCGGGTGGCCGTTCAAACAACACCAATTGAATAAAGGCACCCTGATCGGCATAGGTTTCCCATGGAGCCGACCGTTCGCAAGCACGAAGGCGCACTTCGACCTTTCCCATCCGGATATACTGGCCGGGTTTCAGTTCCAAATCTCTCGCATTGCCGTTCCGCTTATTGAGCAATCCCAATATGGCGACCCGTTCGGCCATCGCGGTTCCCAGCGGCTTTTCAGTAGAGACGACCAAAGCGTCCTTGCTGGCCTTGGGTTTTTCCACAGCAGCCTTTTTGGGCGCGTCGTTGTCAGCCGCATTATTGTTGCAAGCAGCAAGCGATAACAGCAACAACGTGCTTCCAAATATGCCGCGAATTGTCACGCGTCCGGGTTCCATGCCTCATAATCGCCGACCGACCGCGCACGCTTTCCGCCATGTTCCAGCGCGCCCGCAGGCCGGTAAGCCGCCGCTGTACCGGTCAAATTGCCGGTCGCGTCCTGTTCCCATTTGCGCGCAGGCGGCAAATAGCTTTCAGGATCACCGTCATGGGTGTGATGCAACCAGCCATGCCAATCCGGATCAACGCGGCTGGCGTCATTGGCGCCGTTGTACATTACCCAGCGGCGATCGCCGGTTTTTGACTGAAAATAGCCGTTACCGGCATCGTCCGTGCCGACCTTGACGCCGTTGCGCGCGCTATAGAGTGCGGTCCCGATGGTGGCACCGTCCCACCATGTAAAAATCTTTGCTAATATTCCCATGGTCAGCCGATTAAGCGTTCCCGCCGTGCTGTGCAATTAAAAACAAAGCGATATTCGTCAAAACCAGTACCGATCTGCGCCTACCAGTGTCGATCCGTGTCATTTCCAGCGCACAACGTCGCCTGCCTTAATCCCAAGTTCGCGGGTTAAGCCGCCGCGCAGTTCCAAAACGGCGGCTACGGCCTCGCCCGAATAGACGGATTCTTCGGAATAAGGCACCGCGTTTTCAGCTATGCTTTCGATTGAGCCATCGGCGCGGATGAAAATGATATCCAGCGCAATGACGGTGTTTTTCATCCAGAAACCGGCTTTGCGCGGTTCGGGGAAGGGGAAAATCATGGCTGCATTGTCGGCAAACGATTTGCGGAACATCATGCCCATTGCTTGTTCGCGTGATGTTGCGGCAATTTCTGTGGTAAAGGCGCGAACCGTCTTGCCGCTCTTGATGCACAATTCCACCAACGCCAGCCCCGCCTCGGATGTGCCCAGCTGCGTTCCTGCGGCGCAAGGTTTGGCCGCCGCGGATTTGGCATCGACGTTGCTGGCGGCGGTGCACGCGGACAATGCAGCACCAATGGTCAGCGCGGTAGCTATCTTCACCAAATTTGCCGTGGCCATCATTTCGTTTTCTTCGGGATCGTTATCGGCTGCGTGCCTTGCGCGGCCTTTGTGTCTTGCGGGCAAGTGATAATCGCCGATCCTGCTTTGCGGATGAAACATTCTGCATTGCCGCCGATGGTGATATTGCCAGCGCCGGTGTTAGAGATCGTGGCGTTTTCTTCGGCCCGCACATTGACCGTGGCATTGCCGTTTTGTTCAAGCTTGAATTTGCGCGTCAACAGATTTGGCGCGTCGTAACTGCCCGCGCCTTGTATGCGCAGGCTGGTTTCGCGCAACGATCCTTTGCCAATCTTGATCCGGCCAGAGCCCGCCATCGCAATATCCAATTGGTCGGTGTTCAACGTATCGATATCGACGCTACCGCCGCCGTCGACGATAAACCGGCTGATCCCGTCACGCTTTATGTTGGTGACATGCAGACGCGCATTGCCGGCAATCGAGATGTTACGCAACTGGCGCGTACCCAGATAAATCACCAAAGGCTGGGTAACTCTGGTCCGGTTATCATCCTGCGGCGGCTGTTGCACCCTGATGATCAGATGTTCGGATTCCCGTTCCAACCGCAACAAATCGAGTATTCTGCGGTCGCCAGTGGCATAAGCAGACGGCGGTTTGCCCGTGACAATATCGACCTGCATGTCACCATAGATCGTGACGTCTTGAAAACTGCCGACCAGCAACTTGCGCTTTTCCGCATGGGCGGTTTGCGGCAACAACAACGCCAGCGCTAGCAGCAACGCCGCTTGCATCCCGCAAAAAAGACTGGCTGAATTTCTGCTCATGTTCGCTTGCCCCTACCAAAAACCTGCGGTTCAACGCGCATAAACCAGAAAACCTATTAATACGAGCTTTACGAGCTTTAAGTGTAGTGGCACCGCGCGCCGCCAGATAGCTTCCGCCTTGCCTTAGCTGGCGTGAGCATAACTCAGCGCGAACTCCCCGGCGCAACACTGAGACCGCCGTTCCAGTCGAACGGCGGTCTCAGGTGATAATTTCGACGCTATCTAAACCCGTTCGGGCTTATTGCGCCGCAGCGAAACCGCACTGCGATTTTTCCATGGCAATCTGCTTGGTGATGCGCGTTGCGTTCTGTGCATAGGCTTCGGTAACCGAGCCTTGATTCACAGTCTTGCCGCGCAGCGTACTTACGCCTTCACACAGGTGAAACACATGCGGCGTCGAAGATTTCTTGGCGCCTCCCTCTGGTGCGATCCAGTATACGACATCGCGGCCGTTTGGATTATCGGCGTCCTTGGTCGCGTCGGCAACCGCTTCGGAATCATCGGCGATCGCTTGCGCCTGATTGGCGACTGCGGGCGAACAGGCCGTCGTTGGCTGCTTCGCCTTGATCTGCGCCGCACAGGCATTCATGTCTTCGCTATATTGTTCAACCGAAGGCGGTTTGAAATCAATGCCAACCACCGTCGCCAACAGCGCCAAAGCGACACCAACGCCGCCTGCGATCTTCTTGTTCTTTGGATCCATGTCTTTGTCGAGAAAGATCAGGGCAAGCAAAGGCAGGAATGCAATCACCGTGATAATCGCCCCGAGCTGGTTCTGGATGAAGAACCGGAACCCGTCGGCGCGGCTGGCCGGATCATGCCGGTTCGCTGCTTTCCAAAACAAGCTGCCCGCAATCGCGAACACAGCGATGCCAACCAATATGCCGATCAGAAGCGCAAGATTGCCCTCGTTAAAAGTACCTTTTTTGAGCAGGACGATCCCGGCAATTTCGGTGCCAATCGCCACGACCCACGAAAGCGCGGCAAAAATGCGCAGCCGCTTGGCAGACCCCTTCTGGTCCTGCGTCGCTTGCCAGGCTTGGGTTACGTCAATCTTTTCGGCGTTGTTCTCGTCAGTCATGTTCTAAGCTCCCCTATCAATATTCATGCATGACGCCGGGCGAACGAACAACCAATCGCGCGTCCCTTGCCGTCATTACAAACCTCATAATACGATCCCCCGGACCGTTTTGGCAACATTGCGTTTTTTGGTAACATGGACGCGGATGAAAATAAAGGCATCGGTCGGCGGGGCGGGGCCAGGTAGGAGTGAGTTACGGTGTCAGGATTTACGGCGCACTTCGCTATTATTGACATCCAAAGCCCAACCGCCCAACGACACACGCATAGCGAGAAATCGTTTAGCGCACTGTCACCGTCAGCTAGCGCACTGGCACCGTCAGCTAGCGCACTGGCACCGGCAGCACCGTCAGCGATTAAGACAGAACGGATTGGGTTGAAATTTTTGCCGCCGCGCGCCGTTTCCACCATGCGCGAATGCTGTTGAGCGCGGGTGTTTCAATAACGGCGCGTACCGCCTGCGCCAGAATCAGGCTGACAATCAGCGCCGCGATGAGCGAGAGCGTGGGCATCAGGCCTTTGTCCGTTAACCAGCGGATCACTGCAAAGCCGACGTTTTCATGTATGAGGTAGAGCGGATAGGATACCGCGCCCAGCCAAAGCAGCGCAGGATGCTGCAACCGGGCCAGCCAGCCGCGGGTGAGCGCGAAGAACACTCCGCTGACAAATGCATAGACGATCAGTGATGAAACAGGGTGGATCGCCGCAGTGACGCCAAAGCCGACCGCAAACACGCCCCACTGCTGCCCCCATGTCCGCGCGCCTTGGCGCACGCGGTAGGCTGCAATCCCAATGGCGAACAGGGCAATATAATCCAGCACCAGCAGCATCGAAACGCGGCTTGGCAATTGCGGAAAGGCCCACCATAACAGTGGGAGCGCCATCCACGCCATCAAGATCAGCTCAATACGCTCCAGCCAGCCGAGCCGCCACAGCGCCAGCATGCAGGCGTAGAAGCCAAGTTCCACCGACAGCGACCAATAGACACTATCAACCGAGGGCAAATACAGATAGCCCTGCAGCATCGTAAAATTGGCGGCGACAACGCCGGGCGGCTGCATCAGCGTCGTTTCGCCAAAGCCGTGGACGGTGAGTGTCGTGATGATGATCGCCGCCCAATAAGCAGGAAACAGGCGGGCAAAGCGCGATACGAGAAAGTCCGCCGTCTTTTTTGTCCGCTCAAGCGTCATGAAGATAACAAAGCCCGAAATCGCGAAAAACAGCTCAACGCCGTACCTCCCCCACGGCACAGACCAGCCCGTCATCGGCACATCGGGCAGCACAAACTGCATTTGCCAGCTATAGTGAAACAGCACCACAACCAGCGCAGCAATCCCGCGCAGAGCGTCCAGCTCACCAAGCCGGTTAGAATGTGCTCCTTCTATCATGGCGCGACCATAGACTGAGTTGGTAAAATTCGCCTTAAGCGCCATCGCACGGATTTACGGTGGTAGAATTACGATGGCGGTGTATTACGGTGGCACTGCATTAAACTATGAGATATTGATTAACTGGCAGTGTGAATTGGACGACTTTTCTGCATGAGGTTTGAGAGGAAGGTAGTTTAGTGCACTGTCACCGTAACCCCCAGCCCTTCAAAGTTGCAAGCGGGATTACGGTGCCAGTTTACTAGGGTGTGAACCGATATTAAGTACTTGATTTATTGTTCGTGTATTGATTCAATGCTCCACAAAGGAGATTGGATTATGCGTTTTGATTTATCGGA
>JAYVBJ010000009.1:0-43081 GCA_043750535.1 Sphingomonadales bacterium | reverse complement strand
TTTCAGGAACGCTCACGGATTCGATGATCCGTTTTACCCAAATTGAAAAACATGCTGGGGTATTTCTCATTTCCCCAAGTGAAGACCTAGAGCCGGGGGAATATGGCTTTATACACACTGTCGGGCGCGTTGCGACGCCGGTTGGCAAAGGGCAGAGGCCAATCGAACAAGTATTTGACTTTACGGTTGAGCCCATATCGTCAGCAGCGAAATAAGACCTCTTGGTCCCACTAATTTCAAATGGCCTATTATGGAGTTGCCCTTGCCCTGTCCTACATCCCTGTTATAGAGCCGCGCGACCATCGGTCGTTTTGCGGGCGTGGCGGAATTGGTAGACGCACCAGATTTAGGTTCTGGCATCGAGAGATGTGGGGGTTCGAGTCCCTTCACCCGCACCAATTTTCGCGTCACGCGAATTCGCCGAGCGATATCGTTCGGACCATTTTTTATCTGCGCAAACCGCGCATCGTCAGGATCAGAGAAGCTTGTATGCAAACCGTTGAAACTCAAAATGAAGGCCTGAAAAGGGCGTATAAGTTGACCATTACTGCTGCCGATGTGGATGCCCGCGTTGACGCTGAGGTCAAAAAGATTGCCCCCCAGATGCGCATGCCGGGCTTCCGCCCTGGTAAAGTTCCTGCCAACCTTGTGAAAAAAATGCACAAGGACAGCTTGTTACAAGAGGCTTTGAACACTTCGATTCAAGACGGCATTCAAAAAACGCTTGAAGACAATAAATTACGTCCGGCGACGCAGCCGCATGTTCATCTTGATCAGGATTACACCCCGGGCAAAGACGCGGTGGTTGATTTCCATTTTGAAATCTTGCCAAATATTGCGACGCCGGCGATTGACGGTTTGAAGCTGGAACGGTTGCTGGTTGAACCGACTGACGCGGAGGTCGAAGCGGCAATATTGACGCTGGCAAACGGCCAGACGAATTTTGAAGCTGCGGCAAAAACGTACAAAGCAGCGACCGGTGATCAGGTCATCATCGATTTTGAAGGTAAGGTCGATGGCGTCCCGTTTGAAGGCGGCAAGGGCGAGGCGATGGCGGTTGTCATCGGTTCGGGCCAACTCATCCCTGGTTTCGAAGATCAATTGATCGGGTTGAAAGCCAAAGATGATGCGATCATCAATGTTACCTTCCCCGAAGATTATAACGCCGAAAACCTGAAAGGCAAAGCCGCTACATTCGATATCGTCGTCGTCGAAGTGAAAAAACCTGTCGAAGCGAAGGCGAATGATGACCTTGCGAAGGGCTTTGGCTTGGAAGGCATCGACCAGCTGCGTGAATTGATGAAGGGCCAGGTTGAACAAGAACTCAATGGCCTGACGCGGACATACATGAAGCGCCAATTGCTGGATCAGCTTGCGGCAGAGCATGACTTTGACGTGCCGCCTTCGATGGTCGAAGCCGAATTTGAGCAGATTTGGGCGCAGCTTGAACAAGAAGCGGCACGCGAAGAAGATCCGGAAGCTGCCAAGAAAGAGATGGAGTCGGAAAAGAGCGATTACCGTGATATCGCCGTCCGCCGGGTTCGCCTTGGACTGTTGCTGTCTGAAATTGGTCAAGGCAATGGCGTCGAGGTAAGCCAGCAGGAAATGAACATGCTGGTTCAGCAGGCTGCCCAACAATATCCGCGCGAACAGCATGATGCATTCGTCAAATATCTTCAGGAAAATCCAATGGCCGCAGCGCAGCTGCGGGCGCCGATGTTTGAAGACAAGGTCGTCGATTTCCTCTTTGACAAGGCTGCAGTAAGCGAGAAAACCGTAACACGTGAAGTTTTGGAAGCTGCGATAGAGGCCGAACCAGACGCAAAGCCGGTTAAGAAAACGGCGGCGAAGGCGGACAAAAAAGCGGCTCCTAAAAAAGCAGCCGCCAAAGACAGCGGCGACGAAAAACCAGCCGCAAAAAAGCCGGCCGCGAAAAAAAGCGCAGCGAAAAAGTGATGAATTAGGGGCCCGGTCAAAACGACTGGGCCTTTTTTCAGTGCAATGTTGCTTTTCGGCTTGAAACCGGAAGCTTTGCGCCCGATGTAGGCTATCTGAAGCCCATATCTATACCAATGAGGATTATTGATGTTCGATTCCAATCCGTTCGCAGTCGCCAAAAGCCTCGATGAAAAAATGCTCGGCGTCCCCATGGAAGTCGGCAACAGCCGGTTTATGTCCGATCTGTATTCGCGCCTGTTGGCGGAACGGATCATATTTGTGACCGGACAAGTTGAAGATTATATGGCAGCGCAAATCGTCTCGCAGCTTTTGTATCTTGAATCGGATAATCCCAAAAAAGACATTTGGATGTACATCAATTCGCCGGGCGGCGTTGTGACGGCCGGCATGGCGATCCATGATACCATGCAATATATACGGCCGCGCGTTGGCACCGTCTGCATTGGTCAGGCGGCCTCAATGGGAAGCTTTCTGTTGACGTCTGGTGAACCGGGTATGCGGATCGCGCTAACCAATTCGCGGATTATGGTGCATCAGCCATCGGGCGGCGCGCAGGGCATGGCGTCTGATATCGAAATTCAGGCCAAAGAAATCTTGCGTATCCGCAAACGCTTGAACGATCTGTATGCAAAATATACCGGAAAGCCATTGAAAGAAATCGAAAAAGCGATGGACCGCGATACGTTTTTGGAAGCCGATGAGGCGAAGGCCTTTGGTCTGATTGATGAGGTTTTTGACAAGCGCCCATCCGCATCCGGCAGCGAAGATTTGAAGGTTTAATTTCGGCGTTAGCAATTCATCCACCTTGTTTGCTAAACTGATACAAGTTGTTTTGGGCTATTGCCAAATTCAGGCACGGCGATAATATCGCATAACGGACACATCCGTGAAACACTCACGGATACAGGAAGACATATGACCAAGTTGAGCGGTACGGATACCAAAAGCACACTTTACTGCTCATTTTGCGGAAAGTCGCAACACGAGGTGCGTAAACTTATCGCCGGTCCCACTGTGTTCATTTGCGATGAATGCGTTGAACTTTGCAATGACATCATCCGCGAAGAAACAAAGGGCAACCTGACCGGCCGCAAAGATGGCGATGTCCCTAGCCCGCAAGAGATTTGCGACGTTTTGGATGACTATGTCATTGGGCAACCGCAAGCCAAACGGGTGTTATCGGTCGCGGTTCATAACCACTATAAACGTCTGAATCATGCGGCAAAAAATGGCGATGTCGAATTGGCCAAATCGAACATTTTGGTCGTTGGTCCTACGGGTTGCGGAAAGACGCTGCTTGCCCAGACACTGGCAAAGACGTTCGATGTCCCGTTCACGATGGCGGACGCGACAACACTGACCGAGGCCGGCTATGTTGGCGAAGATGTCGAAAATATCATTCTCAAGCTTTTGCAAGCCAGCGATTACAATGTCGAAAAGGCGCAGCGCGGCATCGTCTATATCGATGAAATTGACAAAATTAGTCGCAAGGCAGAAAATCCTTCGATCACGCGGGACGTTTCCGGCGAGGGTGTTCAGCAGGCTTTGTTGAAGCTGATGGAGGGAACAACCGCATCGGTTCCACCGCAGGGTGGCCGCAAGCATCCTCAGCAAGAATTTCTGCAAGTCGACACAACCAACATTCTTTTCATTTGCGGCGGGGCATTTTCCGGCCTGGAAAAGATTATCTCCAACCGTTTGGAAGGAAAGTCGATCGGTTTTGGCGCGCATGTCGCAGATCCGGACGAGCGCCGTACTGGCGAAATTTTGAAGCAGATCGAACCCGAGGATTTGTTGAAATTTGGACTGATCCCTGAATTTGTGGGCCGTTTGCCGGTTACCGCAACGCTTGAGGATTTGGATATTACCGCGCTGGTCAAGATTTTGACAGAACCAAAGAACGCGCTGGTTAAGCAATATTGCAAGCTGTTTGAAATGGAAAATGTGGCGCTGAGCTTCACCGAAGATGCGTTGGAAGCAGTCGCCAAAAAGGCAATTGAACGCAAAACTGGCGCGCGCGGGCTGCGGTCTATTTTGGAAGCGATATTGCTCGATACTATGTTCGATTTGCCGTCGTTCGATGGCGTCAGTGAAATTGTCGTCGACAAAGATGTCATCGAAGGCCGCAAGAACCCCGTTAAGGTTTTTGCGAAAACCGAAAAAGCGAAGAAAGAAGACGCAGCCTGATCACTAGCTTTCGTGGTTGAAAGCTAGAGGTAGATGCACCGATCAAGCCCGTCGCGTTTCACGATTCCGATCCGGGCAGCAATGCTGTTGCCATAACGGCGCGTGAAACCGCGTGCGCCGTTGACCGCCCGCCGTTTTGGAGAAGGCAGCGCAGCGGCAATGCGGGCGGCTTCTAACCGGGATAGGCTGTTGGCACTTTTGTTAAAGTATCGCTGCGCCCCCGCATCCGCGCCATAAGTACCGATCCCCGTTTCGGCAACGTTCAAATATACTTCCATTATCCGGCGCTTGCCCCAGATTTTCTCGATCAGGAAGGTGAACCAAACCTCTGGAACCTTGCGCACATAGCGTGTCCAGCCAGAGCCTTGCCACAGGAATACATTTTTTGCTGTCTGCTGGCTGATCGTTGATCCGCCGCGCATTCGTCCGCCTTTTGCATTGCGGTTTAGGGCGCTTTCAATGGCTTCGCGGTCGAAACCGTCATGGCTGCAAAATTTCGCGTCCTCTGCGGCGATCACGGCGCGGACCAGATTCGGCGAAATGCCCGATAGGCTTGTCCACTTGCGCTGGGCCCCGTTGCTGTCGAACAACATTGTCGCCGTCGTCGGCACGGGTAGCAAAGCATAAATGCAAACGATGGCTATGCTTGCAATGAAGAAATAGAATGCGGATTTGACCAAAAAACGGATGAGACGGGCGACGGGCGAACGTGTTTTGGCTGTCATGCGGCAAAGCTACCGAATGCACATTCGTCCGTCATCCCTTAATATCGCAAAACGTTCAAACTACGGCCAACAGCCTGTTATCGCTGGCAATACGCATCATTGCCTTCTGCAACTTTTCAAATGCGCGAACCTCGATTTGCCGAACCCGCTCGCGGCTCACATTATAGACTTGGCTGAGTTCCTCGAGCGTCTTCGGATCCTCGGCCAGCCGGCGTTCGGCCAAAATATGCTTTTCGCGGTCATTCAAGCTGCCCATCGCTTCGGTGAGCATCGCATGACGCAAATTGTCCTCTTGTTCGTCGGCGACACGCTCGTCCTGCAAGGGCTCATTATCGACCAACCAATCTTGCCACTGGCCGTCACCGTCCTCGCGCATTGGCACATTAAGCGAAGTATCGCCGCCCATCGCCATACGCCGATTCATGTTGTTGACTTCTGCTTCGGACACACCCAGATCAGTGGCGATTTTGGTCAGTGCGGCTTGATTAAGATCACCATCTTCAAAGGCTTGCAGGTTGTTCTTCATGCGGCGCAGGTTAAAGAAAAGCTTCTTTTGCGCTGCTGTGGTCCCGATCTTGACCAGGCTCCAACTGCGTAGAATAAATTCCTGCATCGATGCACGGATCCACCACATCGCGTAAGTCGCCAAACGAAATCCGCGATCAGGATCAAACTTTTTCACGCCCTGCATCAAACCGATATTCCCTTCGGAAATCAGCTCTGATACCGGCAGGCCATAGCCGCGATAACCCATCGCAATTTTGGAAACGAGCCGCAAATGCGACGTCACCAATTGCTCGGCTGCTTTGGGGTCACCATGTTCCTGAAATCTTTTGGCAAGCATATATTCCTGTTCGGGTTTCAGAACTGGAAACTTGCGAATTTCCGCCAAATAGCGGTTTAGGCTTTGATCCCCCCCAAGGGCCGGGATTGTTGCCGGAACGTTTTTCGTCTCTGACATTTTTCTTCCTTTATGTGTGTTTTCCTCTGGGCCTCCCAATTAAGCACCCATCGGCAAAACCTTTCCTTCAAAATCTATACATCCAACTCGCTTAATAGTTCCTGTATGTCGCCAGGAAGGTTACTGTCGAACTGCATATCTTTTCCGGTAATTGGATGAATAAACCCTAGGTGCCTTGCGTGCAAGGCTTGTCGGGCGAAAATGGACTGATTTGGTCCAATTTTATATGTCTTTTGTCGATTAGAATAAGTGGCGTCGCCGATCAGTGGATGTCCAATATGCGCCATGTGAACGCGCACCTGATGCGTTCTGCCGGTTTCCAGTTTACAGCTGACCAGAGCAGTCTTCTTGAATGCTTTTTCGGTTTTGAAATGGGTGACGGCGTGTTTGCCGCGTCCTTCGGACAGCACCGCCATTTTCTTGCGGTCGCTCGTTGAACGGCCAATTTGCGTTCGTATGGAGCCTGCTGGCGGGGCAGGGACGCCGCTGACGACTGCCCAATATTGCCGGTCAATATCGTGCAGAGCAAACAATTTCGCCAGCCCCTCATGCGCGGCATCGGTCTTCGCAATGACCAACAGGCCGGAAGTATCCTTGTCAATTCGGTGAACGATTCCGGGGCGTTCAACGCCGCCAATGCCGGATAACCGACCTTTGCAATGGTGCAACAAGGCATTCACCAGCGTCCCGTCGGCGTGCCCGGCGGATGGGTGAACAACCAAGCCCGCCGGCTTATCGACGATCAATAGAAAATCATCTTCATATGGAATGACAAGATCGATTTGTTGCGGCTGGGCTTTGTCTGGCTTTAGCGGCGGGAATGTGAGGGCAAACTGCAAACCTGCGAATTTCTTCGCCGAGCAATCGGTTTCAACCGTGCCGTTCACAAGCAAACTTCCCTCGGCGAGTAGCGTCTGTATCCGCGCCCGCGAAATTTCAGGCAATGCTTCCGCCAAGGCACGGTCGAGCCTGCCTTTGCCCAAAACGCCGGTCACTATGGTATTTTCGCTCCCCATCGGCTAGATGTGGGTGATGACGCTGCGTATATCAAGGCAACATCGGGAGCAATTGTTGTTGCTGGCAAAAACAGCCGCTCCAAATGAATGTTGCGGGCTGCTTTTTGGTTCAAATGGACAACTGGAAGCCATCGTGCCGACCGGCAATGTTTCTGTGGCACCGGCCACACATTTTGAAATTGATCCCAGCGCGCTAATCGCAGCAGAACGGCAAGCGCGCAATGGCGGTGCAGAATTGCTGGGCTATTTCCATTCGCATCCCAATGGCGAATGCCGCCCTTCAAAGACGGACGCTGAGATGGCTGCGGCGGATGGGCGGATTTGGATGATCGTTGCGGGAACACAAGTCTCTGCATGGCGGGCAACCGCGAACGGCACAGTTTTTGGACGATTTGATTCGGTGGAACTTGACACGCAAGGTTGAAACCTCTTTGGCCAATTGCGAATACTAACAGCATTACAAGAACGGGAATTCGATTGATCATGCCTGAATCTGATATTGATTTAGCAAGCTTGCTGTGTTCGCGGCTTTGCCATGACTTGTTAAGTCCGGTCGGGGCGATGAACAACGGGCTTGAACTGCTGGCGGATGAAACAGATCCGGAAATGCAAAAACGGTGCCTTGATCTGCTCACTGAAAGTGCGAAATCTGCGGCGGACAAGCTGAAATTTTTCAGGCTGGCTTTCGGTGCCGCTGGCGGCTTTGGTTCTGTGGTTGATCCAGCCGATGCCCGGGCAGTCATCGCGCCCATTGTAACCGGAAGTGGCCGCACGACGCTTGAATGGGCGGTGCCCCCTGAATTTCTTCCAAAACGGGCGATCAAGATACTGTTGAATTTGGCGTTTATTGCCAATGAAGCGTTGGTCAGGGGCGGCGCATTGTCGATCGCTGCTGAAAACCGCGGCGACGAACAGGAAATAGTTATCAGCGGCCGCGGTCCTAAAATCGTCATCGACAGCGCAGTGCGCGAAGCGTTGGCCGGCAATCTGAAAGAATCCGAGATAGATTCGCGAACAGCGGCAGCTTGGATGGTGCGAAACCTGGCCGTGCGCGGCGGCGGCCTGGTGCAATTGGCACAGCCTGATGCGGAACAACTGATAATCGGCGCCGTCGTTAAGGGTGAGCTGGTTTAGGATCCAACAGCCAACTCAATTGCCGAAACGCAAACCGTAAACGACTTCTTAACCATCTTTGGCCAATGCTGAACCTCTTCATTTTCAAGGTTCAGTTATGGATGATTTGCTAGAAGAGTTTATCTCAGAAACACGGGAAACCTTGGAGCTGCTGTCGGCACAACTCGTCCAATGGGAGCGCGCTCCCGATGATCGGACATTGGTCGACAGTGCGTTTCGTTTTGTCCATACGGTGAAAGGTAGCTGCGGGTTTCTGGATCTGCCGAGGCTGTTCAGATTAAGTCACGCCGCTGAAGAATTGCTCAGCGTGGCGCGTGATGGCCGCGTTGTTGCAACCGCCGATCTGGTTACCGCAGTACTCAACGTCATTGATAAAATTGCGGAAATAACAAATGCGCTTGAAAGTGGGGCGTCTGTTCACGACAATGATGAACAGCTGATTGCTGCATTGATGGCGTTGTTACCTGCAGATGATACCGCACAAACACCAGATTTTTC
Organism: Sphingomonadales bacterium; assembly: GCA_043750535.1. Taxonomy (GTDB): domain Bacteria; phylum Pseudomonadota; class Alphaproteobacteria; order Sphingomonadales; family Sphingomonadaceae; genus Sphingorhabdus_B. The sequence goes on along the minus strand of JAYVBJ010000009.1, from coordinate 34,601 downwards.
CGCATCATCATTTGCCGCGGAAATTGAATCCAAAGTTATTGTCGCCGAACAGAAGAACCGCTCGGTTCGGGTTTCTCTCAACCTGCTCGACACTTTGATGGATGGTGTTTCGGATATGGTCTTGGCGAGAAACGAACTTTCCCGGCAAATGCGCAAATACGAAACGAATGCCGATCTGGAACATGCTTTTGCAAAACTATCGGGCTCCGTTGCCGAAATTCGCGATTCAATTGGTCATATGCGTATGCAGCCAATTGAACGTCTATTCTCGTCATTGCCCAGATTAATGCGTGATATTTGCCACGAGTTAGGCAAAGAAATTGACCTGAAAATTTCTGGCAGTGACGTGCATGTCGACCGGGAAATGGTTGAGGCATTGCGCGATCCGTTGGCGCATATTTTGCGAAATGCGGCCGATCATGGAATTGAATCGGCGTTCGAACGGATTGCTGCTGGCAAACCCGCCATTGGCCGGGTTTCGATCAATGCCCGTCAATCCGGCAACCAGATATTGATCGAAGTGTCCGATGACGGGCGCGGGATCAACTTAGACAAATTGAAGCATAAGGCCATATCTGTAGGCGTCATTGATGACGTAGCGTGGACGAAAATGCCTATTAACGAGCGGCTTGCGACAATTTTCCTTCCGGGAATTTCTACCGCTTCGTCCGTTAGCGCAATTTCCGGGCGCGGTGTCGGTATGGATGTGGTGCGCACCAATTTGCAATCAGTCGGCGGAACGATTGATTTGGATAACGCCCCGGGCGCGGGCCTAAGTATGACGCTGCGTCTGCCGCTGACATTATCCATTATATCGGGCCTGTCGGTTCGCGCAGGAGATCAGATATTTGGCGTCGCGCGCAGTTCGGTTGTTGAAATTCTATCCGTCTCCAATGCAAGCGTCGCGATTGAAACGGTCGCTGGCAAGCAAATCGCAAACGTAAGAGGGCGGCGGCTACCTTATGGGAAAATTGAAGATATTCTGGAAATTCCATCGGTTCAATCAGGCGACGACAGAATCTTGATCATTATCAATCCTGCCGTCGGGCGTCAGTTTGCATTGGAGGTGGCGGAGGTTCTTGATAACGAGGAGCTGGTTATCAAACCGGGCGCTCAATTGGTCATGGCTTCCGGATTATATTCAGGAATGTCTTTGCCAGACAGCGGACGCCCGATGCTAATGTTAGATGCCAGCGGGTTAGCAGCCGGAATTGGGGCAGCAGAAAACTCCGATGGATTTTTCCAAAATGATACCGTGCCGGAGCTGGAATCTGACACACAAGACGACGCGGTTTCGGCAATAATGTTCTTGGCAATGGACGGCATGAAACGCGCGATTAGGCTCAGCGCGATTGACCGGTTGGAAGATGTTTCAGCGGCAAGCATTAAACTTGTTGGCGGAAAGCTGCGCGCGTTTGTAAATAATGAACTGATCGAAGTTTTTGATTTGAACGACGTTCCCAATGCCGGAACGATCCAAATGCTAAAGCTCACAGATGGAGAAAGTTGCAAATATTTGGCCGTAAAACAAGTATTGGATGTTTTTAGCTTGCCTGCGAAAATCGTTCAAAGCGCCAATCCGAAAGAACATGAGGGCATCATAAATGTCGATGGTGAACCAGCCGAGTTGCTGAATATATTCCAGTTTTTTGAAATGACCGATATCGGCGCGGCGACCGGTTCGGAACGGCCACTTTGTTTTGTTGAATGCGGTCCACACGATCATTGGGAGCGCAACATCCTTGAACCATTATTGAACGCATCAGGATACAGGGTCAGCTTTGACGCGACTGATCGGCTTCATGCCCAGATTATCATTGGCCGGGATGATAACGAGTCCGCTGCAGATACCGACGACAACAGGCTGCTGCGGCTGCGTCAGCAAAGCTTTGTCGCAAACGAACAATTGCCCAGCATTTACCGCTATGATCGCGTTGGATTGATTTCCGCGATTGAAACCAAATTGTCAGGAGCGCGCTGATATGGCCGAGCTTTTTCTATTGGCTGAAATTGACGGTACAAGTGTCGCCATTGCCAGCGATGTCGTTGAATCGGTGGTGCACGTGCCAGATTTCGTTCGCGTACCAAGGGCAGATCCGCTGGTAGCAGGTGTTTTTGCATTGCGTAGCCGAGTATTAACGCTGATTGATACGCAATATGCGGTGACAGGCAGGTCAAAACCAGTGGCGAAAAATGCTTTAGCGGTGATTGCCGAAATTGACGGGTTCCATTTTGGCTTGATCGTCGGCGCGGTAACCGATGTTATCAGCATCGACGACAGCCAATATGAACATGCAATCACGCCGGGCCCGAATTGGCGGAAGTTTGCAAAATCTCTGGTCAAAATCGACGGTAAGATTGTCGTCGTTTTGTGTCCAAGCAAGATTGTCACGGGAACCCGGGCCCTAGCCGCCTGAACGCGATAATCTGCTGGATTTTCACATCCAACTTGCGAAATTAACCAGATGATAATGGACAGTCCCTAGCCTGTCTTAGGGGATTTCGTGGAGTGGAAAAAAATGAAAACGTGTTTGGTCGTCGACGATAGCAAGGTCATCAGAAAAGTAGCGCGGCATATTTTAGAAACAATGCGGTTTACGGTCGCCGAGGCGGCCGATGGCCAAGATGCGCTCCACCAATGCGAGAACGGTTCGCCGGACGTCATTCTGCTGGATTGGAACATGCCGGTGATGAGCGGAATGGATTTCCTGAGAGCATACCGGTCTACTAATGCGTCGCCGTCCGCCAAAGTCATATTCTGCACCACAGAAAATGGGATCAGTCACATTCAAGCCGCGATTTCGGCGGGTGCCGATGAATATGTAATGAAGCCCTTCGACCGCGAAACACTGGAAGCAAAATTGCAAATAGTTGGTTGTCTGTAATAGCGCGGCTGTTTGATGACATTCATTCCACCTAAGCAAAATCGTCGTTTAGATACCGCGCGGCAGTGTGTGCGGGTAATGATCGTGGATGATAGCGCAGTCGCAAGATCAATCTTGGCCCAGATACTTTCGCGATCTGTGAGAGTTGAAGTTGTCGTAGAGGCGTGCGATACAAAATCGGCACTATCAGCTTTGGAGAAGCAAGACGTCGATATCATATTGTTGGATATCGAAATGCCCGAACGTACCGGATTGGATGCATTGCCGGATTTGATCGAAAAATCCAAAGGCGCAGGCATTATTGTGGTTTCATCATTTGCCGAAGAAAACGGTCCTGCGGCAATCAAGGCCTTGTCATTGGGCGCATGCGATACCTTGGCAAAGCCGGGACGTAGCGGGTTTTCAGGCATGTTTTCACAAACATTGATCGACAAAGTAATCCACCTGGGGCAATCGAAACAGCGTTTGGTTGAACACCGCATAGATCGCGCAAAGACCGACGGAATTGATGTAAACTGTAAACCTGCATGCATCGCAATTGGCGCGTCAACTGGCGGTATCCCCGCAATTTTCCAGATCATCGAAAATCTTGAACCGCGTATTGATTGCCCAATCTTTATTACACAGCATTTGCCCGACGCATTCATGACGTTTTTCGCGCGGCAATTGTCAGGTCACACACAGCGCAAAGTCGTTGTGGCCGAAGAAAATATGATTGTGCAAGAAGGCTACATCTACGTTGCACCAGGAAATTCACATCTCGTTTGCCGCTTTGTTAATGGCCAGGTTCAAATTGGCGCGCAGGCAATTTACGATGCCAGCCGTTACTGCCCGTCCGTTGATGCAATGTTGGAGTCTGTCGCTGCTATTTACGGCGCTAACGCACTTGGCATCGTATTGAGCGGCATGGGGCAAGATGGTCTTGCCGGTGCGCGGGCATTATCGGCGGCAAAGGGCCGGATATTTGCGCAAGATATTGAGACGTCGGTTGTTTGGGGAATGCCGGGGGCTATCGTGCGGGAAAATTTGGCTAATGCGGTGCTCAACCCTCTGGAAATCGCGGCCATGTTAAACAATTTGGCAAGGGCATAAGATAATGGAGAGCAGCCATTCCAATCGCGTCCTTTCCAACCTGCTGGAAAAACACACTGGACAAGTTGTTGCCGCGAATCGGCAATGGCGATTGGAAATGACATTAAAACCGGTGATGCGGCGCTATTCGATTCCGGATATTGAAACTTTGGCGGCAGTGATAACTTCAGATTCTGATGAACAACTGAAGATCGATTGCGCCGAAGCGATGATCAACAATGAAACATGCTTTTTCCGGGATCAGGCAAACTTTGCGCTGCTCACCGGGCCGCTGCTGGATTCGCTCCGTGCACAAAACAGCGCATCAAAAACACTACGGATCTGGTCAGCGGCTTGTTCCACCGGCCAGGAACCCTATTCGCTGGCGATGATGATTTGCGAAAACGCTGAAAAATGGCAGGGCTGGGCGATCGAGATTTTTGCGACCGATGTTTCGTCCAGCGCGTTGAACCGAGCCAAAGAAGGTCGGTACTCGCAATTCGAAATCCAACGCGGAATGCCGGTTGTTTTGATGCTTAAATATTTCACGCAGGTTGGCGAAGATTGGGTTATCAACGAAAATCTGCGTAAAATGGTAACTTTCCGGCAGCACAACATGCTCAATAAGGTTGAAGGTCACCGCACATTCGACGTAATACTGTGCCGCAACATGCTGATGTACTTGTGCGATGACAAGCGGCGGCAAGTGCTTGACTCTGTGTCGGATACCATGGGACCAAACGGTATGGTGATGCTGGGCGCGGCTGAAACAGTCATTGGTCAAACCGAAAAACTGTCCGCAAGCCGCGAGTTTCGGGGTTTCTTCCAGCGAACTGATTCCGCATCGCGGCGGCAAGGCTACCCTTTTTCAGAAGTTGCTTAGCATCCGGTCAATGCTCCATTGGCAACCTGACTGAACTAGATTAAGCCGGTCAAATGATCTGGAATCCATCACCCAATTACGGCGAGCGTACATTGCCGATCACGATGCTCGTCCTCCATTACACCGGTATGCAAAGCGGCCCGGCGGCGATTGATTGGTTGGCCGATCCGAAATCTGGCGTTTCTGCGCATTATGTCGTCGCCGAAGACGGCCAGGTCGTCCACATGGTACGCGAAGAAAACCGGGCGCATCACGCGGGAAAATCATCGTGGCGCGGTGTTACCGATATCAACAGCGCCAGCATCGGTATCGAAATTATCAATCCGGGCCATGAATGGGGTTACCGGCCCTTTCCGGAAGAACAGATGGATGCAGTGAATTTGCTGGTTGCAGAAATCGTGCAAACATTCTCAATTGAGCCGCGCAATGTCGTTGGCCATAGCGATGTTGCCCCTTCCCGCAAACAAGATCCCGGCGAACTGTTCGATTGGGAACGATTGGCTCGCCACGGTTTGGCGGTACCACGGCCCAAGAAGAAATTGATTGACCCGCAATGGAGCGACGCTGCATTTTTGATGGCATTGGCACGGTACGGATATGACATTACCGATGGCCCAGCCGCCGTGGTCGCGTTTCAACGCCGGTTCCGTCCGGAAAATGTCGATGGGATTATTGATGGCGAATGCCGCGCCATTTTGTTGGGCGTATTGCTGGACTAAAAAGTCAATGATGCTATATAATCCCGATTGCCAGAGGGTCGGGCGGCTGCCGCTATGTGGGTAACCATATAGGGGAGGAAAGTCCGGGCTCCAGCGAGGAACGGTGCCGGGTAACGCCCGGCGGAGGAAACTCTAGGGACAGTGCCACAGAAAACATACCGCTATACTTCGGTATAGTAAGATTGAAATGGTGCGGTAAGAGCGCACCGCGCGAATGGTAACATTGGCGGCATGGTAAACCCCACCGGGAGCAAAACCGAATAGGGAAGGCGAACTTCGCAAGAAGTGGGCATCCTCCTGCCTAGTCTTCCGGGTTGGTTGCTTGAGCGGCGCAGCAATGCGCTGCCTAGAGGAATAGTCGCACATCCGCATTTGTTTCGGCAAATGCGGGGGACAGAACCCGGCTTATAGACCCTCTGGCATATATATTTTGGGGCGGGGAATTAACACTCTGGCTTGTGTAAGACGCAATCTCGTTTAAGGAAGCCGCATGGCACGTTCGTCGACTAACAATTGGGGTTTTCCGCGTGAGCGCGGATACGGCAGCTCGCGTGAGGCGCAGCAGGTGCGGCTTTGCGACCGTTACGGATGCAGCAGCGCAGGAAATTGTCCCGCTCCCAAATCTCCCAACAGCCCGGAACGCTGGATGTTTTGTGAAACCCATGCGGGTGAGTATAACCGCGGCTGGGACTATTTTGAAGGCTTAACCAAAGAAGAAGCAGAGGCGCGCGAAAAGCAAGAACGCAGCGATTTTTCAGGCTTCAAAGAAGCCGCGCATTATGGCTGGGCCGGTTCGGGCGACGGTTCGCGCACCCGCGATGAAATGCGGGCATTGGACATCTTGGGCCTCGACAGTGATTCGACATTTGACGATGTGAAAAAGGCTTGGCGTAAAATCGCGAAGGAAACGCATCCTGATGTAAAACCCGGCGATGCCGATGCCGCCAAAATGTTTCAGGCTGGGCAGGCCGCCTATGATGTGCTGCGCGTTTCCGAAGAGTTGAAGGAATGGAAGGGAACGTAAACGTTCTCGTTGGCTTGGATTAGGTTTGGGATGACGGCTGCTTTTTAGGCCGTGATGACATTATTTTGCAACAGAACTCCCTGTTCGTTCGTCCTGTCTCCCGGCGGGTCGATGTCGAAGGATGAGGCAAGCAACCTGTACTTCGACAAGGTCAGCACGAACGGTTTTTTGGTTTCAGCCAGGGCGAGTTGTGTTTCACTCAAATCTCTTCACGCACTAAACCGCATATCTTTGCGCAGTTTCCCGAATAAGCGCTATCATATTGGGAATTCCCTGTGTCCGGTTGGACGACAGCTGGTTTTTTAGATCGAAGGGTGAAAGCTCTGCTTCGATGTCGGTCGACAGCACGTCGGCGGCACTTTTCCCGTGCACTGTTTTCAACACCAAAGCGATGATGCCCTTGGTTATCGCGGCATTGCTGTCTGCCAAAAATTCGAGCGACTTTCCGTCTGTTTGCCCGGGATAGACCCAGACCGAGGCGGAACAGCCGCGCACCAAAGTTGCGTCGGTCTTAAGTGCGCCGGGCATGTCGGGTAATTCGCGGCCCAGTTCGATCAACAGTCGGTAACGGTCATCACCGTCGAGAAATTCATATTCTTCTAATATGTCGGATAGGCTGTTCATGGCATCGCCATAACGCTTCGCCTTTAAATATCAATCCCTGCCGCGATTGCTTCCAGCTTCTTTACGCGCTCTTTCAAGTCAGCCACTTCGATGCGCGATGTCGCCGAAGGGGCAGGGGTTTCACCCGCGTTCATCCGGTCCAATTCGGCATGTTTCAGGGTAATCCAGTCGCGCCATCCGCGCAACATAACCACTGCGACCAACGCCAGTGAAGCCAGAAAAAAGCAACCTGTGATCAGGTAGAAATTTGGGTCTTTCGGCATGGTTCCTTCCTTTCACTTGATTAGGGTTAAGCGGCTTTCAGCGGTCGCGTAATTGTTCGATCTGCCGGTTGATATCGCTGGCACTATTGCCGTCAGTGGCAATCCGTTCGAGCACTTGAATGCGCTCTTTCAACACCGAAATTTCTTCACGCATCCGCGCGGTATCGGGATCCGCTGCGATGCGCTGCTGGTTGCCATGGACGTCTTCGATGATCCCATGGCGTGCTTTATAACGTGAACTCAGTACCTTGCCGATGGTGATGATCGCAATGATTGCAACTACCATAGTAAACGGATCGCCTATCATCTCTTCCTCCTGAAATTTTTGAAATAATCTAGTTCAGCGGCTTGTCGCGCAGGTCTTCGATGGCGTCGGCCAAGCTGCTATTCTTGTCGGTGATGATCCGTTCCAGCACTTGCACGCGCTGTTCCAGCCTTGCATTTTGCGCGGCATATTGCGCCGCATTTTCGCTGTTGCTTTGCGACATGATCTCCAACTCGCGCTGTTTATGGCGTGACCATAGAGCAAAACCGCCCAGCAGAAATGGCGCCAATGGTATCAATATCCAGATTTCATCGAACATTCTGACGATCCTTATTCAAATTAATTACGAGGTCCGCGCAATGCTTCGATGTCTGCGGTCAGGCGGTGGGAATCGTCGACGACAATCTTTTCAACATTGGCCAGCCGGTCTTTGATCGAGCCAATCTCTGCGCGCAATTGGGCGTTTTCCTGGCTGAGCAATTTTACCCGCTCGGCCGCCTCAGCATCGGTTTTCGGATACACAGCCTGGCCCCAGGTGCCATCCAGCGGGTAGCCATTTTTAATCCGCATCCAAGTGGTAACAACCCATCCGGCAACTCCGACTATAGTAATCAATGTAATTGGAATAGCCAACTTCATTAGACCTTCAACAACTGTGGGTTCCATTTCTTGCTCCTTGATTGCGTGTCAGCGCAGGTTTTCGATTTCATCCGAAAGCCGTCCGGCTTTGTCGGTGACAATCCGTTCGAGCACGGCAATGCGCTCCTCCAAATGACTGACTTTGTTGTTCAAACCTTCATTCTCGCTGGTCAGCAGTTCAATTTTGCGGTCCGCCGTCGGATCACCCTTGGCAGTCTTTCCGCCCCACTCATCTTCGAGGGGGTAGCCATGTTTGGCGCGGATCCAGTTGTTGATCAACCAACCTGCGGTGCAAACTACGACGATTATAGCGATAAAGCCTGAGCCTCCGAAGTTCATTACAAGTTCCTCCATGGCAACCGGCGTGTTACTGGCCGGAACGCCTTATCGTTGCGGAAATCGACGCTCCAGTTGCGGATGTCGGCGGTGCGTTTTTTCTTGGCAAAATGCCGATATGCGAACCAAGCAATTGTTGCAAAAATGATGAGTGTTAACATAGCATTCTCCTTGTAAATTGCTATTTGAGGTTCAGCGTAAACGCTCGATTTCATTGCTCAAATTCATGTGGCTATCGGTGGTGATACGCTCCATTACCGACAGGCGTTCTTCAAGTCGCAATATTTGCCCCTTCATACCCTCATTTTCCTGAGACAGCAGTTCGGTTTTGCGGCTCGGCGTTAGACCTTCTTGCTGCAACGCCTTGCTAACTTTCCGGCGGCCATAATATTGAATAATCAATGTGCTCAACACACCAAGCATCAATCCCATTATGAAGAACGGGGTGCCTATATCGTCCATAGTGATATCTTTCTATTCTCTGCGAGGTTCAGCGCAGGCTGTCGATTTCGTCGGCCAATTGCTTGTTGGCGCTCACATAATACATCTCGATATCAGCAAGGCGGTGATCAATTGCCCGAAAGCGTGACCGGATATCGCGGGTTGTGCGGGCGGGGGATTGGCGGACGCCCTGCCAGAATTTTTTGTCGACTTGATCGGAATATAAATGCGCGGGTTTTTTGTCTGCCATCCATGCGGCGATGAAATAGGCGATAATGGTCCACGGAAAACCGCCCATCAAAGTCAGCGCAACCGCGCCAAGCCGGACCCATAAGACATCAACTCCCGTGTAATCGGCGATCCCGGCACAAACACCTTTCCATTTGGCATTCATTTTATCGAGATAGAAATTGGTATGTTGGCTAGCCATCTCAGCGGTTCCTTTCCAGCTTACGGATATTCTCTGCGTTATAGTCTTGGGCTTCGTGGTCGACGCGGCGGGGATGCCAATCGGGATTGTCCGAAGCAACCAAGCGTTCAACGGTATCAAGGCGGTCTTCCAACCGGCGCGCTAGATCATGCATATCGCCCAGCATCCGTTCATCGTCATTGGTCAGCGTTGCGGCGGTTTTCCATTTGGTAACATGATGCAGGATCAGCCAAGGCAATCCAATAAACAGGATCGCGACGACGATCGGGGCAATGATTACGTCCTCCATGGCTTACGATCCCTTCTGCGCGTTTTGTTTCAGGGCTTTTTTCATTTCTTCCAGTTCGGCATCGACCTGATCGGTATCGGCGAGCGCCGCAATCTCGTCGCCCAAGCTCAGCGGGCCTTCGTGGCCGATGCTCAATGCGTCGGCGTGGCCTTCGGTCATATCGACACGGCGTTCCAGAACGTCGAAGCGCGAAAATGCCTCGCGGACCTTATCACCATTGTACATTGTCCGCAATTTGACTTGGTTCTCGGCGCTTTCCAACCGGGTCATCAACGCATTCTGACGGCTACGGGCTTCGATCAGTTTCTTTTGCAGCTTGTGGATGTCGCCTTCGGATGCGCGCAACGCATCGCTCAACACATCAACTTCGGCTTGCAACTGGCTGGCCATATCTGTCGCTTTGCGTTTTTCGACCAAAGCGGCCTTTGCCAAATCCTCACGATCCTTGGAAAGCGCCAATTGGGCCTTCTCGGTCCAGTCGGCCTGCAGCATATCGAGTTTTGCAATATGCCGGCTCAGCTCCTTTTTGTCCGCAATCGTGCGGGCAGCAGAAGCGCGCACTTCAACAAGCGTCTCCTCCATTTCCATGATGATCATACGGATCATTTTCGCCGGATCTTCTGACTTGTCGAGCAAGTCGGTGAAGTTGGCAGCGAAGATATCGCGTGTTCTTGAAAATATGCCCATTGGGTAACTCCGGTTTAAACTGCGTAAATTCTGAAATCTGGTATTCTGAAACAGGGTTGCGATCGGGGCAGCTGGGGGCAGGGGAGAGCGTCGGCGCCCCGATCGCGGGCTAATCGTGTCAGGCAAGATAACTGACGGCGACTGGCCGCTTTGAATTGGTGCCATCATGATTGACGCGATCTTTCTCTTGAGCCATAGCAGGCGCGAAGCAGATGGTGATCAGCAAGATGGCCGATGCGGATAATGTGAGTAAGTTGACCAGTGCACCGGTTGTTTTGTTGTCATTGTGCTTCATCCGTCTATCCTCTGTTTGCGCCTATTATCCGGCTTTCCAATTACATTGCAGAAACCGTGCCAGTTTTCAGGACTTTAGGAATTCTGCGATTTTCGGGAAAAAGCTTGCAGAGCCGCATAGTAATTATTGCTATTACGTGGTGAAATGTGCCAATGTTTAAAGCATGGATCGGGAAGTTCAGTTTATCGGCCAATCTTCGGCATTCCTGGACGCGGTTGAGCGCGCGAGTGCTGCTGCGTCACTCAACCGGCCTGTGCTGGTTGTGGGTGAGCGCGGAACTGGCAAAGAGTTGATTGCGGAGAGGTTGCACCGGCTCAGCCAGCGATGGGACGGGCCGCTGATCACCATGAACTGCGCGGCTTTGCCCGAATCGTTGATTGAGGCGGAGCTGTTCGGGCATGAAGCTGGCGCGTTTACCGGCGCAACTAAAGCGCGTGAGGGCCGGTTTGAGGAAGCACATGGTGGCACGTTGTTTCTTGACGAGCTAGGTACGCTTAGCTCCGGTGCGCAGGAACGATTGCTCCGTGCGGTGGAATATGGCGAGGTTACCCGCATAGGGTCTTCACGGCCGATACGGGTCGACGTGCGCATCGTTGCGGCAACCAACGAAGATTTGCCCAATATGGTGGATCAGGGCCGGTTTCGGGCGGATTTGCTTGACCGGCTTTCGTTCGAAGTTGTCACCCTGCCGCCGCTGCGCGTGCGCGAGGGCGATGTTTCGGTGCTTTCAGAGTATTTTGGACGCCGGATGGCGGCGGAACTGGGGTGGGACGCGTGGCCCGGGTTCGGCGAGATCGCTACCCAGGCGCTGGAAAACTACCTTTGGCCGGGTAATGTCCGGGAACTTCGCAACGTGGTGGAACGGGCGGTGTATCGTTGGGGCGATGTGGGGCAGCCGATTGACTATATTCAGTTCGATCCGTTTGTATCGCCGTGGAAACCGATCCCGGCAAAGCGCAGCGCGCAAGCCAATGAATTTGCACCCGCCGACAAAAATGCGTCGACAGATTTGTCGGACGTGGCAGAATTAAGCAGCGTCGACGTCTCCGATTTCAGGGAAGCAACGGAAGCATTTGAAAAGGCCGTGCTGCAGCAGGCCTTGGCCAAGAACCGCTATAATCAAAGGCAAACGGCAAAGGCGCTCAGCCTGTCTTATGATCAATTGCGGCATACATTGAAGAAGCATGATTTGTTGGGGTAGTGCGGATAGAGCATGGTGACATTAGATTGAATCACTCATTCAAAACCGTAGCGCTGAGCTTGTCGAAGCACGTCTCTCAGTGAAACGCCCTTCGACGGGCTCAGGGCTACGGTGATGGCTCAATCTGAAGTCATCCCGCTTTAAAAATCACATAAAAACATAAACTTCATCATTTCCGCGAAGGTGGGAATGACGATTGAACATGACCGAATGTGGGTTAATACTTGTAATGTAGGATTTGTTCTGGGACCACAGGGCGTGGTCGCTAATTAAGGGCTGGCTCTTTGACATTGTTGGCGGTCAAATTTCACCCTTCGCAGTTGGATTTGCGAAAACGTAAAATTACAAACTAACGGCAAAGTAGGAAATTATCTATACCCGGACTGGCAATTAGTTTCAAAATAGGTGTCAATTTTGTCAACTAGGTGTCAACTTGGCAAATTCGATGAAATGGCATTTTGCGCCAAATTTGACCGGCACTTACAACAAAATGGGCGGCGCGATAAGAAAAGGGCGGCACAATGGCCGCCCGTTTCATTTCGATATTCCGCAAATCAGCCGCCGTTGGCGCTGACCATGCAGTATAGCATCGGGATCGACAGCAACGTGTTGAGCCGCGATGTCATCATTGCGGTGGATGCTGCCTTTGCCTTGGCCGCGTCATCGGCTTCGACAATGCCCAGCGCCTTTTTCTGGTTGGGCCAGATGATGAACCAGACGTTGAATGCCATAATCAGCGCGATGTACATGCCGACACCGATCAGCTTGAACGGGTCTTGCAACGTGAACGCTTGATGCGCGTAGCCAGCCAAAACCGCGATGATGATACCGGTTAAAACCGTCAATGCCGCGCCCCAGCGGAAAAAGAACAAGGCCGAAGGCGCGATATGTTTGGAAATGCCGGGTTTCAGTTCGGCAGGGATTTTTGGCATCGTCGGGATCTGGACGAAGTTAAAATAATACAACAAGCCGATCCAGACGATTCCGAAGAATGTGTGCAACCAGCGCGTAACCGCTTGTAATTCAAATGCGCCTTCACCGCCCAAGGTCAGCATCACCGCAAAAGCGAGCGCCAAACCTACCAAAAGCACCAAATGTAAATTTCCAAAAAACTTCGCCATATTCATGTTCCCTGTTTAAGTTATCTTATTCTGCCCAGTCCAAACGTAAATGACAAGCAGTTCTGCGCCTTTGGCATGATGCCCGTTCGTATATTCGAGAATTACTGACCGTTATTCTCGGTCTTTTCAAGCTTAAGTCCATGCCGGATCAGCATCGGGATCTGCGTCATGTTGAAGATGAAAAACAGCACCGTCACTCCCCAGGTTTTGATCGCTAGCCAACTATCGAAGCTGAACAGTTCTGGCTGTCTGATAATCTCATTAAATCCAGCCATTCCTAAAAAGAACAACGCCCAATTGCGCGACAATTTTTTCCATCCGCCATCGTCGACGCCGTCGAACGCATATTCTAACAGATATTTCAGCAGCGCCTTTCCGCGCAGCAAACCGCCAAACAATATCGCGGCAAACAGCAAGTAAATCAATGTCGGCTTCAACTGAATAAAGCTGGGATCGCGGAACCATAATGTCAGCGCGCCAAAACCGGTGACCAATATCGCCGACACCCACATCATCGGCGAAACCTTGCCCAGTTTCACTTTCGATACGATCAAGGCGATGATGATCGCGACCATGAACACTGCGGTCCCGGCCAACGGCCCGCGCGTCGGATCGGACTTTGAGCTGCCCAGCCAGTTGGCGGCAAAAAACGCCAATAACGGCCCAAAATCAAGCACGGGAGAAAGCCATTTTGGCGGGGGAGATTTCATTTCAGGCTCTTTCATAACTTACCGCCGCTGATTGCGCGGGCCAGGTCGCGCGCGGCAAACGGACGCAAATCGTCGATGGTTTCGCCGACACCAATGGCATGTATCGGCAGGCCGAATTGTTTCGCCGCCGCCACCAAAATGCCGCCGCGCGCGCTGCCGTCCAGCTTGGTCATCACGATTCCTGTGACCCCGGCCATTTCTTTGAACACTTCGATCTGGGAAAGCGCATTTTGGCCAGTCGATGCGTCGAGCACCAGCACGACATCATGCGGTGCAGCAGGGTTTAGCCGGCCCAGAACGCGGCGAATTTTCGCCAGTTCGTCCATCAGCTCGCTCTTATTTTGCAATCGCCCTGCGGTATCGACCAGCAGCACATCAATGCCCTCTGCAGTCGCTTGCTTAACCGCATCAAACACGACGCCAGCCGCATCGCCGCCTTCTGCGCCAGTCACGATCTTTATGCCCAGCCGGTCCGCCCAAATCTTTAACTGGCCAATTGCGGCGGCGCGGAATGTATCGCCCGCCGCCAGCATGACGCCGTAATCCTGCTCCAGAAACAAATGCGCCAGCTTGGCAATGGTCGTTGTCTTGCCCGATCCGTTAACGCCGATCACCAATATGACCTGCGGGCGAGGGAAGGCGTCGATCTCCAATGCCTTGGCGACGGGCGACAATATGTTTGCGATCTCGTCTTCGACGATCACCCGCACGCCTTCGTCATCCAATCCCTTGTCGAACCGTTCGGCCGCCAATTTCTGCCTGATTTGCGCGGCTGTGGCGGGCCCCAAATCGGACAGGATCAGCGCCTCCTCGATGTCATCAAGGGCTTCATTGTCCAATTTCGCTTTGGTCACCAACCCCGTGAGATTTTCGGTAAGCTTGCCAGATGTTTTCTTTAGCCCGCCAAACAGTTTTCCGGTCCAGCCCGTTTTTTCAGTCATGCAATAACCTCGGCCAATAATTGTCCATCCTGTGCCGAGTTCACTTGTACCGAAACAATGCTGCCTTCGGAAACTTTGCGGTCCAGCTGTACATATGCAAAATTTTCGGCGTGACCAGACATTCCTCCTTTTTCGACAGCTACATTTTCAGTTTTGCCAACCAATGCCGATTGCCAGGCTGCCTTTTGGGCCGCGACATGTTGGCGAAGGGTGCGGGCGCGCTGTTTAATTACCGCCGGATCAATTTGCGGCATCCGTTCCGCCGGCGTGCCCGCTTTTGGTGAATAGGGAAATATGTGGCCATGCACGATACTACAGTCTTCGATGAGTTTAACGCTGTTGGCGAACATGCTTTCATCCTCGGTCGGGAAACCCGCAATTATGTCTGCGCCGATCGTTATGGCCGGACGAACCGCCTGCATTTTTTGCACCAATTCTACCGCAACTTCGCGGCTGTGGCGGCGCTTCATCCGCTTCAGGATCAGGTTATCGCCTGATTGTAAGGACAAATGAATGTGCGGCATTAAGCGTGGTTCGCCGGTAATCAGGTCAAATAATCGTGCGTCGATTTCTACTCCATCGACGGACGATAGACGCAAGCGAGGCAGGGCAGGCACATGGCGCAATATGCGCTCCACCAGCAGCCCCAGATTGGGCTTTCCGGGCAAGTCATAGCCATAGCTGGTGACATCGACGCCGGTTAAGACGACTTCCGGAAAACCTTCATCGACGAGCTTTTTGATGTGATCGATTACCAATCCTGCGGGCACAGACCTGCTGTTGCCACGGCCAAATGGAATGATGCAGAAGGTACAGCGGTGGTCACAGCCGTTTTGCACCTCGACAAAGGCGCGGGTTTTCCCCGAGAAAGCCGATACCATGTGCGGTGCGGTTTCCTTGACTGCCATAATGTCGGCGACCATTATCTTGCTGTTTCTTGATCGTTCAAGGAACAGGTCTGGCCGCTGTTTTTCCGCATTGCCAAGGACCGTGTTCACTTCGGGCATCGCCGCGAAACTTTCCGGGTCAACCTGCGCTGCGCACCCCGTCACAATTATTCGTGCATCAGGGCGCCGCTTGCGGGCTTGCCGGATTGCTTGCCGGGTTTGGCGCACAGCCTCGTTGGTGACCGCGCAGCTGTTGATAACGACCAAGTCGGCCGCATCGCCCAATTGCTGAACCAATGCGTTGCTTTCGGCCAGGTTGAGCCGGCAGCCCATCGTAATCACCTCGGCGGAACTCATCCGAATTTGTCCCAATCCGCTGTCCCTCTGAAGACGAAGCTCGTGCCGCCAGTCATTGTGACGGGTTCACCGGACTGCCATGCAATTTTCAATTTTCCACCGGGCAAGTTAACAACCACAGGTGATTGCACCAGCCCTTGCTTTATGGCGGCGACCGCCGTTGCACAGGCACCCGTTCCGCATGCCCGGGTCAAACCGACGCCGCGTTCCCACACCCGCAAAAAAATCTCGCCATCTTCAATAGTGGCTACATTGACGTTGATATGCTTTGGGAACGCAGCGTCCTTTTCAATGATTGGACCAAGCCGCAGCAAATCTATTGCGGCGCTATCGCTTACAAAAAATACCACATGCGGATTGCCGACATTCACCGCAACCGCATTCGATAACTCGTCCCAAGCGAGCGGCAAATTCGATGTGTCCATTGCAAAGGCGAGGGGAATGTCTTGCCAATCAAATCGCGGCAACCCCATGTTGATGGCGACCGCATCGTTAACCAGGCTGCCGCTTATAATACCGCCGCCGGTTTCGATTGTGCAGTCTTTGCCCAATAGCGCGACGACACAGCGCGCGGCATTACCGCAGGATTCAACCTCACCGCCATCAGCGTTAAAGATTGTCATTTTAACATCGGCGAGCACCGACTGTTTCAGCAATATGAGTTGATCGCAGCCAATACCAGTATGCCGGTCCGATACGGCGCGCGCTTTTTCTGTGTTGAAATCAAGCGGTGTTTCGCGGCAGTCAATGATGACAAAGTCATTGCCCAATCCATGCATCTTGTAAAAGTTTCCGCTTACCATAGCGGCCATTTAGGCGGCGGTGGCTGCCAAGTCCAGAGCTTTGGCGGTGCAGCCGCCTTGAAAGCGTCAGCCGGTTGCTCTGCCCAAAATTTGATGGATCGCAGATTGCTCGAAACTCGCTTGGTCAATCGGCGCACGGCCAAGAATGAGCATGTCCTTGTCAGCTAACAAGGCCCGTGTTTCAGCAATCGAGAGCGGTTTTCCAAAGTGCCAGCCCTGTCCTTTTGAACAACCCAATGAATTGAGCTTTTCGATCACATCCGCGCGTTCGATACCCTCTGCAGTAATGGGCACGCCCAAGCTTGCGCCAAGACCAGCAATCGCGCTGACAATCGCGGCACTTTCGGCGTTTTCCATCATTGACGAGACAAAGCTTCGATCAATTTTGATCCGGTCGAATGGCAGGGCCCGCAAATGCGCCAGCGAGCTGTATCCCGTGCCAAAGTCATCCAGCGCGATTTTTATGCCCTGGTTTTTCAAGCTGCCAATAATCGATTGTGCAAGGCTAAGATTTTTGAACAATGAACTTTCCGTGATTTCCACTTCGAGCCTGCTCGCCGGGAAACCGGTTTCGACGAGCAACTTGACGATCTTTTGCGCGAGCCAGGGATCTTTAAGCTGAACCGGCGAGATGTTGACCGAAATAGTCAGTTTTTGGTCCCACGATTTCGCTTCAATCAACGCTTTGCGGATGACGCTCATCGACAGATCACCGATCATGCCGGTTTCTTCGGCGACGGGGATGAAGCTGTCCGGCGGAATGAGTCCGCGTTCTGGTGAAATCCAACGCGCAAGCATTTCAAAGCCAACGAGTTCGCCAGTTGCCAAGTCAATTTGCTGTTCAAAGTAAGGAACGAATTCTTCGTTGGGTATCGCCGCACGTATGTCTGATTCAAGGGAGTTGCGGGTGCGCAGTTCCGTTTCCATTCCCTTTTCGAACCAGCAATAGCCGTTGCGGCCGTTTTTCTTGGCGGCATAAAGCGCAATATCTGCTCTGCGCATCAAAGTATCAATCGTATCACATTCTGCATCAGGCCGGCTTATGCCAATCGACGCCGTGACATTCTGCTCGACTTCGGAAATTGTAATAGATTTTGCCAGCGCTTCGATCAAGTCCTCAGCAAGACGGTCGACTGTTTCGGGATATTCAGGTTCAAACACCACGCATATTCCGAATTCGTCACCGCCAAGGCGAGCAACAACACTGCTGGGGGGAACAACTTCACGCATACGGTCGGCAACTTCGCGCAGAAGCTGATCGCCGCTGTCATGGCCATAAAGGTCGTTGATGCGTTTAAACTGGTCAAGGTCGATCATTAGAAACGCTGTTGATTTGCCTCGTTTTGCCGAACGCGCACTCAATTCGGCGGTCTTTTCCTTTACCGATCGGCGATTTAACAAGTTTGTCAACGGATCGGTAATCGCGAGATGTTGCGCGTGAACTTCGGCTTGCCGGTAAACGTCGATTTCACCGCTGAGCGAAGTTGTTCGGCGCCAAATGAGCAGAATAAGCGCAATGTTCAGCAACAATGCGGTTACCATCGCTTGATCGGCACCTTGCGAATCACCGATTGCTCGGCGAACCATCTGGTTGCCGACAGACCCGCCAATATAGACAAACAGCGCCAGTGCAAAGAACACGACGCCCTTATAGACGTAAGACATTCCGCCGTTCGGGGTGGCAGTTAGGCTAGACCTTTTTTTGCCATTCTCTATTTGTTGTTGGCTCAAGACAGAATTCCGTTTTTAAGTATTCAACGTTTTGAACATAAATGGTCAATATTTTGTTAATTCTGATGCGGGTCGGATTCTCGCTGCTATCATACAAAGATCGCAAACCCGCTATTTACAAAGGAAGGTTGATCTTTCGGCGCAATTCAGATAACGAGAGCTGATCGGAGCAATTGCTTCAATATATATATTTGGAAATACACAATTTTCCACGCTGGTTGATGATTATTCGTCCACCGGCGTTTTGTTCGTTTTAAGAAGGATTTTGGATGTTTGATAAGCTGAGCGACCGTTTAGGAGGGGTGTTTGATCGCCTTCGCGGGCGCGGTGCGCTTACTGAAAATGATGTCCGTGAAGCGATGCGCGAAGTGCGAGTTGCATTGCTGGAGGCCGACGTCGCGCTTTCAGTGGTTCGCGATTTTGTTGAAAAAGTCACTGAAAAAGCAATCGGACAATCGGTCTTAAAATCGATTACGCCGGGGCAGCAGGTGGTCAAAATCGTCAATGACGGTTTGGTCGAGATGCTTGGTTCGGAACATAGCGAGCTAAATCTATCCGCCGCGCCGCCTGCGATAATCATGATGGTTGGCTTGCAGGGTTCGGGCAAAACGACAACCACTGCTAAAATCGCCAAGCTGCTAAAAGGCAAGCAAAACAAAAAGGTTTTGATGGCGTCGCTGGACGTTAATCGTCCCGCTGCGCAAGAACAGTTGGCCACTTTAGGCAAGCAGATCGAAGTCGCGACGCTGCCCATTATCGAAGGGCAGCAACCCGTCGAAATCGCCAAGCGGGCGATGCAGGCGGCGAAGCTGCAAAGCTTTGATGTGTTGATGCTCGACACTGCCGGCAGATTGCATGTCGATCAGCAGTTGATGGACGAGATGAAGGCTGTCGCCAGCGTTTCAACGCCGCAGGAAGTTTTGCTGGTTGTTGACGCCTTGACCGGCCAAGACGCGGTCAATGTCGCCAAGAACTTTGGCGAACAGGTCGAACTAACCGGCGTCGTCCTGACGCGGATGGACGGCGATGCACGCGGCGGTGCGGCGCTTTCGATGCGCGCGGTTACCGGAAAGCCGATCAAATTTGCTGGTGTCGGTGAAAAACTGGATGCTATCGAGCCGTTTTATCCTGAACGGGTTGCTGGACGTATATTGGGCATGGGCGATGTTGTCGGCCTGGTCGAGCGCGCGTCTGAAATGGTTGAAAAGGAAGATGCCGAACAACTCGCGGCCAAAATGGCCAAGGGTGAGTTCGACATGAACGACCTGCGGATGCAATTTCGTCAAATGACCAAAATGGGCGGACTTGGCGCGCTGGCCGGGATGATGCCTGGCATGAAGAAAGCCAAAGCGGCAATGGCAGGCAGCGGCATGGACGACAAAGTGCTGCTGCGGATGGATGCGATTATCGGTTCGATGACTCCGAAAGAGCGCAGTAAGCCCGAACTGCTGAATGCGAAGCGCAAAATTCGCGTGGCAAAAGGGTCCGGCACTACGGTTCAGGATGTGAACAAGCTGATCAAAATGCATCAGGAAATGTCGCGGGCGATGAAGCGTATTAAAAAGATGGGCGGCCTTAAGGGCCTCGCCGCGATGTTTGGAAAAGGTAGCGGCGATATGAGCGGGGCTATGGAAGGTATGGCCGGATTGCCCAAAGGCAGTTTGCCACCAGGATTTGGCGGCGGAGCAGGATCGGGCGGATTGCCGCCAGATCTGGCACGTTTGCTCGGTAAGAAATAAGTTCAATTGTACAGTTAAGTAGTTTTCAGAAAGGTGAGTTAATTTTATGGCAGTAGTATTACGTTTGTCGCGGGGCGGATCTAAGAAGCGTCCTTATTACCGGATCGTTGTTGCTGATGAGCGCAGCCCGCGTGATGGCAAGTACATCGAAAAAATCGGCAATTATGACCCGCGTTTGGCGAAAGACAGCCCCGACCGCGTTAAGATCGACACCGAACGCGCAAAGCATTGGTTGTCGGTAGGCGCACAGCCATCAGACCGCGTTGCCCGTTTCCTCGATGCCGCCGGTGTGCTTGAGCGCGCGGCACGCAGCAACCCGAAAAAGGGTGAGCTTGGCACGAATGCGAAAGAACGCTTGGAAGAAAAAGCATCCAAGCTTGTAGCAGCCGCCGAAGCTGAAGAAGCCGCTAAGGTAGCCGCTGCCGAAGCCGCAGAAGCAGAAAAAGCCGCTGCCGCTGAAGCCGCCGCCGCTCCAGCGGTTGAGGAAGTGGTTGCCGAGGAATCGCCTGCTGCTGAAGAAACTGCGCCAGAAGCTGCTGCTGAAGAAGCTCCTGCCGCTGAAGAAGTTGCAACTGAAGCTGCTGCTGAAGAAGCTCCTGCCGCAGAAGAAGCTGCGCCAGAAGCCGCTGCTGAAGAAGCTGCACCAGAAGAAAAGGCCGAGGGCTAATGCTCTTGCTCCCCTCCCTTTTAGGGGAGGGGCTGGGGGTGGGGCGGTGAGTTTCGCGCCGCCCGAGAGGCCCCACCCCAACCCCTCCCGCAAGCAGCAGGGGAACGATCTCGCCGTCACGCTTGCCGCCGTTTCCGGTGCGCATGGTGTGACGGGAGAGGTGCGACTGAAGTTGTTTGCCGAAAATCTCGATAGCTTGAAGCTGCATAAGAGCTTCAACAACGGCGCATTGACGCCCGTGTCGCTGCGTCCGCACAAGGATGGGGCGATTGCCCGGTTTGCGGAGGTCAACGACCGCAATGCTGCTGAAAAGCTGCGCAGTACATTGATAACCGTGCCGCGTGATGCCTTGCCGTTATTGCCTGACGACGAATATTATCACAGCGATTTGCTGGGCTTACCGTGCGTTTCCACCACTGGAGAAGAACTTGGCAAATGCGTCGCAGTCGAAAACTTCGGCGCTGGCGACATCATCGAAGTGCAGCGCCCCGATGGCAAGAAGTTCATGGTGCCATTGAACAAAGACGCCGTACCTGAATGGGGTGCGCTGATCGTGATTGACGCGGTGTTTGCGGTTTAGTATATACATGATGTATATACGGAGGCGGCGATGAGCAAGGAATATAAAGCGAAGGTTTTCAAATCAGGCAACTCGGTCGCATTGCGTTTACCGAAGGCACTTGGCCTGAAGGATGGTGATGAAATGATCCTTCGTGAAGAGCGTAGTGAATATGTGTTCAAGCCAGCTGATAAACCGCGCCAAACGATAGATGTTAGCAGTTTCTGGGGCAAGCTGCCCGGAATAGAATTGGCTCCGCGTGCGGATTTTGAAGAACGACCAAGCACAATTGCAAAGCGAGAAGCGCAGCAAAAACCGTGATCCGCTTTTTGATTGATGCAGATTGTACCGTTTATGCTTTGGATGGCCAAAATCAGATTTTGCGCGAGCGTATTTCAGCATCGGTGCCCGGTACAATTGCTATTTCAGCGATCAGCTTTGCAGAAGTACACTATGGCACCTTAGCTGGAAAATCCCCTCCGCCGTCTGTTTTAGACGCATTTATTGAGATAATTCCACTGCTTGCTTTTGACGAAGCCGCAGCACGGGCATATGCAAAATTGCCATTTAAACGGGCCCGTTTTGATAGGTTGTTGGCCGCGCATGCTTTAAGCATTGGAGCAGTTATAGTAACAAACAACGAAGCCGACTTCGCCGATATACCGGGTCTTAAATTAGAGAATTGGACGGTTTGATGCCTTTTTGGTTTACGTTGGTTATGATGATGATGTTTTCGGCGCTGCCAGCCGCCGCCGTATGGGCGTTGGTGCAAAAGCTACCCCAGATCTCACGGATCATCGTTTCTGTAGCCGCCGGAATGGCCCCGCTTTCGGTGTTGGGATGGATGATTTACCGCAGCAAAGTCGGCCAAGCTGGCCTTGATCCGCTGCATTTCTTTTATCTGATGATCGCGGTTTCGTTCTCATGCGCGTTGGTTGCGATAGCGTTGATGGAATGGCGGTTGCGGCGCAGATGACCTTCGCTGCCCAAATCCTGACCCTTTACCCCGAAATGTTCCCCGGTCCTTTGGGTGTGTCGCTGGCTGGCCGCGCTTTGGCGGAGGGAAAATGGTCATGTTCGCCCATTCAGATCCGTGATTTTGCAACCGATAAACATAAGTCGGTGGATGATACGCCTGCGGGCGGCGGGGCAGGGATGGTGCTGCGGGCGGATGTGCTGGCGCGGGCGGTCGGGTTTGCGGCGGAGCAGATGGCGACGAAACCAGTGTGCCCCGGCGAAGGCCGGGGCCCAGATCATGCCTTAACTGGACCCCGGCCTTCGCCGGGGCACACCTCTAAGCTATCTGCCCCCATCATCGCCATGACCCCGCGCGGTAAACCCATAACGCAGTCCCGCATCCGCGAAGTCGCGTCCGGCCCCGGCGTCACCCTTATCTGCGGCCGTTTTGAGGGCTTCGATGAACGCTTATTCGACGCGCATCCTGAAATTGAGCAGGTCAGCATGGGCGACATCATATTGTCGGGCGGCGAAATGGGGGCGCTGATGCTATTAGACGCTTGCATTCGGCTGCTTCCCGGCGTAATGGGCGCGGCTTCTAGTGGCGAAGATGAGTCTTTTGAACAGGGCTTATTGGAGTATCCACACTATACCCGGCCCAATGATTGGGAAGGGCGTTTGATCCCTGAAGTGCTGCGGTCGGGGGATCATGCGAAGATCAATGCTTGGCGGAAACACCAAGCGGAGAACGACACTCGGTTACGCAGGCCAGACCTTTGGGATCGGTACAATACCGATCGGGTCCAGCCTGCCTCTGGCGCGCGGCGCGATGTAGAAAAGGATAATGGGGCATGAACCTCATCCAAACACTTGAGCAAGAAGCCATCACGGCTTTGATCGCAACGAAAACCATTCCGGCATTCCGTGCCGGCGACACCATCAAAGTAGGTGTGAAGGTTATCGAAGGCGAACGTACCCGTATTCAGAATTACGAAGGCGTATGCATTGCCCGTTCAAACAAGGGCATGGGTTCCAACTTTACTGTTCGCAAAATGTCGTTCGGTGAAGGAGTTGAGCGCGTATTTCCGCTTTATTCGCCAAATGTAGACAGCATCGAAGTTGTCCGCCGCGGTGTTGTTCGCCGTGCGAAGCTTTATTACTTGCGCGGTTTGACCGGTAAGAAGGCGCGTATCGCCGAACGCCGCGACCCGCGCACCATTAAACCAACGATTAAGACCGGCGAATAAGCCTGCGATCTCGTTCGTTCTAAACCAAATCAGAACAGGCCGGGGTCCAACAGGATCGCGGCCTTTTCTTTGTCCATCATCTCAGTAGCATTAAGGAAGTAAAATGGGTTACCGGATCGTAGTTGCAGGGGCCACAGGCAATGTGGGACGTGAAATGTTGAATGTCCTTGCCGAACGTGAGTTTCCCATCGATGAAATTGCGGTGCTGGCATCCAGCCGCTCGCACGGCATTGAGGTGGATTTCGGCGAAACCGGAAAGCAGCTCAAGATCCAGAATATCGAGAATTTTGACTGGGCCGGCTGGGATATCGCATTGTTCGCGATCGGTTCCGAAGCTACGCTGAAATTTGCGCCTATTGCCGCCAAGGCTGGCTGCGTCGTGATCGATAACAGCTCGCTTTACCGCATGGACCCCGATGTACCGCTAATCGTGCCAGAGGTGAACCCTGACGCTATTGACGGCTATAAAAAGCGCAACATCATCGCCAACCCGAATTGTTCCACGGCGCAGTTGGTGGTCGCGCTGAAACCGCTGCATGATTATGCCAAGATCACCCGCGTTGTCGTGTCGACATATCAGTCGGTATCGGGCGCTGGTAAAGAAGGCATGGACGAGCTGTTTGAACAAAGCCGCAATATCTTCGTCGGTGACCGCGCAGAGCCCAAGAAATTTACCAAGCCAATTGCGTTCAACGTCATCCCGCACATCGATAGCTTCCTCGACGATGGTTATACCAAAGAAGAGTGGAAGATGGTGGTCGAGACCAAGAAGATCCTCGACCCCAAAATCAAGCTGACCGCAACCTGCGTGCGGGTGCCTGTTTTCGTTGGCCATAGCGAGGCGGTGAATATCGAGTTCGAAAACGAAATCTCGGCCAAAAAAGCACAGAGCATCTTGCGCGAAGCGCCCGGTATCATGCTGGTCGATAAGCGCGAAGACGGTGGTTATGTTACCCCCATCGAATGCGTCGGCGACAGCGCAACCTATGTCAGCCGTGTGCGCGAAGATCCAACGGTGGAAAACGGCCTGGTGTTATGGTGTGTGTCGGATAACTTGCGGAAGGGTGCCGCATTGAATGCAGTGCAAATCGCGGAGTTGCTCGGGCGGCGCCATTTGAAAAAAGGATGATGCGATCAAAGGTCGATGCCAATGTTGACAGGTGCGTGCGAATTTAACTGCGCTTTGGTTCGAAAACCAGCTGCATCGGTGGTAAATGGCCTGCGCGATGGAGGCGGTTCTGACCCGATCCTTTCTGGCGTGCAAGCCGAACATGCCGCCTATGTTGCTGCGGTAAAGAATCTGGGGCTAGCCGTTCATGTCTTGGATCCTTTGGAAGCATATCCAGATTCGGTGTTTGTCGAGGATGTCGCGTTGGTATTTAGCGAAGGGGCTATTTTGCTGAAGCCAGGCGCGGACAGCAGGAAGGGCGAGGTTGATTACATCGAACCCGCACTACGCCAGCACTTTACACGAATTCTAAAAATGTCGGCGGGCTTTGCCGATGGCGGCGATGTTTTGATTTTGCCGGATCGCGTTATTATCGGCCTTTCCGCGCGCACAGACCGGGCGGGGGCGGAAGCTCTGTCGTTCTGTCTCAATGAATTGGGATACCGGGCAGTCATAGCGGAAACGCCGCAAAGTGTATTACACTACAAGACCGGCTGCAGTTTGATTGATGCCGAAACAATGATTGCGGTTCCAGCCATGGTGGGCTGCCCGGAATTTTCGCATCTGCGGGTTTTGCCCACGCCAGCCGGTGAAGAAGCTGCCGCAAATCTGCTCAACATCAATGGCCATGTGTTGATAGGATCGCACTTCCCCAAGACACGAGATTTGTTAGACTCACTTGGTATCCCGACGATCGCATTACCCGTTGCCCAAATCGGCAAAATAGACGCCGGGCTGTCGTGCATGTCGCTTCGTTGGCGTAAGCAGTCTTGATGTGATAGAAATTTCGTCAATTGAAAGATGATATGAAGTCTTACAAATTAACTAGCTTTGATGGTGTCCAATTGGCAGTCCATGAAACGGGCGAGGGGCGTCCGCTGATTTTGCTGCACGGCCTGTTCAGCCATGCCGAGATGAACTGGATCAAATTTGGCCACGCCGCGAAACTCGCCGAAGCGGGTTACCGCGTGATCATGCCTGATTTCAGGGCGCACGGGCAGAGTGACGCGCCGCATGATCCGGCGGCCTATCCGCAGGATGTGCTTGTCACGGACATGTTGGCGTTGATTGATCATCTTGCGCTTGAGGATTACGATTTGGGCGGTTTTTCACTTGGTGCACGGACGACTGCCAAGCTATTATGTGCCGGAGCAAAACCGCGTCGCGCCATGCTGATGGGTATGGGCTGGGAAGGGTTGCAAGGCTGGGATGGCCGCCGCCAGTTTTTCATCGATGCTGTCCAAATGCGCGACACGGTAAAACGTGATGATCCGCATTTTATGGCAGTACAGTTTTTCAAAAGCCAAAAACTCGATCCGGTGGCTATGACGCTAATGCTGGACAGTTTTGGTCCGATGCAAGCCGATCTCCTGACCGAATTGAATTTGCCAATCGCTGTAATCTGCGGCGCGGATGACCGCGACAACGGTTCCGCGCCATTGCTCGCCGAGAAACTATCCGATGCAGAATATTTTGAAATTCCCGGAACGCATATGTCGAGTGTGACACAGGCCGAACTTGCTGATGCGATGATCACTTTCCTTGGCCAAGATCATGCCTAATGAAAGCAGACTCGAACGCAATTTTTGGCGGTATTGGCTGGGCGGATTGTTATTGCTCACGCTCATGATCGTCATGAATAACTGGCTGACGAGCGATATTTCGCCATGGGGCATCCGTGACCATCAATCCGCAGGGACTGCGCTGCGTATTGATGCGATCCAAAATGCCTGGGCGGCGGCGGGCGTCCTTGATCTGGCGCGATTGAGCATTGCAATCGACCTAGTTTACATCGCGGTTTATTCATTCGGGGCCTATTGCGGCGGACGCATGTTCGCACGGTCCCCAAAGCCGGTGCAAAAACGTCTGGGATGGCTGATCGCGGCGAGCGCAATTGTTCTGGGAATTGCCGATTATACCGAAACGATCTGCCAATTTGTGCAAGCAGTGCAGTTTCAGGGCAGCGATGTTTTGTCCGGGATTGCGGCAACCGCCCAACCCATAAAATCGCTCGCGTTTCTGACGACATTTTTCGGTGTCTTGATTGCATTGTTTCTTCGGCGAATGACGCGCGGCAACGCTTGACGAGCGCGTATTAAAGTTTCACTCTTGCGTCATAATATTTGTTTGGGAACAGCTCATGAAAAACCTCGTTTCGCTTGCCGCTTTGGCGATGGCCACCATTTCTTCACCGGCGATTGCCCACGGCCACATCGCCCATGAAAAATCGGAAGTGACGCCGCCAACCGTCGCCGATGCCGAGGCGTTTATCGCCGCCGCCGAAAAAGATCTGTTCGATTTCTCTATCGAAGCGGGCAAAGTATCTTGGATCAACAACACATATATCACCGACGATACCGATGCACTGGCGGCGAAATATGGCGAGATCGGCACCGAGAAATCCGTCAACTATGCGCTGCAAGCCGCGAAGTTTCAGAACGTTGCGGGGTTGCCTGCCGAAACAGCGCGCAAGCTTGATATCCTGCGCGGCGGAATTGTTTTGCCTGCACCAACAACCAAGGGTGCTGCGGCGCAATTGAGTGAAATCGCCACCAAACTCAACTCTGCTTATGGCAAAGGCAAAGGCACATTGGACGGAAAACCGATCAATGGTTCCGATATCGAAGCCGAAATGGGGACAAGCCGCGATCCCGCAAAACTCAAGGAAATGTGGCTGAGTTGGCATGACAATGTGGGCGCACCGATGCGCGCCGATTACACCAAAATGGCAGGCATCGCCAATGATGGCGCAAAAGAACTGGGCTTTAAGGATGTCGGGTCAATGTGGCGGTCGAATTATGACATGCCCGCCGACGAATTCGGCAAAACGATGGATACGCTGTGGCAAGAAGTTAAGCCGCTTTACGACGAGTTGCACACATTCACGCGCGCCAAGTTGAACGAAAAATATGGTGACGCAGTGCAAGCGAAAACCGGCCCGATCCGCGCCGATTTGCTGGGCAATATGTGGGCGCAGGAATGGGGCAATATATATGACATAGTCGCGCCCGCCGGGGCCGGGGACATCGGCTTTGATGTGACCGAGTTGTTGGCCGCCAAGCAATATGATCCCAAGAAAATGGTTGAAGCGGGCGAAGGATTTTTCTCATCCCTAGGGTTTGAAAAACTGCCCGAAACATTTTGGCAGAGGTCACAGTTTACCAAGCCTGCTGACCGCGAAGTTGTCTGTCATGCGTCCGCCTGGGACTTGGACAATAAAGACGATATCCGGATCAAAATGTGCATAAAGGTCAATGGCGATGATTTCACCACGATCCATCACGAACTTGGCCACAATTACTATCAACGCGGGTATAAGGCCAAAAGCTATCTCCATTTAAACGGAGCCAATGACGGTTTCCATGAAGCCATTGGCGACATGCTCGCTTTGTCGATTACGCCAGAATATTTGGTGCAAATTGGCCTTCTTGATAAGGCGCAGGTGCCCGGTGCCGATAAAGATACCGGGCTGTTGCTGCGTCAGGCGATGGACAAGGTCGCGTTTCTGCCGTTTGGATTGCTGGTCGACAAATGGCGCTGGGGCGTGTTCGACGGATCAATCCCGGCCAGCGGATATAACAAGGGATGGACCGATCTGCGGCTGCAATATCAAGGCATCACGCCGCCCGCCGCGCGCGATGAAACGCGGTTCGATCCCGGTGCGAAATATCACATTCCCGGCAATACCCCGTATGCCCGCTACTTTCTTGCCCGCATCCTGCAATTCCAATTCTACAAAGCGGCCTGCGACACCGCAGGTTGGAAAGGCCCGCTGCATCGCTGTTCTTTCTATGGCAACAAAGATGTCGGCGCAAAGTTGAACGCAATGCTGGAAATGGGTGCATCAAAACCGTGGCCAGACGCGCTTGAAGCGTTCACCGGAACCCGGAAAATGTCAGGCAAACCCATGATCGAGTATTTCGCGCCATTGATGAAATGGTTGAAGGTACAGAATAAGGGTAAGAAGAAGGGTTGGTAGTTTTGGTAGTGTTGGTGCTGTTTGGTTGGATGGGGGATTGCGAGTGCAGACCTGCCTTTCCAATCCGTTGTTGTCAAAAAAAACTGACAGCAGAGCAAAGCGCGGAGATCAACGACCGCTTACGACAAGTTTTCGGACGTCAGTAAACCAAATTATGTGAGCTAAAAGCGGTCTTTCAAAACTTCCATATTTTGACCCAACGAATCGTTCGAGTGATGCTAAAAAATTGATTGGCGATAATGAGACCATGATATAACAACAAAATATGCTAGCCGGATGCACCCTAGACGAAGCAATCATATACGGACTTTCTATGTCCGGGTTCGTGATCAGAACACCACAAGTCGCCTCGTTTTACATTGAAACCTATGCTAAACACCCAGAGACTTTTGTGACTTACAAAATGCTGAGAATGCAGGGCGACCTCCTCACAAAAGGCCAGCTTCAACTTCTTGGCCTCCGGACAAACACGAAAGTTTCGCGGCAGTTTTACGAAACGCTAAACGATGACGGGCTGCTTGATCCATTTGAATCCGCAGCGATCATTGCGATAAGTATCTCGAATGCCATTTGTAGCCGGAGAGATATTCACAGGCTATTTGATGCGATGGGCCCTGATCAAATGCTTCGCGCTATACCGTCCAACATGGCTGCTGGCCCCTGTGCCGCTGCAAGTCAATTAAGTAGCCTTAGTTTGAAAGCTAATGAGGCAGTGCTTTTCCCGCTTCAAGGTTGCGACAAAGGCGCGCAGTGTGGATGCAGGTGGACACTGGACAATATTTTCAGTGACGACGACGATCAAGTATCGTTGCCATCGAGATTGTCGTTGGAATGATTGTTTAGGTTTTGTTGCCTTCTGGTACTCAGCCACCAACTTTGGGAGCCCATGAATTTGGTATTTTTTCCCATCGCAAAAGCAGTTCCTGCAATTGATTGTCGAAGCTCGAACCGCCGACGATCTCACTATACGATCTCAAATTCAAGCAGAGTGCAAGGCAGGCTTTGGACAGAGATGGTGAGATGCGATCCTTATCTGGTCCAAATACATGCCCGTCATAAGTTCCATCGCCGTTGTCCTTCATATAGGGATGCAGGCTCTTCAATGAAACATGCACAGCGGCTGAGCTTAAATCTTTGTATATTGTGTAATATTTTTCGTACCCAGGGCGAGATGCAATTTCTTCGATTTTTTGTGGTTTACCTCGCTCCCGGGAAGTGACTGCCTTATCAATCTTTCGGACTATCTCAGCTTTCTCGCCATGCTGTGAAACCGCAAGTTTTCTGTCGAATTTAAGTGCACCAAGACTGCTCGCAAGGCTGTCCTGACGCATTGCTTCTACAGCGACATCGCCATCGCTATGCAGATAGCCCATCCAAAAACCTGCTTCGTAGACATTGCGGGTCAGCACATCGGCTTGATCAACAATTCCTCGTTCGGCCAAGATAACGGATGCTTCGAAGTCACAGAGTGCACGCAAAAGAAGACGAACAGCGATACACGCGGGATCAAAGATCGATTTTGCAGCTACGACGTTTTCCGTAGCCATCCAAATTGCAAGGCCAACACGATTTAAGTTACGTGCGTAATCATACCAATCCTGATTGGATTGGCGATTATGCGGCACATATTTTTCGATCCAAGGGGAAAGAAAATTTTCCTCGCGCTGAGCCTCTAATTTATCGTCTGACATGGCTAATCGTAATGCAATTTCTAATCGACCGCAATTGGCGCCTTTCCGAGTTTTTCTCGCAATACCCGCCATTCAGTTCCCCCCACCTCACCGGGCCGCCTCTCCTCGCAACCACGCATCAGCTGGGCGGCAACCATCACCTAAACGGCGGTTCGTTAAACGCCCTCAGCTTGCGGCTGTGCAGCTTGTTGCCTTCGTTGCGTAACAGCTCGCAGGTTTTGATGCCGATTTGCAGATGCGATGCTATCGCTTCTTCGTAGAATTTGTTGGCTTGTCCGGGCAGTTTAATCTCACCGTGAATGGGTTTGTCGGAAACGCACAATAATGTGCCGTAAGGAACGCGGAAGCGATAGCCTTGCGCGGCGATTGTGGCGGATTCCATATCGATGCCGATCGCCCGGGACTGTGAAAAACGCAACGCCGATGCCGAATAGCGCAGTTCCCAATTGCGGTCGTCGGTGGTCACCACTGTGCCGGTTCGCATCCGTCGTTTGAGATCGTCGCCGATTGCGCCTGAAACACTTTGCGCGGCAGCGGCGAGGGCCTGCTGTACTTCGGCAATTGGCGGTATCGGGATTTCGGGCGGTAATACTTTATCCAATATATTGTCGTCGCGCAGATAGGCGTGGGCCAGAACATAATCACCAATGCGCTGCGTCTCTCGCAAGCCGCCGCAATGGCCGATCATCAACCAAGCCTCTGGCCGCAGTACCGCGAGGTGATCGCAGATCGTCTTGGCGTTTGATGGTCCAACGCCGATATTGACAAGGCTGATCCCGTCGCCGTTTTCAGCGATCAGGTGATATGCGGGCATCTGGTGCCGCCGCCATGTGCTGTCGGCGACAAGCTGCGCCGCGTTGCGTGTGGGCTCGCCGACAAACAGCCCGCCCGCACCCGATAACGCGGTGTAGAAACCATTGCCGACTTGCGAACAGGCCCAATCGACAAATTCGTCGACATAACGGTGGTAATTGGTGAACAATATAAACCGCTGCACATGCTCGGGCGCAGTGCCGGTGTAGTGCCGAATTCGCGCCAGTGAAAAATCCGTCCGCAACGCATCGAACAGCGCCAACGGGGTAACCCCGCTTTTCGATGTATCGAACATGCCGTCGGCAATTTCATCGCCAATATCGGCAAGCTCGGTAGTGGGAAAATAACGCGCCAGTTCCAACGGATTGACTTCGCCCAATTCCAAATCGGCACTGCCGTCCATCACATAAGGAAAGGGGATTTCTTGGGTGCTGCGGGTGACCTCAACCTCGATCTCATATTGCTCGAATAGCAAATCCAGCTGTGCAGATAGGT
This sequence comes from Sphingomonadales bacterium, assembly GCA_043750535.1. Lineage (GTDB taxonomy): Bacteria > Pseudomonadota > Alphaproteobacteria > Sphingomonadales > Sphingomonadaceae > Sphingorhabdus_B. Next base: position 2,684 of record JAYVBJ010000009.1, on the reverse strand, counting down.
ATCTGGCAAACAATCGCGGCTGGGTAATTGTGGTGCTGTACGTGCCCGGTTTTTCCAGGCGGCCAAACGCAAGGTTCGATATATTGGCCTTTTCCATTCCCGCATATTTGATCACAAGCGCCGGGTAACAAAAATCAAACTGCGCTCTTTGTTTTTGATCGGGAACGGTTGCATCTGCCAAATATGCCGACAGTGCGGCTTGTAAATTGGCAACGGACTGATCGTAACCAGCGATAATTTGGTCGACTATTGCGCGCGTTCGTTCGTTGGTCATACCCGATCTTGTTCAACAATATATGTTTGCGCAAGCAAAAAGGGCGGAGTAGCACTCCGCCCTTTGCCACAAAAACTAAGCCGCCAATATTACAGCTGTTCGAGCATGTGTTCAGCGGAACTTACGCGGAAATCGCCGGGTGCTTCGACGTTCAATTGTTCAACGACGCCGTCGTTGACGACGATCGAGAAACGCTGTCCCCGTTTGCCCATGCCAAATCCGGAGGCGTCCATTTCAAGGCCAAGCGCCTTTACGAAATCGGCGTTGCCGTCGGCCAGCATGGTAATGGCGTCGGAACCGCCAGATTTGTTCCATGCCCCCAAAACAAATGCGTCATTCACTGCTGTACACGCGATTTCATCGATGCCTTTGGCCGCCAGTTCGCCTGCTTTTTCGACATAACCCGGCAGGTGTTTTACCGAGCAAGTTGGCGTAAATGCGCCGGGAACCGAAAAAAGCGCGACGCGGCGGCCGGCAAAATAATCCGCAGTTTGAACCTGCTGAGGGCCCTCGGAGGTCGCCTTTACGATCTTTACGTCCGGAATTTTGTCACCGATTGAAATAGTCATCATTATGTCCTTTTTGCTTTGGGAGTTAATCGGCTTCATCATGCAGCGGCGTGCGCAAGTCAAGTATCCTGGCCCCATTGCAACCACGATATTTGGCAGCTGTTCCATGCTCAATGCTAAGGTATGCTAAGTTAAAACAGCGAAAAATCATTGCTATCGGTGGTTAATATCGCTTTACTGCAGATATTGAAAATTCGGTAAACGGCGGCTGATACTTTTGCCGTTGTCGATTATGACGGGGGGAAATTAGATGAGAGATTCAATGCACAGATATCTGATCGCTGCAGTCATGTTCGCGGTGGGCATCCAACCTGCCAATGCATGCTGGAATAGTACCGCAACCGATGCCTTGCAGATCAAGCATCTTAATACGATGTTGATGGCAACGGCATTGCGCTGCCGCAACACCAGTGATGATTTCTTGTCCGAATATAATAGATTTGTAAATAAATACAATGGATTGATCGGGCAGCAAAATGGAATTGTTCGCGCGGAATTGGCAAAGACCTTGGGTCCACAAGGAGCTTTGGAGCAAAGCGACAATCTATCGGTGGGCTTTGCCAATACTTATGGAGCCGGACATCCTGATATGGATTGTGCGGCATTGAAGAATTTGGTGCAGGACATTGCTAATGGTGATGAAAATGCAACTACACTTTCAGATTTAGCCGACAGGGTGGTTGTCCGTTCAGAAATTCCTGGCGCTATATGTACTATCGATCAGAAAAATTAGCCCGCAAATGATATAAAGCAATCTTTATATTTGATTTTGAGCTGTGTCACAGCTAGGGGCTTGCTCAACACAAAACCCTAACTGGAGACAGACCGTGTCTTTTAATGACTATGTAATTGCCGACATCGCTTTGGCCGATTTCGGACGCAAAGAAATCAATATTGCCGAAACCGAAATGCCCGGCCTGATGTCGCTGCGTCAAGAATTTGGCGCATCGCAGCCGTTGAAGGGTGCGCGGATCGTCGGGTCGCTGCACATGACGATCCAGACCGCTGCCCTGATCGAGACGCTGGTGGCGCTGGGCGCCGATGTGCGTTGGGCCTCGTGCAACATCTTTTCGACGCAGGACCACGCGGCGGCGGCGATTGCGGCCGGTGGCACACCGGTGTTCGCGGTCAAGGGCCAGACCCTGACCGAGCATTGGGATTACCTTGACCGTTCGTTCATGTTCCCCGCCGATGAAAATGGGGGGGGCGCCAACATGATCCTTGATGATGGCGGCGATGCGACGCTGTATGTTTTGCTGGGCGCGCGGGCTGAGGCGGGTGAGGATATTTTGGCGGTGCCGCAGTCTGAAGAAGAAGAAGTGATCAAACTTCAGATCAAGAAACGCATGGCTGAGAGCACCGGCTGGTTCACCAAAACCCGCGAAGCCATCAAGGGCGTGTCGGAAGAAACCACAACGGGCGTGCACCGGCTGTATGATCTGCACAAAAAGGGGCAGCTGCCTTTCCCCGCGATCAACGTGAATGATTCAGTCACCAAATCTAAGTTCGACAATAAATATGGCTGCAAGGAATCGCTGGTAGACGGCATTCGTCGTGCAACCGATACGATGATGGCGGGCAAAGTGGCCGTGGTTTGCGGTTACGGTGATGTGGGCAAAGGATCGGCTGCCGGCCTGCAAGGTGCTGGCGCGCGCGTGAAGGTGACCGAAGTGGACCCGATTTGCGCGCTGCAAGCCGCGATGGACGGGTTTGAAGTGGTGCTGCTGGAAGATGTGGTTGCGGCCGCTGATATCTTTATCACCACCACTGGCAACCGCGATGTCATTCGGATCGAGCATATCCGCGAGATGAAGGATATGGCGATTGTTGGCAACATTGGC
>JAYVBJ010000008.1:0-43600 GCA_043750535.1 Sphingomonadales bacterium | reverse complement strand
CCGGTGTAATAGAGGATACGCTCGGTCGTCGTCGTCTTGCCGGCGTCGATGTGCGCCATGATGCCGATATTGCGATAACGGGCGAGCGGATGGCTGCGGGCCATGGTCTGAGCTTCCTTAGGTATATGGGGGACGGGCGAACCCGGTCCCCCACGATATAGGTACGAAAATTACCAGCGCCAGACTTACCAGCGGTAGTGGCTGAAGGCGCGGTTGGCTTCAGCCATGCGGTGCGTGTCTTCGCGTTTCTTGACCGCGTTGCCGCGGTTCTGGGAGGCGTCCATCAGCTCACCCGACAGGCGGGCGGCCATGGTCTTTTCCGAGCGCGCACGGGCGGCGGTGATCAACCAGCGGATGGCCAGCGCCTGGGCGCGGACGTCACGGACTTCGACCGGCACCTGATAAGTCGCACCACCGACGCGGCGGCTGCGAACTTCGATACCCGGCTTGATGTTGGTCAGCGCCTCATGGAACACGCCGATCGGGTCTTTCTTGAGACGCGCTTCGACGGTTTCGAGGGCACCGTAGACGATGCTCTCGGCGACCGACTTCTTGCCGTCGAGCATGACGCTATTCATGAACTTCGACAGGGTGATGTCCCCGAACTTGGGATCGGGAAGAATGACGCGCTTTTCTGGGCGACGACGACGGGACATAATTTTATCCTTTCAGAGCGGCGCACCGGCGGTTGATCGCGGTGCGGCCGACGAGACCAGCTTATTTCGGGCGCTTGGCGCCGTACTTCGAGCGCGACTGGCGACGGTCCTTGACACCCTGGGTGTCGAGCACGCCGCGCAGCACATGATAGCGCACACCCGGAAGATCGCGCACACGACCGCCACGGATCAGCACGACGCTATGCTCCTGGAGGTTGTGCCCCTCACCCGGAATGTAGCTGATGACTTCGCGCTGATTGGTCAGGCGGATCTTCGCGACCTTACGCAAAGCCGAGTTCGGCTTCTTCGGGGTGGTGGTGTAAACACGGGTGCAGACGCCCCGCTTTTGCGGGTTCTGTTCCATCGCAGGGACCTTTGACTTAGCCTTCTGCGGGGTCCGGCCCTTGCGGACCAGCTGGTTAATCGTTGGCATATCTTCACCTTAAAAAAATGCGGTTACTTTGCGTATCAGCCCGTTTCCCTAACAAAAGGGCGCGGTGGAGGCTCAGCCTTGTTCCACCCGTTCAGCCACGCAATGTGCAGCAATGTTGGTTTCCTAGAACGAAAACAAGAATCAACTTCTATTCTTTGGAAGGCGCGCCATTAGCGGGGCGGGGATTAAAGGTCAAGAGGTGGAACCCTTCGACCTCATCGAAGTATAAACGCACCCCGCGCCTTGCCAATGCCCCCTCACAACATCCGCTGCAACTCCCGCTGCTTGTCGACGAACTGGTGCTTCAACGCGCCAGCCACATGCAGGAACACCAACGCAAACAAGGCATATGCGCCGATCTCATGCGCCTCACCCAAAACTTCGTGCCATGCCTCTTTTGCTGCGGGTTCCATCGCCATCAGGTAACTCAGACGCGGAACCTCGAATAGCCCAAACCAATACAGCTTTATCTCCCCTGCCGCTTTCCATCCGCTGTCATGCAGCCAGCCGGACACCGGCATGAACACCATGATGAAATACAATATGCCGTGCGTCCATTTGCTGACGGTCTTTTCCCATCCCTTGAACGCGGCGGGCAAGGCAGGCGGGCGGTGGGTTAGCCTCCACAATATCCGCATTATGACCAAGCCAAAAACCGTGATGCCGATAGATTTATGCGTGTCGTACATAAACCGCACATTCTCATCCGCTGCATCTTCGGCCAGCAACGCGAACGCCACGTTGACGATAATCAAAACCGCGATCAACCAATGAAGGATGACCGCTGGGCGTGTGTAACGATCTGCAATGTCCATAGGAATGTCTTCAGCCTCTGTTAAATAAAGACCAACGATAATGTTGGCAAATTGCTGCGTCCATCCCTAAATGAACGTCTCCCAAATGAAGGCCCCAGATGTCCCCCGCCCTACCCGATATTTTGCAGCATGAATCGCCGCGCCTGAACCCACAGCCCGTTCCAGTGATCAGCCGCATCATCGGCGGCGGCGCGTTTCTGCTGTTTGCCGCGCTATTGGCGCAGGCGTTTTTCAGGCAGGGACTGGCCGCGTGGGCGGTGGGGTTGGCGTATATCGCCTATGATACGGTGCTGCTGGGCTTTACTGCATGGCACATGCGGCGGATTATGGTGCCCGTACCGGCCGCTTTGCAAAACGCTCGCCTGCCAACGCTGAGCGTGTTGATCGCCGCCCATAATGAGGCAGCCGCTATTCCGGTTACGATCGGCGCGCTGTTGCGGCAAACCGATCTGCCGGATTTGATCGTGATCGCCGATGATGGCAGCACCGACGGCACGGCGGAATTGCTCACGGATCGTTACGGCCTGACACCCCATGTCGTCAGCAAACAATCCGGCCGGCCCGATCTGTTGTGGTTGCCAGTCCCGCATGGCGGCAAAGCGCGGGCGCTGAATTACGCGATTACCCATGTGGATACCGAGATTGTGCTGACCGTAGATGCCGATACCTTGATTGAGGAACATGCCATCGCCGTGTTGCGTGCGCGTTTTGCCGGTGAGGCTGCGCTAGTTGCGGCCACGGGCGTGTTGACGCCGGTGTGTGGGCGCGGGGCATCAGGGCGCTTTTTTGAATGGTTCCAGCGGTACGAATATATCCGCAACTTCATCTCGCGTTTTGCGTGGATGCAGATCAACGCATTGCTGCTTATTTCCGGCGCGTTTGCGGCATTTCGGCGCGATGCCGTTATGGCCGTTGGCGGGTTTGATCCCGAATGCTTGGTCGAGGATTACGAGTTGATTCACCGGTTGCACCGCCACAGCGCCGATCATAATCTGGGCTGGACGGTGCGGGTAATCGGCGATGCGCAGGCGCGAACAGATGCACCCGAAACGTTGCCCGCATTCCTGCGTCAACGTCGCCGCTGGTTCGCAGGATTTTTGCAAACCCAGCGTTGGAATCGCGATATGACGGGCAATGCGCGCTTTGGCTATTTGGGTAAGATCATGGTGCCGATAAAAGTGCTCGACACGCTACAACCCATTTACGGGCTGGCGGCGTTTGCTATTTTGATAGCAGTGGTTGCAACGGGTAACTTTGCGTTGGCGTTACCAATATTGCTCGTCATGCTGGCCAAAATTATCGTCGACATGGCGTTCCACCTTTGGTCGCTGTCGGTTTACAAAAAATGGACCGGAAGCACGCATAGCATCAGTTGGAGCAAGGCCGTGCTGGCCGCTTTGCTCGAACCATTCAGCTTTCAGTTGATGCGGCATTCGGGCGCGGCATGGGGATGGTTCACATTTTTAACGGGGAGGCAAAGCTGGGGCAAGCAAGCGCGCGGGGGAATAATTGCGCAGGCGGATTGATCCTAATTTCTTCGTCCCACCAACACGGCCGCTTCAATCCTGATCCGCCACCATAAAAGAGCCGCGTTCAAAACCGAAAAAGTCATTGCCACCCATGGCGCGCCAAGCAACAGGGGGATTAATGCGATCTCGATTACCACAACAGCGTAATTGGGATGCGGCAGAAACCGGTAAGGACCACGCTTGATCCGCGGAAAATGCGGCGCGCTGATGATGCGTGTTGTCCACCAGCGGCCAATGCTGGCCAATGTCCAAAACCGCAGAGATTGACTGAGAAAAAATCCGATGAGCAAGGCGGGCTGCGGATCGGTGGCGGGCCGCGCCAGCAACACTATCTCGGTCAACCAAAGCCCATGTAACAGAATGAACAACGGATAATGCTTCGCTCCATGTTCCACCCCGCCCTCGGCCAGCAATCGCCGCGTGTTGGCGCGCGCATAAACAAGTTCGCCCAGCCGCTGGACCACAACATAGCAGAACACCATTTGCGCCCAAAACGGCCATAGCCAGATCATGGTCTAAGCACTCCCAGTGCGCCGACAAATCCGGGGCCAAGCGCCGTCATCAACATCGGTTTGGTAATCGGCCCCGCCGCCAGCAATTCTTCCAGCACGAACAGCACCGTCGGTGAACTCATGTTGCCATGGTTACGCAGCACATGGCGCGTTGCAGCTAAATCATCGCCGAAATAATTCGCCAGCGCGTCAACGACGCGGCCGCCGCCGGGATGACATGCGGGCTGCGACATTGTTGCCCTGCTCAATCCTTGCGCTTGCAAAAAAGCATCGCAGACAGGCGCAAAATGACTATTCACAAACACCGGAATATCCCGCGCCAATACCAAATCAAAGCCAGTATCGCCAATTTCCCAGCCCATCATATCGAGTGTATTGGGCCACACGTGGCTTGCAAAAGCTGACAATTTAGGTCCATTGCCTGCGCCTATCACCGCAGCAGCGCAGCCATCGGCAAACAACGCCAGCGCCACCATATCTTTTTTGTCCATGCGGTCATGGTCATAGGCGATGCTGCACAGTTCCAAGCTGACGAGCAAAACCGCCTTATCGGGCGCGGCGCGAAACAAATCAGCAGCCAGTCCCAAGCCGATCACGCCGCCTGCACAGCCATATCCAAATAACGGCACTACGCGAGTGTCCGGCGCAAATCCCATCTGTGCAATCATCCGGCTTGGCAAGCTGGGCGTCATATTGCCTGTGGTTGTTACACATATAATCTGTCCGATATCGGCCGCCGATAACCCGGCGCGATCAAGTGCATTGCCCGCAGCCTCGGCGAATAATTCCGTCGCCGCTGCTTCATAAACCCGTGCCCGGTCCGGCCAGCTTCGTGTGCCGAAATAATATTCAGGCGGCATGGCAATATTGCGCCGCTCGATTCCGGTATTTCCCAGAATGTCGGCCATACGCTCTGGCAACGCCCTGCCCTTGGCGCGTTCCAGAATCGAGAGCACCTCGCCTTGCGTGATACTGTGCGGCGGCAGCGCATGTGCAACGGACATCAACTTGGGTTCAATTTTCATCAGCGTCTCCATGGCAGCAGGCTGCGATCTGAGCCAGCGATTTTGCACGATGCACATCGAAGCGCGACTAGAGCGTGAAAACCTTGCTTGCGCTTGACGATTTACCAACGCACTATAAACATTAATCTTAAACCGCATCTCGGGATTCTGTCAGGTTATGACTAAAGCATTTTTGTTCTTACTTTTGATGACCAGTACATCGGCAATTGGTCAGACGGCGACGCCCGTTGTACAGCGGGAGACTCCTGCTGCAACGGCGGCATTGCTGCCGTCCCAGACGTTCGTGGCACCGCGCCAGATTGTCGGCCCGAAGCTTTCGCCCGATGGCGAGAAAATTGCGTTTCGGTTAGAAAACGCAGGAACGAAGTCTCTCGCAATAATAAATCTCGCCACTGGAAAATCTCAGCGGTTTGCTGAGCCGGAGAAGGGAGAATTGGACTGGTATCGCTGGGCTGGCAATGACCGATTGTTGGTCGCTGTTTCGAACAACGTGTTTTATGAAAATGAAGAAGTTCGCGCCAGCAGCCTGTATTATTTTGATTTAACGACTGAGAAGTTTAGCGCCGTAGGAAAAAAACTACAAGTTTACGATGGCGCTGATGTCTTATTTGTCGATCCAAAAGGCGAGTATCTGATCCAATCGCTGCAAGATTCAATTTACGAATATCCCTCCGTTTATCGGGTGAGTTTGATTGACGCGGACGTTAAAAAAATCGTCAAGCCGCAAAGTGACATTTGGCAATGGAGCACTGACCAATCCGGGATTGTGCGGATGGGTTTTTCTTACAAGCCCAATGGTATCAACATTTATTATCGAAGCGATGAAGAGGCGCGATTCAAACTGATCAGCAAATTGCGGGAAAATGACAAGGACGAAGAAATAGAGGACAGCCTGCTTGATATCGCCCAAATCGTGTCCGGAAGCGATGAAGGCTATGTTTTGTCAAACAAGCAGACGGGGCGATTCGGGCTGTATAAGTTTAATTATTTGACGCGGGAAGTTGGCGAAAAAATTCTTGATCATCCAGAAAACGACATAACAAATTTCACATTGGATAATGACGGTAAACGGTTGCGGAATGCGACGTTCACCGATTCCCGCGACCGGATAAAATGGTTCGATTCCGACATGCAGGCGATACAATCCAAACTTGAAAAAGCCTTGCCGAACCAAGAGGTTTGGATCCATGCACAATCAAAGGACGCAAAACGGCTGCTTGTCTACACCACGTCGGCAACCGATCCCGGCAGCTATTTTCTATACGAGCCTGCCGCGAAGCGAGTTGACCGATTTGGCGGCATCAACGACAGTATTGACCCGGCAAAAATGGCGGACACGCAATATGTCAAATACACCGCACGCGATGGCAAGGAAATTCCGGCCTATCTGACATTGCCAAAGGGCCGCGCGGCAAAGGATTTGCCTTTGATTATCTTGCCGCATGGCGGCCCATATGGCGTGCGCGATACGCTGGATTACAACGCAGAGGTACAGTTCATCGCCAGCCGTGGCTATGCCGTATTGCAGCCAAATTACCGTGGATCCGACACCTATGGCGAAGCGTTTTACAAGCTTGGTGAGGGCCAGATTGGCCGGGCGATGCAGGACGATCTGGACGATGGCATGGATTGGTTGGTCAAACAGGGAACTGTCGATGCCAAGCGCGTGTGTTTGGTCGGCGCTTCTTATGGCGGCTATGCAGCGTTATGGGGCGTCATCCGCAACCCGGAACGTTACCGCTGCGCCGCCAGCTTTGCCGGTGTGACCGATTGGAAGAAACAGCTGCGCTATGACAAAAAGTTTTTTAATAGTCGGCACGGGCGCGAATGGAGCAACAAGGTTCGCGGTGACAAGGAGTTCAACCTCGATCTGGTATCGCCTACCCAACAGATTTCGCGATTAACCCGGCCTGTCCTGCTCACCCATGGCGATGAAGACAGCAATGTCCCGTTCAGCCAATATAAGAACATGGTCTCCGCCGCAAAAAACGCCAGGATCGCGCTGGAAACCAAGGTATATGCGGATGAAGGCCACGGATTTTCCAAAAAGGAGAATGAGCAGGATTGGTACGACCGGTTGGAAGCGTTTTTGAACAAGCACAATCCGGCGAATTAACGCTAGCTTAAACGCGGGCTTTAACGCAGGTGATGGCCAAATGATTTGCGCCCGCGTTGCGCATTATCTAATGCGGCCAATATTCACTCATTCCCGCGAAAGCAGCTTAGCCCAATGAATGCCCCTACCCGCACCGTCCGCACCAGAGTTGCCCCGTCACCCACGGGCGATCCGCATGTTGGCACCGCTTATATTGCGTTGATCAATTACTGCTTTGCCAAGAAACATGGCGGCGAGTTTTTGCTGCGGATTGAGGATACCGATCAGGCGCGATCAACTCCGCAATCAGAAAAAATGATCCTCGAAAGCCTGAAATGGATGGGGCTCAGCTGGGATGAAGGTCCCGATGTCGGCGGTCCGCATGGCCCCTATCGCCAGTCCGAACGCAGCGCGATTTACCGCGAACATTGCGACCGGTTGCTCGCCGATGGCAATGCCTTCAAATGCTATTGCACATCGGAAAAGTTGACCGACATGCGCCGCCATCAAATCGCGGCAAAGCAGCCGCCTAAATATGATGGCACTTGCCTTTCGCTGTCCGATGCCGATCGCGCAAAGCTGGATAACGACGGCGTCAGTCACGTGGTTCGCATGAAGATTCCGACGGAGGGCACGTGCGTTGTGCAAGATACGCTGCGCGGCACAATCGAGTTTGAATATGCCGTTGTCGACATGCAGGTGTTGATGAAATCGGACGGCCTGCCGACCTATCACCTCGCTAATGTCGTTGATGATCATCTGATGGAAATAACACACGTTATGCGCGGTGAGGAATGGATTAGCTCCGCGCCCAAGCATCTGTTGCTGTATCAGTATTTCGGCTGGGAGCCGCCCGTTCTCACCCACTTGCCGCTGCTGCGCAATGCCGACAAATCCAAACTGTCGAAGCGCAAGAACCCGACATCCATTCTGTTTTATCAGCGCGCCGGATATTTGCCGCAAGCGATGCAGAACTTCCTTGGCTTGTTCATCAAGTCATCGGGCGAAGAAGACGAAATGACCTCGCTGGAACAGCTGATTGCCGATTTTGATGTCCACAACATTTCGCTCGGCGGACCGGTGTTCGATACATCTAAACTGGAATGGTTGAACGGCCGTTATTTGCGCGAGACGATGGATGCAGGCGGTTTCTTGGCGGCGGTGAAGGATTGGGCACTGAATGATGCATATCTGTTGCCCATCGCGGAAATGGCGCAGGCACGGATTACCAAATTGTCCGACCTTGGCGGGCTGACCGCGATGTTCTTTATGAACCGGATTGAGGGGCAATCGGCGGAACGCTTGCGCGAAGGGGTAAAGCTGTCCGATGACCAGCAACGTCAAGCCTATCATTTGGCGCTGAAGCAATTTGACGCCATAGTTGAATGGCACAAAGACGGTGTTGATGCCGCATTGCGCCGCACCGTCGAGGTGCTTGACGTAAAACTTAAAGATGCGATCCGGCCAATGTATTTGGCGATTACCGGCGCGGCGCAGGGAGTTCCTCTGTTCGACGCGATCACCCATTTGGGCCGCGACATCATCCGCGAACGGCTGCGTCATGCGCTCGAATTATTAGGCGCGCCAACCTCCAAAGAGGCAAAGGCGTGGGACGATCTGTTGGAAGCCAAAGCGGAGTGAAGCGATGAAAGCAGGCGCGCTATGATGGCTGGCATTGCCATGCACGCCAGTTGGAGAGCGCCGCTTCAACCGGAGTTGGACAGCGATTACATGGCCGCACTGCGCAGTTTCCTGCAAGCAGAAAAGGCGGCGGGTAAAATCATATATCCGCATAGTAGCAATTGGTTTCGCGCGCTTGAACTTACCCCTTTGGACGGGGTGCGGACTGTTATCCTGGGGCAAGATCCTTATCATGGCCCCGGCCAAGCCCATGGGCTTTGTTTCTCTGTGCAATCCGGCGTGCGAACCCCGCCTAGCCTGGTCAATATCTTCAAGGAAATGGAGAGTGACCTTGGCATCGCGCGCGCCAAACATGGCAATTTGGAGCATTGGGCAACGCAGGGTGTGCTGTTGCTCAACAGCGTGCTGACAGTGGAAGCCGGTCAAGCAGCATCGCACCAAAAACGGGGATGGGAGCGTTTCACCGATGCAATCATCCGCATCATTAACGATCGCCCCGACCCGGTGGTGTTCCTGCTATGGGGTGCCTATGCGCAAAAAAAGGCAGCATTCGTGGATACATCGCGGCACTTGGTGCTGAAAGCCGCGCATCCATCGCCCTTGGCCGCGCATAACGGCTTTTTCGGATGCAGGCATTTTTCGCAGACCAACGCCTTTTTGCAGGCTAGAAACTTGAAACCAATCGACTGGGCGCTGCCCGCAATCCCAAATTAAAGGACGTTCTATGGACCTTCAACTCAAAGACAAAGTAATCTTCGTGGCGGGTGCAAGCCGCGGTATTGGCCTTGGCATTGTCGAGGCATGTTTGGCCGAAGGCGCAAAGGTTGCGATGGCGGCACGGGGCAGCGAGGCATTGGAAGAACAGCGCGAGCGGCTATCGGCACAATTTGGCGCGGACAAAATTTGGGCAAAAGCTGGCGACTTGCGCGATAGCGGCACAGTTGATGCGATGGTTTCGGAAATCGAGCGCGATTTCGGTCCGTTGTGGGGCGCAGTGGCAAATGTCGGCCTGCACCCTTGCCCGCCGGGATTTGAAGTTGACGACCAAACTTGGTCAGCCGGTATGGCGCAAAATCTCGATTCCGCATTCTTCCTCGCCAGATCGGCGTTGCGCCAGATGTCAGCGCGCGGCGGCGGATCGATCTTGTTCATCAGCTCCATCGCCGGTTTGGGCGCGCTGGGCACACCGGTTACTTATGGAACGGCAAAAGCGGCGATGAACCATCTTGCCAAAGAATTGGCGCATGTCGCGGGAAAATCTGGCGTGCGGGTGAATTCAATTGCGCCGGGCAATATCATCTTCCCCGGCGGTGATTGGGAAACGCGGTCCAAAGGGGAACGCGGCGACGCATGGAAAAAATGGATCAACCGCGAAGTGCCACTTCAGCGATTTGGAAAACCTGAGGAAATCGGATCAGCCGCAGCCTATTTGTTAAGCCCGCTGGCGAGTTTCGTTACCGGCGCGATCCTGCCCGTTGATGGCGGCCAAACGAAATAGGGCCTGACCCTAACGCACCGTAAAGCGCACCTGATCGACAATACGGCCGGAACCATCGACCAACGCCAGCACGTGCTTGCCCGGTCCCGCCAATATCTGGGGATTGTCTGCAGCGGGTCCGATGGCCTTGCGGTCGAGCATCAGGAAATGGTTGGCGCTATCGCCCGCAACACGAACGCCCATTCGTTGCCGGTCCATCGGAATGTCGGGATCAATCGCATAGACGCTGCCCGAAACCGGATTGGAGATGCGGGTGCGCCGCGCGGACGCGGGGGCCAAGGATTGATTTGACTGTCCGGTACCAGTGATGAACCACTCCGTCCTTGGTGGTTCGACATTGGCAGCGAAATGAACCGTTTGCGCTTCCAGACCTTCTGGCCGCGCTGGTGATTGACCCGGCGCATCATGGTGCAATCCGATCATTATATCGCGCCAAATCGGCGCAGCACCGCTTGTTCCTGAAACCGATTTCATTGAATCGCCTTCCAAATTGCCGACCCAAACGGCGACGGTGAAGCGATCAGAAAAGCCAACGCACCAGTTATCCCGCATCGCTTTGGAGGTGCCGGTTTTTACCGCTGACCAAAATGGCAGGCGCAAAGCAGAATCAACGCCAAAGGTCGCTGCACGCGCCGATGGGTCAGACAATATGTCGGAGATGATCCACGCCGCTTGCGGCGAAATGACTGCCTTTGCGAGTTGCGCGGCATCGTCTTTGGTCAAACGTATGGGCGACCATTTGCCGCCATTGGCAAGCGCGCGAAATGCATTGGCCTGTTGCATCAACGTCACCTCTGCCGATCCTAAAGCCAGACTAAAGCCGTAATATTCGCCGTCTTGCGTCACTCCCTGATAGCCCAAGTCCCACAGCAAATCGCGAAACGGCTGCACACCGCCAAGCAACATCGTGCGCACGGCCGGTACATTTAGCGATCCGGCCAGGGCGCTGCGAACCGAAACCGGGCCTTTGAAACTGCGGTCATAGTTTTTGGGAATATAAAGCCCCGAAGCCGTATCCAATTGCACTGGGCTATCGTCCAATATCGATGCGGCGGTCAGCCATTTATGCTCGATCGCCTGCGCGTATAGAAATGGTTTCAGCGTCGACCCCGCCTGCCGCAATGCCGCTGCCCCATCCACCGATGCGGCTGTCGATTCCAGCGCCACACCGCCGACATAGGCCAACACATCGCCGCTCGCATTATCAAGCACGATCACTGCGCCATCACGGGCGCGCTTTGCGCTCAGCGACTTCATCTGGCGGCGCAGCGCGGACAGCGCGATCTGTTGAGCGCGGCTATCGATCAAAGTGTAAATCCGCATCCCCGGTTTGATTAACAGCCTGCCCGCAAGATGCGGGGCCAACCCGGGATCAAGCTGGGCCTGCCGCCGCACAGACAGCATGTTTTGCGCCGCCAATGTCATGCCGCTACAATCGGTCAGTCGGCCCAATCGGCAGGCGCGCTTTGCCACCTGATCAGCAGTAGCAGATGGATTTGGCAGCAACGCCGCAATCAGCAACGCCTCACGCCGCGAAAGCGTGGCCGGGCTCTTGCCAAATAATGCCAAGGAAGCGGCACCAATGCCTTGTGCCTCGCCGCGAAAGGGTGCCAAATTCAAATAGGCTTCGAGTATCTCGTCTTTTTCCCAGTGGTTCTCAAGCGCCCACGCGGTTCGCATCTGCGCAATTTTCCGGGTCCAGGACCGCGTTCCCGGCTTGGCAAGATCGGGAGCAAGAAACGCTGCCGCTTGCATCGAGATTGTCGATGCTCCGCGCGCGCGGCCGCCGCCAATGCGCGCGCGAACGGCGCTGCCCAAAGCCAGCCAATCGGTACCACCATGGCTGTAGAAGCGCTTGTCTTCGGCTTTGATGACGGTTTGCAGCAATATCGGGCTGATCTTGTCCAGCGTCACCCATGCCAACCGGCGCTGCTGAAAATCGACCCGCTCGCTGTCGATCAGCGCCCCTTGGCGATCATAGAGCCACGCCTCGCTGGGCCGCCACGCCGCGCGAACGTCATCATAATCAGCGACCGCCGATGGCCAAGTGATGACCGCCAACAACGCCAACAAAATCAAGCCCGCGCCGCTAGCAAACACCCGCCAGCGGAACCGTCCCGCCGTTTGATTTGTCACCTGTGCCTCACCATGAAATCACCGGGCCTGAACCTTGACATTGGCATTGGGCACCTGCGCTCTGATCTCTGGCGAGTACATCGCTTCCACCCTGCTCGGCGGCATTTTGAAATCGCCCGCACCGTTCAAGCGGACAACATATTCCACCACAGTTTTGCCCGCTGGCATCCACGCAAAATAACCCCGCCATTCGCCGCGCGCCCGCTCGACGTAGCTCGGATAACCGCCCTCGCTGGTATTTGCGGCTTGGCCCAATATCTCCGATTGCCCGCCCAATTTACCAACGATAGTGGCCCCCGCCGGAACTGGGTCGCTGATCACCACCCAGTTGCGATCAGCGGCCGCATCGACCGTAAGCCGGATTTTCAAAACGTCGCCGCGTGTATAAACGCCTTTGTTCTTCACCGACACGGCGGTTACTTCACGGGTCATTTTATAGCCTGCGAACAATGGCTGCAACAACGGCACCGCCGCCGATACCGACACATTCGCCCATGGCCCTGCCCCGCCAACTTGCTTCAACGATAGAGCGCCGTCGACTAATGGAATACGCAAAGCCGCCGCCGCACCAGACATCGGCCAAACCTGTTGACGGGAAACCCCGCCCAGCGAAGCAAAGGTCGTACCTTGCACCGCCGATGCCGGATATAACGCCGCAAACCGGCGCGCCAGCACGCTGCCCCATGCATTTGCAGGCGTAGTGTCCCAGTGGCCGCGTTGTTGCCGCATGGCGACGCCGACCATCATCTTGGGGGTTTCATCGCTCCAACCGGCTTGGCCCAGTACCGAATCCAGCGCCTTGACCGCCATCTCATCGGAGCTAACCATCATCCACCACGGCGCACGCGCGGCATCGGTGATGTCAAGCCTGCTGCCTTCGTACACGATCCGCTTGCGCAACTCTTGTTCGGCCGCCGCGCGCAAGTCCGCAGCATTGCCAAGCCCCTTGGTCGCGCCGATGGCGGTCATCCAATCGGCAAGGGCATTGGTGGTCATATCCTGCGGCTTGGTTTCAATCGCGGCCACCAATGCAGGCGTCGATGCGCCGTTGCGCGCCAACGCGGCAAGCGCCGCGATACGCAGCAATTGACGATTGGATGTCACCCCGCCGTCAATCTCGATCCGGCCTTCGACGATGCTGGCCATTGCATTGATCATCCGCTGTTTGTTGTCCGCCGGGATAGTATAGCCCGCCGATGCGGTAATGCTCAGCGCATAAGCGGTAAGTTCCGGCGAGCCCTCCAGTCCCGCACTCGGGAAGTAACGCAGCAATCCGTTGCTGTCCAAATATGTCGGGATCGCGTTGGCGAGTTCGGTCCAGCTGTCCCGGTCGTCGAGCACCACCGATTTGGAAAGCCTCTGTTCAAAGCAGCTATAAGGATATCCCGACATGTAAGCGCGAACACCCGATAATGGCGGAGCAAGCGTATCGCTGAGTTTGATATCGACATAGCCGCCCGCTAACGCGCCCGCCGGAGCCTTGATGCTCACACTGGTTTCCGCGCCAACGCGGGCCAAAGTCGCCGCCCAAACCTCGATCGGAACGGCGGGCACAATTTCTTGGGCGACTGCGATGCTGTCTGCCGCCTTGCCGTTCTTGGCCTTCACATCGATTGTCCATTTCAGGGTGTCTATGCCTGCGGGAGCCAACAGATTCCATGTGACCGGAACGGCGCCGCCCGCCGGAATTGTCACCGTCAACGGCGGGCCATTTGCCACCGCCGGTTCCAGCTTCATAGTCGCCATTACTGTCATCGGTTTTTCGGTGCTGTTGCGCAAAGTAAACATCGCGCCAAAATTATCGCCGGTGCGAACGAGCGGCGGAATACCGGAAAAGATTGTCAAATCCTGCGCCGTGCGGATCTTTGCTTCTCCCGTGCCGAAAAACTTTGCGCCGTCGGTCGCTATCGCCACCAAACGGAATGATGACTGCGCGTCGGATAGGGGCACGGCAACCCGCGCCTTACCATTTGCGTCCAAAGGCACACGGCCTTGCCATAACAGCACAGGCCGGAAATCGCTGCGTGTTACCGTCGACAAATCGCCGCCACCGCCGCCGCCAATTTTCACCGCCTTGAGTCCAAAATGCCGTTTGCCGACGATCTGCATTTGCGCCGTCGATGTCATCACGTCCAACGTGCGCTCGCCCATCATCGCATCCAGCAGCTTCCAACTTTCATTGGGGGACAGCTGCAACAACGCCTCATCCACCGCAGCAAAGGCCACGTCAGCCGATTTTGCGGGCTTGCCATCCGGCGTCTTCACAGCAAGGTCAACTTGCGCGATGTCACGCACCGAATACCGTGATTTGTCAGCCTTTACCGATACGCCAAGTTGATGCCCTTCCCAACCGACCCGTATTTTGGCGATACCGATCCGGTAGCTTGGCTTGGCAAGGTCAACTAGCGCGGTTGGCGACGCACCCTCGCGGCTGAAGAACGGCAGATTCCATTCGCGCGCGAAATCGGCGAGCCATAGTTTAAACCCTTCCACCCGCCCGCGCACGGCGATTACCGAAACATAGACATCCGGCGCATAAGCGGCCGGCATCGGTACATTGATCACCGGATCTTTGCCCGACAATGTGGTGGTAAAGCTGGACAGTACGCCTTCGCGCTCCACTGTTACCAGCGCAGTCGCCGAGCGGAACGGCATACGCACTTGCAATTTTGCGGTCTCGCCAGCCTTGTAACTGGTCTGTTCCGGCAGCACGTCCATGCGGTCTCCATTGTCGCCGCCGAACCACCAGTCATCTTCACCCGCCAACCAGACGGTATGCACAGCACGCGAGACATTGCCGTCGTCGTCACGTGCGGTCGCAACCACGGTCACCTCTCCCGAAAGACCGGGGTCAAGCTTGCAGGAACTGAAGCCCAATTTGTCAGTCGTCTCTGAACAGCTATCCGATAATTTGGTGACTTTTTCTTGATTATCATAAGCATAAAAGCCGCCAATCATGCGGCGGCGCGCGGAAATGACCTCGCGGCTATACAGCGCGACCGAAACATTCTGTCCCGGCATCGGCTTGCCATCGACGTCCAGCGTGACCAGTTTCAATCGCAGATCATCGTCACGCATCAACCAACCATCGGTTTTGATACCAATCTGCACCGCCGATGGATGCAAAGTTATCACCTTGCTTGCGGTCAGCGTTTCGCCATTGGGATCTTGATAGTCCATTTCGACGCGCATCGTCGCCCCGCTGCTTATTGGTCTATCAATGGCAATGCTGGTCTTGCCTGTCCCATTGCTGTCCAGCGTCAACGGCAAAGTTTGCGAAAGCGGTAATTCGAGCGCTTCCGCTTCACCATTATCGTCGAGTGTCTTGGTACCGGCCTCGATTGCGTTACCGCCAAAAGTCCAGTTTTCGAATCCTTCGGGGCTGTAATAACGTTCGGTGAAATCGGTGCGAATGGCCACTGGCATATTTGCCGCGCCGCCGCCGGACAAATAGCCTGCAAACAGGGTTACAGCAACGGAGGCCGGGCGCACCGGATCAGATTTGGGTCCGCTGATTTCAGCGCGCATAGTTGGCAATCGGTATTCGTCGACGCGCAGGCTTTGGTCGCTCCAAATGGTCTTGTCGCCGAATTCCCAACGCAGGTTGTAGTCACCCATCGGTGCGCTTTGCGGCGCGGTCCACTGTGTCTCTCCGATCCCGTTTTGATCAATTGACACTGGCAGGCTAAATTCAATGTCAGAACCGCTATGGCTCAGGATCAATTGACCTTTCATTGTTCCGGCAAAATCAAATCCGGTTGCAACCGGGCGGCGCACAATATGCTTCATGTTGACGGTATCGCCCGCGCGCAGCAAAGAGCGGTCAAATATGCTGTGAATGATCTCGGTGCGTTCCGACCAACCGAACGGCAAATCAAAATCATACGGCTGTATGCCATTACCCCAATTGGTCATGGTGAAGGAGAAATCATCGCCTTGCCGCGCTGAAATCATCAGCGGGTGGGTGTCATTGTCACAACTATTATAGGCCGTTGGTTCAGGCAATTTTGCCGTGACCAGCAAACGCCCTTGCTTGTCCGTTGTGCCGCTGACCAATTCCTTCCCGGTGCAGCTGTCGGTTACGCGGATTGCTGCGCCGGAAACGGGTGACGCGCTATCAATGGCAGTTACCCATGCCAGTGAATTGGCGCGGCCCCATTTGAAATGCATTGCCATATTGGTAACGAGCGCGCCCGCGGCGACATAGCGCGTGGCATCACGGCCCAGCAATGCCGCACCCAAAGCCGGACTGGCAAGCTCGACAACATAGAATCCAGGCTTATCGAACGGGATACCCACCACTTCGAACGCCTTGCCCTTGCCAGGCAAAGCCAGCTTCAACTTGTCGCCCTTGCCGTCCAACAGCGCCGTGGTGCCTGTATAATTGATCTCGACGCTTTCACCCTTGGCGTTCTTTTCAGTGCGGGTGTCGGATTTGCCGGCATCGTCCAGCTTACGCAGCCATCCGGCGATGTCCTTGTCGGCGCTATCGACGCGCAGGCTGGCTCCCGTAATTGCAGAAACGCTGCGCGCCAGTTCTGGTTCGACCGCCCGCACAGTGACGGGCAATTGGCCGCCTTGTTTGGATTCCAATATCCCAAAATTTGCCGCAAATTTCACCAATGGCGGCATTTCGTCAAAGCGCACAGAAAGCGGAAACCGTGCGGCATTTTGCAGCACACGTCCGCTCATGTCGGTGACTTTGCCGGGCATGCTGATCTTGCCGTCGATATTGCCAGGGAAACGGCCCTTGAAGATCAGCTCGCCAATCTCGGCATCGTTTTTGCTGCTGTCTGAAACCGTGGGCTCAATCTCGATTCCGTCGGCCAAAGTCAGCCGCACAGATAGCGCAACATCGCGCGCAACCGGCGCCGTAAAGCTCAGTTTCGCGTCCTCTATCGGGTTGCATCCAGCCTTTGCATTAATCCGCGGACATTCGAACTTCGCCGTAAACGCCTCACGCACTTCGAAATCAAAGCGTTGATCACGCCCTGCCATCTTGCCGCCTGCTCCCGCAATTTTTGCATCCCAAACCAGCGCCACATTTTTACCCGGCGGCAATGGACGGCGGCATTGGACGGCGAGTATATTTTTAAGTGCCTCTTTTTGGACCTTGGCATCACCGGAAATTTTTGCGGGGATTCCGGCTTCTTCAAAAAAGCTCTGCAGGCGGTAATTGTTACTTCCCAGCCCATCGACCAGATCCAGCACGGTTTTTTGCGGCAGAACATTGAGCGCGATTTTTTCACCGACGCCGTCGACTGCACAATATCCATTGGCGGCAACGCTGGCGCTGGTTGCCGGTACGTTGGTCGCGACCAAGAAGACCTGTTCTTCCTCAATAGAGCCATATATTCCGCTGGTCAGGACTGCGCGCGCCACCGGACCACCTGTGTCGATAATGAATTTCTGCGCGTCGCCGATTGCGATGCCGCGTTCCGTTTTTAATCCGGCGTTGAGTGCCACGGCGCAGGTCAATCCGCCCGGTAAATCGGTGTCAAAATCGAAAATAAACGTCTGCTGATCGGCCCAGCGGCCAGTGGCGGGAACAGAGCATGTCATAACCGCAGGCGCCGCCGCGCGCGGGTCCCCCAGCGGAACCATGGCTTCGGAAAAGCGCAGCGTGTAGCGGTTGACCGTAACGTTGTTGGTTACCGAATTGCCCGGCGTCGCCAAAGTCACGCGGGGTTTGGTGTCGCTGAACGCCAATGCCGGAATAAGAAGCACACCCAAAATGACTATCTTGTTCAACAATTTCCGCATGGCTTTTCGAGTCCCATCTTCAATTCGGCAGGTTCACTCATTTGGCCCAGCATGTCCAGCCGGATCGCAGCGACCATCGGCTAAATTCAGTTGATAAGTGCGTCCAAATATCGCTCGGCCAATTGCGCCGCTTCGTCTGGCGTGAACGGCGCGTCACCAAGACTGAGCTCAAGCCAAAGACCGTCGACCAAAGCAGTCAGTGCAACCGCCGTCAGCCGGTGGTCTCCCTGCCGCCAACCTTGAATTAGCGCCTCCAAATCATGCCGGTAATCGTGATATATCTGGGCATGCAATTCTGAAATGAGCTGATCGGTTCGCGCCAGCCCCCAAAAGGCAAGCCATGTCGAAAGCAATTGCGGATCCGCGATGGGCGGACGGAAACTGGCGGTTATATATGCAAGCAACCGGCGGCGCGGATCATCACCGGCGTCCCGGACCGCTTCATTTAGCGCGTCGGCCACGCGCATGCCTGTTGCCCGGTAGGTTTCGGCGATCAGCGAGTTCACGCCAACAAAGTAATGCCGCAACAGACCCGGTGACACGCCGGCCTCGGCACAAATTGCGCGCACCGTCGTTCCGCCAATCCCGTATTTTGCAAGACAGCGCGCGCAGGCATCGATCAAGCTCTGCCGGCGGTGATCGGGCTGTTCCCGTGTAAAGGCTTGTCTGGGCGCGCTCATGTTGTTATACAGTCGTACAACAAGGAGTCACAAATGGCAACACGCGCCGAAATTCCCAGACACGCCGATCCGCTCGACGGGTGGAGTTTGCCCGCATGGACCTATGATGATCCGGATTTCTTTGCTGCTGAACGCGAACGGGTGTTTGCACCAAGCTGGCAAGTTGTTTGCCATGTAAGCGACATTCCGGGCAAAGGCGACTGGCACAGCCTCGATTATATCGGCGAAAGCGTGATCGTGGTGCGCGGGCAAGATGATACTTTGCGCGCCTTCACCAATGTCTGCCGTCACCGCGGTTCACGCCTGCTCGATGGATCAAGCGGTTGCGCCAAAAAATTTGTCTGCCCCTATCACGCCTGGACTTATGAGCTGGACGGGCGTTTATCCGGCCTTCCCGATAGCACCAGCTATCCCGGCATTGACAAGGCTGACCATGGTCTTGCGCCCGTCGCGCTTGAAATTTGGCGAGGCTTTGTGTTTGTCCGGCTGGTTGACGACAAAGGCCCTTCGGTCGCAGCGATGATGGCGCCTTATGAAGATATGGTTGCGCCCTATCGCTTTGAAGATCTGCGCGCTCTGGGCCGCGTGACCCTGCGCCAACGTGATGTGAACTGGAAGAATGTCGGCGACAATTATTCCGACGGATTGCACATTTCCGTCGCGCATCCCGGGCTAACGCGTCTATTCGGCAAAAGCTATGGCGTCGAGGCCCAGCCCCATGTCGACCGCATGTGGGGCGATATGACCGACCGGCCATCGGACAATTGGTCAGAGCGCATGTACCAAAACATCCTGCCGCCGGTTCCGCATTTGCCCAAGAACCGCCAGCGACACTGGTTGTATTTCAAGCTTTGGCCCAATGTCGCGTTCGACATATATCCCGATCAGGTCGATTTCATGCAGTGGCTGCCGGTTAGCCCGACGACCTGCCTGATCCGCGAAATCAGCTATGTTCTGCCCGATGCCTTTACCCCTGAAAAATCGCGCCGCGAAATGAAGGCCGCACGTTACCTGAATTGGCGGATCAACCGGCAAGTCAATGCCGAGGATACCGTCCTGATCACCCGCGTTCAGCAGGGCATGGCATCGCGCAGTTTTTCCGCAGGTCCGCTCAGCGACAAAGAAGTGTGCCTGCGCCATTTCTGCACACGGATGCGTGACTTAATACCCGAAGCAAGAATTGCGGATCGTCCCGCCGCCGGTTGGAGCCGATAATGACAAAAAAATATGATGCCCTTATTATCGGGGCTGGCCACAATGGCCTTGTTTGCGCGTTCTACCTTGCCCATGCTGGCATGAAAGTGCGGCTGGTCGAGGCCCGCCACATTGTCGGCGGAGCAGCGGTGACCGAGGAATTTCATCCCGGATTTCGCAACTCAATTGCCAGCTACACCGTCAGCCTGCTGCAACCCAAAGTGATCGCCGATATGCGGCTGGCCGATCATGGCTACCGTGTGATCGAACGGCCGATATCAAATTTCCTGCCGCAGGAAGACGGCGGCTATCTGAAATTGGGCGGTGGGCTCGAACGGACACAGGCCGAGTTTCGCCGCTTTTCCGAACATGATGCGCGCGTGTTGCCCGAATATTACGACATGCTGGAGGGCGTGGCCGATGTGCTGCGCGATCTGGCGCTGAAATCGCCGCCCAATGTCGGCGATGGTTTCAAGACGTTAATCGACGGCGCATTGCAAGGCCGCGCCTTGATGAAGCTCAATTTGAGCCAGCAGCGCGATGTGCTTGACCTGTTCACCAAATCGGCGCGCACCTTTCTGGATAGCTGGTTCGAAAGCGAAGCGGTAAAGGCCGCGTTCGGTTTTGACGCGGTGGTCGGTAACTATGCTTCTCCCGATACACCCGGCAGCGCCTATGTCCTGCTCCACCATGTTTTTGGCGAAGTGAATGGCAAGAAAGGCGCGTGGGGCCATAGCATTGGCGGCATGGGAACCATCACCCAAATCATGGCCAAAGTGGTCCGCGATCTGGGCGTCGAAATCAGCCTTGAAAGTCCGGTGTCGCGGGTGCTCGTTGATGGCGGCAAGGCCGTTGGCGTCAAGCTGGTTGGCGGCGAAGAGATCGTGGCCGACCGCATCATCGCCAATGTCGGACCAAAACTACTCTACGAAAAGATGTTCGACGAGGGCGATCTGCCCGTTGAATTCCGCCGCCGCGTCAAGGGCTTCAAAGCGGGCAGCGGCACTTTCCGGATGAATGTCGCGCTCAGCGAATTGCCGAAATTCACCTGCCTTCCAGAACCCGGCGAACATCACCAATCCGGCATCATCATCGCGCCGACGCTCGATTATATGGACAAGGCGTTCATCGATGCCAAGGAACATGGCTGGTCGAAAAAGCCGATTGTCGAAATGCTGATCCCGTCGGTCATCGACGATAGCCTTGCCCCTGCGGGCCAACATGTCGCCAGCCTGTTTTGCCAGCAATTCGCGCCGAACCATGATTGGGACGCAGATGAAGGCAAGGCCGCCGATACGATCATCGATACGGTTGAGGCCCATGCGCCGGGGTTCCGCAAATCGATCCTTGGCCAGCAGGTGCTCAGCCCGCTTGGTTTGGAACGCAAATTCGGCCTTGCGGGCGGCGACATCATGCACGGCAATATGTCGCTCGATCAGCTGTGGGCGGCGCGGCCGATTTTGGGCAATGGCGCGTATCGCGGGCCGCTAAAGGGGCTCTATATGTGCGGCGCAGGCTCGCATCCCGGCGGCGGCGTCACCGGTGCGCCGGGCCATAATTGCGCCAGCGAGATATTGGCCGAACGGACGTTTATCGGAAAATTGTTGCGGCGTGCGTAATGGCAAATGGTTTAGGAACCGCCGCTAGAGCGCGATGACATCATATCGAATCATTTATCAATAACCGTAGTACTGTCTCCCGGCGGGTCGATGTCGAAGTATGTCTCTCAGTGAAGCGCCCTTCGACAGGCTCAGGGCTACGGTGTTGATTTCATTTAATGTCATCCCGCTCTAATTTCAATTAGCCTAAGATTTACCATCTCCGTTCGTCCTGAGCCTGTCGAAGGATGAGGTAAGCAACCTGTCCGCAGACAAGCTTAGGACGAACGGATTGAATTCTCCAAAATGCTTTCGTTCACTGACGACCAACACTTGACCAAACAAAAAACCCCCTCCGCTTATTCAGCGAAGGGGGTTTTGTCTCCTCCCACAGAAAGGTCGTTAGTTTAGAACCTCGTTCCGACTTTCAGGCCGAATTGCTGAGGCTTAATGGGGTAGGCCCGCGCCGCCGCCAAGCAATCGGTCAATCCGCAAGCCGAACTAAGCGACAATATGCCGCGCTTATCAAATGCGTTTTGGATAAATAGCTCGACGTTAAATCGTTCCAAATCGGCCCCGACGGAGAAATCAAAGGTCGAGAAACCCTTCAAATTCCGGCTGCCGCCCGCAACAAATTCAGAGACGGTCAAGAACGGCCGTCCGGAACTTTGATAAGACCAAGAACCCTGAACGAAGGCATCAACGCTGCCCATTGGTACAGAGTATCTGGCGGTCAAATTGCTCTTTACCTTCGGCTGAACAGGAAGCTGCGTTCCCTTTGGAGCGTCGGGGTCGCCAGCGATAGGCAGACCCTGCAAGTTAATAGGTCCAAAATCTGTAGCCAGCTTTGCATCGATATATGTGCCGCCGCCAGACAATGTCAGATTGCCCAGTTTCAAGGCAAAATCACCCTCGATCCCGTAAACGCGCGCATCACCGACATTGTAGGTGAATGTCACGCCGTTGCCGCCAGCGGGGGCAATGCCGAACTGCACATCTTTCCATTGTTCGTAGAACACCGCGCCGTTCAAACGCAAACGCCGGTCAAACCACGTTGTTTTCCAACCAATTTCATAGTTCGAAAGCGTGTCCGATTTGAACGGAATAACATCGGGACGCCGGTTGTTACCGCCGGGACGGAAACCCGTCGAATAAGTCGCATAGACCAATTTGGTCGTATCGGCTTGCCAGCTAACGCTTACCTTGTGGGTCTCGCCGGATTGGTCTTGCTTCAAAGGTTGGCGCGAAACTCCGCTTTCCGCAATGTTGACGCAAGGAATGCTCGTATCCGATGTGGGAAAGCAAAAGAAAGGCGGGTTTAACGCATTGCGTAAGAAGCCCGAAAATCCGGTCAACGTATTCTTGCTGATGAACCCGCGAATGCCCGCAGACAATTTAACCGTGTCGGTCAAATCGTAAGAAGCCTCGGCAAACGCAGCATAGTCACGGTCGATCCGTTTGATCCGCGACCTGAACAACGAGTCCGGATATTGCGGAAACGGCGTTAAACCCGGATTGGGCAGTGGCAGCGGTATTTGCGAAATGCCGGCAATCACATAGTCCGCCGCGATATCATTGGTTTGCCGTTGAAAAAACAAACCTGTGGTCAGCCGGAAGCGATCTGAACCCGGCGAAACAACCCGGATTTCCTGCGTATGTTTGGTATATTTGTCGAAAAGGATCTGGTTCTGGGTAGGATCAATGAAACCACCATTGCCGTCGGGGAAGGTGGTATAATAAGAACCGTAGGTATCATACGCGACCGAATATTCAGAATAATCTGAAACATTGTTGACCTTGCGTTTGAAATAACTGCCCGAATACACCAAATCCCAATTGCCCAGCTTGCCTTCGATGGTAAGCGCGGCCAAGCCCCAGCGATCCAAGTTGAGCGTAGGAAGAAAATCCCTGACTTTCAGATCGTCGCCCAACCGCGGATCATACAGAAACGGACCCGTAGTTTTTTGGTGCTGATATAAAACCGTTGGTGTGGCCGTCCAATCCTCATCAAGATCGACCCTTAATGCAACGCGGCCACCGTATGTTTCAACGTCATTGAAATTGTTTTCAACCAACGCGGAATTGTTGACCGTTAGATTTGTGGTCGGATCGCCATCATCGAGCGTAAACGTGCGGGTTGCAGGAATGTTGTCGATATAACCGCCATCGCGGCGATAGAAACCGACGGCGCGAATTGCGGCGCGATCCGACAGCGGCAGATTTACAAATCCTTCCAAGCTTCCGCCGACATCACCTTGGCCAAATTTGTTGACCTGAAAATCGGCGCCGCCTTCAAACCCAGCAGTCGACGGCTTGTTGGTGATAATGCGAAGGGTTCCTGAAAGCGAGCTTGCCCCAAACAAAGTACCTTGCGGTCCGGACAATGCCTCGATCCGCGCTACATCATAAACATGCAGGTCAACCGAACCGGCAATCGTGGTTACGGGTGTTTCGTCCAGATAAAGCCCGGTTGCGGGCAGCGGCCCGATATGCAAACCGTCACCGCCGCTCGAAATGCCGCGGAAAAACAGCTGCGATTGTCCGGGGCCAGAGGATTGAAAGCTGACGCTTGGCAACAGCTTGGCGAAATCATCGATGCTTGCAACCTGTTGCTGATCGAGCGTTTCTTCGCCCAATGCCTGAATACTCAACGATACGTTTTGCAAGCTTTCAGAACGCTTCGTTGCGGTAACGACGATGTCACCGGGCAGCGCGCCTTCCTCTTGCACAGGCGCATCTTGAGCAAGTGCGGGGGCGGCGAACAACAAGGTTGAGCCCAAGATGGTTGAAGCTAATAATGCGAGCGCGCTTTTACGCAGCACCGGTTGGGCGGTTTTGGACACGGTTTTCATTTGACCCTCTTTTATTGTTTTTGCGTGGCGGGATTGTCGTTAAATCACGACTTAAGGTCAAATTTTTTCGGAAAATTGACGCATTTGCCTATTAGAATAGAGGCGGACTGTAACAAATATACCACATAATCACTCCGGAACGCTTGGATAGGCCGCCAATACATCACCCAATGCGGCTTTCAGCGGAGTGAGCCATGGTTCGTAATGCTGCCATTTGTCCATGCCATCGCGGTTTATCGGACGGCGAACCTGCTCCGCGCTTGGTGTTTGCACGGCCCGGTCATTTTGCCAGAAATTCAGGCATTCCGTTTCGAACGGCAATCGCAAATAATCCAGTATTGCGCGCACTTCCGCCTCCGGATCGGCGACCAAAGATTCGTGGATTACCCGGTGCACCCGCCCCGGCAGCGCAGCATCAACGTGGCTCATATAGCGCACATAGTCCGAATAATAATGGCCAATATCAGCCAGATCATAGGCAAAACTTTGGCCCCGCGCGAAATGCTGTTTGAAATTTGAAAAGCCGCAATCCATCGGATGCCGCCGTGCGTCGATGATCTTGGCATTGGGCAGGATCAGGTGGATTAAGGCGGCATTTTGCCAATTGTTTGGCATTTTATCGATGAAAAATGGTTTGTCAGTTTTGCGGTGGATGCGGGTGCGTTCGATATATTCCGCGCCCAAACGCACGCGGTCTGCAAGCGACAGCGATGCTATCCCGCCGCAATAATTCGCCGTATCGTCGTCCCCGCCCTTGGCCGCGATCCGCGAGGCGATCATGCCGATATCTTGTAATTCCTGCGTGCCCTCAACCAGCGAATGGCTGGCCAATATTTGTTCGATCAAAGTCGAACCAGCGCGCGGCATACCCAGAATGAAGATCGGATCAGCGGCATCATGCCCGCCCGAACGCTCGGCAAAAAACGTCGGTGACATTTGCGCCGCGCGCTTGCCGATCATCGCACTATGTTCGGCGGCATCATGATCAAGCTGCGTCCGGCGCAATTGATTGCCGCTGGCATAATGGGTGAAAGACGCCGCCGATTGCTTGCGGTCTTCGAATGCCTTTCCAAGCGCAAAATCCAGATGGAAACGGTCCTCCAATGCCAGATCATCCCGCGCCAATTGCGCTTGCATGACCGCCAGCTCCTCATCAGAAAATCGCGCCGTTTTCAAATTGGCCAAGCTCCAATATGCCTCGCCATATTCGGGTTTCAATGCCACCGCGCGCCGGTATGCAGCAACGCTTTCATCGGGCTGCCCCACGGTCTTTAGGACATGCCCATACGACATCCATATTTTTTCTTGGTTGGGCTTGGACTTAAGTATCATTTCATACAAAGCGACAGCCTCTGCATAATCGCCAATCTTTCCGACTGCGGCGGCTTTCAGGTTCGCCGCCCCCATGTCGTCCGGGTCACTTTCAAGCAGCAAGTCAAGTTCACCGATCGCTTCTTCGGCTCGGCCTTGGCGGTATAAAACCAACGCCAGGTTGGAACGCGCAGGTACAAATCCGGGCGCCAATTCAACCGCCCGCCGGAGCAAATTTTCGGCATCATGGAACCGTCCGATCCGGCCTGCCAATTCTGCCAGCATCCGGATCGCCGCGACGTCAAACGGGTTCTGCTTTAGCCGCGATTTCAGCAATGGTTCGGCATCATGCAGCCGGTTGTCATGCAGCGCCAACGCCGCCTCGATCAGTTGCGGATTTCGCAGTGCGGCATTGATTGATTTTTCGGCAACGTTGGTGGTCATGCCAACGGTGATAAGGCGGTGCGGTAATAAGTGTCAATCGCGGCGGTATGTTGGGGGGTTGGAGAGAGCAGTCTTCCCTCCATCTCCATCCGTTCGTCCTGAGCCTGTCGAAGGACGTAACCAATTGCGCTCTCGTCCTTCGACAGGCTCAGGACGAACGGATAGGGACGCGAACCAGCCTTAACTTCTTGGCGCCTTGAAACCGCGATAAAACAAAAGGGACCGTCCATTTGTGGACAGTCCCTTTTCCTTCACCACGGCGTTATCGATCAGGCAGGAATGCCGCTGATCGATTTGATTTCCATAAAGTCTTTCAGCCCGAACAAGCCGCCTTCGCGGCCATTGCCCGATTGCTTATATCCACCAAAGGGAGCGCCGGGTGCGGGCCCCCAATTGTTGACCGCAACCATGCCCGCGCGCAGGCGAGGAGCAACTGCCCTTGCTTCGGATGGATCACCGGAAATCACGGCAGACAGTCCGTATTCGGTGTCGTTGGCAATGCTGATCGCTTGTTCGATATTGTCATAGCTCATTACCGTGGCGACGGGTCCGAAAACCTCTTCCTTGGCAATCCGCATATCGGGGGTGACGCCGCTGAACACCGTCGGCTTGATATAATATCCCCGGTTAACGTTGCTGGGCAGACCAGTTCCGCCAGTTTCCAATGTCGCGCCTTCGTCGATGGCGGATTGGATCAGACCCTGGATCTTGTCATATTGTGACTTGTTGACGACGGGACCGATATGTCCGCCCTCTGCCATGGGATCGCCGACCTGCGTACCATCGAACATCGCCTTGATGAAACCGGTTGCTTCGCCGACTTGATCCTTGTGTACCAATACCCGGGTTGGCGCGATGCAGCTTTGGCCGCTGTTGACCAGCACGCCCGAAACCGTTGGCGGTAATACCTTGGCAAGATCCGATCCCGGAAGCACGATGTTCGGCGATTTTCCGCCCAGTTCTTGATGGACGCGCTTGACCGTATCGGCGGCGGATTTTGCCACCAATATGCCGGCGCGGGTTGATCCGGTGAAGCTGACCATATCAATGTCTTTATGCGCAGAAATTGCCGCACCAACGGTCGGACCATCGCCTTGTACAAGATTGAACACGCCCGGCGGTACACCAGCCGCGTCCATAATCTCGGCAAAAATGGCGGCATTGCCGGGGCATTCTTCCGAAGGCTTCAGCACCATCGTGTTACCGCCAGCAAGCGCCGGTGCCACTTTCAACGCGATCTGGTTCAATGGCCAATTCCACGGCGTAATCATGCCGACAACGCCCATCGGTTCATAGACAACTGTGTTCGCGCCATGCTGTTCTGTAAAGGCGAAGTTTTCCAATGCCGGGATCGTACCCAGCAATCCGCCCAATCCCGCCGGGGCCTGCGCCGCTGCGGCAAAGCTGACCGGAGCGCCCATTTCAGCGGCCATTGATTGGGCAAGGTCGGGCATGCGTTTTTTATATTCTTCCACGATGCGCCCCATCAGTGCCAACCGCTCTTCGCGGGTCGTCTGGCTAAAGGTGACAAATGCTTTTTTCGCAGCAGCAACAGCGGCGTCGACATCTGCTTTTGTGCCCAATGTAATTTCGGTGCAGGCTTCTTCGGTCGAAGGACTAATCACTTCATGCCGGGTGCCGCCAACGGAATCCACCCATTTGCCGTCAATATAGTTTTTTAAATAGCTATCCATGATCTTCTCTCCGATGTTTAATGAGTCGATTAAATTTTCAATGAAACTGATTTGGCTCTTTTTTCGTCAAGGTCAAGGCATCGGTCCGAATATATCGCTGCAAATTCGGCAAAGTCAGTCAGAAAGATTTGTTGGTGCGTCGCATAATCGAAATCCAGCCTCGTCCGCACCTGCGCCGACAATTTGAATCGGCAAGCGGCATAGCGTCAGGACGTGCTCGTTTAAATATGCTATTATGCAACAATCGGCAACGTAGCGGCAATTTGCAATACTGCATTTTATTTGCAGCAGTCCATTGCGTTGGTGCCGAATTTTGGACATGAAACACTATCTGCAGCCCAGATACATCAATGCTATTAGGAGGAATAAAATGTTCAGTCACATCATGCTTGGTGCAAATGACATCGAAGAATCAAAGAAATTTTATGACGCGGCGCTTGGTACGCTGGGTTACAAACCCGGCTTTATCGACGATAAAGGTCGTTGCTTCTATATGGAGCAAACCGGAATTTTTTCGCTTAGCAAACCAATCGACGGCGCGCCTGCTTCGGGCGCCAATGGCGGCACAATCGGCTTTGCTGTTGACAGCCCTGAACAGGGCGATGCTTGGCACGCTGCCGGACTGGCCAATGGCGGCACCGCAATTGAAGACGCTCCGGGCATCCGCGAAAGTGCTGCCGGTAAAATGTACTTGGCTTATTTGCGTGACCCGTCAGGCAACAAAATTTGCGCGCTACACCGGATCGCTTAAATTGCAATGATAGCGGCGGGAGCGGAGACTTGGTTTCCGCTCCCGACGCGATGCGCGCCGGAGCGTAATAATATATGGCCTGCTCCGATGCGTCATCCTGTTTTATACTGGCCGAAGCGCCATTTTTATGGTGTCGGCAATCCTGTATCCAGCGGTCGCAACGCGGCGTTTGGACAGCTCTTGCACAAACCTGAACTCCGATGGGGTGGCAACTGGCGCATCGCTGGCTGCTGGTGTCGCCTTTAATGCAGTGCCCTTATACGCAACCTTTTCTGCCAGATGCATGCTTTCATCAAGCCATAGGCCAAATTGCACCGGCGCTGTGCCCGGGTAAGTTAACTCGCTGATCTTGCCGCGCGGCCATAAATTCGGCAACGCGCCTGACCATGTATTAGCCGTGGCGTCGACTGGGCCGGGGATGTCGATGCTTTTGTCCCAATATTGATGCAGATTGATGGCCCCACCACCCACTTCCTTGCGGATAAAAGCCAGTGTTCCGGCTTCGTCGGTTAGATAAAAATTGCCATTCATTTGGTGGCCGGCATGCAATGGCTGCTGGATATCGCCGACAATATGGATCAGCCAGGCCAATGCAATCGCACGCTCCGCGTCGGGGGCATTTGGATCGGACAAGGTGCGGTAATTTATGTCAAATGCTTCGCTGGCGTCGCCATTGCGAAACGGCCACAGCCACGTCCAACCGTAAACGACGCGCAGTTCGTAATGCCAGCTTCGATGCTCAAACTGTGTGCCGTTCATGTCGTCGGGCCAACGCGCCAGCCATTCAAAGATCACCCGCGTTCGTTCCGCGCCCGTCAGACCACCGGCATGTGCGGCAAGCTCCAAATAATGCGGATGCGCCAGAATGATTTTCTCCAATTGCGACAGCACAGCGGGATCTGAATTGGCAAGATCATCATAGGCAATTGCCCCGGTCGTCATGTGTGATTCTTCGGACCAAGCCATCGCCGCCGCCGGATACAATGCAGCAATCGATAGCGCGGCAATCGACAAGTTGGCAGTGATTTTCTTGCGCATTGGTTTACTCTTCCTCACTCACATTTAGACCGCATGTTTCTAAACCATATATGCGCGCACTCAAGCTGGATATTCACCAGCAATTGCCGTTGCCGGTTGGGGGGGGCGTTCGGAAACACGGTCAGTTAATCTCTTCATCAAATGCAGCTTCGACAAAACGCCGCGCCAGATCAAAACTATGGCCAGCGCGCATGAACGCGGCGAGTTGTTTTTGTTTGAGTTCCGGGCTGGCGGCAATTTCTGCATAAGGCCCGATGCGTTTGCGGCGGGCGAAGGCGTGGGCGCTGGTGAGCGCGCCAGACGAGGTTTCTTCGCGGGCAGCCACCGCGTCGCTGTCTTCGATTCCGGCGGCGTAAAGTTCCTGTTCCAATCGCCTTGCGCCAAAACCCCTGCGCACGAAACTTCGCGCTTTGGCGTCGGCAAATGCGGCATCATTTACATATCCCAGCTCGGCAAATTCTTGCATCATCACCTCCAGGTCCGCGTGCGGTTCGCCTTCTTTCCAGCTGCGATCCCGAATTTTTCTTTGGAGATAGGTTCTTAGCTTTGCGCGCGTGGTCGCGTAGCGCCCGGCATAATGCAAAGCAAGATCGCGCAATCGCCGGTTATCGAGCGGCGGGGCGGGCTTTTTTTGAGTCGCGCGTTGGTTCACGCCGCATTTGTGCCACAGTCGGGTCGAAATTTGAACTTGGAATGCCGTGTAAAGAGATGGACAATAGTGTAATTTCGTGGAAACGGACGCAACTCTGCGCGGAATTGGCTACAAAAATAATAGACTGGGACAGCAAATGAGTGAACTCGTACCGACACCGACGCTGGATTCTTTGCCGCGCCGCTTGTCCGATTTTGCCACATTGGGCGCGGCTCTGGATTATGCCGCCACTGGTAAGCGGGGTCTGAATTTTCATGACATGCGCGGCAAACTGGCGCGTGCCTATCCGTATTCGCAGATGCAGACCGATGCTATGGCCGTCGCTTATCGTTTGATCAGCCACGGCGTAAAGAAAGAAGACCGGATCGCGTTGATCGCAGAAACTGGTCCGGATTTTGCCGCGTTGTTTTTTGGGTGCGTGTATGCCGGGGCTTGGCCGGTTCCTTTGCCATTGCCGACCAGTTTTGGCGGTAAAGAAAGCTATATCGAACAGCTGTCAGTCCAATTGAAAAGTAGCGATCCGACGATATTATTCTATCCGCCAGAACTGGCCGAGATGGCCGGAGCAGCCGCCGCTGCGTGCGGCGTAGAGGGTATTGACTGGGCAGACTTTGCCGACCGGATTGCACTGCGCACCGATTTGCCGGCTGCCGGTACTGACGAGGTTTGTTACCTGCAATATAGCAGCGGATCGACGCGGTTTCCGCACGGGGTGGCGGTGACGCACAAGGCATTGCTCAACAATTTGTCGGCGCACTCACATGGCATGGAAGTGCAAGCCAATGATCGCTGCGTTTCATGGCTGCCTTGGTATCACGATATGGGGCTGGTTGGATGTTTCCTGTCGCCCGTCGCCAATCAGGTTTCGACAGATTATATGAAGACCGAGGATTTTGCTCGGCGTCCGCTGGCTTGGCTTGACATGATCAGCGCGTCAGATGGCACAGTAATCAGTTATTCGCCGACTTTTGGCTATGATATCTGTGCCCGCCGAATTTCCAGCCAAAGCCATGTGTCGGACCGGTTCGACCTTTCCAAATGGCGGCTTGCGGGCAACGGCGCCGATATGATCCGGCCCGATGTCATGCAAAGCTTTGTCGATGCATTCGGCGATGCAGGGTTTAACGCCCGTGCCTTTGCGCCCAGCTATGGTCTGGCGGAGGCCACTTTGGCGGTGTCAATTATGCCGATGGGTGAGGGCATTCAGGTCGAGTTGGTCGAAGAGACGGACCTGACGGGGCATGCCGGAGCAACCGACCGTCCGACGCGGTACCGCGCTATCGTTAATTGCGGCAAAGCAGTCAAAGATATGACGATCGAAATACGCGGTGAAGAAGGCAATAAGCTGCCGGAACAAAATATTGGCAAAGTCTGGTGCTCCGGCCCGTCGTTGATGAAAGAATATTTCCGTGATCCTGAATCGACCGCAGCCTGCCTGGTTAACGGGTGGTTGGACACTGGCGACATGGGTTATCTATCCGATGGCTATATCTTCATCGTTGGCCGCGCCAAGGACATGATCATAATCAACGGCAAAAACCATTGGCCGCAGGATATTGAATGGGCGGTCGAACAATTGCCCGGGTTCAAATCGGGCGACATTGCGGCGTTTTCAATTACGACGCCAGGCGGCGAAGAAACGCCTGCGGTATTGGTGCAATGCCGGACCTCTGACGAAGCAGAACGGTTGAAACTGCGCGATCAAATTAGGGACAAGGTGCGTTCGGTTACCGGAATGAACTGTGTTGTCGAACTGGTGCCACCGCGTACATTACCGCGCACCAGCTCAGGCAAAATGAGCCGGGCAAAGGCGCGCAATCTTTATTTGTCGGGTGAAATTCAACCTTATGCAGTCGCGGCTTGAAATCACAACTTCGGCCAATTGGCGTCCAATTAAAGTCTTAAAATAGGCAAATTTATCCCATTTGAGGTTGATCGCTTTTTATCGATCATGCTTACTAAAAAGTAACGATCATCGACTAAAGCGGTGGCGTGAATTCAATCGATCAAACCTCCGAACTGCCGGCTGACATTTCCTATCGCGCATTGCTTGGCCTTGCTGAGCCGGTGGGAGTTGACGTCGCGTTCGTTCGTGCGATTCAAGCTAGTTCACTGAAAAATCGTAATTTCATGCGAATTGCGCTGCATTTGTTCTTCGCGATTGTTGCCGTCGGTTTATATGGTGATGTAGCGCCGCGTTGGGCGGCTATCGTTTGGGTGGCTATTTTTGGCGGCTTCAATTTTTATGCATTTCATACTGCTGGGTTGTTGAGCGCATGGTCTGCATCGCAATTCGGCAAGCGTGAAATTCGCCAAACAAACGTTCATGCCGCGTTGACCGGCATTGTCTGGGGCTTGGCATTTTACCTGCTGGGATCGCACGGCGACGTGATGCAAATGCTGGGGCTATGGTCAATTGTGCTGGCAATGATGGTGTATTCGTCGTTGCTGCTGCCCACCGCGCCGATGTCCGCGACAATCTTCATTGGTATCACCAGCGTGGCGGCCTTTGGCGGCTTTGTTTATCATGGCGGATATTATCTTGCGGTTGCTGCTGGCGGCATCGGTGCGCTGTTAATAACCGCAGCACTGCGTTCGGCGCGGGCGCAAATATTGTTCGAAGTTGCGGGCAAGGTGCTGCAAGACAAGTCGGAAACCGTTAGCCTGCTGCTGCGTGAGTTTGAAGACAGCGGGGCCGACTGGCTTTGGCAAACCGATACCTCGCGCTGCGCGACGCACGTCAGCCCCCGCTTCGCTTATGCGCTGGGCGCAGAGGCAAAGGCGATAGAAGGCCAGCCGCTGCTTAAACTGATTGCAGGGGATAGCTGGGAAGACGGAAAATATCCCGATGCGCTGCACCAATTGGCGGACCGGTTGAAGCGCCGCGAGTCATTCAGCAACCTGATTGTTCCGGTAACGATCAAGGGCGAAACGCGCTGGTGGGAACTGTCGGCATCGCCGCGTATTAGCGACGATAAAGTCTTCCTTGGTTTCCGCGGCGTCGGTTCGGATGTGACCGAACAACGAAATTCAGCAGAAAAAATTTCGCATCTCGCGCGTTTCGATACGTTGACCAGCCTGCCGAACCGTTTGCAACTGACCGAAACATTGGGGCAGGCGCTGCAGGATGCCGAAAAATGGCGGCGGCGTTGCGGCTTTTTGATGATCGACCTTGACCGGTTCAAGGCGGTCAATGATACCCTTGGCCATCCCGTCGGCGACCGGCTGTTGGCGCAGGTGGCAAAGCGGCTGCAAATGATCATGACCGACAATGAACTTTGTTGTAGGTTGGGCGGCGATGAATTCGCGATTGTCATCCGCGACGCTACCGACATGCAATATGTAAACACGCTGGCCCGCAGGATTATCGAAGCAGTTTCGCGGCCCTATGAAGTTGATCAAAACACGCTGTTTATCGGTGCCAGCGTGGGCAGCGCGCTTGGTCCAGCCGACGGACGGACGGTTGAGCTGCTGATGCGCAGCGCCGATCTCGCTCTCTATCGCTCCAAAGAAATGGGCGGCAATAGTCACAACAGTTATCAGCACAAATTGCATGCCAGCGCCGAAGAACGCCGCTTGATGGAATTTGAATTGCGAAATGCGCTTGAAAAGCAGCAGTTTCATGTCGAATATCAACCTGTGGTCAATGCCAGCGATGATCATACTTTGGTTGGGTTTGAAGCGTTATTGCGGTGGAACAATCCGAAGTTTGGCAATGTCTCCCCTGCCAAATTCATACCTGTCGCCGAAGATGCGCGGTTGATCGTGCCGATTGGCGAATGGGTCCTGCGTCAAGCATGCAAGGATGC
Organism: Sphingomonadales bacterium; assembly: GCA_043750535.1. Taxonomy (GTDB): domain Bacteria; phylum Pseudomonadota; class Alphaproteobacteria; order Sphingomonadales; family Sphingomonadaceae; genus Sphingorhabdus_B. The sequence continues at coordinate 9,474 of JAYVBJ010000008.1, read as the reverse complement.
GATGAACTGGCCCGAAGCGACCAAGATTGCGGTCAACATTTCGGTTGATCAGCTGACCAGCACGTCGTTCGTTGAAAGCGTTATTTCCGCACTGCACGACAGCGGACTGCCCGCGTGGCGGCTTGAGCTGGAGGTGACAGAAAGCATATTCCTGCGCGATGGCGGGCTTGCCATTCAAGTGCTGGACCGGATTCGCGGGCTTGGCGTAAAATTGTCGCTCGACGATTTTGGCACCGGATATTCGTCGCTGGGATATCTCAGCAGCGTTCGTTTCGATACGATCAAAGTCGACCGCAGCTTTGTGCGCGGCGCAGCGCAGGATAAGCCCGAAAGCTTGGCGATTATTCGCGCCGTGGTTGCAATGGCCGAGAGCCTGAACATCGCGACGACCGCTGAAGGTGTCGAGACCGAAGAAGAACTGAGGCTGATCCAGAAACTCGGCTGCAAAAAAATCCAAGGCTATTATTTCGGACGGCCCATGTCCTATGCGGATAGCCTTGACTTGTTCAAAGCGCACCGGCGCAGCGTCGCATAATTGGCGCAAAATGACATTTCATCGAAAACGACCAAGTTGACACCTAGTTGACAAAGTTGACGCCTATTTTGAACTAAACTGCCAGTGCGAGTATAGATAATTTCCAACATCGTGGTTATTTCGTAATTTTACGTTTTCGCAAATCCAACTCAGAAGTGCGTAATTTGACCGCCAACAATATCAATGAGCTTGGCCCTGAACAAGCGACCATGCACCGCATTCCCAGAACAAATCCTACATTACAAGTAATAATGTGCGATGACATTTGAGTAAAATGCAAATGTCATCATGCCCTAAACCGATTTCTTGATGAACACCGTTCCTGCCGAATAGCCTGCGCCGAATGAGCAGATAAGACCGATATCGCCAGCCGCCAAATCCTGATTATGCTTGTGAAAGGCGATGATCGATCCGGCGCTCGATGTATTGGCATAGGTATCAAGAACCGTCGGGCTTTCGTTTTCATCAGCCTCGTGACCCAGCACCCGCTGGGCAATGAGCCGGTTCATGCCCGCATTCGCTTGATGCAGCCACATACGGCGCAAATCTTCGCCTAACACGCCCAGGGTCTCGCCATGGTCGATGATCATTTGAGCGACCATCGGTACCACTTCTTTAAAAACCTTGCGTCCCTCCTGAACGAACAGCTTGTCCGCATCGTCGCGGCTTTCTGGATGGGTGCGATTTAGGAAGCCAAAATTGTTGCGGATATTGTTGCTGAATACGGTTTTCAGGCGCGTGCCCATAATCTCCCAATGCTGCGCCGGTGCGATGTCTTTCGCCTCCACCAACACCGCCGTGGCGACGTCGCCAAAAATGAAGTGGCTGTCGCGGTCACGCCAATTCAAATGGCCGGATGTGATTTCCGGGCTGACCACCAGCACCGATTTTGCATTGCCGCTGCGAATATAATCGGCGGCGGTTTGAATACCAAAGGTCGCCGACGAGCAGGCAACATTCATGTCGAAGCCAAAACCATGCTCCATCCCCAAGGCGGCCTGAATTTCAACTGCCATCGCCGGATATCCGCGTTGCATATTGGATGCCGCGCACAGTACCGCGTCAACATCGGCAATGTCACGGCCAGCCGCCTCCAACGCCGCGCGGCAGGCTGCGACGCCAATTTCTGCCATGACCGAAATCTGGTCATTCGGCCGTTCGTCAAAGCGCGGGCACATAATGTCGGGGTTCAAGATCGACGCTTTGTCCATGACGTGGCGCGACTTGATGCCGCTCGCCTTTTCAATAAACTCAACCGAGCTGTGCGTCAGCGGTTCGGCATCGGGGTTGGCCGCGTTGGCGCGGTCGACATATTCGTTGAAACTGGCCACCAATTCGGCGTTACTGATGCTTTCTGGCGGGGTAAAAAGTCCGGTTGAAGAAATTACCGGAGTGGCAGCTATAGTCATAATTTTCCCGCGGATGATTTGGATTGCTTATGCATTCGGGTTACCGCCGTCGCCGAAATGATACAAGCCCAATCCCGCGATGATCCATTGCAAGAAATTGCAATCGCGTTATGTATCACGATTGGAATTCAGGGACAGTGAAACGTATGGCGGTAGAAAACAGACAACCAAGCCTGATGTCGCGGCTGGTTCGCCGGTTGATTTATTGGATTTATCGCCGCCACGGATGGTCGGCGCATGGCGTGGTCCCGTCACCCAGAAAGTTCGTCTTGGTCGCAGCGCCGCATACCAGCAACTGGGATTTCGTCTATTTTATCGGTCTTACCGAAGAACTTGGCATTATGCCCCACTTCATGGCCAAAAACACGTTGTTCCGCTGGCCGTTCCGCAATTTCATGTTCGACATGGGCGGCGTATCCGTCGATCGCAGCAGCCCGCAAAATTATGTGCAACAAATGGTGCAGGAGTTTGCTGCGAGAGACGAATTTATGCTCACCATCGCGCCGGAAGGTAGCCGGGGGAATAACAGCAAATGGAAAACCGGATTCTATCAAATTGCCTTGGCGGCAAAGGTTCCATTTGTCATCGGCATGATGGATTACGGCACAAAAACCGGCGGCTTGGGTCCGGCGATCATGCCCACCGGTGACTATGAAGCCGACATGGCAAAAGTGCTGGAGCTTTATCGCAACGTCGTTCCAAAACATCCTGAACGCGCCGTATCAAACATTACCGGGAAAGAATGATGCTGAATTCCTTCACACTGCAGTTATTGGCGCTCAACTTTGCGATATTGGTCACGATCATTGTCGCCCTTTGGTGGCTGGCAACGCGGATTCGCGATGCTTCGTTCATTGATGCCTTTTGGGCTTTTGGAATGGTGATTTTGGCATTGGCAAGCTGGCTACACTCCGGTCCGGCCACGCCGCGCGGCAATATCTTGCTTGGGCTCGTCACATTGTGGGGAATGCGGCTGTCGCTGCATCTGTTTTTTCGCTGGCGTACGTCGGGCGAAGACCCAAGGTATAAGATGATTATCGGCCGGGCCATGGAAAAAAACGGCTGGAGCTGGAACAAGACGGCGTTGATAATGGTGTTTGCGATGCAGGCACCGCTGCTGTTTATCACCTGCTTGCCAGCGCAGGTTGGTATCATCGCCAGCTACGGCAGCGACACAGTTGGCTGGCTTGCATACGCCGGAATCATCGTCGCGCTGACCGGCATTGCATTTGAAACGATCGGCGATGCGCAACTGAAACGTTTTAAGAATGATCCGGCAAACGCGGGTAAAGTAATGGACAGCGGCCTTTGGCGCTATACCCGCCACCCCAATTACTTTGGTGACTTTGCGGCTTGGTGGGGCATCTGGCTGGTCGCCGCCGATGCGGGGATTGGCGTTGCATTGGCCAGTGTCATTGGCCCCATTTTTCTCAGCTTCACTCTGATGAAATGGTCCGGCGGGCCAATGTTGGAGCGCGGCATGCGCAAAACGCGCCCGCAATATGCGGACTATGTTGCCAAAACATCGTCATTCTTTCCTTGGCCGCCAAAGAAATAACACGGCGGCCAAGCGGGCAGCTTCCCTATTTGGTCAACCAAATTTCGCCATAGCCATTGAACGCAGGCGCAATTTTGTGTTTCAATTCATGGTCCGGTGCGAACGCGAGACCCGGAAACCGTTCAAACAACAGCGGCAGCGCGATCCGCCCCTGCACTTTGCCAAGCGCCGCGCCCAAGCAATAATGTGCGCCGCCGCCAAAGGCAAAATGCTGAATATTCTTGCGCTCAATATCAAAACGCTGCGGATCGGGATTTAACGCCGGATCATAATGCGCGCCAAACAGCGATAGATGAATCGTATCGCCCTTTTTCAGATGCTTGTCGGCGACCTGCATGTCTTCAGGAGCAGTGCGCAGCGCCTGTGCCACCGGCGGTTCGACCCGCAATATCTCATCGAGCGCATTGTCGATTAGATCAGGCTGCGCTTTCAACTTGGCGAGTTGATCCGGATTTTTCAGCAACTGAACCACGCCGCTGCCGATCATGTCGGTGGTTGTGCTGTTCCCCGCAATCAACAATAGCCGGATCAACAGCACGATGTCTTCGGTCGACAAGCTATCGCCGGCCTCTTCGGCGCGGGCCAAACCGCTGATCAAATCCTGACCGTCCCCGCCCCGTCTTTTGTCAACCTCAACCTGCAAATATTGGGCAAGCGTTGTGGTCGACTCTTCGTACAGCGCCGTCTGTTCCGGTGTACGAAACGGGTTCAGCGCCTGCATACAGCCCAATGACCAACGCCGAAAATCCTTGCGGTCGTTTGGATCTACGCCCAGCAATTCGGCCATCACCGTGGTGGGCAATGGCGAACCGAAATGCGCCACAAAGTCAAACGGTCCATCTTGCGCCTCGACATCAGCCAACAGCGCCGCGGTGATTTCCTGAATGCGCGGAACCATGGCATCGACCGACCGCTTGTTAAACGCCTTCAGCAGCAGATTGCGTTGCCGCGAATGATCTGGATCGTCGAGCAGCAGGATCGAGAGCTCTTTGCTATTCTGACCATAAAGCGTGTTGGCAAAACTGCCGGGATTGGCTTTTCTGGGATCGACGATCAGATCGCGATTTTTGACGAGCGAGCCGACCTCACTGGCACGGGTGAAAAAATAGCGGCCCAATTGCTGGTCATGATGTACCGGATCGGCGGCACGCAAACGGCTAAGCGGCGCCCAAGGCGTCTCGCGGTATGTGGGGTCAAGCGCCGACAGTTGATACCCTGTTGGTAAAGGAGGTGTTTCATCGGTCATGCTTAGATTCCCAGTTAATGTTACATCGCGGGGCTATTGATAAGCGGCATTAAAATAGATGCAACAGAAACACCATTGCGTTTCGGCTTGATTGTGCCGATTGCTGCAACTCTATCTGCTCAAAGGACTTTGCGAACATGACGGCCAGCAATGATGACGAATATGTTTATGATGAAGCCAGCGGCGAATGGATCACCGCCGATGCGGCCGCAGAAAAAACCATCGCCGACAACATAATTGAGGTCCGCGATTCGGTTGGCAACATATTGGCCGATGGTGATCAGGTTACCCTGATAAAGGACTTAACCGTCAAAGGTGCGGGCCAGACTTTGAAGCGCGGTACGTTGATCAAATCAATCCGCTTAACCGGAGATTCGCAGGAGATCGATTGCCGCTTCGACGGGATCAAAGGACTGGTGTTGAGAGCAGAGTTTGTGCGCAAGCGTTGATGTGCTATAATCGCACGGGGCGGGCTTCAACATGGAGTTACCTTATGCAACATTTCGACGATCATGATGAATTGACCGAAGAAGAAGCAAGCGGCGGTGTAAAGCAACACGGCGTAAGAATTGTCTTGGTTGTTTCGCTGGTATTGGCGATCGTGCTGCTTTCGTTATCGTGGATGGGGATGGCGCTTTACGGGACGTGAGGTCTGAACCTAACGCGGCATATCCATTGTCAGAAATTGCGACGGATAGGGTTCGACCAAGTTTTTCGCGGTGTCCCAATCGGCACTTAACCAAGTCTCATGGTCTTCGCGGTGCAGAATGACGGGCATTGCCTTGGGGTGAATTGCGCCAACTATGGCATTTGGTTCGGTTGTCAGAAATGCAAAGCTGGCCACTTCACTGTCCCGCCAGATACCCGCGAAGGCAAAGATCGGCTCGGTCGGTATATCAAACCAATGCTGGGATTTTTTGCCTGTTGCCGGGTTGGCTTGCTGCGACCATTCCTGAAAACGGGTGACCGGCACCAGGCACCGAAACTGTGTGTGGCGAAGCGTGCCGATCCAAAACGGGCTTTCAAGATTGCGGACATTGGTCACCGGCCGATAAGCCTGATTTTGCCGCACCGTAGTAAAGCTTTGCGGCGGCGGCACACCCCACATGCGCGGCGCAATATACCGCCCGCCGTCATTGTTGCGTAGTATCACCGGAGCCGGTTTTCCCGGGGCAATATAGCCGCCGTCCCACGGATCGGAACCTGCGTCCGCACCAAAGGTAATCGCGATCTGGTTGGACGGAGCATCAAGGCGGTAAAGGTTGCACATTGCGTACCCCAATGATTAGCGCGGACCGTTTTTGATGCAAGAAATTCCGCAGGCAAGCCGGATGATGCCGCGTTCAGGGTATTGCTCACTCCATTGGTTTGGGTTGCCAAAGTTCGATCTTGCGCCCTTCGGGGTCCATGATATGCGCAAAGCTGCCCATGCCTTCGTCGGGCATGATCTTGATCGGCGTCACCCCATGTTCGGCGCAGCGGGCAAGCATGCCGTCCAGATCATCGACCATCAGATTAAACATAAACGCCGCCTGCGATGGCGCGAAATAATCAGTATCGGCGGCAAACGGAGAGAACACCGTTGCTGCGCCGGGATACGCGGCCGCCGCATCGGGGGTGAACACCATGCCCCATTCATCGAACGGCATCCCCAGCACGCGCCCATACCATAGCTTCATCGCAGCCGGGTCCTCCGACTTAAAAAACAAACCGCCGATGCCCAGAACTTTGGCCATATTCAGTACTCCCTGTGTTGGTCTACTGTGTCGTTCGCGATATGATGCTCAACCCGCATCGTCCGACGGGTCCAGCCTTATTACCCATTGCGGGTATCCTTCGGGCGACATGACAACATCGTTGGACGGTACCAGATCATCACCGGTTTCGATCCAGCCGTGCCCATCGCATTTGGCGCAGACATGGCGCTTGGACCGGTGGCTGGCGAGGTCAATCTCGCTGTTCCACTGGCCATATCCCGCACAGACCGGACAACGAACATCAAGATCGCCTTCCCTCAGCTGAACCGGAATGCCGTCAAACGCATGGGCATCCTGCGGCCCGGAACACTGAACGATGCGTTTTTCGTGCGACACAAATAAGGGCCTTTCATCCGGCGTTGGAGATCCATCCGCTTATACGGCCCGCAAATTTGTTTGCAATATGTGCAGACGATGATGGCCATTGCCGCGCGACTGGTTCCGTGCGTGGCGCACGCGGAATAAGTCGATGTTGCGACGCGGCCCGCAACGTTTCGCCGCACAGTCCTCTCGGATCGTCCGCATAACACCCCGCGTTGCCGATTGTGTTCATGCAGCAGCAAGGCTGAACTGACACTCTGGAAAAACCAGATAGTCATATCCGGCATGCATGACGGAATATTGTGTGCCGCGAGCTGTAAGGGGGGGCAAAATGTGATTGTTTAGAGGAGAAGATTAATGCGTGTAGTTTCCAAAAGTTCAAAAATGTGCCTCCTGCTGCCGGTGCTTGCGATGTCCGCGCCGGTCAGCCTTTCGGCGCAGCAAGAAGCGCCAGATGGCAGAGATATCGTCGTGACCGGGCAACAAGATGTCAATGCGGCCATGCCGACGCTACCACTGGCCAAGGGACCCGACATCAAAGGCATCATTTCCGCGCGCAGCGGCAGCCGGTTCCAAGTGACCGCAGAAGACGGCACCAAGACAATCATAGCGGTAAACCAGTCGACCAAGATAAAGGCCAGCAGGGGCCTTTTCAGCCGCGCCAAACTTAGCGAAACATCGCTGCTCAACGGCCTGCCCGTCACCATCAAGACGCTGCAATCGGGCGATTCCTTGTTGGCAAGCCAGATCACCTTACGCAACACCGACCTGAAAACGGCCAATATGATCCGCACCGGCACCGCCCAGGGCTTTGCCGAACAAACCGCAGCGACCGAGGCATTGCGCGGCCGGATGGGCGATATCGACGAGTATAACATCAAAGGCACAACCAACGTGAACTTCGACACCGGCAAGGCGGTATTGTCCGAACAGGGCAAGGCCGAATTGTGTGCAACCGCCAATGCCGCAGGCGGCATGAAAAACGCGCTTTTGCTCGTTGTCGGCTACACCGATTCAACCGGCAGCGATGAATTCAACCAGCAGCTGAGCGAAAAACGCGCCAGCCGCGTCGTCAATCATATCCAGCAAGCCTGCGGTTGGAAGCCATATCGCATGCTGACCCCCACCGGCATGGCCAAAGCCGACCCGTTGGCTGACAACAGCACGGCCCAAGGCAAGGCCCAGAACCGGCGCGTTGCCGTGAATATCCTGGTAAGCAAAGGCCTCGACGGTCTGTAAACCACGCGGGGTGGGCGGCGGCTCACCCCATGGCGGCGGGGGCGACGATTTGGCCGAGCCTTGGGAAATGGACATTGACATTGCCCGCCCGGTCGCTGGAGCGCGCTACCGTGATGCCCGAAGCATCGCAGCGTAACAGTCGGCCTTCAACCGGCGTATCGCCTGATTGTTCGGTGCTGACCGTGACTTTCTGCAAAGGAGCGTATCCTTCGACACTGCCGCTAACAGCTGCCGGATCGCTGGTTCGCGCCGCTTCAATCGCATCGTCAGCACTGGCCTCTTCAAACGGGCCGTGTCCGATGGCTACCATGCGGTCATACCATGCCGCGACGGCAGAGGAGCCAAGCGCCACTGCGGCAAATTCCGCGGCGAACGGCATAGATTTGATGAACCACAAATTGGAATATAAGGCCAGATCACCGTGGCCCGGATATTCGCCGCCAATATGAGGGCGCCCATCGGAAAGCGCCTGACCAAGCCAGTGTGCCGCGGCCAAAACCTGTGTTTCAAGATGGGGAGCAAAGCTTGGCATCGCATCGAAATCAAAGCCGACAAACCGTTTTTTGCGGTCTTCGGCAAAGCCCGGCGGCAATGCCTCGGCAGGCGCGTTCCTGAAAGCTGCCCCGACATGCGCGCCAAATTGCGCCGCTCCCGCCCAACTCGCAACGACCCGGTGCAGCGCACCGAGCGGCGTAGGATACAGACTTGGTTCGCTCTGGCGTGCATCCAGTGCATCCAATATCGCCGCCGTGTCACAATAAAGATCCGCCCCGATTTGCAGCACCGGCGTTCGCGCATAGCCGCCCGTTAGCTCGACCAAATCGGGCTTGGGCATCATCATCGGAATAGTCACCGACCGCCAAGCCAATCCCTTCAGGCCCAATGCAGTGCGGACAAGTTCGCCAAAGGGTGACATCGGATAATGGTGCAGAAAAATGTTGGTCATGGCTTATCTCCTATAGCCCGCGTTGATACCGATATTGCCGCGCGCATTACGGTGATTGGGTATTGCGGTGACAGAATGTGAACGAGCTGCGGCAGAATATTGATGAGCGGAAATGTGACATCAAACAGTCAACGACGCAAGCCGCAACAAATTGCTTATTGGGGCGTATCCTTGGAACTCCGCGCTGCGTTCCTTGCCTCAAATTTAATCCAACATGGCCACAGCATGAAAACGCCCAAATTGTCACCAAGTTGACAAGATTGACGCCTATTTTGACATTTTGCGAAAGAGCGGCGTTCGATTATTTCCTACTTCGTGGTTTTTTGTAGGATACTGCCTGCGCCGTTTCCGCTGCGCGAACGAAGGCGATTGGGCCGCCCACTTTCAGTGCGCCAACATCTATTCCGGCAACAATGTCAAAGAGCCAGCCCTGAAATAGCGGCCATGCCCTGTGGTCCCAGAA
>JAYVBJ010000007.1:0-43709 GCA_043750535.1 Sphingomonadales bacterium | reverse complement strand
TTACGTCGCGGTCCTGCCTTCGCATTAGTACTTGCAATGTAGGATTTGTTCTGGGACCACAGGGCTTGGCCGCTTTTATCGGGCTGGCTCTTTGAAATGGTAAGCCGCCTTCGCAGCATGATCGCATCGGCATTTGTGGCCGTGTTTGTAGGCACATTTTGGGCGGCGAAAAAAAGCCGGCGTCACCGCGATGTTGGAAATTATCTTACGCCGGACTGCTGATAAATGTCAAAATAGGTGTCAATCTTGTCAACTAGGTGTCAACTTGGCGTTGTAATGCGGTTTATGACCAAGCCGGATTTGCCCAAAATTTGCTGCCTATGAATCTGGCAACTGCCTAAACTTTAGGCAGGTTTTGGCCGTGACTAGGTTAGCATTGGCCGGAATCTGCGCCGCCTGCATTTGGCATGAAACTTGATAACTGATACGCATATTGTCCGCGCGCGCGGACCGTTGGCTGCATTCACTGCCGGGACCAATTAGGGGAACACACATGAAAAAGATCGAAGCGATCATCAAGCCGTTTAAACTCGACGAAGTGAAAGAGGCGCTGCACGAGGTTGGCGTTTCGGGGATCACCGTCACCGAGGCTAAAGGCTTTGGCCGCCAGAAAGGCCATACCGAATTGTACCGCGGCGCCGAATATGTTGTCGATTTCCTGCCCAAGGTGAAGTTGGAAGTCGTGGTCGAAGACGCGCTGGCCGACCGCGTGGTTGAGGCGATTGCGGCGGCGGCGCAAACCGGCCGGATCGGAGACGGCAAAATCTTTGTCATCCCTGTGGAAACCGCGCTGCGTATTCGCACCGGAGAGCGCGATAACGACGCGGTTTAATCAATATGTCATCAAAAAAATCCAAACCCTCGCAATCGCGGGACAAGAAAAGCAAAGGGAAGACGAATATGGCAAACACCGCCAAAGATATTATCAAGATGATCAAAGACGAGGAAATCGAGTGGGTCGATGTGCGCTTCACCGATCCCAAGGGCAAATGGCAGCATCTGACCATGTGTGCCGGCGTGATGGGCGAAGACGAACTGAATGACGGCCTGATGTTTGACGGTTCATCGATCGAAGGTTGGAAAGCGATCAACGAGTCCGACATGATCCTGAAACCCGATCTGGACAGCGTCTATATGGATCCGTTCAGCGCGACGCCGATGATGATCCTGTTCTGCGACATTGTTGAGCCATCCACTGGCCAGCTGTACAGCCGCGATCCGCGCAGTACCGCAAAGCGCGCCGAAGCCTATCTGAAAAGCACCGGTATCGGCGATACAATCTATGTCGGTCCCGAGGCCGAGTTCTTCATGTTCGACGATGTCCGTTTTGAAAACAGCTATAGCACGTCTTACTACAAGATCGACGATATCGAGCTGCCGACCAACACCGGCACCAAATATGATGGCGGCAATATGGGCCACCGTCCGCGCGCCAAGGGCGGTTATTTCCCCGTTGCGCCCGTGGATAGCGCCGTCGACATTCGCGGCGAAATGGTTGCGACCATGCTCGAAATGGGCCTGCCTTGCGACAAGCATCACCATGAAGTTGCCGCTGCGCAGCATGAGCTGGGCCTGACATTCGGCACGTTGACGCAAACCGCCGACCGCATGCAAATCTACAAATATGTCGTCCACCAAGTGGCGCATGCTTACGGCAAAACCGCGACGTTTATGCCCAAGCCGATCAAGGAAGATAATGGCAGCGGCATGCACACCCACATGTCAATCTGGGACGGCAAAAAGCCGTTGTTTGCAGGCGACGGCTATGCTGGTCTGTCCGAAATGTGCCTGTTCTTCATCGGCGGCATCATCAAGCATGCCAAATCGGTCAATGCGTTCAGCAACCCGACCACCAACAGCTACAAGCGTTTGGTCCCCGGATATGAAGCGCCGGTGTTGCTCGCTTATTCGGCGCGCAACCGTTCGGCATCATGCCGCATTCCTTATGGTACCGGAGCGAAAGCCAAGCGGGTAGAGGTTCGCTTTCCCGACGCGATGGCCAACCCGTATCTGTGCTATGCGGCTTTGTTCATGGCGGGACTAGACGGCATCCAGAACAAGATCCACCCCGGCGAGGCAATGGACAAGAATCTTTATGACCTGCCGCCTGCCGAGTTGGCCGAAGTGCCGACCGTCGCAGGTTCGTTACGTGAGGCATTGGATTGCCTGGCCGCCGATCATGATTACCTGCTGAAAGGGGACGTGTTCTCCAAGGACCAGATCGAATCCTATATCGAGCTGAAAATGGAAGACGTGGCACGCTGGGAAATGACCCCTGCGCCGGTCGAGTTTGACATGTATTACAGCTATTGATTTTTCAGCGTCAGCATTAATAAGCGCCCGGGGGAAACCTCGGGCGTTTTCGTTTGTGCGGCGCCAACGGGGGTGAGATCAGGGCGAGACTAAACTGAATGTCATCACGCGCTAAAGCCCGGCTTCAACCGCAATACGGATCGCATCGGCGGTGGTGGCCACGCCAAGCCGGTCCAGCACCAACGCGCGATGCATCTTAACCGTCTGCTCGCTGACGCCCAATGTGTGCGCGATTTGTTTATTCAAATGACCCAATGCCATTTCGGCAAGCACCTGGCGTTGGCGCGGCGATAATTCTTTCACCAACAATGTAGCGGCGACCCGGCGATTGGCGTTAGTCGGATTGGCGTCGCTATCCAGCTCGACTTGCGAGCCCAGAAAAAACTCGAGCTCGCCTTCATTGTCATAGATAGGTGCCACCAAAACAGCGTTGCGAAACGGCGTACCATCGCGCTTGTAATTCAGGATTTCCACCAACACGGGTCGGTGCGCGCGCACTCCGCCACGAATGGTGTCGGTCAGCCATGGCTCTGTCGCCGGGCCAGCAAGGAACCGGCAATTGCGGCCAACAATTTCATCTTCGGCATATCCGGTCAGTTGCATGAACGCATCATTGCAAGCGATAATCGGATTGTCTTTCAGCCGGGGATTGCTGATCACCGACGCTATCGGGCTAAATGCAATTAATGCATCCAGCTGGCTCGTGGCATGGCCAACGATTGTCAAACGTGTCGCTCCTCAAAGACTGCCGCAGATGTAACGTTTCTGCGATCCGGCACCATAGCAACATTCCTTCGCCATATCCGCTGCGCGAGCAGCTGCATGGTATATCGGGTAGGTTGATGGCAAAAACTTAAAGCGTATCCCTACCGCGTCAATAAAAAAATACTAAGCAACTACGGGGAACAAAATATGGAAGCACTATCTCTTGGCCAGTTTTCTCTGGTCTATAATGCCTTTTCTTTTACATTCGCAACAATGGCAGCGGCCACGGTATTCCTATGGCTTGGCCGTTCACAGGTCGGACCAGCGTATAAAACCGCCTTGACCATATCGGGCTTGGTATGTGCCATCGCAGCCTATCATTACTTCCGCATTTTCGAAAGCTGGGAAAGCGCCTATGATGTAAAAGACGGCGTCGTCACCGCAACTGGCTATGCGTTCAATGATGCATACCGCTACGTCGACTGGTTGTTGACCGTGCCATTGCTATTGATCGAGCTCATTTTGGTGATGCGGTTGTCGTCTGACGAAACAATTGCGAAATCAACCAAATTGGGCGCAGCAGCGGCGTTGATGATCGTTTTGGGCTATCCCGGCGAGATCGCAACCGACTTTAACACGCGGTTCTTGTGGGGCACCTTGTCTGCGATACCTTTCGTCTACATCATGTGGCAATTGTTCGCAGGGCTTGGTGCATCGATTAACAACCAGCACGAAAGTGTGCGCGGTTTGGTGAAAAATGCGCGACTGCTAACCTTTGCATCATGGGGATTTTATCCGATTGTATACATGATACCGTACACCAATTTGGCGGGTTCCACCGTCCAAGTGGGTGTGCAGGTCGGCTACACGATTGCAGACCTGATCGCCAAAGCCGGCGTCGGCGTGCTGATTTACCTGATTGCCACTCGGAAGTCACAAGCCGAGTACGGCGAGCTTGTTCATGCCAAAGCATAACATAAAAGTTCCGCAGCGGGGCAACCCGCTGCGGGGGTCGCAAATTTTGGCATGTACATGATAAGGTCCATAGGCGCGCTGCACCCTCCCAAGCTGCGTCTATGGGCTTTACCATTTTTTACCCTTGCGCTGATTCTATTAGACCAGATCGCCAGCATGGGATCGCCGCAAATGACGATGCTGGCTGCATTGGCAATCGTGATGGCCGGAATTCCGCACGGAACGCTGGATGTCGAGATTGCAGCGATCCGGTTTGGATTGTCTGGAGGAGCCAAAAAGCTCGCAATCGTCGCCGCTTATGGCGCTTGCGCGTTACTGATGGCGCTATTGTGGTGGCAAATTCCAGAGCTGGCACTGACCGCGTTTCTGGTCATATCGATCATCCATTTCAGCGCCGATTGGCGCGGCGGGATCGATCCTTTTTTGTCGATGATGGTCGGCTGGGCGCTCATCGCGTTGCCAGCATTATCGCACCCGCAGGCAGTTGCAGCCATTTTTGAAATGTTGACAGGCAACCAAAACGGGGCAACAATCGCCGCCTTGCTGGCCTGCAGCGCGGTTCCTGCTGTACTTGGCAGTTTGGTTTTTGCGTTTTGGTGCTGGCAGAATGGTGAACCGAGAAATGTCGCCGATATTGGCAGTTGCCTGGTCGCAGCATTGTTTTTGCCGCCATTGATAGCCTTTGCGGTGTTTTTCTGCGGACTGCACTCACCGCGCCATATGGTGGATGCGTTGCGCGAAACCAGCGGCTTGTCGCCGATTAAAAAGGCCGCAATTATCGCCGCTGTAACCGCGTTGTCAGTCGGCCTTGGCGTGGCCTATTTCTTCGGCGATCATGCGTCAACTTTCAACTCTGCGGCAATTCGTTCGGCATTTATATTGTTGTCAACGCTCACCGTTCCGCACTTTATCCTCGAACATATTCTGGGATCAGAAAATCAGGGGAGAACCGAACACACGGCTTGATCGCCGAGGTAACGCAGCCGGTTCGTTTGCGATCCGGGCTCTAAAACGCCTGCAGTAATCGTTCCCGCAACACATGCGGCACGGGCGCGGCTATGGTGCGGCGGCGCATTGCCATATTCACACGTTGCAACCGGAAATACAGATCCTCGCTGGCCCGGATCAATTCCTGCGCTTCGGGGGGAAACCGGCCCATCTGAAAATCATCGCTGGCGGGGGCATAGCCCAGGTCGCGCACGTCGCTGCTGGCGTCGGTTTCCGATAGCTCTCCGGCGCGCACCGCCTTTTGGTTCAGCAGCCAAGCGATGGAATGCATCAACCGCGTCGTAACTTTCAACGACTCGCACGAAAATGCTACGGAAATTTCAGCAGAAAAACCTGAACCCAGCGGATCGCGGTCGAAATAGGACCGCGCTTCGTCAGCCAAAATCATCGACTCTGTATACAGCGCGTCGAGCAATTTCGGTGTCAGTTCATGGTGATGCGAAGTCATAACATATATATGACAGATCGGGCGGCGAAGCGTTAGCGCGTTTACCTTATTCTTTTGCAGAATAGCGGCGATGTGCCGCACTGGGACGTCAGGCTGGCCAACACTGAATAAATGTCACGCAATAATGTCGGGTATCAGTTGATCTTCGAGACGCATGATCTGATCCTTCAGCCCCAGTTTTTTCTTTTTCAGCCGCGCGATTTGCAGTTGATCGGTTGAACCAACCGCGCGCAATGCCGCAATGGCATCGTCAAGGTCCCGGTGTTCCAGCTTCAACGCCATAAGTTGGTGGCGGTAACCTTCGTCGTTCATACAAAATATCCCATGCAATGCCTTTAGACCCGTTCTGCCGGACAAGTCATTGGCAAAATATTGCCGCTGGTTTGCATGCACGGCCGGACCATTGGCACAGCGGCCAAAAATGACGTTGGTCGCAAAATAAAAAGACACTGGCCCAATCCCGAATTTGGGGGAAGACAGAATAAACGTTTCGTGATTTATTCCGCTTTGTCATGATGACGAGTCTCAACCAGCAAAAGGAGCATGAGGTGAATAACAGCCATATGTTAGCACTGCGGATCAAGCACGCCGATTTGGAAAGCAAGCTTGAACGCGAAGAAAGCCGGCCGATGCCAGATAGCAAGCTGATCCTCGACATCAAAAAGCAAAAGCTTCATATCAAGGACGTATTGGCGCAGGAGCCCGCAGAAACATAAAGTGTTACCGTATCACTTAGCTTTGTAAACCAAATATTTGCGCAGGTCTTATACGTCGAACCCGGCGTTTGGCCTAGCGCAGCCCAGTGCTATCTGATACGCGGTTGGGAATGGAAAGTGCTACCCAATCTGCCCGCAGAATTTTAACCGGCTTACACGAAATTATGGCTGCAAAGAACAATGCGCAGGCCAAATTAAACCATGTCGTCAATATCATAGGTGAAGCGTTATCCAGCGAGGTTTGTTCGATATATCTGCTGCGCGATGGCGCGCTGGAATTGTTCGCAACGCGCGGGCTGAATGAAACCGCGGTCCATGTTACCCGGCTTGGTCTGGGTGAAGGTCTGGTTGGGACAATTGCAGAAAATGTCGAAACCCTGAACCTTGACGAAGCCGCGTCACATCCCAACTTCCGGTACATGCCAGAGACCGGGGAGGAACGCTTTCACAGTTTTGCAGGCGTTCCCATCGTCCGTTCGGAACGCGCCGTCGGGGTGCTCAGCGTACAGCACAGCGAGCCGCGCCGTTATGAAGAGGTAGAGATTGAAGCGCTGCAAACGGTCGCGATGGTATTATCAGAATTGATCGCAGGCGCAGACTTGATCGACGATGCCAGCAGCGGTGGTTCAGTCAACAACGGAACTATGGTGTTGAACGGACTGTCGTTGGTGCAGGGCATGGCCGCTGGCGTCGCCATTTTTCACCAGCCAAATGTGCGGATTGAACATACCGTTGCAGAGGACACCGAGGCGGAACGCCACCGGGTCTATTCGGCCTTTGACAAAATGCGCGAACAAATTGAACGCATGACCAGCCAAGCTGATTTTGCCAGCGGCGGGGAGCATGAAGAGGTTCTGCAAACATACAAAATGTTCGCCTATGATGAAGGTTGGTCGCGGCGGATTAATGAAGCGATCGACAGCGGCCTAACTGCCGAAGCAGCCATTGAACGGGTTCAGCAACGCACCCGCATGCGGATGCGCCAGATCGACGATCCTCTCTTGGCTGAACGCATGCATGATTTGGAAGATCTGGCGAACCGGTTGCTTAGGATCGTTTCGGGACAAATGAGCACGGCGGCGCAATTGGGTCTGAAACAGGATTCGATTTTGGTGGCGCGCAATCTGGGTCCGGCCGAACTGCTGGAATATGACAAAAGGCGTCTGCGCGGCGTGATCCTCGAAGAAGGATCGCTAACGGCGCATGTTATCATCGTTGCCCGCGCGATGGGAATTCCGGTGCTTGGCCGCGTTTCCGGTGTCAGGCATCAGGTCCGCGACGGCGACATGTTGCTGTTGAATGCCGATGACAAGACCGTGATCGTCCGGCCCAGTGACGGCGTCGTCGATGTATTTCAATCGCAGTTGGCCGACCAACAAAAGCGCAAGGCGCGCTATGCCGCGATGCGCGATCAAGCACCCGTCACCAAAGACGGAAAGCGGATCAGCCTGATGATCAATGCCGGATTGCGCGATGACGTGGCCGCGATTGCATTGACCGGAGCGGACGGCATTGGCTTGTTTCGCACGGAATTCCAGTTTCTGATCTCCGCAACCTTGCCGCAGCGCGAGCGCCAGCAGCGCTTTTACCGTGAAGTCTTGGACGCGGCGGGCAACAAGCCGGTAACGTTCCGCACAATCGACGTCGGCGGCGACAAGGCCCTGCCATATTTGCGGACAAGCCAGGCCGATGAAGAAAATCCGGCATTGGGTTGGCGGGCGGTCCGGCTTTCGCTGGATCATCAAGGGTTGATGAAGGCACAGGCGCGCGCGTTGCTCGAAGCCAGCGCCGGGCGCACGTTGAATGTGATGTTTCCGATGATTTCGGAGCCTTGGGAATTTGATGCGGCAAAGGCAATTTTTGAAACGCAGTTGCAATATCTGACGGGGCGAAAAAAGCTGTTGCCGACGCGCATCCGGTATGGCGCAATGTTGGAGGTTCCGGCCTTGGCCGATGCATTGGATGTTTTGCTGCCCAAAATCGACTTTCTGTCCATCGGCACCAATGATCTAACACAATTTCTTTTTGCTGCCGACCGCGCCGACCCGCGGCTGGCCGAACGCTATGATTGGCTGAGCCTGCCGATTTTGCGGTTCATTCGCCGCGTCGTCATTGCCTGCGACGAACATAAGGTCGATGTCGCGGTATGCGGCGAAATGGGCGGCAGACCGTTAGAGGCAATGGCGTTGATCGGGATTGGCATTCAAAACCTGTCGATTACGCCCGCTGGGGTTGGTCCGATCAAGGCGATGGTCCGGTCGCTCGACTGGGCATTGGTTCAGCAAAAATTGTCGCAGATGCTGGCCAATCCAACGCAAAATTTCCGCAGCGAGCTTGCCGAATGGAGCGCGCTGCATGAAATCGAAGCCGGTTGACTGCAAAAGCATGCAATCTCGGCGACCCGCGCTTGATCGGCATTGACATTCGGCTAGCCACTGCCATTGTTTGCGCAAATATAGCAAAAAAATAGAAATCGGGTCGCACTGGAGAGTTGAATTGGAAGAAGAAGCACCGACGAGCGCCGAATTCGCGTTCCAAACCGTAGGCGAAAAACTAAAGGCCGAACGTGAACGACGTGCGCTAAGTTTAGACGATATCGCGATCCAAACGCGGATACCGATGCGCCATTTGGATGCGATTGAAAAATCAGAATATGAAAAGTTGCCGGGCAGCACCTATGCCATCGGGTTCACGCGGTCTTACGCCCGTGCGGTTGAATTGGACGATGTAAAAATTGGCAGCGAACTGCGAATCGAGCTCGCTCAAAGCGGGATTGGCGGTTTTCAAGCGACCACGCCTAATTATGAACCCACTGATCCTTCGAGTGTGCCGTCCAGGATGTTGGCATGGACTGCCGCAGCAATTGGCGTGCTGGTAATCGGCGGATTTTTGGTTTGGCGCAGCTATTTCATGAACGGCGATATGGTGACTGCGGACCCCGTTCCCGCTGAACAAGTGGTCACGCAACAAGCCGCAGCACCGGCGGCGGCACCGGCCAATGCTGCACCAAATCCCACCGGCGAAGTTACCTTGACCGCCAAGGATGTTGTCTGGATCAAAGTTTATGATGCATCGCGCAAGCGATTGTACGAAGCGGAGATGAAGGCCGGGGACAAATATATCGTACCAAAAGACGCCAATAATCCGATGATCATCACGGGCCGGCCGCAGACGTTGACGGTGACCATTGACGGCAAAGAGATTGCTCCATTGGGCACGGCGGAGCGCACAATTGCAGATGTCGGCATTAGCGCAGCGGCATTGGCAGGGCGAACGCCGATGGCTGACGGTTCTGCAAGCGGCGGTTCTGCAAATAACGGTGCGGCTAGCGGCGGTGCGGCAATCATCGCCAACCCGCCAGCGACCTTACCGCCTGAACCGCGATAAAAAATTGTTGATTGGTTTTGATTTGAATTCAAAAAAATAGATGCCAGTGCTTTATAGTTAGACAAGTTCCTGTATAACGGCGGTATTGAATTCAAGGGGAAGGGATTGAAATGAGGTTTGGACTAATCCTGATCGGAGTCAGTGCACTCGCGCTTGCCGCCCCTGCGCTATCGCAGGACGTAAATGTCGAAGGCCGCGTGGTAAAGTTGGAGAAAGAAATGCGCGCGGTGCAGCGCAAAGTTTTCCCCGAAGGCGCGGGCAAGATTTTCGAACCCGAAATCAAATCGCCAACTGCGGCCAACCCCGGCGGCACGTCATCCTCCTCCAGTGCCGTCAGCGATTTGATTGCGCGGGTCGACGCATTGGAATCGCAGCTGGCAACGTTAACCGGAACAGTGGAACGGCAGGGCAATTCGATGCGGTCTTTGGACGCAAGATTGAAAACTGTTGAAAGCCAATTGAAAGCGCATGCGGCATCGCCGGAACCGGCTCCTGCTAGCGTCGAACCTGCCAAGCCCGCAGCCAAGCCGATTGTACCGGCGCCATCCGCAACCCCAAAACCGGCAACAAAGCCCGCTGCCGCCAAACCATCGGCAAGCCGCACCGCAGCGGTCGCAGCAATTGGTAAACCGGCCACAGGCGACGGTTTCGACGATGGCTATAGCTATGGCTACCGGCTGTGGGAGGCGAAATTTTATCCCGAAGCACAGACGACGTTGCAAGAGACGGTAACCAAATATCCCAAGCATGCGCGGGCAAGCTACGCCCGCAATCTGCTCGGCCGTGCGTGGTTGGATGACAAGAAACCGGCGACTGCGGTAAAGATTTTCTACGACAATTACAAAACCGATCCGCGCGGTGACCGGGCACCAGAAAGCCTATATTTTCTGGGTCAATCGCTGACGGATTTGGGCAAAAATGTTGAGGCATGCGAAGCGTTCGGACAATTGCAGACCGCGTATCCCGATGCCGCATCCAGCAGGCTTTCTGACCGGCTGTCGTCGGGCCGCGCCCGCGCGAAATGTAAATAATTGTGGCTACCTTCTGACATCAAAGGCAAGTTTTTAGCCGGCGTAGAAAGCTGCGGCCTGCGCCAAATGGATTCAGGTGCAGTTCGCATCGGCGTGGCCGTGTCAGGCGGCCCGGACAGCATCGCATTATTGTTGCTTATGAACGAATGCTTTAAAGGACACATCGCCGCGGCCACGGTCGATCACCAGTTGCGCGCCGCGTCTGCGGGTGAAGCACAATTTGTCGCCAAGCTGTGCGCCCAAAGAAAAATCCCGCACTATATATTGACGCCGCAGCAGGCCATTACCGGTAACATCCAATCCTCCGCACGGCACACGCGTTATGCGCTGCTGGAAAAATGGGCGGACGATGATGATTGCGCCTATATCGCGACCGCCCACCACGCCGATGATCAACTCGAAACCATGCTGATGCGGCTGGCCCGGGGCAGCGGCGTTGATGGACTGTCGGGGGTCCGCCGAACAAATGGCCGCATAATCCGGCCGTTGCTGGATTTTACCAAAGCCGAGTTGGTTGCGGTTTGCGAACGCGCGGGCATTATTCCGGTGCAGGACCCCAGCAACGCCGACACCGATTTCGACCGGGTCCGGATGCGTGATTGGTTGGCGGCTATGCCAAACCCGTTGAATGCCAGCGCGGCAGCCCGCAGCGCATCTGCGTTGGCCGATGCCGGTGCCGCCCTCGATTGGATGACCGAAAAACTGGCGGCAGACCGGATTGGCGAGCAGGACGATTGGATCACGCTGCGCCCCCACGATTTACCGCGTGAATTACAAAGGCGCTTGTTGCTGTGCTGTCTTGCCCAAATCGAACCGGAAACCCGCCACCGCGGGGAGGCGATCAGTCGCGGTTTGGATAGCCTTTTGGCAGGCCGAACGATCACGCTGGGGAATATATATTGCAAAGGCGGCCCGGTTTGGAAATTTCGTCCAGCGCCGTCTAGATCTAGCGCCCGATCCGGCACCAAAACGGGACCCGATTAAATTCATTCTGTTATATTGCCATTCACATAATCAAGCCTACATAGGGCATCGGGGAAACGTATAAATGCAAGGCTGATGCTATGAATGACGAGCAAGAACCACAAGGCAATCCATTGATGAAGAATATGGCCATCTGGGCCGCCGTAATTGTCGCTTTCCTTTTAATCGCCTCAATTTTCAGTGGCAGCGCGAGTGAACCTTCCTCGTCGATGAGCTATTCGGGTTTCCGCAACAAAGTGTCAGCGGGACAAGTGAAATCAGTGGCAATTTCCCCCGATAAGATCACCGGCAAGCTGGCCAATGGCGATGTCTTTACGACGGTTCCGATTTCTGGCGACGCGTCCTTATATCAATTGCTTGAAGAAAAAAATGTCGATGTGCAGGGCAAGCAGGTTGATCAACCCAGCCTGTGGCTGATATTCCTGTATCAGGCTTTGCCGTTTCTCCTGATCTTGGGGATCGCGTTTTTCGTCTTGCGGCAAATGCAAAAAGGCAGCGGTTCGGGTGCTATGGGCTTTGGCAAGTCAAAGGCCAAACTGCTCACCGAAAAACATGGCCGCGTGACCTTTGATGATGTTGCCGGAATTGATGAAGCCCGCGAAGAGTTGCAGGAAATCGTTGAATTTTTGAAAGACCCGATGAAGTTCTCGCGGCTTGGCGGCAAGATACCCAAGGGCGCGTTGCTGATCGGATCGCCTGGAACCGGTAAAACATTGCTGGCCCGCGCCATCGCTGGCGAAGCTGGCGTACCGTTCTTTTCGATTTCCGGTTCGGACTTTGTGGAAATGTTCGTTGGCGTGGGCGCAAGCCGCGTCCGCGATATGTTTGAACAAGCCAAGAAAAATGCACCGTGCATTATTTTCATCGACGAAATCGACGCCGTCGGCCGCAGCCGCGGCGCGGGTCTTGGCAATCAAAATGACGAGCGCGAACAGACTTTGAACCAGCTGCTGGTCGAAATGGACGGCTTTGAAGCCAATGAGGGCATCATCATCGTCGCCGCAACCAACCGGCCCGACGTGCTCGATCCCGCTTTGCTGCGGCCGGGCCGTTTTGACCGCCAAGTCACCGTTCCTCTGCCCGATATCGAAGGCCGCGAGAAAATTCTGGGCGTGCACATCAAAAAAGTACCGATTGCCCCCGATGTTGATGTTCGTTCGATTGCGCGCGGCACGCCGGGCTTTTCAGGCGCGGAATTGGCCAATATCGTCAATGAAGCAGCCTTGCTGGCCGCCCGTTTGGGCAAGCGTCTGGTGGCGATGGCCCAGTTTGAGGCCGCCAAAGACAAGGTGATGATGGGCACAGAATGGAAATCGCTCAGCATGACGGCGGACGAAAAGAAGATGACCGCGTTCCACGAGGCTGGCCATGCGATTGTGGCGATGCACGAGGCGGCTTCCGATCCGATCCACAAGGCGACGATCATTCCGCGTGGCCGTGCGCTTGGCATGGTTGTGCGTTTGCCAGAGCGTGATACCTATTCGTATCACCGTGATGCGATGTACGCCAATCTGTCGATTGCCATGGGCGGGCGCGTTGCCGAAGAAATGATCTTTGGCTATGACAAGGTGTCTTCAGGGGCCAGCGGTGACATTCAACAAGCGACCAAATTGGCGCGGTCCATGGTCACGCAATGGGGCATGTCCGATGCGCTTGGTCCGATTCAATATGAAGAACAGCAAGACAGCTATTTGGGTTACGGCATGCCGCAACGCAGCGCGATGTCAGCCGACACGGCAAAGTTAATCGACGCCGAGATCCGCAAGCTTGTTGATGGCGGTTATGAGCGGGCGAAAATGTTGCTAAAAAAATATAAGAAGCAATTGGACCTGCTTGCCAACGCGCTGCTGGAATATGAAACGCTGTCGGGCGAAGAGATCAAGCAATTGCTGGCGACTGGAAAATTTGCCCGTGACGACGGCAACGACAACAAGCCGACGGGTATTCCGCAAATCGGGTCAGCCATTCCCAAGGCAGGACGCGGGAAACAAGCCGGAATTGGCGATGCAAAACCGCAGGGGGCGTAGTTGCCTATGAAACTGAGGATGTTTCTGGTGTTGCTGACCGCAGCAGTGTCTGGTCCCGCATGGGCGATGGATGCAGAAACATTCTATTTGAAAGCAACGGCGCTCAATAAAAAGGGACCGGCTGCATTATTGTCGAAAGATTTGCAGCCGGTTATGGCCGAAATGAAAGCCGCCGGAACAGCGGTACGCGCCGAAAATGAAAAGGCAAAAGCAGCGGGCACACCGCTTTATTGCGTGCCAAAGAATACCAAAATGGGTTCCGATGAAGCACTCAAAGCGTTCGGCAGCATCCCTGCGCAGCGCCGCAAGACGTTGACGGTGCGGCAGGCGTGGCGCGAAACGCTGATAAAGCGTTTTCCTTGCTAGGCACCGTTAAACGGATATTACGGCTATTCCTATTTTGGATTCCGGATTGATTTATGCCCATATATTGTGATGAAAGCGGTGGGATCGGACGCGGGGTAATGACCTTGGCTGCGGTGCTGATCGGCGACGATGATGCCGACGGTATCTTGCTGCAGTATCGCAATCTCACAGGCTTAACTGGTGAATTGAAGGGCAGCCGGATAGACTTAAATGATCGCGCCATATTCTTTGAATTGCTCGCCGTCAGCGAAGCCAAAACCGAAGTCGGCATCGCCATTTCCGCCTTAAAACCTGAACCCGGCGAAGATCGCGGAATGCATGATATCGAGATTTACGCGCAATTGATGAATGATACCGTCGGCAAATTGTTACCCGGCGGCGGCGCTTGCACCAGCGTGGTGATGGACACAGGCCGTTATGATGACCGGATATTGGCAGAAATACGCGGCGACATCGCGGCGCTGATCGGACCATGGAACGGCGCGCAAATGGCGGAGAGCCACCGGATGGCCGGGTTGCAAATTGCCGACGTGATCGCCAATACATTTTTCAACCGCGCGCTGGTTACATCAAGGCAAGCACAGATGGCGGCCTTGGTTCAACCGTTTCTGGACAGTGGGCAGATAGTATTGAAATTGTTAACGTGAGACCATATTGGACATAAGGACAAATAACTAAGCGCCGATTATTCGCTTAATTATTTGCCCAAAACGCCGCAAATTACCAATTGGCTGCAGTTTGATTGGCCGCAGTTTGAATATTACCGGTCGTAATCCCTGGCGACGCCGCTGCCGCGTGCTGGCGCAGCTGCGGTCAAACGGAGCGCCTCTGCGGACAGGCTAAGTGAGCCGATTTCATCAGGCGTTTCATCATCATCAACCTGCATTTTCTGCAATGATTGCGTCAGGCCTTCCATCAAATGCGGCGGGCTAACGGTTTCTTCGGCGATTTCGCGCAAGGCCACGACAGGATTCTTATCGCGGTCGCGGTCAATGGTGAGCTCAGCTCCGCCCGAAATCTCACGTGCGCGCTCGGCAGCAAGCAAGACTAAATCAAAGCGGTTGGTGATCTTATCAATGCAATCTTCAACGGTTACGCGCGCCATACTGGCTCCTGATTCTCAAAATGTGCGGAATTTCACTGCGCGAGTAGGCGGCAGGCCGCCAATTGTCAATGAAAAGCCTACGGCGCTTGTGCACCCGCCGCCAAACGCCTATCCAACGCAAATGCCTGCGGAAAGACCAGAGAAGACATTTCCGGGTGCGCTGTTTGCGGTTGCGGGCCACGATATCCATGTGCTGTCGGCTGATCTGGACCGGCTAAACGGCTTGTTGGCAGTGATCGAATCCGCAAAAACATCGCTGCGCATATTCATGTACATGTTCCGCAACGACGCCACGGGAAACGAAATATTGGCGGCGCTGATCGCCGCTGCCGAACGCGGCGCAAAAGTTCAACTGATCATCGACAGTTTCGGATCGAACGAGACGTCCAACGATTTCTTTGCCCCGTTGATCGCCGCCGGGGGGAGTTATCATTGCTTTAGTTCAAAATGGAATTTGGGATATGCGGTACGAAATCACCAAAAAATAGTGATCGCGGATGAACAGCACGTGGTGATTGGCGGGTTCAATATCACCGACAATTATTTCGGGCGCGCCGGGGACGAAAGCTGGGAGGATTTTGGCATCATCTTGTCCGGCCCGCAAGCCGCCGACCTCGCGCGTTATTATGATGATCTGCACGATATGTCGAATGATGGCGGCGTTCAGTTTCGCAAGTTACGCCGCGTGATCCGGGCGTGGAAACCCGGCGATGGACCGGTGCAATGGTTGCTGGGCGGCCCGACGAACCGGTTATCACCGTGGGCATTGCGATTGAAAAAAGAGCTGGAGACGGTGACCAATCTGCACATCGTTTCCGCCTATTTCTCCCCGTCGCAATCGCTGCTGCGCCGCATTGCCAAGGCCGCGCGGCGCGGCGATTCGCAATTCGTGCTGGCGGGCAAGAGCGACAATGGCGCGACCATCGGCGCGGCGCGATTATTGTACAAATATCTGCTGAAACGCGGCGCACGCATTTACGAATTTCAAACCCGGCCGTTGCACATGAAGCTGCTGGTGCTGGATGATGCTTGCTATATCGGTTCGTCGAACCTTGATACGCGCAGTCTGTTTATCAACATGGAAATCATGGTACGGATCGCGGATCCCGCGCTGGCGCAGCATCTGCGCGGAATCATTCAAAACATGGTTCTGCACAGCGAGGAACAGACGCTGGAGCTGCATCTGTCCAGACACGGTTTTTTAATGCGCGCAAAATGGCTGTTCAGCTATTTGCTGGTCAACACCGTCGATTTTACGATTGGACGGCGCATCAAATTCAGTTTGATGTTTGATCGGAAACACAAACAATTGCGTTAGGGCGATTTCAGCCTTTCCAGCCCCAGAATAAATGGCAAGGTAGGATATTCCAAAATTCGAAACCATTGTCGATCTTTGCAAAATGCGGCGCCATAAAATCACGGGCGCGGGCGCGGAATTGATACACCAAAAATGCACCGCCGGGCCGAATCGCCTTTGCGGTTTCTTCGGCAATCTTTGGGCCAAGATTATTTGGCAGCGTGGAGAATGGCAGGCCTGAGAGGATATAGTCGGCGTTTTCAAATCCAAATTTGTGGATAATCTCCACTACATCAGCAGCCGAACCGTGCACCGCGATAAATCGGCTATCGTGAAATGTTTTGGTCAAATACGCAATAAAATCGGGGTTGAGATCAATCACGATCAATTTTGCATCGGGGCGCAGCCGGTCAAGCACTGGCTGACAAAATGTCCCGACTCCGGGGCCATATTCGACAAATAATTTGGTATTTTCCCAATCCACCGGCGCCAACATCTTCTTCACTGTTAACGACGACGACGGGATGATCGATCCCACCATAACCGGATGCTTTATGAAGCCTTTGAAGAACACCCCCCACGGACCAAAGAAACGTGAGACCTTCACTTTGATACGATCAATCAGCTGGGAATTTGCAACGGCAGAAGATGGCATGGATTCGCTTTGTGAAATTACTGGAAGCAGTGACTTTCGCAAATGTGTCACATTCGCGCAACCTCAATATGTCAAAAACTTAGCAATAAGCAGCTTGCATGATTGCGAAAAAGCGCAGTTTGAACGATAGCAAGCCGATGAACCGTTACTCCGCAAAAATTATCGCCGCTGTTTTTGGGGCCAGATGCCTTGATTGGCGGCGGCTGTCATGAATATGGCGCAGGCAATTCCAACCGGCCGCATTGTCATATTGTTTTTGGTGATGTTGGTTGCGGCCGCAGGCAACACCGCGATGCAGTCCACATTGCCGTCGATTGCCAGTAAATTAAAGGTTGCTGATGTATGGGTCAGCCTTGCCTTCAGCTGGTCAGCATTGCTGTGGGTTGTCACCGCGCCGCGCTGGGCGCGAATGTCCGACAGGCGCGGCCGCAAGCAATTGATGACCGTGGGCATGCTGGGTTTCATAACCTCAATGGGGCTGTGCGGTACGATATTATGGCTGGGGCTGGCCGGGATTGTCGCGCCTGCATTGACCTTCATAATCTTCGCCTTGTTTAGAAGCCTATACGGCGGTTTCGGCAGCGCCGCACCGCCCGCAGTGCAGGCCTATGTCGCCGCGCGTACCGAACGCGCTGAAAGGACAAAGGCGCTATCGCTGCTGGCGTCCTCTTTTGGCTTGGGTACCGTCATTGGCCCGGCAATCGCGCCATTGCTGGTCTTTTACCCGTTTGGATTGGCCGGGCCGCTGATCCTGTTTGCCCTGTTTGGTGTCGGCGTGCTTGCGGCGCTGCACTTGCGCCTGCCTGCCGATACGCCGCGATTTGAAGCGCGCGGTGCGGTGGCGTCCTATCCGTCCTCGGCCACAATGAACCAGCCCGAAGTTGATGAGGCGGGTGATCCGTTAAGTACAGCTATCATAGAGCAGCCATCAGAGCAGCCATCGGAAATCCGCTTGAAGTGGCGCGATCCCAGAATATTGCCGTGGCTTTTGTCAGGCTTAATCGGCGGCCATGCACAGGCAATTTTGCTCGGCGTCGTCGGGTTTCTTGTACGCGACCGGTTGGGCCTGCAAGATGATGCAGTCGGCGCTGTGCAAGCCATCGGTTCGGTCATGTTTATTGGCGCAATGGCATCGCTGCTCGCCCAATGGGGATTGATCCCGTTGCTATCACCGACGCCGCGATCATCGGTTTTATGGGGTTCCATTCTCGCGCTCATCGGCGTCGCGATAACCGGTGTATCGCATGAATTTTACGGCATCAGCACCGGATATGCCATCGCCTCATTGGGCTTTGGTTTGTACCGCCCCGGATTCACTGCCGGAACGTCACTGGCCGTGCCGCGCAGCGAACAAGGCGACGTCGCTGGCAAAGTCGCCTCGGTCAACGGCGCGGCATATATTTTCGCGCCGGCGGTCGGTGTGTGGCTGTTCAACATTTGGGAACCCGCCACATTTGCAATAACCGCCGCGGCGTTGTTGTTCCTGATTATCTGGGGCCGCAAAGCGTTGGATGACTAGGTTGAAGACACGGAATTGAAAAAGATACGTTCGTGCTGAGCTTGCCCGAGTACGTGACAAGCAACCTGTCCTTCGACAGGCTCAGGACGAACGGTCTCTTTTCAATTCCGTGTCTTCATGATGTTGAGTCTGTTCCGCTCACATTGAGCCGAAACAGAACAATACCTAGCCGCCCAATTTTGAATACACCGAAACCAGCGCCATTACCGCTAGTCCCAGCAAGGTGAGCATGGTCAGGATCGTACCAATAAATCGTCCTTTACCAAGCGCGCCGCCGTCCATGCCAAGTGGATGCAGCAACCGGCCAATGGTATAGGCAATGCCCACCGCCCAAAGCCAGGTTGAAGTACCGCCGGTGAGTTCCAACGCCGCGATCAGAACCAACACCATCGGCGCGCTTTCGATGAAGTTTGCATGCGCCCGCATCCGCCGAATCACCATTTCACTGCCGCCATCGCCGATACTCACTTTTTCCGATGTACGCGCCTGGCCGCAGCGGATCATCAGCCAGATGTTGATCAATGCCGCCGCTGCGGCAATGGTAAGTGTTATCGATAATGACATATTAAATTTTCCTCCCGTGAATTGCATTCTTCCTACACAGCATCTCTTTGGTTGCAAAGGGCAGAAAATTGGCTATACGCGCCGCTCACCCGAATGCTTAAGGCTTTTCGGCTGGTGATTCTGGCTTTGCTTGCCAGCACTAGCAAATTGGCTTATTGCGGTAGGTATTATTTTGAATTTGAAATGGAACTGGTGCCGAAATGGCTGTCCCTAAAAGAAAAACATCCCCATCCAAACGCGGCATGCGCCGTAGCCACGATTCGTTGAAAGTTGACGCTTTCCAAGAATGCTCGAATTGCGGCGAACTGAAACGTCCGCATCATTTGTGCGATGCATGTGGCCACTATAATGGCCGCGAAATCATGGCGGTTGGCTGATCGATCATTGGCTTGCTTCCTGAAATCGGCTAGTGTGCACACACACAAGCATCGGGGAGAATAGACAGTGACGATGAACCCGCGTATCGCAATTGACGCGATGGGCGGCGATGAAGGCGTGTCTGTAATGGTCGCAGGCGCAGCGCTCGCCCGGCATCGCCACGAAGGTTTCAAGTTCCTGCTGGTGGGCGATGAAACGCGGATCAAGGCCGCGCTCGACGATCACCCGAACATGCGCGGTGCTTCCGAAATAATCCACACCGACGGCATCGTCACCGGCGATGATAAATTGTCACAGGCGCTGCGCAAATCCAAAAGCAGTTCGATGGGCCTCGCGATCAACGCGGTCAAAGAAGGCGACGCCAGTGCTGCGGTAAGCGCAGGTAACACCGGCGCGTTGATGGCGATGGCGAAATTGGCGCTGCGCACGATGCCTGGAATTGACCGCCCCGCCCTCGCCGCATTGCTGCCCACGTTAAGCGACACCGATGTCGTCATGCTCGATTTGGGTGCCAACACCGATTGCGATGCCAAAAATCTGGTGCAATTCGCCGTAATGGGCGCGGCATATTCACGGGTGATTTATGGGTTTGAGCGGCCGCGTGTGCGCCTGCTCAATATCGGCACCGAAGATATGAAGGGCACTGACGAGCTACGCGATGCCGCACAGCATCTGCGCGAATCAGTCGGACTCGCGATGGATTTTCAAGGTTTCACCGAAGCGGACAAGATTAACCGGGGCGATTGCGACGTGGTCGTTTGCGATGGTTTTTCGGGCAACATCGCGCTCAAAGCCATTGAGGGATCGGCGCGTTTTGTAACCGATTTGCTCAAGCGTGCCTTCACTAGCTCGCTTCGATCCAAGGTTGGATTTTTGGTATCGCGCCCGGCAACCGAATTGCTGCGGCATCATTTGGACCCGAACAATCACAATGGCGCAGTATTCATGGGCTTAAACGGCGTTGTCGTAAAAAGCCATGGCAGCGCCAGCGTTAAGGGTGTTGCCAACGCCGTTGAAGTCGCCGCGCGCTTGGTTGAAGAAGATATTACGGCGCGGATCGCGAAAGATTTGAGATCGGTTTCCGATGCAGTTGTGAGCGTGCCCACATGAATGAACCGAAACTTCGCGCTGTTATCAAAGGAACGGGTTCGGCCTTGCCGGTAAACCGCGTTTCAAACGCTGAACTGACGCAGCGGGTGGATACTTCGGATGAGTGGATTACCGAGCGTACAGGAATTAAATTCCGGCATATCGCAGGTTCCGGCGAAACGACGGCTTCGCTTGCCACAGAGGCTGCGCGAAACGCCCTAGAAGCTGCGGCAATGACCGCGGCGGACATTGATCTGATCATCGTTGCCACCGCCACTCCGGATCAGACATTTCCGGCAACCGCCACGATTGTTCAGGACCAATTGGGCCATCATGGCGGGGTCGCGTTTGATGTTGCGGCGGTGTGCTCGGGCTTTCTCTATGCCTTTTCAGTCGCCGAAAGTATGATTCGCGCCGGTTCCGCCAATAACGCGCTGGTCATAGGGTCGGAAACTTTCAGCCGCATCGTCGATTGGGAGGACCGCACCACCTGCGTATTGTTTGGCGATGGAGCGGGCGCAGTGGTCTTGTCAGGCGAAATTGGCGTGCGCGGCGCGCTGGCCACGAAGCTGCATGCCGATGGCCGCCACAATCAATTGCTTTATGTTGACGGCGGCCCTTCTACTACTGGAACCGTTGGCAAGCTGCGGATGAAGGGCCAGGAAGTGTTTCGTCATGCCGTGACAAACTTGGCATCAGTCATGCATGAAACGCTGGATGCCGCCGGAATTTCCGCAGCCGACGTTGACTGGGTGGTTCCGCATCAAGCCAACGCCCGGATCATTGATGCCACGGTCCGCAAACTTGGCCTCGACAAAAGCAAAGTGGTGGTTACGGTCGATAGCCACGCAAACACCTCCGCCGCGTCGGTACCATTGGCGCTTGATGTTGCGGTGCGCGATGGCAGGATAAAGCAAGGCGATATCGTTGTGCTTGAGGCCATGGGCGGCGGTTTCACATGGGGCGCGTCTGTTGTCCGCATGTAATCAAAAAAATTCGTTGGTACAAATAGACAAATTTACATTGCTGAAAATAGGTTTATAGTGGTGGTTATTGAAGAATGTGAATTATAGGAGGGCATTTAGATGGCAGAAACAGGAACATTGACACGGGCCGATTTGGCCGAGAATTTGAACCGACAAATTGGATTGTCACGCGCCGATGCATCGACAATGATCGAGTCTATTCTGGATCACATGACGGACGCGTTAATCGGCGGCGAAAATGTCAAAATTTCAGGCTTTGGAACTTTTGTCCTGCGTGACAAGGGTCAACGAATCGGCCGCAATCCAAAGACCGGAATAGAGGTTCCCATCACTCCGCGCCGGGTGCTTACGTTTCGAGCTAGTCAGGGCATGCGTCAGCGCGTAAAGTAAACGCGTAAAGTAAACGCTGCTATGGTTCATGTTGGAACGGAGAGACCGCTTGGAAAAGTCATCTGAAGCCTTTCGCACGATCGGCGAAATGGCACAGCTGCTGGGATTAAAGACCCACATATTGCGTTATTGGGAAGAACAATTTCCAATGCTTAAGCCGTTGAAGCGAGCGGGCGGGCGGCGGCATTATCGTCCCGAAGACGTGGAAATGCTGATGACTATCCAGCGGTTATTGAGCCAAGAGGGCTATACCATCAAAGGTGCGCGGCAGTTTTTGACGCGCGGCGGCGCAGCTCCTGCTCCGGCTCCCGTTGCTGCTGCGACACCTAGTTCCACCTCGGCGACCGTCGGCACAATTTCGGTAGAACAGATCCGCACAATCCGGGACCGGTTGGCAGCAGCGTTGATCGCGGCTTAGCTTCCGGACCTTTCTTGCCGCGCGGTCAAATGGATTTGGCGTAGAGTAGATCCTTAAACACCACGTCGCCAACCCAGAATTCGGTGTCTCCGATATGCGTAAATCCCTCGCTCGCATAGAATTTCTGCGCGCGAACATTGTTTTCATACACGGCCAAGATAACCCGACCTGCTCCCCTTCGTTTGGCAGCAGCCAAGGCCAGGTCCATCAACGTCCGCCCGTTTCCGCCGCCTTGCCATGGTCCAAGCAGATATATCCGTTTCAATTCTATATCACCTGACTGATGCAAGCCGGGGTGATCTGGCGCCGTTAACATCGCATATCCAACCGGCGCGCCCAGCGGCGTCTTGCCCAGAATGACATGCGAATCTTGGTCGGCAAGAACGCCGGTATAAAATGCCGTGCTGTGCATGTCTTTCAAAAATTCAATCAACGCCTTGCCGGGGTGATCATAGGCAAAGCTCGCCAAAAAGGTCGCGCTGCCCAGCGCCGAAAGCGCTTCTGCATCGTCTGCCTGCGCATCATTCCAAGCAATTGGTGTCATTCGTCCTCAGGTCCCAGTTCCGGGTCAAGATCGCGCGGACGGATGTAGCGGGAAAGCACACCCTGTCCGCGTTCAATTCCGCTCCACGCCGATAGCTGTAATTCAATTTCAGCGATCGCCGCAGTCGGGTATTTTTCATAAACCGAATCGCGCAACACACACCCAGAATTTTCAGGTACTAAATCTAGCACCAAATCCTCAAGTCCCGGATTGTGCCCGACCATCAGCACCGAACCTACATTGTCATCCAGCTCACGCAGCACATCCATCAACGTCGCTGACGAAGCCAAATACACGCGCCGTTCCCAGCTGGGATCAAGGCGGCTGCCATAACCGCCAATGACGTGGTCAAGCGTTTCAATCACACGCACAGCGGGGCTGGCAATCACGCGGTCGAAACTCAATCCTTGCTGCTGCATCCATTGCCCGATCAGCCGCGCAGCATTTTCACCTCGCTTGTTCAATGGCCGGTCAAAATCGCGAGCGACAGGATCGTCCCATCCAGATTTGGCATGGCGCAATAGGGTCAGCTTTTTGGTCAAAATGGAATGCTTTCATCGGGTAGTATCTCAAAATCTTCCTGCCCTAATTTTAAGTGCGGTAAAAGTCCCGATTTAATCGATGCCACGGCCTCCGTCAGCGTTACCCGGCGAACATTCGTGCCGGGCGGAAACGCGGTGAGCAGCCGTGACGGGACTGCGGCGGACAGCAGCACAAAATGTCCCTTATCCCCTGCACTGCGGATCAATCGGCCGAATGCCTGGGCCATGCGCGCCCGAATAATCCGGTCATCAAAATCATTGCCGCCCGACGCCAACCGCCGGGCACGGTGTAATATATCGGGACGCGGCCACGGCACTTGTTCCATAATCACCAGCCGCAGCGAATGTCCCGGCACGTCAACCCCGTCGCGCAAAGCATCGGTACCCAGCAGGCTGGAGTGGCTGTCATCGCGGAAAATATCGACCAGCGTGCCGGTATCGATAGGGTCAACATGCTGCGCGTATAGCGGCAATCCGTCACGCGCCAGCCGGTCGGCAATGCGGGCATAGGTGGAACGCAGCCGCCGGATCGCGGTAAACAGCCCCAATGCGCCGCCACCCGATGCGCTAATCAACGACGAATACGCCCCCGCCAGCGCCGCCATGTCGCCGCGTTTGACATCGGTTACAATCAGCACCTCGGCTTGGTTGGCATAATCGAAAGGGCTCACCGCGCTAAAATGTTGCGCGCGCTTGTCCAAATGGTTTGCTCCGGTCCGCGCCTCGGCATTGCCCCAATCGCCGCCGCTACGCAATGTCGCCGATGTCGCCAGCACGCCGTGCGCGGGTTTGAGCACGATTTCGGCCACTGGCTTCATCGGGTCGAGCCAGCGGCGGTGCATACCGATATCAAACTCGCGGCCCTCAAACCGTTCAATCGCCAGCCAGTCAACAAAGTCCGGATCGACCGCGCCGTTTGCGCGCGCCAGCATGGAAATCCAGCTGCGCACCGTATCAATCCGCCACGACAGGCTGGCCATCGCGCCTTCGATCCGCGCCCGCGCCGCTCCGTCCAGCCAATCAGGCGGATCGCTGATCAGCGCTTCCATCCGCTGTCCCAACACCGTCAATGGCCGGGCCAGCGCATCCAGCGCAATCTGCGCCTCTGCCACCGCATCCACCATCGCCGCATCGGGCGTCGTCAACTCGGTTTCCAGCCCGTAACCTGCATCGGCTTCTCCGCTTTCGTCCCGCGCAAACACCATCGCGCGAATCGCGGCGAGCAGCTTTTCAATCGGACCCGACGGCGTTCCTTCGGCCAGCCGCGCCAGCCAGCCATCGCTTGGCATGGCTTCTGCCGCAATCCTTGCCATTTCTATCGCTGTCCCGCCGTCGGCATCATAGCTGGCGACATCAGCGAGCCTTGCCGAAAGGCCGCGCCGCCGCCCACGCGCTTTGCCCTCTGGACCGATAACCCAGCGGCGCATTTCGACAGTTTCCTGTCCAGTCAGCGCCGATGCAAACATCGAATCGGCGGCATCGAACAGATGATGCCCTTCGTCAAATATGATCCGCGTTGCCCTCCCGCCCTCATCGCGGCCTCGTGCCGCGTTGACCATCATCAGCGCATGATTGGCGATGACGATATTGGCCGCAGTGCTGGCGCGTGATGCGCGTTCGATGAAGCATTTCTTGTAATGCGGGCATCCGGCATAGATGCACTCGCCGCGCCGGTCGGTGAGCGCGGCGGGGCCATTGCGCCGGAACAATGTCGGCAGCCAGCCCGGCAAGTCGCCGCCGATCATATCGCCGTCGCCCGAATATGCCGCCCAGCGTGCAACCAAATGCGCCAAGATCGCGGCGCGTCCGGTAAATCCGCCTTGCAACGCATCCTCCAGATTGAGCAGGCACAGATAATTTTCGCGGCCCTTGCGCACAACGACGCGGGTTTTGAACTCGGCAGGGTCGGGATAGACGCGCCGTGCTTCGCGTACCAATTGACGTTGCAGCGCCTTGGTAAAGGTCGAAATCCACACCGTGCCGTCCGCCGCCTGCGACCACAGCGATGCGGGCGCGAGG
This sequence comes from Sphingomonadales bacterium, assembly GCA_043750535.1. Classification (GTDB taxonomy): domain Bacteria; phylum Pseudomonadota; class Alphaproteobacteria; order Sphingomonadales; family Sphingomonadaceae; genus Sphingorhabdus_B. The sequence continues at coordinate 18,243 of JAYVBJ010000007.1, read as the reverse complement.
TAGCCCAAGGTCTTGCCGATCCCAGTTCCCGCCTCTGCGAGCAACATATTCGGTTCGCCCTTTCGCGCTCGCGGGCTGAACACATGCGCCGCTGCCCCGGCAAAGGCGCGCTGCCCATCGCGCACTTCGGCATCATTGCCAACGAGCGCCGCCAGCCGCGCCTGAACCGCGTCTGCGGCCAAAGTAACCGTGCGCGGGGCCGGACGCGGCGGTGCTTCCTCCCACTCGGGCAGACGGGAAAAGAGCCAGCGTTCGGGCGTCTCCGGTTTCTTCAGCGCCTGCAACACCGCGCTGGCCCACGGCCACCGCAGCCGCATCAACGCCTGCGCCGTATCCCACGCGCCCTCGCGCTCGGGCCACGCCGGGTCGGTCAACGTTGCAAGTAAGGTTTGCGTCGCGGTAAGGAGGAGATGGGGAACCTGCTCATCGGTAAATCCAACGTCGCCCCAGCGAAGGCTGGGGCCTATCTCGTCTGTCGGCTCTAAACCGGAGAGGCGCGATGGGCTCCAGCCTTCGCTGGAGCGGCGTGGCGTTACATCAAGAGCGGAGGCCAACCCCTTCGGCGTAGGCACAACAAACCGCGCCGGATACACAAAGGCGAACAGTTCCAGCACATCCAGCCCGGACAAATCTGCATAGCCCAAACGCTGCGCCACCAATGGCGCGTTGAGCATAATCATCGGCGTCTCCGCCGCCCGCCCCACAGCCTCGCCTTTGCCAATCGAGCGCACGTCGCCTTCAGGTGTAGCCAGCCAGATACCGGCATGGCTTGCATGCAGCGCAGGAAAGTTTAGGGAAGTTTGCATCCCCGCCTCGATACACAAATTCAGAACGAAATGGAAACAACGAAGTGACCGACCTGAAAACCGCTGCCCTGAATAGTAAGGCCTGGCCTTTTGAAGAGGCGCGGCGGCTCGCCAAACGCTATCCCGATGGCAAAGCGAACGGCGCTCCGGTGCTGTTTGAAACCGGATATGGCCCATCGGGTCTGCCGCATATCGGCACGTTTAACGAGGTGCTGCGCACGACGATGGTGCGGCGCGCTTACGAGGCGATGACGGGCGGCGCTCCGACGCGGCTGGTGGCGTTTTCGGACGATATGGACGGCCTGCGCAAAGTGCCCGACAACATTCCGAACGGCGCTATGCTGGCCGCGCATCTGGGCAAGCCGCTCACCGATGTCCCCGATCCGTTTGGCAAGTTTGACAGTTTTGCCGCGCACAACAACGCGATGTTGCGCGAGTTTCTCGACCGGTTCGGGTTTGAATATGAATTCGTGTCGTCCACCGAACGCTATAAAAGCGGCGCATTTGATGATGCGTTGAAAAATGTGTTGCGGCACAATCAGGATATCCTCGACATCATGCTGCCGACATTGCGTGCCGAACGCGCCGCGACCTATTCGCCCATTCTGCCGGTGTCGCCAAAGTCTGGCATCGTATTGCAGGTACCCATTGAGGTGCTGGATTCTGAAACTGGCATGGTGCGTTTTACCGATGACGGCGGCGAGACCATCGAGCATTGCATATTCGGCGGCGGGGCCAAGTTGCAATGGAAGGTTGATTGGGCGATGCGCTGGGTCGCTTTGGGCGTCGATTATGAAATGTACGGTAAGGATTTGACCGACAGCGGCGTGCAATCCGGCAAGATCGCCAAGGCACTGGGCGGGCGCAAACCCGAAGGTCTAATCTACGAGATGTTCCTCGACGAAAAAGGCGAGAAAATTTCGAAGTCAAAGGGCAATGGCCTGACGCTGGAGGATTGGCTGGCTTATGGCAGCGAGGAGAGCTTGGCATTCTATGCCTATCGCGAACCCAAAGCCGCCAAGCAATTGCACATCGGCGTAATCCCCAAGGCAGTGGACGAGTATCTGCAAATGCGCGGAACTTATCCAGCGCAGGAATGGGACAAGAAACTCGGCAATCCGGTGCATCATGTGCATACCGATGGCGTCGTTCCCGACGCCGTTTTGCCGGTCAGTTTTGGTCTGCTGATGAACCTGGTCGGTGTGATGGGCGCGGATGCCAGCAAGGATCAGATTTGGTCGTATCTCGGCAATTACGTCGACGGCGCGAATGCAGCGGCCTATCCCGAACTCGACGGTCTGATCGACAATGCGATGGCGTACACCCGCGATTTCATTGCGCCGACATTGCAACGACGCAAGCCGGTGGGCGGCGAAGTGGCCGCGCTGCAAATGCTGGACACGCGGCTGGCCGAGCTTTCCGAAGATGCTGCTGCCGAAGACATCCAGACCATAGTCTATGAAATCGGCAAGGATGAAGCATACGGATTTGAACAACTGCGTGATTGGTTCAAGGCATTATATGAAACCTTGCTCGGCAGCAGCGCCGGACCGCGCATGGGCAGCTTTATCGCGTTATACGGCGTCGCCAACAGCCGCAAGCTGATCGCTGAGGCGCTTGTTCTGGATAGCGGCGCATGAGTGTAATCGCTGCGCGTATTTACCGCGAAGGGCGGTTGCTGTCTGAAATCGACATCGCGGCGGCGTCGCCAAAGCTGGAGAAGAAAGAGGATTTCATCTGGATCGGTTTGCACGAACCCGATGCGGCGACGCTGGCGATGATTCAGAAACAATTCGGCCTGCACGAACTGGCGGTCGAAGACGCGCTCGATCCGCGCCATTTGCCGAAGATGGAAAGCTATGGCGATCATCTGTTTGTCGTGGCGCGCACCGTGCATTTGGTGGACGACCGGATTGCCTATGGCAACACCGCTTTGTTCGTCGGGCGGCAGTTCATCATCAGCATCCGCCACGGATCGCATCGCGGCCATGCGCCCGTGCGCGATCAGTTGGAGGCGACGCCGTGGTTGTTGAAACAAGGCGCGGATTTCGTATTGCACGCGGTGCTCGATTTCATCGTCGATGGTTATTTTGATGTTATTGCTGTCGTTGAAGAACAAGTGCTGGCGATGGAAGACCGCGCGCTGGATGCGTTTTTGAACCGTGCCGAAACGTTCAAACTGTTCATGCTGCGCCGTGATTTGTTCCGGTTGCAGCGGATATTGGGGCCGATGGAGGATTTGGCCAACCGCTTCGTCAATATCGATCTGCCGCAAATCGACCGGGAGATTGATCCTTATTTCCGCGATCTGGCCGACCATGTCCGCCGGGTAAGTTACCGGGTCGAGGGCCTGCGCGATACCTTAACCAGCGTGATTGAAACCAGCGGCTTGCTGGAACAACAACGGCAGGGCGTGATCACGCGGCAATTGGCGGCATGGGTCGCTATCTTGGCTGTGCCGACCGCGATTGCCGGAATCTACGGGATGAATTTCAAACACATGCCCGAATTGGAATGGCGTTATGGCTATGGCATCATCGTCGGCGGTATGGCGGTGATTTGCATCGGATTGTTTATCCGGTTCAAACGGCTCGGTTGGCTTTAGACAAAATCTGGAGAAAGCATCTGGCTATGATCGACATTTTCACCACGGGCGGTACCATCGACAAGGTGTATTTTGATGCTTTGTCCGAATATCAAATCGGACCAACCGCGCTGACCGATATGTTGCGGGAAAACAATGTCTACGCGCCGCACCGGGTGACGCAGTTGATGCGTAAGGACAGCCTGGATATGACCGATGCGGATCGGCGAGCCATCCACCAAGCCGTGGCCGCGAGCGATGCGGCGCAAATATTGGTGACGCATGGCACCGATACTATGGTGCAAACTGGGTGTGTGTTGGCGGATGTTTTGGGCAAAACCATCGTGCTAACCGGCGCGATGCAGCCCGCAACCTTGCGTACCAGCGACGCCGATTTCAATGTCGGCTTTGCCTTGGCGGCGGTTCAGACGTTGCCGCCGGGCGTCTATATTGCGATGAACGGGCAGATTTTTGATCCCCGGCATACTGCCAAAGACCGGGCCGGCAGCCGGTTTGTCGCGCTCTAAGCCGCAACCACCTGCCGCATTACATCGCCATAGCCATGCGAAATAGTCATGCGCTCATGGTGGCCGCTTTTGCCCAATAACGCATGCGCGGCGGGCAGGTGATAACAGGGCACACCCATGAACAAATGATGTTCGGCATGATAATTCACCCAATAAGGTGCCACCGTGGTGCGCTCCAGCAAATTGGCGCGCGTCGTGCGGGCATGGCTGAACGGATCGGTGCTGCCGGTGGTGGTGCAAGCATGTTCGGCGATATTACGGACCCGCAGAAACAACTGAAACGTCGTGGCGAGCGCCGCCAGCCAAAGCAGATACGGCAACCAACCCCAGACGATCAGCGAAATCGCGAGCAGGATCGCCTGTACGGTCAAAAAGCGCCCGACCGTCTTCGCGACTGCGACGCCAGCCCCCTCTTTCATTGGTGCCGATAGCCCGGCACTGCCGCCGTCCTGTTTGTTAAACGGCGTGCCTGCGGCTGTACCGCGCTTTGCGGGTTGTTCACCTATGGGCCGCAGCAACATGCGCGCGCCTTTAAGGGCATAGCCGAATTGTGCCCGGCGTTGCTTGAAAAAGGTCTGCCCCGTTAAATCACGCCATATCTTGCGCCACAGACTGGCGCGGCTGGTGGGGAAGGGCGCGGATAGGCCGAGATCGGGGTCTTCGTTTTGCTGGGTAAAGCGGTGGTGGATCAGGTGATAGGCGCGGTAGCTTTGCAGATCGCTACCGACCGGCGCGCCAGATGGCCATTCGCCCAGCCAATTGTTCATCCGCCTGCTTTTGTGCAAAAGCCCGTGCGCCGCGTCATGCATCAAAATCGCCAGCCCCAATTGCCGTCCGCCCAAAATGGCGAGCGACACCGGCGTTGCGGCCAGCCCTGCCAACCAATGATAATCCCAAGCCCACGCACCGCCAATCGCTGCGAGCGCGGCCACCAGCCATGCATGCACCACCAGCCAAATCCCGCGCGCATTCGACACGCGCGTGATCGCCGCCCAGTCATCGGGGGCAAATACCTCACGCGGGTTCGCGGCCTTTACCGCTGGCATCTGATTTGCCTTTTCATAATGCTGACATAATAGCGCAAAGCATGGCCTTCGCCAAATGCGTTACGTCATGGCTTGGATGACAAGGGTTATATAGAGCCAGCCGCGCGGATTGGCGCAAATTTAATCCAACAAGGCCGGGGGCCGAAAACGCCCAAGTTGACACCTAGTTGACAAAATTGACACCTATTTTGACATTTAGCGAAAGCATGGCATTCGATTATTTCCTACATTGTGGTTTTTTGTAGGATGCTGCCTGCGCCGATTCTGCTGCGCGAAGGGAAAGTGTTATGGACCGCCAAAATTTAGTCCGCCAACATTTACACCGCCAACAATGTCAAAGAGCCAGCCCTGAAACAGCGGCCATGCCCTGTGGTCCCAGAACAAATCCTACATTACAAGTTTTATGTGCGAAGGCAGGACCGCGACGTAAAGGCGTTATTGCACCCGTCAACTTAACGCCTTTCACCCTTTTTCCTTCTACCCTTTTATGAAAATCTCACTACGGCGCAGCAACGAGATAGAGTGCAGATTCAGCGCACGCTTAACAGCGCGCAAGGCGCAAAGGCAAAGAAGGAAAAAAGAGGGTAGGCGCGGGGACACCGTAACTCAACGATAGTTTAATGCATTGTTACCTTAATTTGTTGGGCTAATTAGTGTATTTAGTAAACTGGCTCCGTAATTCTGGCTCCGTAATTCTTTGATGGCGCATCAAGCTACACGTACGATATTGAAAACCGCCTCATCCAATCATCGGGGCCAAAAAGCGCGACGCTGCGTTATGATCCGCTGGGCCGTCTATATGAAACCACCGCCGGAACCGCCGCGACCACCACGCGGATGCTGTATGACGGGGACGAGCTGTTTGCAGAATATAGCGCGCCTGCCACAGGGTCGCCTGTGCTGCTGCGCCAATATGGTCACGGCACGGGCTCCGATGATCCGGTGTATTGGCTCGAATACGGCCTGCCTGGACCATCGCGGTTCCTGCACGCCAATCATCAAGGCAGCATCGTTGCGGTTAGCCAGTCCCCCGGCACCGCGTTCGCCATCAACGCCTATGACGAATGGGGCGTCCCCGCCGCCACCAACCAGGGCCGGTTTCAGTATACAGGTCAGGCATGGATCCCCGAACTGGGCCTCTATTACTACAAAGCCCGGATATACTCGCCAACGCTCGGACGGTTTATGCAAACTGATCCTATTGGGTATGAGGGAGGCATGGGGCTTTATGTTTATGCAGAAAATGATCCAGGGAATAAGTTGGATCCGACGGGGTTAGCTCCTGGCGATAAATATCGCACCGGCTCTGACGCAGGTTATCAAGCAGTAAAAGACATCAATGCAACATCGATAAAGGAAAATTTAGAGTATGCTGGTAAAATATATATAAACTCGAATGGAACTTACAGTTATACAGTTCCAGTCCGAGGTGAAGAGCACCGTTCAAAACCCGGGCCTATCCCTGAAGGAACAAAACTAGCTGGTCGCTATCATACGCATGGAGCGGATAATGATGGTTACGATGATCAAAATTTTAGTGATGCTGATAAAGATAACAGTATAAGGCACAAGGTTCCAAGTTTCTTGGGCACGCCTAACGGTGAGGTCAAGAAATTCGACCCAAATAAGAAGACCGATCCCAGTACTCGAGGTGATGAGAGAGTCACACCGTTAGGTAACTCAAAAACAGGAAATAATATTTCACCTCTTAAAGCAAATAAGTTCGAAGGCAGACCAAGGACGGGTACGCGTATATTACGTCGAGAAAAATAACATAGTTAAATTAGCGTTTAAATTTATTTCTACGTAAATTAGAATTCGACCAAAATGATAAAGTCAAATTACCTTTTTTAAAGGACTTGGAAATGGAACAAAAAATCTGGTTTACAATGTTCTTAGCTCTTATGGCTTGTGATGGATCGCCTCCCTATTTGTATAAAGGAATAGAGCAAGAGCCGTTGATCGAAATGGAGGTTAGCTACAAACCGCAAGGCGGCTATATAAAAACGCCAGAAACAGCAGTAAAAGTTACTGAGGCAATTGGAATGGAGTTTTACGGCAAAGAAGTTATTGAGAGACAAAGGCCTCTGCTGGTTACAAAATCAGGAAATGTCTGGATAGTTAGGGGGTCTTTTTCCAGAAAATTAGATACAGAGGGTGGAGTAATGGAGATCAGAATATCATCAGAGTCTGGTGCAGTTTTAGGTATGATTCACGGCGAGTAAATTAACTAGAATTACGGTGGAATTACGGTGCCAGTTTACAAAATACACTAGGTGGTGTTGACATTCAGGATTCCCATTGAGGTGATTTTGTGATTCAAGCTACTGGCTGGTATGGAGGTCAGCATGGATGGATCGACAAGAACTGAGCGACAGCGTTTGGGCGAGGATTGAGCCGCACTTGCCGGGCAAGGAGAGTGATCCGGGGCGCAGTGGCCGGGACAACCGATTGTTTGTCGAAGCGATCCTGTGGCTGGCCCGGGGTCGGGGTTACCGGGGTTACGGTGGGGGTTACGGTGACAGGTGCAATAACCCCTTTACTCCTCGCCCAAACACCATAATAGTGACGCATGGCCCGAATTACGGTGCCAGTTTACTAAATATACTAATTAGCTCGGGAATTACGGTGCCAGTTTACTAAATGCACTTAACTTCCCTTCGTTTTCGGCCCGCGCTTTTGGGGTTTGAGCCAGGAATTACGGTGCCAGTTTACTGAGTTACGGTGGCACTGCAATCATTAGAATTCCTTCATGATGTTGAGCAAACGTGTTCCACCAATTTGAAATTGACGCCGACTAATTTCACGGTCGCCGCAATTCTCTCCAACATCACCATCACACTTATAGCAACAGTCTTGACAGGTTTCTGCCAATTTTATAGCCCTGTATGGCGGCTGAGAAGCATGGCAAAGCATCTGCATCGCAATGCCGGCAAGAGGGGGAACCGATGAGATATTTTGTGATGGCGCTGGCGTTGAGCGTGCATGTTGCCGCGGCACCATTGGCGCAGGCCAGTGAGGCTGGATTGAGCGGTTCGCCGTTTGGAGCAGTCGCAATTTCCGCCGATGAAGCAACGACGCTGCAAATGCCCAAGCTGGATTTCAAGGAAGCGCCGGAAGACGCGACCAATTACGACAAATATTATTATTTCCACCGCGCCGACACCGATTTTGTATCGGCTTTCGGCGATATCACCGAATGTGATGGCTATGCGCGCGGGCTGGCCTCCAATTTTAAAGGGGCCGACGTCCCTTATCCTTATGCCGGAACCATGGCTGGTGCAGCGGGCGGGATAATCGCCAACGCGATGATGGCTGCCATCTTCATTCCGGGCGAAAAGCGCCGGATGCGCCGGGTGAATATGCGCCAATGCATGGGGTTCAAGGGCTATGACCGGATCGGCCTGTCCAAGGATTTGTGGACCGAGTTTAATTTTGAAGAAGGCACCGGCGCCGAAGCCGAAGAGAGCCGTTCAAAGGCCTTAAAATTGCAGGCGCTTGTCGCCGCCAATGCGCCCCGTTCAAATAAGGTATTGCCGCGATGAAAACCAAAATCATACTCGCCGCCATATTTGCGGCGTACGCCCTGCCCGCTGCGGCAAAGACGAAGCCGCCGGTGTTTGTCGAGGCCGCGCCCGTGAAGGACGGCAAAGACGTGAAGCTCGATCCGGCAAAGGCGTATGTGATGCTGCGAATAGCCGGCGCGATGCCGATGCACTTTACCCGCATTCCCACCGCCGATGAAAAAATCGTCTATGACAAGTTAAAGGCCGATGCGTTTGTCGAAGCGCGCGAAGATTATGTCAAAAAGGCCGCGAGATACAAACGCGACTTGGAGCAATCGATCAAGCTGAAAACCAGCAAGCCGAAGCCGGTCATCGAACCGACCGAGGCGAATTTTCAGTTTCCAAGCTTTGGTCAGATGGCCAAGTTTACCACCGGGCCTTTGATGCGGTTTAGCAAAAAGGACGGCAGCACGTTTTTGCATTCGGTCACGCCGGGAACGTACCGATTATACGGTCAGGTAGATCCGTTGATGGGACTTGGGGTATGCTATTGCATGGGCAGTGTTACGTTTGAAACCGAAGCCGGAAAGATTACCGATTTGGGCACGATGACTCCCGATCCGGCCAACATGGGTGAAGCCGAAAAGGGCGACAGCAGCTCGCCGCTAGCCTTTGCCTATGCGCTTGCGTTGTTACCGCCGGATAGTTCGACGCCGGTTGACCCGCGGATTGCTGCGTTTCCGCGTGCGGCTGCGAATTTTCGGGCGGCGGGGAAAGTCACCAATTATATGGGTATCGCGGTTTCCAGACTGCCCGCAATTCGCGGTGTTACTTCATATAATCGTGACAAGATTGTCGATGAAAAGGCGCAGGTGGTGGTGCCGATAACAGTTGTGCCGGTGGCTGAGGCAGTAACTGTTACCGAGGCGCAATAACGCGGGACGAGATTCACCCGCCCCCACCCGCATCATCATCCGACGCGGGTTTGGTGAAATCGAAACGGATGCGGACCCACACGCCGATTTGGGGTTTATTGCCCACACGCGGCGCGCGGACTTGAAATTGCCACGCGGCCAGACGCAGCGCTTTGGCCAGGCCGGTTCCGGCGGGCGATTCTCCCATTTGCTGGCAATTTTCGACGCGGTTATGTTCCAACGTCTTGCAAGCAATCATCGCCCATGCCCCCGCCGGCCGGGCTTTGGCAGCGCCGAGATACGGAGCAAGTTCGGCGTCAAGGGGTTCGCGCACCCATTCGGCATTGTATAACGGCGCGCCGCCGGGCCCTTCACCGGGGCCAATGGCCAGGCCGTTCTTGCCAGTGCCCTTACCGTCTCCCTTGCCATCGCCCGTGCTGGTGGACCCGCCGCCGACGGGGAATTTGGAAATATCCATCGCGTCATATTCCTGCTTGGTGACTTTGATGAAATCTTTGGAAGCGGGCGGCAGGCGCAGCGGGTTTGCGGACGGCAGGACCGGCGGCGGAATTTCCTGAACCAGGCGCGGTTTGGTTTGCCGGGTTACTATATTTTCGGATGTCGCTGCATTGTTGTTGCTGTCCGATGCGGACTCGGGTGCCGCCTCTTGCTGAACATCAAATGCCGACATGCTGGGGCGTCTGATTTTTGGCTCGATCTCTTGCCAACCAAGGGTGAGCAGCGCGAGCACGAACAACGCCTCGATGACCAATGTAATGGCAATCGCGATCAACCGCGAACGCATGTCCAGCCGGTCCCTCTCGTGCGCCTCGGAAAACATCATAGACCCAGTTTCCAATGAAAGGCGGCGAGAAATAGCGATGCGCGTTGCGATAGCGGCAATGTTTTGCCGCTTCAATGCTCAAAGTGAGGCGTGGTTAGATGGTGATAACATAAGGTTGAAACTTAACCGCAGCCCTGAGCCTGTCGAAGGGCGCTTCACGGTGAGGCGTACTTCGACAGGCTCAGCACTACGGTGCAACTAAACTATACGGTGCAACTATACGGTGCAACTATACGGCGCAACTATATGTCATCGCGCTCAAAATGAGACGGGACTTCCGCTCAAACCATCAATGCAAGCGCGTTCCGGTCCAGTTTCCCGTTGGCATTCTTTGGAAATTCATCCAGCCAGTTGATCTGCGCAGGCTGCATAAAGTTGGGCAACACTGACTTTAAATGGGCGCGCAGGCGTTCATCGGCATCTTCGCTGTCTGCGCCGCGCACAAACAGCACGATCACCGCGCCCAACCGTTCGTCCTTGCGGCCAAGGGCGCAGGCTTCCCAGATGATGCCGCTTTCCACTGCAGCTTCCTCGATTTCGGTGGGGGAGACGCGGTTGCCGCTGGTTTTGATCATCGCATCGTCGCGGCCAACAAAATAGAGCAAGCCGTCATCGTCGCGGCGAACGGTATCACCCGAATAAACCGCCACCCCGCCATATTTTGAAAATTCCGGCGCGGGCTTGTATCGTTCGGCGGTGCGCGCCGCATCTTGCCAATATCCTTGCGCCACCAGCGGCCCAGCATGCACCAATTCGCCTTGTTCGCCCGGTGCGGCTTCACCGCCATCGGAGCGAACCACCATGATTTCAGCGAACGGAATCGCTGTGCCCATGCTGGTGGGATTGCTATCGATCAATCCGGGGTCGAGATATGTCGACCGGAACGCTTCGGTCAGGCCGTACATCGCGTAAATGCTGGTTTTGGCGCCAAAAACGCCGCGCAATTGCTTGACCAGACTGGGGGTCAATGCCCCGCCGCTATTGGTCAGGCGGCGCATCGGCGCGCTTGCCGCATCGGGCCATAACTGTTCCACCAATTGCACCCACAATGGCGGGACAGCGGCCAACGTTGTGACCTGATGCTTTGCACAAGCCTTGATCACGTCGCGGGCGGTTAGATAATCCAGCGGCACAGCGCATCCGCCAGCTTTCCAAGCCGACAGCAACTGGTTCTGGCCATAATCGAAGCTCAATGGCAGCACGGCCAGCGTGACATCGTCTTCCGACAATTCCAGATATTCGGCGACGCTGATCGCGCCCAAAACGAGGTTGGCGTGCGATAACATAACGCCTTTTGGCCGCCCGGTGCTACCCGACGTATACAATATCGCCGCCAACCGGCTACAATCAAAATCTGCGGGCAAGGGCGGCATTTCTGACGCGGCTTCATCGTCCAGCAGCGCCAAAACCGCAATATCGTCGGCAATAACAAAACTCGCGCCTTGCCCAGTTTGATTTTCGGCTAAACTCGCCGCCCGCGCCTTGCCGGTAATCAACAGCTTTGCGCCGCTGTCGGCCATGATGTGCAGGGCCTGCGCTGGTTTCAGCAATGGATTGACGGGAACATGCAACAACTGCGCCCGCGCTGCCGCAAGCGGCATCAGGCAAGCCAACAACCCCTTCCCTGTCCAGCTGGCAACGCGGTCACCGCCGGATAAATCGGCGTCGCGTAAAAATGAAGCGAGCCGAGAGATACGGAGATTTAACTCCTTATAGGTATACACCCGGTCACGAATGATGAGCGCAGCCGCATCGCCCGCACCGCAAAGCGCAAGATGGTCGAGCGGAAAAGCTGGTAAGTCATTGGTCATTGTAGCATATTCTGTGAAGGTTAGGTTTAATGTCGGGGGCTTTCGTTTTGCCAGTGAAAGGTGAATATCACGATAATTTCCTGACGGCGCAAGTGTCGGCGCGCGGGACGCTTGACCGTGAAAAGCAAAGCAGCCTTTTCGACCGGCTGGATTGGCTCGACGCGCTGCACCGTATGGCGATGAAGTCGCAAAAACCCTTGTTGCTGCGCGCGCATGACGCGCAAACCGATCTCTGGCTGCCGTTGATCGAAGCCGGAAATGGCCATTATCACGCATTGGCCAACTGGTATAATTTCACTTGGCGACCAATTTTCGGCGGCAATTATGACGAAGTAACGCGGTTGACGCTGCTGCGTCAGATTGCCAAGCTTACCGCCGATCATGGCCGCCGCCTAACCCTGATGCCGATCCCGGATGAAGATGGATCGGCAAGCCTGCTGGCCACCGCATTTGAACAATCGGGCTGGATTGTCGTGAAACAGCAATGCGACGAGAATCATTATCTGCCCGTTCGCGGGCGCAACTTTGACGAATATTGGCAATCGCGGCCGGGACAATTGCGCAGCACGGTCAAGCGCAAGGGCAACAAAAATGTCGTGTCAACGCGGATTGAAACCGTGTTTTCGCAGCAAAGCTGGGCCGACTATGAAACCATCTACGCCCGCAGCTGGAAGCCATCGGAAGGCAACCCAGATTTTCTGCGGGAGCTGGCCAAGCAGGAATCGGTCGCCGGATGTTTGCGTTTGGGGATTGCTTATATCGATGGAAAACCGGTCGCTGCCCAATTCTGGACGGTCGAAAATGGCGTTGCGTTGATCCACAAGCTTGCCCATGACGAACGGTATTTGTCAGCGTCCCCCGGCACATTGCTGTCGGCGGCATTGTTTCAGCATGTGATCGACATTGACCGGGTGAACGAGATTGATTTTGGCACGGGCAGCGATCCGTACAAGCGCGAATGGATGGAAGAGATGCGTCCGCGCTACCGGCTGGAAATGTATTGGCCCAATCACATCTTGAACTGGCCGCATATACTGCGCCATAAGCTGCGCGGAAACAATTGATTCAAGGACTAAAATGACCGGAACTATAGACAAAACCGACCAAGCGATCCGCTCGATATTATCGGACTTGCTTGGGCTATCTGTGGCGCAGGTCGCCGATATGGACGCCGACACTGAATTATTTGGCGCGCTGCCCGAACTGGATTCGATGGCCGTGGCCGGTCTGTTGACCGAAATGGAAGACAGGCTGGGAATTACCATCGACGATGATGATGTCGATGGCGAATTGTTTGCAACATTTGGCAATCTCGCCGAATTTGCCAGGGCAAAGCTGGCGGGGTGAAGCCAAGCATGCACCACAGCGGCTACATCTTTGCAGGTGCAGAAGAATACTGCCTGATTGCGGGTGACGCCAACGCATCTCGCCGGATCCTAATCGTGCCGCCATTGTTTGACGAAATGAACCGGATGCGGCGGGTGCTGGTATCGGTGATGCGGGAATTGGCGGATCTTGGCGTCTGTAGCATCCTGCCCGACTTGCCCGGTTGCAACGAAAGCTTGGCGTTGCTGGTGGATCAGGATTTGGACAAATGGCGCGGTGCCGTCGCCGCTGCTGCAGAACAATTGGGCGCGACCCACATCGCCAGCATCCGCGGCGGGGCATTGATCGACAATAGTTTGATCGACAATATACCCGCCGGATTGCCAATTTGGCGGCTTGCCCCGGTCAAAGGCGGATCGCTGCTGAAAGCCATGTTGCGCACGCGGATTGCCGGTGACAAGGAAACGGGGATTTCCAGCAATATGGAAAGCCTGATCGAACAGGGGTGCAGGGAACCGATTGAGCTTGCCGGAAATATGATCGGCCCGGACATGCTATCATCGATGCAATATGCCGAAGCGGGGCCCGTGGCCAAGTTGACGGTCGCGGCTCTGGGCGAGGGAGCAGACGAAGTTTCCGGCAGCGCGCTGTGGCTGCGCGCCGAGCCGCAAGATGACCCCGCGATGGCAGCCTCGATTGCAAAGCAGCTTTATCAGTGGAGCGCGTCATGCGGCAGATGATTGATTTTGCCTGCTGCGGCGACCAATTGACCGGAACGCTGGATATAGCTGCCGGACAATGCGGATTGCTGATCGTCAGCGGCGGCAATGAAATCCGCAGCGGCGCTTATGCCGGGCAGGCCGCGATGGCGGCCCACTTCGCCGCCTTGGGCTTTCCGGTGTTTCGTTATGACCGGCGCGGTATTGGCGACAGCGAAGGCACGAATGGCGGATTTGAAAGCAGCGCCGATGACATTGCCGCCGCAGTCGCCGCTTTCCAAGCCGCCGCGCCGCAAATGAAACGATTGATCGCATTTGGCAATTGTGACGCCGCAAGCGCACTGGCGCTGTACCAAGAGGGCCACTCGATTGATGGCTACATACTGGCCAACCCGTGGGTCATCGAAATCCCAACCGAAACATCTGGCGACGACGTGCCTACCGCCCCCAGCGCCGCCACCATCCGCGCGCGGTATTGGAACCGCCTAAAGAACCCGCGTAGCCTTTTCGATCTACTGACCGGTAAAATCAATCTGAAGAAACTGCTGGGCGGATTGGCCAAGGCAGCGATAAAAGAAGAAGCATCCGGATTATCATTGCGCATCGCAGAACGATTAGCTGCAACGAAGCAGCCCGTTCGCATACTGATTGCGCAGCACGATACCACCGCGATTTCGTTCATGGCCGCGTGGCAGAGCGCCGTGTTTTCAAACGTGCGCCAACGGTCAAATATCACCCTACAGGCAACCGACAGCGCATCCCATAGTTTTGCCGATCAGGCCGCCAAAACGTGGCTGTATGGCCGGATTGAAGCGATGCTAAACGATCAATAGAGTGGGAGTGATTGGTAGCGAAGGAGGGACTTGAACTTTATCCCAAAAACCGCGCAATTTAGTCAGTTCCCGTAGTCGTCTTGCGAAGCGTGGCCCCCAATGTGGCCCCCAAACGCAGATGTCGAGCTAAAACAATTTTCAATGAAGCGCAATCGCACATCGACAAAATCATCCTCGAAAATTCGAATGAAGCCGGTAAGACGGTCAAGAACGCGGTTTACCACTTTGCGCCTTTCAGGCAATGTTGCGCCTAAAAACGAATGACATCAACCTATCGTTCAATCACACTTGGCTGAAGCTCCGCTCCATTAAAGCTCTAGCTTTACCACTCAACTGGACTTCGGTCTCGGCTCCGCTATCTGTGGCAGGCGCAGATAGAACAACGAGTTCTCCTTGCTCAAAATAACTGAGAAGGCGAGCGCATGTCGTTTCGGGAACGTCGGTGATTTCACGCAACTTCTGAAAACTGACGCTCGATCGTTCAAGCTGGCGCGAAAATAGAAAAAGCAGAATCTGACAGCCTGCATCGAGGGAAACGGCATCCCCAAATTGCTGTGCCAGATTTTGGCGGATACGCATGTGCGACTGAACTGAAGCGAGCATTTGAGGATCGATGCTCATCAGAGATACCCCTCGCTACGGAAGCTGAACCACCCTTTGCGCGCGATGATCAGGTGATCGTGCATCCAAAGTTCAAGCTCTTTTGCAGCGTGAAACAGGCGACGCGTGGTTTCAATGTCGGATCGGCTTGGTTTTGGATCGCCAGACGGATGATTATGAACAAGCAGGAACGCCGTTGCGCCCACGTCCAGAGCGTGTTTCAAGATTTCACGGCGATAGATTGGAGCTTCAGAAACCGTGCCCCGATTGATCATCATATCTCGCATAAGCCGGTTATTTGAATCGAGGTACAGGACGCGCACTTCTTCCACGCGCAGATGCCCCATCTTAAAGGCGAGATAGTTTATCACTCCGACGCCTGTGGAAAGGATGGGTCTGTTGCAAATTTCAGCCTTTAAAACTTGCGTGAGCGTTTGATGCACAGCGGTAAGCAAATTACTCGACGGCTCATCATCATTGAGACTGCCTACTTCTGCAAAAATTGCGCCGAGGGAACCGAAGCGTTCTAACAGCTCCCCCGCCACAATTTCAGAACGACCTCCCTCTATGCATGCGAGAAGTCGCTCCAAGACCTGTCGCTGCCCAGGGTCCGCACCCGCTCCCGGTGCCTCATTGTAGCCCATGCTAATATGATCATCATAGGATAGACCCAAACTGTTACAATCGTCTCGTATGCCTCGGGAAGCATGTGAGGGATCAGCAATCGCGGCAGGTGAGAGAGTGTCTGTATTATCTGAAAACCAGCGATCCATATGGGCCAGTATCTTTCTGCGAAAAGGGCGAGAACGACGAGTAGAATGAGCATTGTGGCGTCGATGATGAAAACGCCCATTTCCAAGCTAAGAAACCTAGTTTCAAATGGGCCTTGCAATGCGATGGTTGAGACCACACCGTAGGAAAATACCGCTGCCGCAAGTCGTTCTGGGTATCCACCCTTCCACGACGAAAACGCCATAATCAGAATGAATGCTACAAAAAAGAATGTGAGCCGATAGTCCATATTATGCGTTCATAACATCGGCATCGAAAATCAACGAGTCAGACTTATAGCCTAAGCCGCATGAACGACCGAAAGCAGCAAACCATCGTCTGCCGATGCACGATTAGGGCAATTCCCGACGTCGCCAAAGCCCATAGTCCGAAGCCCCATTCCATCCCGATCAGCAGCAAAATGCGTATGCGCCTCAACCACTTGCCGATAACTGCGAGCGACTGAAACTGCGGCTTCGGCAAGGCTTTCGGTAGCGGCAATTCCGGTTTCCATTGGAATTGACTTTGACAGCTTCGCACGCGCTGCCGGAATGTCTGCCAACATTTGCCCGATCAAGGCCAGCGACTGGTTGAGCGATTGCTCGACCGCATTGATGTTCTTGGCAAAGGGGCGTGCTGCTTCGAGTCTTTCGTTCAACATAGTCATTCTCCGTGCGCGCCGACAGGCGCATGTTAAGGGCGGAGAATTCAGAGCCGTTCTGTTAGCAGGTTGACCAGAATTGCAATCAGGCAAACCAAAGCAAAAATGCCCGCGAGCTTTGTTGACACATCCATGATGGCCACCAAACGCTCGCGCTTATCTAACGGATTTCTGATCCCTCCATTTTTACGAAGAGGCAGTCGATCGACGTTCGTTGCAAATCCTTGGAACATGGCAAAACTTGCCTGCTGTTCCCGAACCGCAAATGACGCTGTATCTACTCCCTCTGCCTGACGGTCAGGCAGGGGGAGGTTTGGCTGATGAAACTGTGCGGCGGCAATCCCAGAAAATCTGTCCCCAGAAAAACTGTGTGGCGATAAATCAAACTGGGCAAACAATCTTGCGGCTTCGCGGCTGCTTGTCGCACCTAGTTTTCTGCGTGCGTCACGGAGTCGTTCGGTAACGCTGCCTTCAGTGATGCCAAGCTCGCGGGCACTTGCTTTCACGTCAAACCCTTGAGAAAAAAGCCGTAGAACGTCCTTTTCCTTTTCGGATAGCGTCACAAGTTGCGTCTGGTCCATTCTATGGATTGCCCCCATTGGCGATTAAATCGCCTTCAACTATAACAAATCCTGCTTCTCATTGCCATAATATGATGGATCGCTCGCCAAACCATAGTCTGACAATATGCCTTCGATGAGGGCAGACAAACGCGCCGCATGTCCCATGTCCTTGGAATCTTGGAGCAAGATGTTATCCGTGCGTTTGAGCAAGTCCAAACATTCCTTCAGCGCTTCATCGTTCATTTTTTGTAATCCTTAGCGATCCAGAGTTGGCCAATGCCATTGAGAAAGGACAGAAGCGACATCTTTCCTCTAAATGTCGCACTTTTTCAAGCCGAATTGAACAGGCAAAGGAATGCAATTGCACTGATAGTTGATCAGGTATGCTCATCGCATTGCGCCAAATCAACTCTCAGATGCTGCCTAAAGGCAGGCGCTTACGCGCCTGCCTGAGTATCGCCGGTATTCACCGAAGGCTGGCGAAGAACAATGCGCCCGTTCATCGGCATGATGTCGAGCTGCAATGAAAGCCCCTTGCCGTCGCGGTGGGGCCATGCGGCTCCAACCTTGGTCCAAAAGCCTTTGTCGCCCTTGTTCGTGACGTGCCAAGCTTGGAATGCGGGTGTGTTGGGTTTGGACTTGTAACGGTTTGGTTCCGGTCGCTTGTCTTTCATTATGCCACCTTAGCTTCGAAAGCCAAGGGGCTTATGCCGCCCAGATATGAGTGGCGTC
>JAYVBJ010000006.1:0-43849 GCA_043750535.1 Sphingomonadales bacterium | reverse complement strand
TCTCGTTCCATCCAGAGGCTGGCCCGCATCCGCACCGCACGGTTCAGCTGATAAAGTCGCTCGGCAAACAGGCCGGGATTGTTCTGAACCCGCATACGCCTGCAAAAATGCTCGACTATTTGATCGAGGATATCGATCTGGTGCTGATTATGAGCGTCAACCCTGGCTTTGGCGGGCAAAGTTTCATTACCAGCCAATTGCGCAAGATTGAGGCGGTTCGCACAATGATCGACAAAACTGGCCGTGATATCCGGCTGGAAGTTGACGGCGGTATCACCGCCGAGACTGCGCCGCTCGCGATTGCAGCGGGGGCCGATACGCTGGTTGCAGGCACCGCAACCTTTAAAGGCGGACCCGCCGCCTATGCTGCTAACATTGCCGCCCTTCGGGGATAGGCTCTACAGGCGATGAGCGATGCGCAAACTCAAGACAGTGCAGACACTGGCTCGTCTTTGGCTCTGCTTCCTACAAGCGGCCTGCAAGGCTTAATCGCCAAGGCATCCTTGATGCTTTACCAGCTTAGTTGGCGGACGCCGCTGCACGCGATGCGCATTTCGGGTAAGCTGCCGCTGAAATTGCTCGCTGCACCCAAAGACCCGCTGGCAGGCGATGAAGCGCGCGGCAAAGCCATACGCATGGATCGTTTCCATATGATGGGGCTAAATTTCAGCACTGTTGATGGCAATTTTGCCGAACCTGTGCTGCCACCGGCATTTCTGGATTACATTCACCGGTTTGACTGGCTGCGTGATTTGGGTGCAGCGGCGAACCGCGCCGATGGTGCCGCTGTCGCAGCGGCCATCGCCGACAAATGGCTTAGCGCACATGCAGACAAACCCCGCAAACCGGCATGGGATATCGCCAATAGCAGCTGGCGTTTCATCAACATGGCGGCGTGGTCGCCGTATTTGTTGTCGTCCGATGATCTGATTTACCGGTCAAAAATCCTCAACCATTTTGCACGTACAGCGCGGCATCTGGAACAATCCGCCATCCGCGCAACGCAGCCTTGGGACCGTGTTTCTGGATGGGTCGGTGTGATCGCCGCTGGACTGTTGTTGCCAGAGGGTAAAGTGCGAATCGCGATGGGCGAGCATGGGCTTGAGGCAGCACTGCGCGATCTGGTTTTTACCGATGGCGGCGTCATCACCCGTGCGCCGTTGCAACTAATAGAACTGGTCTCTTTGCTGTCGATGTTGCGGCAATGCTATTTTGCCCGCGCCGAGGCTGTTCCGGGTTTCATCACGGAAACTTTGCAACGCAATGTTCCGGCGCTGCTCGGGCTCAGCCATGCCGATGGCGGCTTGGGCGCGTGGCAGGGTTCGGGCCATATCGGCGCAGCGCGGATCGAGACCTTAATCGAAGCAAGCGGCGTGCGTGCCCGTCCGCTGCGGCAAGCGCTCGATTGGGGCTATCAACGCGTCGCTGCCGGGGCGGCGGTGCTGCTGGTCGATGCCGGGCCGCCGCCGCATGCCAAACAGGCGCTAACGGGCTGTGCTTCGACTTTGGCGCTTGAATTTGGTTTTGGGCGGCAGCGCATATTCATCAATTGCGGCGGCGCGTCGCTGGCCGGGGCCCATATCCCGGCACCGCTGGCACGGGGACTGCGCACCACCGCGGCACATTCAACATTGTGTTTGGATGATACCAACTCGACGGCGTTGCTGGCCGGTGGTCAGCTGGGGCGGGGTGTGGTTGAGGTTGGAATGGAACGGCGCGACATCGAAAATGCAACGCGGATAGTGACCAGCCATGATGGCTATGCCCGCGCTTATGGCTTTATCCATAGCCGCCTATTGATCCTGCGTTCAGACGGTATGGAGTTGCGCGGCGAAGACACGCTGTTGCCGCATGACCGGTACAAGGTGAAAGAGGAAGCGTCGGCGCACCTTCGGTTTCATCTGGGCCCTGATATAGAATTGTTGCTCGCTGAGGATGGGCGCAGCGTTGTTATGCGGATGGACGATGGCAGCAATTGGAGCTTTGCCGTTACAGCCAGTACGATCATCGTTGAAGACAGCATCTGGGTGGACGAAAAAGGCCGCCCCAACCCCACACGCCAGTTAGTTATCGAAATGCAGGCCCCCAAAGGTGGGCTTAGCATTGGCTGGCAATTGCGATTTATTGGATAGGATATCGGGACATGACAGACGTCATCATCAAACGCGCACTGCTTTCGGTGTCGGACAAAAACGGTTTGGTCGAACTGGGGCATTTGCTAGCAAAGCGGAATGTGGAGCTTGTCTCGACCGGCGGCACAGCCAAGACATTGCGCGATGCCGGGCTAAAGGTAATGGACATAAGCGAGCTGACCGGCTTTCCCGAAATGATGGACGGGCGCGTTAAGACGCTGCATCCAAAGGTCCATGGCGGACTGCTGGCGGTGCGCGACAATGCCGAACATGCGGCATCGATGAAGGCGCATGATATTGCCGCGATTGATCTGGTCGTGGTCAATCTCTATCCGTTTGCCGCCACCGTCGCCAAGGGTGCGGACCGTGACGAGATCATCGAGAATATCGACATTGGCGGTCCCAGCATGGTGCGCAGCGCGGCCAAGAACCACCAGTTCGTAACCATCCTGACCGACCCCGCCGACTATGATATATTGGTCGCGGAGATGGAGGAGCAAGACGGCGCGACGTCGCTGGAATTCCGGCGCGCAATGGCGGCCAAAGCCTATGCGGCGACCGCCGCTTATGACAGCATGATTGCCAGTTGGTTTGCCTTTGCCGATCAGGGCGAACAATTCCCCGCGACATTGACCTTTGGCGGCAAACTGGCAGGTACATTGCGTTACGGCGAAAATCCGCATCAACAGGCGGCTTTCTATGTGTCGTCCGGCCCGCACGTAAACGGCATTGGTCAGGCTGAACAATTGCAGGGCAAGGAGCTGTCGTACAACAACTATAACGACGCCGATGCGGCTCTTGAATTGGTCAGCGAATTCGCGGATGGCCCGCCCACCGTGGTCATCGTCAAGCACGCCAACCCGTGCGGCGTGGCCACAGGCGATACGTTGATAGAGGCGTATAAGGCCGCGCTGGAATGCGACAGCGTTTCGGCCTTTGGCGGGATTGTCGCAGTAAACCGCCCGCTCGATGGCCCCACCGCCGAAGCCATGACCGAGATTTTCACCGAGGTAGTGGCCGCGCCCGGAGCCGACGATGCGGCGCGCGCTGTATTTGCCAAAAAGAAGAACCTGCGCTTGCTTATCACTGGCGATCTGCCCAACCCGAGGCGCGCCGGATTGATGGTCAAGAATATCGCGGGCGGATATTTGCTGCAAAGCCGCGACAATGGCTTTGTCGCCGATGCCGATCTGAAAGTTGTCACCAAACGCGCCCCGACCGCGCAGGAACTGGCCGATTGCCGTTTTGCCTGGACGATTGCCAAGCATGTCAAATCGAACGCGATTGTCTATGCCAAGGACGGCGCTACCGCAGGCATTGGTGCGGGGCAAATGAACCGCCGCGACAGCGCCCGGATCGCCGCAATCAAAGCCAAAGAGGCCGCTGAAACCTATGGCTGGGCGCAGGCACGCACCGTGGGCAGCGCGGTTGCCTCCGATGCATTTTTTCCGTTTGCCGATGGCTTATTGACGGCCGCCGAAGCAGGAGCAACGGCTGTTATCCAACCCGGCGGGTCAATGCGCGATGATGAAGTGATTGCGGCGGCAGATGAGGCCGGATTGGCGATGGTGTTCACCGGAATGCGCCATTTCCGGCATTGATTACTTAAACAAGGTTGAAACTAAACCGTAGCCCTGAGCCTGTCGAAGGGCGTTTCACTGAGAGGCGTACTTCGACAAGCTCAGCACTACGGTTCTATTTTAACAAACTTCGATCTGAACCCACACTTCAACTGGCGCGCTTCACCGCACCTCGGAAATTGCCAGTGCCGGTTTTCTTTGGGCCGTAATTGCGTTGACCTGAATTGGCTGCACCGGATTTAGGGCCACGTGCGTCGCCGCCTTCTTTCCGCGCTTGGTTGGCACGGTCAGCGGTCGGGCGGCGGTCACCTGTGGGGCGGTCGCTGGATGGACGGGCGCCCGATGGACGGCGATCATCACGGCGAACTTCGCTGCGCTCTCCTGACGGACGGCGGCCTTCGCCACTTGTGCCGTCTTTGGGCCCTGCATTGGGCTGCCAGCCGCCTTGCGGTGCAAACGTGCGCTGGCGGGTTTCGCCGTTGCGGCCTTGACCGCCATTATTGCCGCCCAGTTTCTTGCCTGCATAGTTGCTTGGACCGCGTCCAGGAACGCCGCGTTTTTGTTCTTTGTTCGATGGCGGGGCGGGGGGCGGCAAGCTGGCGACGGCTTCACGGAATCCTTCGGGTAGCTTCATAACCTGTGGCTTTACCCCGGTTAGCCGTTCAATATCGCGCATATAGGCACGTTCGTCTGGTGCAACAAAGCTCATCGCGATACCTTCGGCGCCCGCGCGTGCGGTGCGGCCAATGCGGTGGACATATTGTTCGGGAACGTTGGGCAGTTCAAAATTGAATACATGGCTAACGCCGGGAACGTCAATACCGCGTGCGGCAATGTCGGTGGCAACCAATATCTTGATCTTGCCGTCGCGGAAACTTTGCAATGCGGCGGTGCGTTGGCCCTGTGATTTGTTACCGTGGATTGCGGCAGCGAGAATACCGGCCCCGGCCAACCCGCGGACAACGCGGTCAGCGCCATGCTTTGTGCGGGTAAAGACCAGCGCCCGGTCAATCGGCTCACTCTTTAGTTTGAGCGTCAGCAAAGTTTGCTTTTCGCGTTGCTCGACAAAAGTAGCCAATTGTTCAACGCGCTCGGCGGTGGTCGATTGCGGCGCAACGGAAACGCGGACGGGATCATTGAGGAAACGGTTGCCCAGTTCGGCAATCGTCTTTGGCATTGTCGCCGAAAAGAACAGCGTCTGACGCTTTTTGGGCAACAGGCCGTCAATTTTCTTGAGTGCATGGATGAAACCCAAATCCATCATCTGGTCGGCTTCGTCGAGTACAAAAATCTCGACGTCTTTCAACGTCACCGAACGTTGCTCGATCAAATCGATCAACCGGCCAGGCGTGGCGACAAGAATATCGACGCCGCCCGCCAGCTTTTTCTTCTGGGTAAAAATAGGCACGCCGCCAAACACGCATTGCACGGTCAGGCCCAGAAACTTGCCATAAGTCTTGAAACTTTCGGCAATCTGCGCCGCCAGTTCGCGGGTCGGGGACAATACCAGCATCCGGCAGCTATATTGCTGGCGCGGTTTGATGTTGGTGGCGAAATAATGCAGTGAAGGCAGCGCGAACGCCGCCGTTTTGCCGGTACCTGTTTGCGCAATGCCGCACAAATCGCGGCCCTGCATCAACGACGGGATCGATTGCTGTTGAATCGGAGTGGGGGTATCATAACCCGCCTCTGCCAATGCTTTCAGGATAGGTTGGGCCAAGCCCAGTTCTTCAAAATAAGACATAAATTCTTTCAATATAAATGCCATCGGCGCCTGACCCGTTGGTTGGCGCGCGGCAGCAGTGGTTGTAAGGGAAGCCGGTATGACCGCCCTTTGGAAACAACCCCGCGTGATTTGGGAAGCCTCTTCGCTTGCACGCAATAAGTTCGATCGGCGGGCCGGGTCCACTATGTGACCGGGCACTCACGCTGCCGATGCTGCGGCGGGCTATTCCCGCTCGCTCCATGCGTTGGGGCGGCCTATGGACGAATGTTGCGCGGAATGCAAGTTATATTGCGCCGCAGCAAAATAGTACTGCGATTTGCATTTCCTAATCCGTCGTTAACCATCTGTTAGAAGATTTCGTTCAGAGCTTTACCATGAAGGCAATTCGCTGGAGGAAAAAAGCGATGAATGACGTAGATGTAGCGATTATTGGTGCAGGTCCGGCAGGATTGACGGCGGCATATTTGCTGTCAAAAAAGGGCTATAGCGTAAAAATCATCGAAAAAGATGAACGCTATGTTGGCGGTATCAGCCGCACCGTAGAGGTCGATGGATACCGTTTCGACATTGGCGGCCACCGGTTTTTTTCCAAATCTAAGGAAGTCGTCGACCTTTGGGATGAGATACTGCCCAATGATTTTATTCAGCGCCCGCGTATGAGCCGCATCTATTATGAGGGCAAATTCTACAGCTATCCGCTGCGTGCGTTCGAGGCGCTGTGGAACCTTGGCATTTACCGCTCCACTTTATGCATGCTCAGCTATGCCAAGGCAAAGGCGTTTCCAAACCGCAACGTCCGCAGTTTTCAGGATTGGACAGTCAACCAGTTTGGCCACAAGCTGTTCTCGATCTTTTTCAAAACCTACACCGAAAAAGTATGGGGCATGCCGTGCGACGAAATGTCCGCCGATTGGGCGGCGCAGCGGATCAAGGGGCTTAGCCTGGGCAGTGCGGTGTTGGACGGATTGAAACGGTCTTTGGGTCTGAACCGTAAACCCAATAACGGCATGGAAACCAAAACCCTGCTCGAAACATTCCGCTACCCGCGCCTTGGCCCCGGTATGATGTGGGATGCGGCGCGTGATGCCGTGGTGGCAAAGGGCAATCATGTCTTGATGGGGCATAGCTTTAAACAATTGGCGCAGGATGCAACCGGCAACTGGCGCTTGTCCGCAACAAAGGCCGATGGCGGCGAGGCGGTGATTACCGCTAAGCATGTGATCAGTTCGGCGCCGATGCGCGAATTATCGGCCCGTATCCATCCGTTGCCCGCCACGACATTGCAGGCATCGAACCTGAAATACCGTGATTTCCTAACCGTTGCCTTGATGATAAAATCCGAAGATTTGTTCCCCGACAACTGGATCTATATCCACGACAGCAAGGTGCAAGTTGGCCGCGTGCAAAATTTCCGCAGCTGGTCCCCCGAAATGGTTCCAGATCCGTCGATTGCCTGCGTTGGCCTGGAATATTTCTGCTTTGAAAATGATGGCCTTTGGTCGTCATCCGATGATGAACTGGTCGCGCTGGCAACCAAAGAAATGGCGATCCTTGGCCTGTGCAATCCCGGCGACGTTGTTGGCGGATCGGTTGTCCGTCAGGAAAAAGCCTATCCGGTTTACGATGATGAATATGCCGCCAATGTCGAAGCGATGCGCGCCGAATTGGAAGGCAAATATGAAACATTGCACATGGTCGGCCGCAACGGCATGCACCGCTATAACAATCAGGATCACGCGATGATGACCGCGATGCTGACGGTCGAAAATATCGTTGCCGGATCAAGAGTGTTCAATATCTGGAACGTCAACGAAGATGCCGAATATCACGAAAGCGGCAAAGAAGGCCAGCGCGTTGAATTGTCATCTTTCGCAAACGGAAACGCGTTGACCGAAGGACAAGCCGCCGCGCTGCAATCCGAACGCGATGTGCCGCAGCGGATAACAGCGGACAAAGACGACATTAGCAAAGCGGCGTAAGCGAAATGGACCGGGCCATTTCTTCTGCATTGGACATCTGGAACCGCTTCACTCTGACGCGCTATCTGGCGGCGAGCATTGTCGCATTGGCATTTGATGTCGCGGTGTTTTCGACATTGCTGGCGGTGGGGATCGGCGCGGCTTTTGCATCGGCAGTGGGATATTGTGCAGGCATTGTCATTCATTGGCTGGTCAGTTCAAATTTCGTGTTTACCGGCAAGACCCGCGACGGGGCGGCTCTGCATTGGCAGCGCGCGATGTTTGCGGCGTCCGCCTTTCTTGGCTTGGCAATCACCGTTGGGACAGTTGCGCTGTTCAGCAATCTGGGTACGCATCCGGTTGCTGCCAAAGCCATCGCTATCATCATTAGCTTTGGTGCGGTTTATGCCGCACGCAAATGGGGAGTTTTCAAATGAACGCCGCAGCGATCCGTTTAACCGCTGGTTTCAATTTCGATGCAGAAACAAAGCGTTTTCTGAATTGGACTCTGATCTGGGTGCTGCTTGCCAATGTCGGTTTCATGGCGTTGTGGTTCATTGGCGCGCCGCCGCGTTGGTGGGAGATCGGGATCATCGGTTTCACCGGCCTGTTTGCCAAACGGTTTCCATTCTGGTTGCGTTATTTGTCGTTCGTTGGCGTGATGATATATTCGGTGCTCACCTTTATTGGCGGCTTGTTTAACCTCAACATTTCGTCGCTTGCTTATTCGGTGCAGTTTTTCCTGGAATTGAAACCGGGCAGCGCGGTTGAATATATTGCTGTTGGCGGCGCGATGTTGCTGATCATGGGCATTGCTTTCAAGCTGCTGCGCCGTGACACCAATTTCTCGCGGCCTTCATTCATTTTGGCGGCCGGCGCAATGTTCATCGGATTGGCTGCGGCTGACATCCAAATGGGCAAAGGCATGCGCGGGCATTACAAGCGCGCGGCTCCCGATGGAGCATTATTTACCTCGGCCACCGGCGAAACCGGATTTGCCGCGCGCGCCGACGGTAAACGCAATCTGGTATTGATTATCGTTGAATCGCTGGGTGTTCCTGCGACCAATGCGGAAATGAAAAAGCTGTTGTTCCGCGCCTATAAAGACAGCCCGGCGGTTGCCGCGCGCTATGACTTGAGCGAAGGCAATTCGCTATATTACAACAGCACGACGGCGGGCGAAGTCAGGGAACTTTGCGGACGTTGGGGCGATTATTATGACCTTCTCGACAAGCCCGATGCCAATTGCATGCCTGCGGTGCTTGGCCGCAAGGGTTATGAAACGGTCGCGATGCACAGTTTTACCAGCACGTTTTTCAAACGCGGTGAATGGTATCCGAATATCGGCTTTCAAACGCGCTTGTTTAACAAGGATCTGGAAAAGGTCGGGGCAGAAAAATGCGGCGGGGTTTTTGCCGGTGCCTGTGACCGCGATATCCCAGTGCAAATTGCCGAGCGGTTAAAGGCTGCGAAAAAGCCGATGTTCCTGTATTGGTTGACGCTCAACTCGCATCTTCCTGTACCCCCCGGCTTGAACCTGAACACAGACAAATGCGCGCAAATGTCGCCAATCCTGGCCCGTGATTTCCCGCAGATTTGCCGCCAGTTCAATATCTGGCACGATATCGACAGCGCGATGGTCAAACAGATTACCGCCGCCGATTTTCCCGATTCAGATATCTTGCTGGTTGGCGATCATATGCCGCCCTATTTTGATCTGCATCACCGCACGCAATTTGACCCGGAGCATGTCCCGTATCTGTACCTGCGCCGTAAAGATATGGTTGCGCCTGCACTATAAAGATTTCGCCAGAGAGGCATTTTGATGACGACGGAGCGCCTGCCGCTGAAAATTTGGCTGCTGTTATGGATCGCCATTTCGGCGGTGCTGATCGTGACGGGATGGAACAATATTGTCACCCGCAGTGGCTGGGACCCCGACGATCAGCTGCGTATGGTGCAGCTGCGCGATTTTCTCAATGGCCAAAACTGGTTTGACACTAGCCAGTACCGGATGAATGCACCCGAAGGCGCACCCATGCACTGGTCGCGCTTTATCGAGTTGCCGCTTGCTTTAATCATCCTTTTGCTGACGCCGCTATTGGGTCAAGCAGGCGCCGAAATAGCCGCCGGAACGATAGTGCCGCTGGCCGGGCTGGGCGTAGTGGCATTGTTGCTGGGCCAGATTGCGGTCCGCTTGGCCGGGCGTAATGCGGGGATCGTTGCGGTGATCCTGACATTGCTGTCGCCCGCGATATTGATGCAGTTCCGGCCGATGCGGATTGATCATCACGGGTGGCAGATATTGATGGCTTGCCTTGCGATGGCGACGATTTTCTGGCCCAATCGGCAGCGCGCCGGAATAGTGCTTGGCCTGGCGTTGGCAATTTGGCTGCACATCTCGCTGGAAGGTGCGCCGATGACGGCGGCGTTTTTTGTGCTGCTCGGGTGGCGCTGGATTTTTGAAAAGGCGCAAGGGCGGCGATTGTTTTGGACGATTGTCTCGTTTGCACTGTCATCCGCTGCGCTGTTTTTCGCGACGCAGCGCAGCGGGATTTTTGCCGCTACCTATTGCGACACAATTTCGCCGCCGCATATTTTTGCCATAGCGATTGCCGCGATCATTATGTTGCCCTGCATCGCCATAACGCCAAGGGATTGGCGTGTCCGGTTGGGTGCAGCGGGAATCGCTGGCGCTGCGGCGGGCGTCGTGCTGCTGTGGCTTGCGCCGCAATGCGGGGCAGGGGCATTCGCCACGCTTGACCCGCTCGTCCGTGAATATTGGTACGCGCATATCAGCGAAGGCCTGCCGATTTGGCGTCAGGGATTTAAGAGCGCGGCGGGGCTTTTGGCTGCACCATTGTGCGGGCTGTTGGCATTGGCGGTTCTTTGGAAATCAGCCGCCGGTGATGACAAAACCAATCTGCGCATTGCTGCATTCTTTCTGGTCTACGCATTCGCGCTCGCTTTGCTGGTGTTCCGCACGGTATCGGTAACGTCGGCCTATGCAATCCCGCTTGTTGCCGCGTTGATCACCGCGCTGTTTGCCCGTTACCGCGACAGCCGCGTGGCGCTGCGCCGGGTTGGGTTGGTGGCGTTGATGCTGGCGCTATTTGTACCCGGCGCATTGGTTGGCAAGATTGCATCGTTCACTAAACCGGAAGTCAATAAAGTCACCGCCGAAGGGCAGAAATCTTGTCAGGCAGCCGCATCGATTGCCGCCTTGGCGCAGATTAAAAATGCCCGTTTTGCCGCGCCCTTTGACATGGGGCCAATGATATTGCTGACCACGCCGCATCAGGTTTTGGCCAGCAGCCATCATCGCAATGAAAAAGCGATGCATGATCATATCGAGATATTCCGTTCTGCGCCCGATTCATCGCGCACGTTCATCATCAAAAACGGCATCACCCATATCGCCGCCTGCGCCGATGAGGCGGAAATGACGGGCTATGTCAAAACCGATCCAAAGGGCTTGTGGGCGAACCTTGCGAACGGGCGCACTCCTGATTGGCTGGAAAAGATGCCTGACGCGGGGGACGGGATATTGGTTTGGCGGGTGAAGCGATAGCTTTGAAGAGATCGAATTGAAACAGCTACCCCTTTCCGTTCGTGCTGAGCTTGTCGAAGTACGTGACAAGCAACCCTTTACTTCGACAAGCTCAGCACGAACGGTTTTTGTTTCAACTTCTGGCAACAGCGATACCCGGTCAAAGGTGCATGAAATCGCGGTCAAAACTTCGCAAATGCGCGCCGCCGTCAACAAAGATAATTTGCCCGGTAACGTCTTTGGCTCCGGCCAGATAGAGCGCCGCATCGGCCACGCCAGAGGGATCCGGCAATGCACCGAGCGGCATCATTTCTGCCAACTTAGCCTCTTGCGCTTCGCTATATTCATCGGTTGAAATGACCAGGCCGGGGGCGACGCCATTGACCCGCGCCCGCCCGCCAAAGGATGCCGCCATCGACCGAACCGATGCGGCGAGTGCCTGTTTGGACAAGGTATAGCTGATCTGGTCGCCGTGCGGATTTTGGATGCGCTGATCAAGGATGTTGATGATGGCAGGCCGCGCTTCGGCCGATGCCGCGACCAATTCACGCGACAGCAAAAGCGGCGCAAACAGATTGAGCCGGAAATGTTCCTGCAACGACGCCGCGTCCATTGCCTGCCAATCATCTTGGCCAAACATCGCCGCGTTGTTGATGAGCACGCCGGGCGCACGGCCAAATTTTGCGATGACATTTGCCAGCAACGATGCCGGAGCCGACATATCCGACAGGTCTGCCAAAAAGCAGTGCCAGTTTAAGCCGCTGCGCGCCAAAGCGGCTGCCAATTCCGGTTCAGGTTTGGTGTCCGCGTGGCTGGTCAGCGCAACATCATATCCCGCTGCGGCAAACCGGGAGCTGATGACCGCGCCCAACCGGCGCATCCCTCCCGTCACCAAAACGAGCGGCCTGCCCGTCACTTTCTTCGCCGTATCATGGTGATACCGATGCCTTCGCCGTCTTCGGCAATCGCCAGTTTGACGATTTTCACGCTAACCTTGCGAACCCGCGTATCATCGGCAAACAACCTGTCGGCGATGTGATCTGCGACTGCCTCGATCAAAGTGAAATGCACGCCTTCGGGCAACAAGGTCGCCGCCTCTTTCAGGTCCATATAATTCTTGGACGCTGACAGCGGCGTATCCGGCGTGTAATGATCTGCCATTGCCAAATCGACGCTAATGGAAATCCGCAACGGTTGCGGCAAATGCGTTTCCTGGCTGTAAATCCCGGTCAGGACATTGACGACCAGATCATGTACTTCAAGGGTGAGAGTATCTTCTATCATGGTTCCTCTTTACTGATTAGACCAGCGTGATATTTGAGTGAAACAAAACCGTTCGTGCTGAGCTTGTCGAAGTACAGGTTGCTTGCCTCATCCTTCGACATCGACCCGCCGGGAGACAGGACGAACGGATAGGGAGTTATGATCCGGTATATCGTCAAGCCGCTCTAGACCAGCGGGCAAATATCGCGGTGGGCAGCAATATCCCGCGTGATTGTTCACGCACCGCCAGCTCGCCATATTCAACTTTTCCGGGCAGATCGTGGAAATGCGTTTCCAGCAGCGCACCCAGCGCCATTGCCGACATTCGCACGGCATAGACGGTTAAAAACAAGAATCGCGAATTGGCATCGAGTAGCTTTCGGCAATCCCCGATCAACCCGGCCAAATCGGTCTCCAAATGCCATACCTCGCCGTCTGGCCCGCGGCCATATTTCGGCGGGTCGAGCAATATCCCGTCATAACGCCGTTCTCGGCGAACTTCGCGCGCGACGAACTTGGCGGCGTCGTCAATGATCCAGCGTACCGGGCGATCTGACATGCCCGACATTTCGGCATTGACGCGGGCTAGGCCCACCGACTTTTTCGACGCATCAACATGGACCATCTTTGCGCCAGCCGCCGACAATGCGAGGGTACCAACGCCGGTATAGCCGAACAGATTCATGCAATCAGGTTCGGTCACGCCCGCAATCTGCTCGCGCATCCACCGCCAAACGGGGTCCATATCGGGAAAGAAACCCAGATGCCGAAACGGCGTGCATTGCGCGTTGAACGTAACCTCGTCATTCCAGATTAACGCCCAACCATCGATGGGAACGGGCCGGTTATTATACCAGCGCCCGCCGCCTTCTTCGTCGCTGCCCGGAACAAATTCGGCGTCGGCGTCCCAATTGTCGCTGGCGGGAGCCCACATTGCCTGCGTTTCCGGACGGATAAATGTCTTGTCACCATATCGTTCGTATTTGCGGCCATTGCCGCTGTCGATCAGCGTGTAATCATGTCGCGGTTCGCTGATCAGCGTGACGAAATCGGGGGCAAGTTTGTTCACAGTGAACTGGAACGCGCGGCTTTGGACAGGATATAGCCGCGCACTTTGGCATAATCACCGGGCAATATCTCAAAGCGTTCTTCGCGCTCAAACAATGTGCCAATCCGCCCGGGAAGGGAGGGGCGCACGCCGGTTGCCTGTTCAACCGCATCGCGGAATTTTGCGGGATGCGCGGTTGCCAAAGTGACCACCGGAACGTCGCCGGGAATGTCGGCCAAGCGCGCCGCGTGCAATCCAATGGCAGTATGCGGATCAATGACTTGACCGCATGCTTCATGCGCCCAACGCATGGCACCGGCCATGTCGTCCGCATCTGCGCGGGCGCTGCCAAAAAACGCGGCACGCTTGCGCATATCGGCGGACAGCACCATCTTGCCCATTTGTTCAAACCACTTCATTCGCGCCGCCGTGGTCGAACCATCGCGGCCCTCCAGATCGAACAGCAACCGTTCAAAATTGCTCGACACCTGAATATCCATCGACGGTGCGGCGGTCGGAGTAACGCCCAAAATCGAATAATCGCCGCGAGATAGAGCGCGGTGCAAAATATCGTTGACGTTGGTTGCCACGATCAATCGTTCAACGGGCAAGCCCATTTGTGCAGCCACATATCCGGCGAACACGTCGCCAAAATTCCCGGTCGGAACGGAAAATGCGACGCGCCGTTCGGGCGCGCCCAGCCGGATCGCTGCGGCAAAATAATACACAACCTGCGCCATCAACCGCGCCCAATTGATCGAGTTTACCGCCGACAAATTCAGCGGGCCGTTTATTTCCGGGTCATTGAACATCGCTTTGACCATTGCCTGGGCATCATCAAAACTGCCTTCAATCGCGATATTGTGAACATTGGGCGATAGCACCGTCGTCATCTGGCGGCGCTGCACATCGGAAATTCTGCCGTGCGGATGCAGCATGAATATTTCGATCCGTTCGCGCCCGGCCACGCCGTCAATTGCGGCCGATCCGGTATCCCCGGATGTCGCACCCACGATGGTCAGCGACTTTTGGTTGCCGCCCAGAAATTTCCCGAACAGTTCCCCCAGCAATTGCAAAGCGACATCCTTGAAAGCCAAAGTTGGCCCATGGAACAATTCCAGCAGCCAGTGTTTGTGATCAAGTTGCACCAGCGGCGTAACGGCGGCATGCGAGAACCGGCCATACGCCGTTTCGCAGAGAATTCGCAATTCAGCCTCGTTGAGCGAACCCTGGGTAAACGGTGCCATTATCTTTACGGCCAGATCGACGTAAGAAAGCCCGCGCATTGCCGCGATTTGTCCTGGCGAAAAGCGCGGCCAATTTTCAGGGACATATAGCCCGCCGTCACTGGCGAGTCCGGCCAACGTCGCGCCTTCAAAATCGAGCGTCGGCGCGTTCCCTCTGGTGCTGATATATTTCATAACGGTTCCCACTGGTTACCATGGGCGGTTAGCGATGTGGACGCAGTGGTGCAAGATTATTGCAAGTTTGCCCCGACAAAATCGGCACAACGTTCGCCGATCATTATGCTGGGGGCGTTGGTGTTGCCCGAAACAAGGCGCGGCATGATGCTGGCATCGGCAATATACAGTCCTTGCAATCCGCGATAGCGCAGCTGGGTATCCACTACGTCATCGGCATTTGCGCCCATCCGGCAGGTGCCGACTGGATGATAGACGGTATCAGCACGGCTGCGGATCATATTGTCGAGCGCGGCATCGTCTTGAATATCAACCGGGTTGACCTCCACACCTTCATATTCTGCCAAAGCCGGAGCATTCAGGATGCGGTACATTTGCCGCACACCGGCGCGCAATGTCGCCATATCGCGCTCGTCCGTCAGAAAACCGGGGTCAATCAGCGGCGCGTCGCTGACGTCGCTGGACTTCAATTGCACACTGCCCCGGCTCTCGGGCCGCAATACGCAGGCATGGCAGCTAAAACCGTGGCCTTTGACTTTGGTCCGGCCATGGTCGTCGAGCAATGCCGGAATGAAGTGATACTGAATATCGGGTGCGGGTAAATCCGGCGATGATGCCCAAAACCCGCCGCCCTCTGCGATACAGGTGGTCATGATTCCGGTGCGCTTCATCCGGTGTTCGATGATGGCCGATACCATCTTCAAATTCCCCGACAGCGAATCGCCCAAAAACTGTTTTGATTTGGTCCGGTAACTGATGACATAATCGATATGATCTTGCAGATCAGCGCCAACCGCCGCTTTGTCGTGGACAACTTCGATGCCGTGCGAGCGCAAATGTGCAGCGGGCCCGATGCCGGACAGCATCAATATTTGCGGGCTGTTAAATGCGCCTGCCGACAATATTACGGCGCCGCGCGCCTTTATGGTCCTGCGATTATCGCGGCCTTGGCGGATAACCACTCCGGTAACGCGGCCCTGTTCGATCACCAATTTTTCGGTCAGAGCATCGGTGATGACATGCAGATTTGGCCCTGCAGGTTCGACATAGGCGCGCGCCGCCGACCATCGCTCGCCGCCCTTTTGGGTAACTTGATACAGGCCAAAACCGTCTTGCCGTTCGCCATTGAAATCGGCGTTTCGCGGCAATTGCAATTGCGCTGCCGCCTCCACAAAGGCGTTGCTGCCCGGGTTGGCGTAATGCTGATCGATGACGTTCAACGGGCCATCGCCGCCGTGATATTCATCGCCGTTCTGCCCGCCGCGGAAACGTTCATTGCCTTCGCTGCGCTTGAAATAGGGCAGGACGTCTGCATAGGACCAGCCATCACATCCCAATGCGGCCCAATTGTCATAGTCAAATTTGTTTCCGCGAATATAGACCATTGCGTTGATCGCGCTTGATCCGCCCAGACCGCGGCCGCGTGGTTGATACCCCCTGCGACCGTTTAATCCGGGCTGCGGCACGGTTTCATATTTGTAGTTCGACGCATTGCGGATGAAAGGCATCAAACCCGGCGTCTTGATCACAAAATTATCATTGCGCCCGCCCGCCTCGATCAATGCGACGGTGTATTTGCCGCCTTGCGATAAACGGCCTGCGGCGGCGCTACCGGCTGACCCGCCGCCGATAACTATAATGTCAAACTCGTCCATATCTGCTCCTATTTGCCAAGCGGTTTAATCGCGCGATTAAGGGCAAGCAAGCAGTTTAGTGGAGCTTATTTTTTAGCGGCGCGGGCCTTGATCATCTTGCTGGTTTCCCGGCTGCCATCATGGCTCCAACCCGGTTCGCGGAACATATAGGACACCTTGTGTCGCCACGGCGCATGCCAAACATCCTGCGCGATACCGGCCCATTCATGGAACGCCGCCCACAGCAGATTGAAACTACCCAGATCTTTAACCAGGCCATATTCGATTTTGTCGTCATTATCCTCGGCGACAAATGTACCGAACATCCGGTCCCAAATCATGAACACTCCGGCATAATTGGCGTCCAGATAGCGCGCATTGGTGGCGTGATGGACGCGGTGGTGGGATGGCGTATTGAACACCGCTTCAAACCAGCGCGGCATTTTGCCGATTGCTTCGGTGTGAAACCAGAATTGATAAATCAGATTTAGCGCGCCGCAAAAGAACACCATCTCCACCGGAAACCCGGTGAACAGCAAGGGCATGCGAAAGATAAAACTGAACGCAATGAAGCCGGTCCATGTCTGGCGCAGCGCGGTCGAAAGATTATAGTGCTGGCTGGAGTGATGAATGACATGCGCCGCCCAAAACCAGCGGACGCGGTGCGCGCTGCGATGGAATGCGTAATAGGCCAAATCGTCGAGCACAAAGCAAATCGGCCATGCCCACCAAACGAAACCGATATCAAACAGAGCGAACTGATTGCCCCATTTTGCGACGCCGTAAATCAGCCCGGCGACGAGCAATCCCGCGACCTGGCTGCCCGTGCCAAGCAACAGTGATATTGCCGTATCGCGCCATTCATAACCCTTGATATTGCCGCGCGCGCGCAGCAACCACATTTCGGCAAGCAGCAGGATTATGAAACCGGGAACGGCATAATCCAAAGGATTGGGAAGGCTATTCATCGCCGATCTTTCCCATAGGCTTTGACCAAAGTCCACCGCATGTTTTTGCCGGTCATGCCGCCTTGCGCCCGGCATCTTCGGGTTCGATCAACTGTGCTTTCTGCCACTTTTCTTTGATGGCATCGCTGGTCCCGCGTGACTGGTCATGGCTCCATCCCGGCGGCGCAAAGGCATAACCAAATTTGGCCCGCCAAGGCTTGCTCCACAGGTCTTTGAGAATGGCGGCCCATTCGTGAAAAATACAGACCAGCAAATGATAGCGTCCCAGTTGGTGAACGATGCCGTAACGCGGCGGGCAATCATTTTGCTCTGCTGTAAACGTGCCAAACATCCGGTCCCAAATTATGAACACACCGCCAAAATTGCGATCGAGATATTCGGGGTTAACGGCATGGTGAACCCGGTGGTGGCTGGGCGTAATAAAGAAATATTCGATCCATCGCGGACAGCGGCCAACCATCTGGGTGTGCGTCCAAAATTGAAAAATCTGGTTCGCGGTGATGACGAACACGACCATTTCAGCCGGAAATCCAAGCAGGATCAGCGGGAACCGGAACGCCAACGAAGACAAATACACGATAGACGCAGATTGCCTTAAGCCGACCGCAAAATTGAAATGCTGGCTGCTGTGATGTACAACATGGCTGGCCCACAAAATGCGCACCCGGTGCGACGCGCGATGCAGCGCATAATGCAAAAAATCATCGGCAAAGATACACAATAGCCACACCCACCAAACAGGAGCCAGATTTGCAATCCGGTATTGCGCGGCAAATTCACAGGCTGCTGTAATGGAACTGGCCAACATTGGGCCCATTAAGAATGCGATGAAACCCAGCAATAAACAGGTGATCATATCTTTGGGATCATAGGCGTCTGGCGCAAATCGCCGTGCCCACAACATTTCGGCGACAATCAACGCCATGAATGCCGGGATCGCAATCGCGACCAAATCTGGAAGACCACTCTCCAATTCCGCCCCCTCATTTTCCCTGTTTTTTACTCTAAAGCGGGATGCTATTTAACGGCAACGCTAACTTTTCCGTTCGTCCTGTCTCCCGGCGGGTTGTGTCGAAGGATGAGGCAAGCAACCTGTACTTCGACAGGCTCAGCACGAACGGTATTTGTTTCACCCAAATGCCATCCCATTCTAAATGTTGCGGGTTAATCGGGCGCGCCACGTGGCGGCGTCCGGCCCCAGGTTCAAGGTAACATATCCTTTTGAAAAAACATCGGACCGCAACGTCAGCCGATCATTTACATTTTCACAATCGACCGGAGCCGAAAATTCGCGGGCGATAAAATGCGCGCCGTGGCGCTGGATAATCGCATAGTTTCCGCAATGCCCTTTGAGCAGCGCCGATTGGCCGTCCTGACCGATCACCGTTTCTGCCGCATCAAAACCATATAAAGCATCAAAAGCAATTTGGCGGGCATAAGCAGGCTGGAGAATTCCGGAGCCGCGTCCCAATCCCAGGTAACACGAAAAGCGGTAAAGCGCCGCAAACGCAAACACCAAGACAATGATTTTGGTGATTATCCCCACAAAACCTACTGTTCCCTCTGTCCCCAAAGTAAATCAAGCATAGCAGCTATCGGCGTTACATCATAGCCCGCGCTTTCGGCCCGCGCCGATATTTCGCCGGGATGCATTCCCGATTTGGCCATCGCCAGCGCCCATAATAACGTGGACCGCGTGCCTGACCGGCAATAAGCCAAAACCTTGCCGCCGCCGGATTGCGCCAATGCTGCCATCATCGCATCAATTTGCGGGTGAGAGAAACCGGCATGGGTAACCGCGATGGCGGCATAAGCGATACCGGCGGACTTTGCCGCAGCCTCGATATCGGCACCTTGCGGGGCGTCCGGCTCTTCGCCATCGGGCCGGTTGTTGATGATCAAGGTGACGCCTTGTTCCTTTGCCGCAGCAACATCGTCAAGACTGATCTGCGGTGCGGCCAGAAAGCTTTCGGTTAAAACGCGAAACATAGAATCATCCCTTCAATATTGTTTTATCACCGCCAGAAAAGCATCGCCATACGCATCCAGCTTGCGCGCTCCGACACCGCTGATCTTTGACAACGCGGATTTGCTGCTTGGCCGCACCTGCGCCATTTCTCGCAAAGTGGCATCGTGGAAAATTACATAAGGCGGCACGCCTGCCTCCATTGCAACATCACGGCGGGCCGCACGCAATGCTTCAAACAACGGATCACCCTGCGGATTTACTGCGCCGCCGCGCCGCGACCTTCGTTCCCGTGCAGGCGGCATCACCAGCCCAAGCGGCATGTCGCCCTTCAGATAGGCTTTTGCCTCTGGCCCGAATATCAAACCGCCATGTTCATTGGTGCGCAGTGCGTCCTTGAGCAGCAACGAACGCGCAACAGGTTTGATCAGCGCGGCCTCTTCGGTTGAGACTATACCGAACACCGAAAGTTGATCATGGCCAAACTTAATCGCTTTGTCGTCCGATTTGCCGGTCAGGATATTTTCCAGATGACCGACGCCGAAACTTTGTCCGGTGCGATAGACCGCAGACAGGAATTTCTGCGCAACGGTGGAGGCATCAACCGCTTTGGGTGGGTTCAAGCAATTGTCGCAATTTCCGCACGTCTGCGCGGGCTCTTCACCAAAATGACGCAGCAATATCGCGCGCCTGCATCCCGCCGTTTCAACCAGTGCACCAAGCGAGGCGAGCCGCGCGCGTTCACCGGCGAGGCGGCTTTCCTCCATTTCGCGCAGCCACATCCGCGCCTTTGAAAAATCCTCCGCACCCCAGAAAAGTTGGGCGGTGGCTGGATCGCCGTCGCGCCCGGCACGCCCCGTTTCCTGATAATAAGCTTCGATTGATTTGGGTAAACCGGCATGCACGACAAAGCGGACATCGGGTTTATCAATGCCCATGCCGAACGCCACTGTTGCCACCATCACCATATCTTCGGACGCGACAAAATCATGCTGATTGCGCTTGCGAACTTCGGGCTCCAGCCCGGCATGATAAGGCCGCACCGGACGCCCGGTTTTTGCCAGCGTTTGTGCCAGCCTGTCCACTCCGGCGCGGGACTGGACATAGACGATGCCTGCGCCCGAATTGGCTTTTACAAAGTCCGCGACCTGCGCCGCCGCACCTGCTTTGGGTGAAATCAGGTACCGGATATTGGGCCGGTCAAATCCGGCAACGATCATTCCGGTTGCATCGATTCCCAGCTGCGCCAATATGTCGCCGCGGGTATGTGCATCGGCGGTGGCGGTCAGCGCGAGCCGAGGCACCTGCGGGAAATCATCCATCAATGGCCGCAGCAAGCGATAGTCAGGGCGGAAATCATGCCCCCATTCCGAAACGCAATGCGCCTCGTCGATGGCAAAAAGTGAAATCCTTGCCTCACGCAGCATCCCGCGAAACTCCGCGCCCGATGCCCGTTCCGGCGCAACATATAACAGATCAAGCTCGCCGCTGCGAAACCTTGATATTGTTTCGGCGCGGTTGTCATCTGCCGATGTCAATGTCGCCGCGTTTATACCCGCCGCTTGCGCGCTACGCATCTGGTCGTGCATCAACGCAATCAAGGGCGATATGACAATCGTTGTTCCCGGCATCATCACCGATGGCAATTGATAGCAAAGCGACTTGCCCGCCCCCGTCGGCATCACCGCGAGCGTGCGTTCCCCTGCCAGCACCCGGTCGACGACGTCGCGCTGTACTCCGCGGAACTCGGAAAAGCCGAAAATGCGGTGCAGTTCTTCGTTAGGTGACGACATCCTCGGGGCCGTAGCGCAATAGGCATCGTCTTGTCGAAGAGCTTTTAACGCATCCGCAATCTATCCACAGATTCAGGGGATAATTTTACGATAAATATTAGGATGACGGTGTGGTGTGCAAGATTGCGGTTTTGTATGGCCCGATCGCGCATTAGAGCGCCGTGCTGTCATTCGTCATTGCGAGCGAAGCGAAGCAATCCAGGGTTGTTCTGCGCAACTCTGGATTGCTTCGTCGCTTCGCTTCTCGTGGGTGACGATTCATATTTTGTGCGTCCCGCATTCGCCGCTTGCAATGTAGGATTTGTTCTGGGAACAAGGCGCGTGACCGCTGGTTTAGGGCCAAGCTCTTTGACATTGTTGGCGGTCAAATTACGCACTCCGCAGTTGGATTTGCGAAAACGTAAAATTACAAGATAACGACGATGTAGGAAATTATCTATGCGCGGACTGGCAATTAGTTTCAAAATAGGCGTCAACTTTGTCAATTAGGTGTCAACTTGGCATTTTTGGGGAAATGTCATTTTGCGCCAAAGCAGCGATGCTCATCCGGCAACCACGGCTTCTTCTTGCTCGGCTTGCTGCCGTTCCCACAGCCCGGCATAGAGGCCTTGTTTCTTCAACAAGCTGCGATGATTGCCCTGTTCGGCAACGCGGCCTTTGTCCAATACGATGATGTTGTCGGCATGGGTGATGGTCGACAAACGGTGCGCGATGATGATCGTCGTGCGCTTTTCGGCAATGGCGTTCAGCGTGTCTTGAATGGCCTCTTCGGTCCGGCTGTCGAGCGCGCTGGTCGCTTCGTCCAATATCAGGATCGGCGGGTTTTTCAGCAACGTGCGCGCAATTGCCACGCGCTGTTTCTCGCCGCCCGATAGCTTCAATCCGCGTTCTCCCACCGGCGTTTTATAGCCTTGCGGCAGCGCGCTGATGAAACGGTCAATCGATGCGCCCTTGGCCGCCGCAACAATGTCCGCCTCGTCTGCGCCCGCTTTGCCATAGGCGATGTTATAGCGGATATCATCGTTGAACAGCACGGTGTCCTGCGGCACAATACCTATTGCGGCGCGCAATGATGCCTGCGTCACCGATGATATGTCCTGTCCGTTGATCTGCACGCTGCCGCTTTGCGGATCGTAAAACCGGAACAGCAGCCGCGCGATGGTCGATTTACCCGCGCCCGATGGCCCCACGATTGCAAGTGTCTCGCCCGCCGGAACACGAAAGCTGAGGCCAAATAGAATTTGCCGGTCAGGCTCATATCCAAATTCGACATTTTCAAACACGACATCGGCGTCGCCAATGTTCAATGTCGGCGCATCTGGCGCATCGACAATCTCGGCGGGCATATCGATCAGATTGAACATTGACTGCATATCCACCAGTCCTTGGCGGATCATCCGATAAACCATTCCCAGCAGATCTAGTGGCCTGAATAATTGGGCCAGCAAGGTATTGACGAACACCACATCGCCGGTCGTATATTCGCCGCGCGACCAGCCCCAGATCGTATATCCCATCGCGCCCGCCATCATTAAGTTGGTCACCAATGATTGCGCGATGTTGAGCAGCGCCAGCGAGTTCTCTGATTTCACCGTGGCACGGGCATAGCTGGCCGCGACATTTTCATAACGCTCAATCTCGCGCTGTTCGGCGCCAAAATATTTGACCGTTTCGTAATTGAGCAAGCTATCGACTGAGCGTGATACTGTCAGCGTATCGAGGTCGTTCATTTCCGCCCGCAATGCGTTGCGCCAATCGGTAATTTTGCGGGTAATGACGATATAAGCGGCGACCATTATCGCGGTCGCAAGGGCAAGGCCGATACTGAACTTGATCGTGAAAATGATCAGCACGGCGGTCAGCTCGATCACCGTCGGGGCGATGTTGAACAACATGAAATAGAGCATCGTGTCGATACTCTTGGTGCCGCGCTCGATTATTTTGGTAACTTCGCCGGTATGCCGCGCCAGGTGGAAGCGCAGCGATAATGAGTGCAAATGCGCAAAAACATGCACGGCAAGATCGCGGGTCGCATCTTGACCAACGCGCTCAAAAATCACATTGCGCAGATTATCGAACAGCACGCCTGCAAACCGCGCGCCGGCATAAGCGACAACCAAGCCAATCGCCAAGGCGACGCCGTCCTGTAATCCGGGCGCCATGCGGTCAATTGCCGCGCCATAAAGATAGCCCATCGACAGCTGGATTGCCTTTGACGCAACTGTCAACAGCGCCGCAAACAGGATCCGTAATTTCAACTCAGGCGCGTGGTCCGGCCACAAATAAGGCAGAAACCGGCGCAACGTCGGCCCCATCGGCGGCTCTACGCGCTTGGTTTCCGGGTCATTCTGTTGAGGTGGGGCGTAACCGTGCATGCCCCCGTATAGGCCGGGGACGCGGGCTTAGAAAGTCCCGCTGATCGATAACTTGCCGATAACTCCATATTCGCTGGTGCCATTGCGGTATTGATCGACCCGGCCATCACGGCGATCGATTAGATAATAGACTTCCCGATATTTTTCTTTTTGGCCGATTAAGTTGATCAATGTGGCGCGGACCTTCAATCCGAAAATATCCTTGTTCTCGATAAATGCCCAGGTCTGCGGCTTGGTCCTGAACTCTCTGACGGCATAATCCAGTCGCAGGAAATCGGCGTCGCTCTGGTCTTCTGCGCCCAATCCATAGGCCCAGTCACTCGACGGAATATCATGGCGGAAATCAAGCCCCCACGTCCAACGCCGTTCACCGCCAAAGCGCCGCTGCACGCCGGTGAGCGGATCGGTCAGCCGTCCCTGTTGATAATAGCTCGAGATATCAAGCTTGGCGCCCTTCCAACCCAGGCTGTCGAGCAGAAACGTCATGTTGGTTTCCGCGCTCCACCGGTTCGCGTTTTCGCGCAAATTACCGACACCCTCGCCGCCGCCGAAAATGGGAATTTGGTCGACAACATCGCTGGTTTTTTCATATTGCAGCTTTAACTTCATCGACCCGGCGGCACCAAGTTTGCGGTTAAATTCCAGTTCACTCAGCCAGCTTTGCGGTGGCACCAAATTGGGGTTGGCCGCATTATTATTGTCGTCCTGAACATCCACCGATTCCAGAAAATCAAAGAAGTTTAACTGCCCGACTTTTCGTTGTAGCTTCGCGCTGACATCCAGCTTTGGCGATGCTTTCCATGCCAGTGAGACCTGGCCCTTTGGCCGCCAGAATTGCCTGGTCAATCCGCCTGAGCCGGTTTGTCGTAACTCGCTATACTCACCGCCCAACTGCGCCTGCAATGTCAGGCTTGGCGATAGAGGGCGGCCATAGGACATGATCATCTGGCCACGTTTTTCGGTGACGCGGCTATTGGGATTTGCAAGCAGCGCCGGTTGCAGAATGCTGCCGTTAAATTCAAACAGTTCGGATACTGAATCGAGATAATTATAGGCCGCCTCAGCCGAAACGCTCCAGTCTGCTTTGCCTGTTTTCCAGCTGTATTCAGCGCGGCCGATGGTCTCTGCCTCATCGGCGGTCCGGCGAAATTCCGATCCTTCCGGATCGTCACCATTGGCGAAATCACGGCGAAAGAAACTTTTGTTCGGGCTATGTTCAAAACGGCGAAACCCAACCAGTTTCAATCGTCCACCTGCCAATCCAAATTCATAGTCGCTGCTGATTTCGTAGTTTATTTCATCCTCTTT
Source organism: Sphingomonadales bacterium (assembly GCA_043750535.1). GTDB lineage: Bacteria > Pseudomonadota > Alphaproteobacteria > Sphingomonadales > Sphingomonadaceae > Sphingorhabdus_B. The sequence goes on along the minus strand of JAYVBJ010000006.1, from coordinate 19,127 downwards.
GCCCGTCGCCAGTTCGGTGATATCCGGGGTGCTGGGGTTGGGCACCGCCACGGTAAACCGGTCACTTTCCTGCCGCCGCCTAAATTTGAACAGCGCAACTTCGCCGTTGAAATTGAACTTAGAACCGCCTGAACTGATCCGGTTATAGGACGCCGCCAATTTCGGGTTGTCGCCATAAAACCGGCCAAATCGGTCGCGTGTATAGAGCAATTCATTGTCGCCATCTGTGACCAGTTCTTGCCCCCATCCGCCGCCGCGAAACGAATCCGGCGTGCTCAGCCCAAGCGTAAAATCACCCTTGCCCAGCTTACCTGAAACATTGACCTCGCCCCTTAGCAATTGGGTTTGGATGCGGCTGCGAACCTGGGTGTCCCAGCGAAAATTTCCCTTTATGCCGGTGCTTTTCGTAATCAGGTTTAACACCTGCCCGCTCAGCCCGGGGATGTTCAGCGCCGCTCCATCGGCGATTTCAATCCGGACAACAGAATTGGCGGGAGTACGGCCAAGCACGGTGCTGGCATCGTTGCTTTTGCCCGAAATACGCTGACCATTGATCAATACATTTTGCGTCGCTTCGCCCAGGCCTCGGTCCCCGCTGGATTCGGTAATGACGAATCCCGGTATCTGACGCACCATATCGAGCGCGGTTTGCGGCGCAAATCTGGCAAATGCGTTCGCCTCGTAAATCTGCTTTCCGCCTTCTGTGCGTGCTTCAAGGCTTTCCGGCGCGGGCGCAGCGGTTTCAGATTGGGCAAACGACGGCGCGTGGAGCAGCGTACCCAGCATCACCGCGAGAGCAATTTGGCCTAGATTGCGCTTTGCTGCGTTGTTGGTCAAAGCCGAATTCCCTGTATTTTTTGCCATAGAAATTCAAAATGGCCTCACGACTGGCGCTTAAGGTTATAGCCGGTTGTTGAAAATTCGGTTTCGACAAACAGCGTTTCGATTCTGATCAAGTGCACATTGAGATGCGGCAGCAGCTATATTTTATGTGATAGCAATAACCAGGTGGCCAAGCCGTTGCATGCAGAATAGGCGGCGTAAAATCCAGCAATGATCACCGAACCCGAACCGGCAAACACCATCGCTCCGGCCAATATTGCAAATTCGAGAATATAGCTGGCGTTGCGGCCCAAATGACGACCGAAATACAGTTTAGTATCTTCGACAAAAGGATGCCGCGATTCCAGCACAGCGCGGTGCATGGCGAAATTGGCGATGCCCAAAAAGAAGCACAACAGCAGTATCATCTATGGCGTAGTTTCAGCGGCCGCTGGTTTTTTGCTCTGTTCCTTCGCTTGATCTTTGCGGTGTGAGCGCGCTTCGTTTCGTTCGGACTGGCGTTCCAACGCAACTTTGATCATGGCGACAATCGGGTCAGCAAGCGCAAGGCCCAATATGCCGAACAATGCGCCAAATAAAATCTGTGCGCCCAAAACCAATGCAGGTGCCATGTCCACGGCTCGTTTTGCGACCATCGGCACAATCAGATACCCGTCAACGGCTTGCACGACAAAATAGACGAAAACTGCGTACAGGCCGACATCGAAACCAGCAGAAAAACCGACCAATATGATCAGCACGCCAGACACAATCGCGCCGATATTGGGCAAAAATGCCAAAAGCCCGGTGATCACGCCCAGCAATGCCGCCATGGGCACATTGCCCAGCGCCAGCAATATCCAGGTACCAAATCCTTCGATTGCCATGCCCAGCAACCGGCCAGCCATAAGCCTGCGCAAGGTATGCCCGATCTTTTCGCAGGTCCCATAGAAATGGTCGCGTTCGCCCAGCGGCAACATCCACGCGATGCCGCGTTCATAAAGGCGGGGTTCTGCTGCAATGAAGACCGCCAATACCAGCATCATCACCATATTGGTGACCGTCCCCAATACCGAGCTAACCGCCTCCGTCACGCGCCCGACGGTTCCCAAAATCTGCGATCCGATACCCTTTAGGTCAGATGCCGAAATCGCAAAGCCGACCTCTTGCGCTTTGCGTTCGAGCCAAACCAATTGCGTTTCGAGGATACCCTGCAATGCCGCCGCCTGCTGCGCGAGCTGCGTTCCGGTGAGCGTGGCCGTCCAATATAGAAAGCTGATTGCGGCAATGATGACTATCGCCAACCGAAATCCGCGCGGTATTGGCAGCACCCGGCCCAACAATCGCGCGCCGCCGTCTAGCATTGCAGCAAACACAAGTCCGCCGATAATCAGCAAGATTGGTTGTGCCAGCAAAGCCACCAGCGCGACCAGCAGCGCCATACCGATCCACACGGTCGCCCGTTTCAGTTCATTGCGGACCGTAGGATCGAAGAAATCGGTCGGGCCATATTCCTCCCGAAACGCAGGTTCAATGGGAGGGGTGGCTTTTTCCCTTTGCTTTCTGGGCTTTGTGATTTCTGTCATTCAATTGCCTCTTCGGACGAAACAGCCGAACGCTGCGGGCGCAGGCTGGTTCCCGCCCTGCCGCCGCGAAATGATGCGAACCAAGTCAACGGATTCCAAGAGGTCGAACCATCGACCGAGAAAGTAACAACTTCTGCCCTGCCGCCAATTCTGTCCCACGACACCGGGCCGCCAAGGCCATAGGGCAACGGCACACGGCTGTCGGCGCTGTTGTCCCGGTTGTCGCCCATCAAGTACAGATGGTTGGCGGGAATGCGTATCGGCGCGAAATCGTCTTCGCGGGTGCGTTTTGCATCGATGGTATCATAGCTGACACCATTTGGCAGGGTTTCACGGATGACCGGAAGGAAGCATTGCAGCGTTCCGTCTTTGTTTTTGGTAAAGGAACCGGGGAATTCATCGTCATTGCACGGGCTGTTGACATCAACCGCCAGATCAAGTGCGGGTTGGACCTCTTGCTTGATCGGCTTGCCGTTTAATATAATCTGCCCATCCCGCATTTCCAGCAAATCCCCGGGCAAGCCGATCACCCGCTTGATCAAATCGTCGGTCTTTCCGGCTGGCTTTAGTATAACAATGTCACCGCGCCGGGGCATCGAACCCCAAACTCGCGTATTGCTCTCGGGCAATTGCAAAGCCAAAGTTTGCACATCCTCGCGCAATATCAACCAGCGGAAAATTGCGGACGGGTTGGGAATGGTCGGCGAAACATGGCTCCACCCGTAAGCATATTTGCTAACGAACAAGCGGTCACCAACTTGCAACGTCGGCATCATTGATATCGACGGAATATAGAATGGTTTGGCAATGAAGCTGTGGAAGACCAGCACCGCCAACAGCAGCCAAAGCAGACCCTTAAATTCGGACCAAATCGCCGCTAACCGGCCCGGACGTGAACCGCCTTTTGCGGGTTGGACACGGTCTTGATCTTGGACATGTCCTTGATCTTGGATACGGTCTTGATCGTCTATCTGCATCTGGTTTTCGATTTGCATTTCGGTGGACAAAAAACTTGCTTTCTTATTGCGCGGCTGGCGGTATCACCGGCAGCGCTTCGATAATGATAAACGCCTGCGCCCATGGATGATCATCGGTCAGGGTCAAGTGTATGAGTGCGCTATAGCCGGAAGGAATCATCGCGTCGAGCCGCGCTTTTGCTCCGCCGGAAAGCGCCAGCGTTGGCGCACCCGATGGCGCATTGACCACGCCGATATCCTTCATAAACACGCCGCGTTTGAAACCGGTGCCAACCGCTTTGGAGAAAGCCTCTTTGGCGGCAAATCTTTTGGCATAGGTGCCCGCCTTGGTGAACGGGCGCTTGGCCGCCTTGGCCCGCTCGATTTCGGTAAATACACGCTGTTCGAACCGATCACCAAACCGCTCAAGCGAATTCGCAATCCGGTCAATATTGCACAGGTCGGAACCGATGCCGATGATCATGCAGGCTGCTCCTGCCGCGTCAACGGGCGCGCATCATCCATCAATTGGCGCATCTTGCGAACGGCACTTTCAAGTCCTATGAAAATCGCTTCGCCGATCAAATAATGGCCGATGTTCAGTTCCGCAATTTGCGGGATCGCGGCAACAGGTTGCACATTTTCAAAGGTCAGGCCGTGCCCGGCATGGGATTCAATGCCATTTTTGCTTGCCAGCGCAGCCGCATCGCTGATCCGGCGCAGCTCCGCTTCGATTCCCGATATATCATTGTCCAAAGCAAAATGCGCGTACCGGCCGGTGTGAAACTCAACGATGTGTGCGTTCAAATGCATCGCCGCCTCAATCTGCCGGGCTTCAGGTTCAATAAACAGGCTGACGCGAATGCCGGCGTCACGCAGTTGGCTGACAATGGGCGCAAGTTGATTATGCTGTCCCGCCGCATCCAGCCCGCCTTCTGTCGTTCGTTCTTCTCGCTTTTCCGGAACGATACAGGCCGCATGCGGCTTGTGGCGCAGCGCAATTTCTAACATTTCCTGTGTGGCCGCCATTTCCAAATTCAGCGGCAAATCGGTGGCCGCCATGATTCGCTCTATATCGGCATCACGAATGTGGCGGCGGTCTTCGCGCAGATGGGCGGTGATCCCGTCGCCGCCGACACTGGCGACAATTTCTGCGGCACGCACCGGATCAGGATGTTCGCCGCCGCGGGCGTTGCGGATCGTGGCGACATGGTCGATGTTGACGCCCAATCGCAGGCTATGGGGGCTTACAAGAGAGGTCATATTAAGCTGCTTTGGTCTTTTCTGTTTTTGTCCGGCTGCCCGGTTTGGTTGCTGCAATTTTCGCCAAGTCTTCGGGGAGTTCATCAGCGGCGAAGGTCGGAAAGTTGAGTTCGATTAACGGGAAAAACGGCACACCCAGGTCGGCGCTACCGCCGGAACGGTCAACCACTGCGCCTGCGGCAACCACTTTTCCGCCCGCCTTGGTGATTGCCTTAATGGCTTCGCGTGACGATAGTCCGGTGGTGACGACGTCTTCCATCATCAAAACTTTCGCACCCTTTTTCAAGGCAAAGCCCCGGCGCAGTTCAAATATGCCCTCTGGACGTTCAAGAAACATTGCGTCGACGCCTAGCGCGCGGCCCATTTCATGACCGATGATCAATCCGCCCATCGCCGGAGAGATAACCGCCTGTATCTCACTGCGCAGTTCGCGCGGTATATGTTGTGCGATCGCCATCGCGATTCGAGATGAGCGTTCCGGGTTCATCAACACTCTGGCGCATTGCAGGTAAAATGCGCTATGCCGCCCAGAAGACAGCACAAAATGGCCTTCATGCAGGGCGTCCGCCGATCGGAATTCGGCCAGAATTTCATCTTCGGTCATCGCAAGTTGGTCCTTGGAAAAGTAACTAGTTTTGTTTTTTGCATCGCAGGCATCGCTGTTAGACACTTATTTAGGTGGAAATGCGGCACGAATAAATCCATAAAATTTTTAATCCGATGCTTGAGGCTTTGATTCAGCGCGCCTATAGGCCGGACGAGTCTCGTTTCGGCGGGGCAATTAATTTCGCACGGCATTTTCCGTGCATCATAATGAACATGGGGTCATGTTGATGAAAATGTTAAAGAATTTGCTTTTTCCGCTGGCGATGATGCTTGCGCCTGCTGCGGTGATTGCGGTGCCTGCAGCAACGGCTCCGGTGGCGGCCCCAGTTGCGGCGACTGTAACGGATCCTGTGGCTGCGCCGTTGGCCGCGCCCGCTCCGGTGGATTCGGTAGCAACCAAAACAGCTAGCGCAACCGCCGCTACGCCCAAATCGATGGACGGATCATTGCCAGGCTATACGCCGATGAAACCGACAGATGGCGTCGGCATGCCAGTGCAAGGGCAATATGATTTTCAAGAACAATTTAGTGACAATGGCGTTTATGCCAAATGGATCAATAACGCCATCTTGCTGCCGATCATTTTCGCTATTTCGATATTTGTGCTGGGTTTATTGTTGTGGATCGTCGTTCGTTTTCGCCGATCAGCAAATCCCACCCCATCAAAAACCACGCACAATACATTTATCGAGGTCATGTGGACGTTGATACCTGTGCTGATCTTGCTCGGCATTGCGTATCCGTCACTCGATTTGCTAGCCAAGCAGTTTAAGCCTGCACCGGCGGATGCGGTGACGATCAAAGTGACCGGATATCAATGGTATTGGGGCTATACCTATCCCGATCATGGCGGTTTTGAAGTCGTGTCAAACATGCTGAAAGAGCAAGATGAGGTTGGCAAGGGTGAACGGTTCCGCACCGATAATGACGGCCCAGCCCAGTTGGCGGTTGATAATCGCATGGTTGTTCCTGCTGGCGTGCCGCTGCGTATTCAGACAACGGGTTCGGATGTAATTCACGCATTCGCCGTGCCATCATTGTGGTTCAAACTGGATGCTGTCCCGGGCCGGTTGAACGAAAAGCCGCTGACAATCACCAAGCCAGGTGTGTATTTTGGCCAATGTTCGGAGCTTTGTGGCGCGCGGCATGGATTTATGCCAATAACAGTCGAGGCATTGCCCCCCGCACAATTCGCCGCATGGGTAAAGGCGCAGGGCGGTCAAATGCCCGTTGCAAAACCAGCGGCAGGCGCGCCAACGCCGCCTGCCCCGGCTCCAGCGAAACCAACACCAGCAACGCCCGCTGCCGCAGCGGCAGCAACCAACTAAGAGGCACTGACAATGACGACAATTGCTGCAAACCCTGCTGATTTTCAAAGCCATGACCACGCGCATGATGCCGACCACAAGCCTGCGTTTTTCGCACGTTGGTTCATGTCGACCAACCATAAAGACATCGGCACGTTGTATCTGATCTTTGCGATTTTTGCCGGGATCATTGGCGGCGCGATCTCTGGCTTGATGCGTTGGGAATTGGCCGAGCCCGGCATTCAGCATCTGACCTCTTGGGCGTCGATGATGAAGGGTTCGGGCGCGACGCTCGATGAATCCTATCATATGTGGAATGTGTTGATCACCGCTCACGGCCTGATCATGGTGTTCTTCATGGTGATGCCAGCCATTATTGGCGGTTTCGGTAACTGGTTTGTACCGTTGATGATCGGCGCGCCAGACATGGCATTTCCGCGCATGAACAATGTCTCTTATTGGTTAACCGTCGTCGCCTTCATCATGCTGCTCGGGTCCAGCTTTGTGCCCGGCGGTACCGGATTAGGCGCAGGTACAGGTTGGACGGTGTACGCGCCGCTATCGACCAGCGGATCGGTTGGCCCCGCTGTCGATATGGCGATTTTCTCGCTCCATTTGGCCGGTGCGGCATCGATCTTGGGTGCGATCAATTTCATCACCACCATCTTCAACATGCGTGCGCCGGGCATGACGCTGCACAAAATGCCGTTGTTCGTATGGTCGGTGCTGGTAACCGCATTCTTGTTGTTGCTCGCATTGCCAGTTTTGGCGGCGGCAATTACCATGTTGCTGGTTGACCGCAATTTTGGCGGTGCGTTCTTTGACGCGGCGGCAGGCGGAGATCCGGTATTGTATCAGCATTTGTTCTGGTTCTTTGGCCACCCCGAAGTGTACATCATGATCTTGCCCGGTTTTGGCATCGTCAGCCAGATCGTATCAACGTTCAGCCGTAAGCCGGTATTTGGCTATCTCGGCATGGCTTATGCCATGGTCGCAATCGGCGTCGTCGGCTTCGTCGTATGGGCGCACCACATGTTCACCACGGGCATGAGCGTCGATATGAAAATGTACTTCACCGCCGCAACAATGGTGATCGCGGTACCAACGGGTATCAAAATCTTCAGCTGGATCGCGACGATGTGGGGCGGTTCGGTCAGCTTCAAAACGCCGATGGTGTGGGCGATGGGCTTTATCTTCATGTTCACCGTTGGCGGCGTCACCGGCGTCGTGCTGGCCAATGGCGGCCTTGATGATGCATTGCATGACACATATTATGTGGTCGCGCATTTCCACTATGTGTTGTCGCTGGGTGCGGTGTTCTCGTTGTTCGCCGGTTTCTATTACTGGTTTGGTAAAATGAGCGGCCGGATGTTGAATGAAGGCCTGGGTCATTTGCACTTCTGGTTGTTCTTCATCGGCGTTAACGGTGTGTTCTTTCCAATGCACTTCTTGGGCAATTCGGGCATGCCGCGCCGGGTACCCGACTATCCGGCAGCATTTGCCTATTGGAACGAAATCGTTTCTTACAGCTATCTGCTGATCCTTGCGGGTGTAGGCGTTTTCTTCCTCAACGTGATTTATGCCTTTGTTGCCGGACGCAGGGCAGAGGGTAATTATTGGGGCGAAGGCGCAACGACGCTGGAATGGACATTGTCCAGCCCGCCGCCGTTCCATCAGTTTGAAACACTTCCGGTGATCAAATAAACGAACTTGAAAAAGACCGCTGGTAAATAGCCAGCGGTCCAATTTGGATGTTATGACAATCGCAACGCACGACATCATATTGCCAGCCGACTGGCGTGATTTCTGGGCCCTTACCAAGCCCCGGGTGATGAGCCTTGTCGTGTTTACCGCGCTGTGCGGATTGCTGGCTGCGCCTGGCGATATCCATCCAATGCTGGGCTTTACCGCTATTCTGTGTATCGCGGTCGGGGCAGGGGCGTCGGGCGCATTGAACCAATATTATGAAGCCGACATCGATGCCAAGATGGCGCGCACGGCAAAGCGGCCCTTGCCTGATGGCCGGATGGACCGCCAATCGGCGTTGCATTTCGGGATTGGCTTGGCCGCGTTTTCTGTCGTGACAATGGGGATGGCGGTCAATTGGTTGTCGGCTGGATTGCTGGCATTTTCAATATTCTTCTATGCCGTGGTTTATACCATTTGGCTTAAGCCAAATACGCCGCAGAATATCGTGATCGGCGGCGCAGCAGGGGCCTTTCCGCCGGTGATCGGCTGGGCCGCAGTGACCGGAGACATCACTCTGGTTCCGGTCATATTGTTTGCCATCATCTTCCTGTGGACGCCGCCGCATTTCTGGTCGCTGGCATTGTTCATGAAATCGGATTACGGCGCGGCGGGTATCCCGATGTTGCCCAATGTTGCCGGGCGTCAGGCAACGCGCAATCAGGTTTTTCTTTACAGCTTTCCGATGGTCGCGGCCAGCATTTGGCCGATGTTCATTGGCGAGGCCAGCTGGATTTACGGCAGCGTTGCGATTGTGCTTGGCTTGATGTTCTTGACACTTGCCTTTGCCGTGTGGCGCAACCGCGCCACTGACGCTGCCGAAATGAAGCCCGAACGGCGGCTGTTCGCTTTTTCAATCTTGTATTTGTTCTTGTTGTTCGCGGTGTTTGCCGCAGATCGGATGATGACAGTATGACCGAATTGAACGGCACACAGAACGCCATGGATTTGGCGGCAAAATCGCCCGTAATGGCCAAATATCCTGACCCGCATCAAGCGCATTATGATCCCAATGCAACCTATACAGCCGAAGAAAACCTCTCCATCCGCACGCGGCAGGCGGCACGGTCGCGGATTATGGGCCTGTTGCTCGTGGGGCTTTGCGCGATGTTCTTTGGCATTACGCTGGCTAAGATAGGTTATTGGTCATGAACGCGGTTGCCGTTTCCAATCGCAATCTCAAGACCGCATTGCTCGCAGGGTCGCTGGCAATGTCCATGGTCGGCCTGGGTTTTGCAGCGGTGCCTTTGTACCGAATTTTCTGCGAGACCACCGGCTTTGGCGGCACCACGATGCGCGTCGATGCGGCGCAGGCGGCGACGATCAAAGACACCGGGAAACCAATAACCATCCGCTTTGATGCCAATCATCGCGGCGATCTGCCGTGGGAATTTCGTCCGGAACGCCCGACCGATGTGGTCAGCGTCGGCGCGCGCGATATGGCGATTTTTATTGCCAAGAATGAATCCGCCGAAGCCGTCACCGGAACCGCGACGTTCAATGTGGTTCCCGCATTGGCTGGAAAATACTTTAACAAGATACAGTGTTTTTGTTTCACCGAACAGACGTTGAAGGCGGGACAGCAGGTCCGCATGCCGGTGCTTTATTATGTCGATCCCAAGATTTTGACCGATCCTGAAACCAAAGACATCGAAGAAATAACGCTCAGCTACACCTTCTATCCGGTGGACCAGAGCGACAAGCCAAGCTAATAACCATCAACGACCAAAGACTAGTCACAGGGAATAACAACATGGCCGGTGCCAAAAATCATGAATACCACATTCTGCCGCCAAGCGTTTGGCCTTTGGTAGGATCATTCTCTGCGCTTACCATGTTCGGCGGACTGGTGCTCTGGATGCACGAAGCACCTTATGGAAGTCTGGTTTGGGGCTTGGGTATGCTGGGCGTATTGTTCACATTCTATAGCTGGTGGGTGGATGTTATCGCCGAGGCGCATGCGGGCGATCACACTCCCGTCGTGTCGCTGCATTTGCGTTACGGGATGATCCTGTTCATTGCGTCCGAAGTGATGTTTTTTGTCGGCTGGTTCTGGGCATGGTTCGATTTCTCTTTGTTTCCCGTGCCCTTGGAAGTGGTCGAAGGCGCGACAACGTCGCTATTCGGACAGCCCGGTGCAGAACTTATCGCGCAATGGCCGCCCAAGGGACTGGAAGTTCTCGACGCGATGAAGCTGCCCTTGTTGAACACGCTGATCCTGCTGTGTTCCGGTACGACTGTCACTTGGGCGCATCATGCGTTGATCCATAATGACCGCGACGGTTTGAAAAAGGGGCTGTGGTTGACGATTGTCTTGGGCGTTCTTTTCACCAGCCTGCAAGCCGTTGAATATGCCGAAGCACCGTTCGCTTTTGCCGGAATCAACTATGGAACGACATTCTTCATGGCCACCGGTTTTCACGGTTTCCACGTCTTAGTCGGAACTATCTTTTTGGCGATTTGCCTGCTGCGCGTTTACAAGGGCCACTTCACGCCGCAACAGCATTTCGGTTTTGAGGCGGCGGCTTGGTACTGGCATTTCGTCGACGTTGTCTGGCTATTCCTCTTCGCCGTCATCTATGTTTGGGGCGGCTGGGGCGCACCAGTCCACGGATGATCGCCGGTCGATGACCAAAATGCATATCGAAAAGGGGCAGCCGGCATTTGTTCGCGCTGCCCTTTTTGGTCTTTGCCCGCGGTGCAGTTCTAAAACTATGTTCGCTTCTGCTACCCAGTTTCACGGCAGATGTGCTGACTGTGCGCTGGATTATGGCAGCTTCAATGTCGGTGACGGCCCTGCCGCGTTGATGATCATTCCCATCGGCGCGAGTATCATTTCGCTGGCGGTGTTATTGGATATTGCGATGCGCCCGCCATTTTGGCTGCATGTGTTGATATGGGTGCCGCTGACAATGACGTTGGTCGTGGCGTTTCTGCGCTTTGCCAAGGGGGCGATGTTGACTTTGGAATACCGCAACCGTGCAGGCGAGGGGCAGCAGGTAGAGAACAGCGAGCCGAAATCATGAAAGCAAAATGGCCCATCATTCCGTTGATATTGGTGACGGCGGCGGTGCTGACGATGATCGCACTTGGCATCTGGCAGCTGCAGCGCAAAGCAGAAAAGGAAACCCTATTGGCGCGGCTTTCATCGGCCGCGAACTTGCCCGCCACCAGCTATCCAGCGGTACCGATAGCTGGCGAATTACCGCTGTTTCGCAAATCGTCCGTGGTGTGTTTGCGGGTGACGGAATGGCGCACGGTATCGGGCAGCAATGCTAAAGGAGAGGCTGGCTTTGCCCATCTTGCCAGTTGCCAGACCGGCGGAGCGGAAGGGCCCGGCGCGGTTGTAGCGGCGGGTTGGACGAAACGGCTTATTAAACCAGATTGGCAGGGCGGGCCGATTCGCGGTATCATCGCGCCAGATAAAGCGCATCTATTACGGTTGGTCGCCACAGATCCGGTGCCGGGATTGGAAATGCTGGCCAAGCCGTCGTCTGATAATATCCCAAACAACCATTTGCTGTATGCGATCCAATGGTTTTTCTTCGCCTTTGCCGCTGCGCTCATATTCGCGCTGGCGCTGCGAAAGAAGCGGCAAGAAACTGGCGGTTTAGGCAATGACCATGTGAGTTGAGGTTAAGGGGTTATCTTGCGAAAGCTCACACAAATACTGTGCAAAATGGCATTTCCCTGAAAGTGCCAAGTTGACACCTAGTTGACAAGATTGACACCTATTTTGACATTTTGCAAAAGCATGGCGTTCGATAATTTCCTACGTCGTGGTTTTTTGTAGGACACTGCCTTCGCCGATTTGGCCTGCGAAGGGAGGTGATTTTGACCGCCAACGATTTCAAAGAGCGTGGCCCTGAACAAGCGGCCATGCCCTGTGTTCCCAGAACAAATCCTACATTGCAAGGGTGAATGCGCGGGGACATGACCAGCGGCTTCTTTCCACTCGATCCGTCATCCTGAATTTATTTCAGGATGACGAACTGGGGTGCAGGCCGCCACCCGCTCCCCGCCATGAAGCGATTCAGCTTAATCGCAACATGACTGCAGCCGCGCCATATTATATCCCTCCTTAGCCACAGAGGGCGTAACCGGGCTTATTTGGGCGACAATACCATCAACATCTGACGGCCTTCCATGCGGGGATGCGCCTCGACTTTTGCGGTTTCCGCCATGTCTGTTTGCACGCGCTGCAGCAACTGCATACCCAATTGCTGGTGAGCAAGTTCACGGCCACGAAAGCGCAGCGTGATCTTTACCTTGTCACCATCGCCAATGAATTCGGTCACCTTCTTCATTTTGGTCTGGTAATCATGGTCATCGATATTAGGCCGCATTTTGATCTCTTTGATCTCTTGCGTCCGCTGCGATTTACGCGCGGCGTTGGCCTTTTTCTGGGCCTCGTATTTGAATTTGCCGATATCAAGGAACTTGCAAACGGGGGGATCCGCGTTTGGTGATACTTCCACCAGGTCCAATCCCATGCTGCCCGCTTGTTCAATCGCCTCTCGGGTATACATCACCCCCAGATTCTCACCTTCATCATCAATGACGCGGACTTTCTCCGCAGTGATCATTTCATTGTGGCGCGGTCCACTCTTTACAGGTGGGGTATTGGCGCGCCGGACGGGCGGGACAGCGATAACAGTAACTCCTAATCGTTTTCAGAGCGCTCCCATTATCCGCAATCGTTCCGCAAATAAAGGGCTTTGCGTCGGAAAATCGCGATTTGTCTGTCAGAGTTGCTGCATTGCCACGGCTTTTTGCCCTGCGGAACAGATTCTGGCTACAAATAACCGCAACTTTTTTGCCAACCAATCCATATTAGGCAAATCCGCCACGGAATTTGTTCTCGGGTACGACAAGTCTATCCGAAAAAAGATGGCAATGGGAACAATGCAACAATTTTTCACAGATTTTCTCTATATATTATCAATGTGTTACAATCCGATACTAGAGTTTACAAGTTGTTCACTTTACCGAGAGAAAACTTAGGTTATATTACACACATCAAGAGCATACTGAGACCAATACTTCCGGTGTGCGAAAAGTATCTCGAGAGATTCTGGAGCCAGTAATGAACATCGCCGCCAGCGGATCGCTTTCCAGCGTTCCAAACGGACGGATCATTGACTTTGAAATTGCGGAACTAAAAACACTATCATTCCAAAACAGCCTATATTTATGGGTTAGTGGATCGATGCCTGCGGGCAGTTTCGAAGTCATTCTGGCCCCGCGTATTTACCATGATCTCCCTGAATATTGGGGGATCGAAGTTACCATTGTCGCGACGCTGGCCGCAATCAATGACATGGGCAATGACCCGGGGGACATTGACGCAGCGGCAATAGCAGCGCCGACAATTTTTGAGCGATCGGTCCCATTGGCTGGGATCACCGGTAGTCGGGGGATTGCGGTGATTGGGGCGAACCAAGTCAAGCGGATCGAGATTGCCGGCGAGTCCTTTTAAGGGGGCAAACTTGTTGGCGGTGGGGCGGGGGCAGGCCGTGGTGCCGTTCGGGGCGTCATACCATAATGCGGCCTGCCTCCGTGCTCAAATCGTCTGTATTCAATGCAATTGGTATTGGGTGTCATAATTTCGGTAAGTCCCATTGGGTCGCAACTTACCGATATTCAGGGCAGGGGCAGGCATATAAGATAACGGCATACGCATCATGCCGCTCCTATCTTAAGCCTGTCCCCGCTTCCCTTTTGGCGTCGCCAACACCAGAACCTGTGAGGCCGACAAGGTCCCCGACGGTCAAAATCTGGGGCAGAATTTTCGGTTCGGAGGCGCTGCCGTAAAACAGATATAATGGAACACCTGACCGTCCATGCGCGGTGAGCACGCGTGCAAGAACTGGATCACGCGACGTGAAATCACCTTCAAGAACTTTCACTTCGGCGGCATTAAAGGCCTTCGCCACTTCGCGGCGCTGGATCGCATTCGCTTCGTTGATTTTGCAAGTGACGCACCAATCCGCCGTAAAATAGACGAAGACCGGCTTGCCTTGATTGCGGTAACGGTCAAGCAGGGCTTCTGAAAAAGGCTCAGTCGATACAATCGCGTTGATGTTGCTTTTGCCGCGCTGCACCGCGTCACGCGGCAAAGCCGTTACTGCCAATGCCGCCAATGCCAATACACTGACCGCCATAATCGGCGGCAACATCCCGCCGCTGCGCTGCGCCCTGCCGGCAAACAACAGCAATACCGATATTGTTACCCCGGCGCTGCCGCCAAGCATAAGCCCGGTGTCACCCGACAGCCGCCATAACAGCCACAACAACGCCGCCGCCGTTAACGCCATTGGGATGGCCATCAACTTGCGAAATTTCTCCAACCAAGGCCCCGGTTTGGGCAGAAGCCCCCGTAAACGCGGTGCAAAACCGATGGCAAGATAAGGCAGGGCCAGGCCGAAACCCAATCCGGCAAATATCGCCAAAGCAGGGACCACAGGCAACACCAACGCCGCGCCCAATGCGGCGGCCATAAAGGGCCCTGTACACGGCGTCGCCACAACCGCCGCCAGAACGCCAGTCCAAAACGAACCAGCTGCGCCCTGTTTGCGTACCAAACTGCTGCCGATATTGACCGTCGCCAGCTCAAACTGACCAAGCAAATTCAGCGTCACCGCAACCATCAGCAAAAATAGCAACAGCACGATCCGCGGTTCCTGCAATTGGAATGCCCACCCAACTTGCTGCCCCGCCGCACGCAATATCAACATCACCCCGCCCAGCAACATCGTGCTCAATATCACCCCGCCCGTATAAGCAAGTGCATCCAATTTGGCGGCGCGCGCGTCACCGCCCATTTTTGCCAGCGACAACGCCTTCAGCCCCAGAATTGGGAAGACACAAGGCATCAGGTTCAGGATCAAACCGCCGAGCACAGAGAACAGCAGGATGACCGCGAAGTTCGCATTGCCACCGGATGCTTGCGGCGTGCTGCCATTGCCCAATGTCATCACCAGATCGCCGCCGCCGGGGACATCGCCCGGAATGGCAGAAATAAGCAGGCCCTGCGCGCCTCCATCGTTCCCATCACCATAGCGCAGCGCGCCCGAAATGCCGGTCACTGCTTTGCCGCGATATCCGGCTTTGACCACTAACCAATCGCCAACCCGCCGGGCGGATTGCGGCACTGGATAGTCGATGACATCGCTGGTCAGCGCGAAAAAATATGGCCGGTCCAGCGCCGCAGTTGCTGCAAAAGGAACCGCAATCTCGATAAATTTGCCGTGCGCTGAAAACACCGCTTGCCGGTCGAGCGGTACTGGCAATGCAGCGCGATATCCATCGAAGCGTGCGCGGTTCGCCTGTGTTACCGCGCCATCACCGGCGATCAGTTCAACCGACAGGACGTCGCTTTCGGGCACGCAAATTCTGTCCGTGCACGCCAACCAATCGGCCTGCACGCGCACATTCAACTTCGTACCTTTGGGCACCGATGCATCTATCATAAGGTCGGCGAGCAGCGCATAAGGCCGCTCATAAACATAGTTCATCAGGCCGCTGATGATCAATGGCTGAGGCACCGGATATCGCAGTTCGCCCGCACTCACTCCCTTGGGCAAATCCCATTTAAGCTGCATGCCGACACCGGCATCACCGCCATTGACCCAATAGCCATGCCATGTCGGTTTGGGAGCCATCTCGAACGCCGCCGTTACGTTTTGCCCCGGCGCGGGCGAAAGCGTTTCTGCCACCAACGTTGCCGGTACGTTCAGCGGCGCGCCGGGCAACTGCGCCAACGCCGGACGCACTGCAACGATCAGCATGAGCAGCAACAGCCGGGCCATTACCCTAGCAAAGCGCCGCACCTGCGTAACGATCAAATTAGTATCCATCATCTGGTTGGTTCGCATTACTTTCCGGCTTGGTTGCACCCGCAGTATCAACTATTCCAAAAGTGCAACGACGGCAACCGGCACGCTTGAATCCAAAACGCTTAAATCCCGCCACTTGCCAAGCTGGTAATAAGCAATCGAAAGCAGCATGGATGCAATCGATGCCGCGATAAACGCCCACCATATCGCATCCGCCCGAAATTGCGGATATAAACCAAAACCGACGGAAAATCGCACCAGTACCGACGAGACAATCAGTATCAGCAGCGGTGCCAACACCGCGCCATTGGCCCGCACCAGAAACGTCAACACCATCGAAACCCCCATCAAAATAAAGCTCCAACCGACAATGTAATTGATGTGAACGGCAAGATCTATCGCGGTACTTTGCGCTGGCAAAAACAGCGATAACAATTGCCGTGCGAACAAGGTGATGAACCCGATCAGGCATGTCGTCATCAATATATTGATGGCCACACCGGCCCCAGCGATGCGGTTGATCCGGTCCCACCGGCCCGCGCCAATATTCTGCGCCGCCATCGCGCTGACCGCACTGCCCACCGCGACGGCGGGCATTTGCGCGTAGTTCCACAGTTGCTGAAGCACGCCAAACGCGGCCATCGTCGCCACGCCTTCACGGTTGACCAAGCCGACCATCACCAAAGACGATCCCGACATAATGATCATCGACAAACCCATCGGCAGCCCCATTTTGAGGATCGGCCTCGCAAATTCCGCATTGGGGCGCAGCCAGCCAAGTTCGGCACCGCGCAACCGGATCGTTGAATCCTGGCGGTAAATTTTCACGATCAATATGACCACGCTGATGATACCCGCAACCAGCGTCGCCAAAGCCGAACCGGCAATCCCCATCGCCGGTATCGGCCCAAATCCGAGGATAAAAACCGGGTTGAGCACGACATCAAGCGCGACATTGAGCACGGTGTTCCACAGCGGCGTCACCGAATCGCCAAGGCCGCGCAGCGCCGATGACAGCAGGATCATCACAAATGAAAACGGCATGCCCAAAAATATCACCCGCAAATAGGTCAGCGCGAGTGGATAGGCTCCTTCGGGCGTGGCCAATGCTTGCAACAATTGCGGCGAAAAAACCCAGCCGACAACAGCCGTGACCAAGCCTGCAAGTGAGAACATTCCAAGCGACGAACCCATCGTCCGCCGTACGCCTTCAACATTGCCGCGTCCCAAATTCTGGGCGATCAATATTGTCGTCGCGATCGAAAATCCGAACAATGTCGAAAACATCAGGAACATGATCATCCCCGCATTCGCCGACGCCGCCAACGCCTCCTCGCCCAAAAACTTGCCGATCCAAACCGAGTTCACCGAGCCATTGAGCGACTGCAATATGTTGACGCCCAGCGACGGCAGCGCGAACAGGAACAGGGTTTTAGCGACAGGGCCAGTCGTTAGATCGCGTTCTTGGGTGGGGGATTTCATATTTGTGTCATGGCAAAGGATGTCATGCAGCGATAGCCCTTTATCCTTCCCATCGACTTGCGATGGGGAGGGGGACCGTTCGCGCAGCGAATGGTGGAGGGGCCGCAGACGTTGCTGGCCCCTCCGTCAGTCGCCGCTATGCGCCGTCTGCCACCTCCCCATCGCAAGTCGATGGGGAGAGATCAGTTACCCCAACCGCGCCAAGGCTGCCGTCAACCGCTCCGCCTCGGCGGCCTTTTCGGCATGGTCGGCGCGGGCCTTTTCGACCGCTTCAGGCTTGGCGCGTTCGACAAACGCGGCGTTGGACAGGCGGCCCGCAACGGCGTCGCGTTCTTTGGCGGCGGCTTCGATGCCTTTGGTCAGGCGGGCGCGTTCGGCGTCTAGGTCGATGACGCCTTCGAGGGGCAGCACGAACGTTGCATCTTCCACAACCAGCTGGATCGACCCGCCTTCGGGCGCATCACCAACAGTGATGTTTTCCAGCCGGGCCAGCCGCGATAAAGTAGCAGCTTGATTTGCAAGCCGGGCGACGGTCGCTGGATTAGCATCACGGACAAACGCATCCATTTTCACCCCCGGCGCAATGCCCAGTTCATTCTTTGCGGTGCGCACTTCTCCGACAAGTTTGATGAGCCATTCGATCTCCGCTGTTGCCTCGGCATCAACCTCCGCCTGTGGCGCGGGCCATTTGGCGTGGATCACGTCATACCTGCGCGGCACGGCGGGATCAGCCAGCGAATGCCACAATTCTTCGGTAATGAACGGCATGAACGGATGCAGCATCACCAATATCTGGTCGAGCACCCAGCCCGCAACTTCGCGGGTTTCGGCTGCTCCCAAATCCTCCCCGGAACGGGGAGGGGGACCATCTTGTCTTGAGGATAGCAGCCCCTCCGTCAGTGCTTCGCACTGCCACCTCCCCCAGCGAGCTGTGGGAGTAATTTGGCTGTGACTTGCTTCTTGCTTAAATTCCTCCCCGAGCTTGTCTCGGGGAGGGGGACCGCTGGACGTAGTCCAGTGGTGGAGGGGCTGCCGCTTGCGGCGGAACTTTGGCGCGGCAAACATTCGCTTCGCTCATGCCCCTCCGTCACACGCTGCGCGTGCGCCCCCTCCCCGAGGCAAGCTCGGAGAGGATTGAAAGTGGTGGCCCATGTTTAAGGATCAATCACCAAAACCGACTGGGAATTCTGTCTTACGCGCACGCAAACTGCGCAAAGAAATGTCGCTGCCCGAAATTCTGCTGTGGAATTTGCTGCGCGGTCAACCGCAGGGTGTGAAGTTCCGCCGCCAGCATCCGAGCGGCGAACTTGGAATTGATTTCTATTGCTCCGACGCCAACCTAGTGATCGAGATTGACGGTATCTCTCATGATATGGGCGATCGACCGCAGCGCGATATTCGGCGTGATGCGTGGCTGAAGTCTGAGGGATTGGATACGGTTCGTATTCCTGCGGCTGACATACTGAAAGACGCCACGGCAGTAGCTGACAGCATTCTGTTTATGGCGCTCTCGCGTCTGCC
>JAYVBJ010000005.1:0-14900 GCA_043750535.1 Sphingomonadales bacterium | reverse complement strand
GTGACGAACCACCTGCTTTTTTATGTGCCATGGTGTGTGCTCCTTACTTAAACTGTTACTTACGCTTATTCTGCGGCGGCGGCTTTAGCTGCGGTCTTTTTAGGCGCTGCCGCCTTTTTCGGAGCGGCGTCTGCTTTTTCGGCTGTCGGCGCTGCTTCCTTTTTGACCGCTACTGGCGCTTTCGAATCGCCAACTGCCAATATCCGCAGCAACGTCAGACTTTGACGATGGCCTTGTTTACGGCGGTAGTTATGACGGCGACGTTTTTTGAAAACGATGATCTTCTCGCCGCGTTCTTGCGCGATAATTTCAGCCGAAACGCTGAGCCCTTTCAGGTCTGCAGGCTTGTCGCCTTCACCAGCCAGCAAAATGTCGTCGAGCGACACCTTATCACCAGCTTCACCCGGCAGTTTCTCGACTGCAATTTTATCTCCAGCGGCGACGCGATACTGCTTGCCGCCAGTGCGCACGATAGCGAACATGGCTTACTTATCCGTTCCAAAATTTGGCGTTCAATGTGATTCTACTTAGCCCAGAAGGCCGCAGAAATCCAACGTGTATCCCCAGAAATTATGTCCTGAATGCTCACATTAGAGTGCGGCCAGCTAGTCGATCACCTGTGCTTTGTCAACGCCTTTCGCCCTAATTTGCGCGCATCCCACATGCGGTTCTAATCCGCTTGCCTGCATCCGATCACCACCGTAAACGAGATTGCATGTTACGCATAATTACCATTGCGATTTTGCTTACCCTTTCTTTGTCGGCCTGCGCCGCGCCAAGCGGCGAGTTTCCATCGCTGATGCGGCGTCCTTATGAAACAAAAACGCCGATAACTGCGCCTTTGGTGGGAGCTGATACGGAAACTGAGGCTGTCGCCCTGCCCGCCGATATTCAGGCAAAGCTGGATGCGTTCAGTGCGCGTCACCGCACGGCTGCATCGGCGTATAACATAATGTTGCCAGCGGTGGCGCAGGCAGCAGGCACAGCAGCAGGATCAGCGATCGGCAGCGAGGCTTGGGTGAACGCACATTTACAGGTCAGCCGGTTGGACAAGGCGCGGTCCGATTCGAAATCCGCGCTGGCTGAGCTTGATCAATTTATTACTTCGCAGATGGATATGGAGGCGACCGGCGCATCGCCATTGCTGTCGCCACTGCTTATAGCGGTGCAATCCGATTTGGCCGCCGCGGCGGGCGCGCAGGATGCAGAAATTGAGCGACTGTCACAATTGATCGGTATGTAGATTTTGGTGTGCGGCTATGTTTTGTGACCTAATGAATGAAAAACCAGAGCACCCACACTTTTGCATGCTTGACGGCGAATGCCGCTACGGCGAAGAGCAAGCACATGACCTCAACTTCGCAAAAATCCACCATATCGCAAAACCCAGACATCCGTTTGCTCGGCAAAATGCTGGGCGATGTAATTCGCGCCTATGGCGGCGAAAAATTGTTCCGCCAGACCGAGTATATCCGTTCGAGCAGCGTTGACCGTTTTCGCGGTGTCACAGGCGCCGACAGCAGCGACCGCGGGTTGGGCGCGCTTGGGCTGGACGACACGCTGAACTTTGTGCGCGGCTTTATGCTGTTTTCATTGCTCGCCAATTTGGCTGAAGACCGGCAAGGTCTTGCCCATGAAGACGGTGCGACATTTGCCGAGGCGCTCGCAAGGCTTAAAGATCAAAGCATTGACGATGATCATATCATACAATTGCTTGCGGGCAGCTTGATCGTCCCTGTGCTTACCGCACATCCCACAGAGGTGCGGCGCAAAAGCATCATCGACCACAAGAACCGGATTGCAGCATTGATGGCGATGCGTGACACCGGCCTGCAAGTTACGCCTGACGGCGACGATGTTGATGATGCCATTTTCCGGCAAATCGCATTGCTATGGCAAACACGGCCTCTGCGCCGCGAAAAGTTGATCGTTGCTGATGAGATCGAAAACGCACGATCCTATATGCAAGAGGTTTTTCTGTCGGCTCTGCCCAAATTATATGCGCGTTGGGAACAGGCGCTGGGGCAACGTCCGCCCAGTTTTGTGCGCTTGGGCACTTGGATTGGCGGCGACCGTGACGGCAATCCGTTCGTCGATGCAGAAACTCTGCAATATGCGATGAAACGCGATGGCGGCACTGCGGTGCGCCACTATCTGGACGCCGTCCACAAGTTGGGCGCAGAAATTTCAATCTCGAGCCTGATGAGCGAAACTCCGCCCGAAGTGTTGGCGCTGGCGGCAAAAAGCGGTGACAATGCCCCCAGCCGGGAAGACGAGCCGTATCGGCGTGCGCTGTCCGGAATTTATGCGCGGCTATGTGCCACCCATGTCAAATTGATCGGCGATTTGCCGCCGCGCCCGTCACCGCTTGCTGGCGCGCCCTATGACACGCCGGAGCAATTGCGGGCTGATCTTGTAACACTCGCCGCCGCATTGGCATCGGGCGGCGCAGGCGCGCTATCCAGCGGCGGCGCATTGGGGCGTTTAATCCGCAGCGTCGAAATTTTCGGCTTTCATCTCGCCACGCTCGATCTTCGGCAAAACAGCGTCGTGCATGAGCGCGTCGTCGCCGAATTGTTCAAAGCGGCGGGCGTGGCGGCGGACTATCTATCGCTTGATGAAACTGCGCGCGTTGAGTTGCTAATGGCGGAGCTTTCTTCAAACCGCCCGTTGGCCGATCAATATTACGAATATAGCGAAGAAACCGCCAAAGAACTTGCCATCATGCGCGCCGCCGCCGATGCGCAAGACCGCTTTGGCAAGGCCGCGATCACCACATATAATATCAGCCAAACCGAGAGCGTATCGGATATGCTGGAAGTCTATGTGATGGTCAAACAGGCCGGCATGTACCGCGTTGCCGCCGATGGTACGCCCAGCGCAACCATAATGTCGGTGCCTTTGTTTGAAACTATTGCCGATTTGCAGGCTGCACCATCCACAATGCGGGCGTTTTTTGCGCTGCCAAAGATGCGCGCGCTGGCCCAAGAGCGCCGCCATCAAGAAGTGATGATCGGTTATTCGGATTCCAACAAAGACGGCGGCTACATCACGTCGACTTGGGAATTGTATCAGGCATCCAGCGCGCTTGCCCCGGTATTCGCCGAAGCGGGCGTCGCGATGCAATTGTTCCATGGCCGCGGCGGCGCCGTAGGGCGCGGCGGCGGGTCGGCATTTGGTGCGATCCAGGCGCAGCCCAAAGGCACGGTTCAAGGCCGCATCCGGATTACTGAACAAGGCGAAGTTATCGCCGCCAAATTTGGTACAGTCGACAATGCGGTCACCTCATTGGAGACCATGGTATCGGCAACGATGCTCGCCAGCCTGTCACCCGACCCGATGGCCGCCGCCGATGAAAAACGGTTCCGCGCGGCGATGAGCGAATTGTCGCAGCGCGCCTTTGATAGCTACCGGGGGCTGGTTTACGGCACCGAAGGTTTCCGTACTTTCTTTCGCCAGATGACGCCAATATCGGAAATCGCAACGCTGAAAATCGGTTCGCGCCCCGCCAGCCGCAAAGCCAGTGACCGGATCGAAGACCTGCGCGCCATCCCATGGGTTTTCAGCTGGGCACAGGCGCGCGTGATGCTGCCTGGATGGTATGGCACAGGCCAAGCGCTGCACGATTTTGCCGACAAGGGCTTGCTCAAAGCAATGGCGGGGGAATGGAGTTATTTCCAGACTATCTTGGCCAATATGGAAATGGTGCTGGCCAAATCCGACATGGCCATCGCCGCGCATTATGCCGATCTGGTCGAGGATAAGGCGCTGTCGGCCGGCATGTTCGGAACGATCACGGACCATTGGGGCAAAGCGCATGACGGCGTGCTGGGCGCGACCGGGCAAGGATATCTGTTGGAAGCAAGCCCTGCGTTGCACAATTCGATCATGCTGCGCCTGCCTTATATCGAGCCGCTAAACCTGTTACAGATCGAGCTGATGAAACGCCACCGCGCTGGCGAGGCCGACGAACGTATTGGCGAGGGCATACAATTGACCATCAACGCAATCGCAACCGCGCTTCGGAACAGTGGTTAGGTACACCACCCCGCATTTAAAGCGGCGTCAGGCGCAACTTTAACCCATCCTTGGGTTTAGGGATCGGCCAAGCTTGCCATTGCGGTTCGTAACCGTCCGCCACTTCGATCCGCACGTTGGTCAACAAATGGTGCATGAAGACCTTCACCTGCAGATAAGCGAAATGCAGCCCTATGCACATATGTGCGCCGCCGCCGAACGGAACCCACGCATATTTGTGCCGGGCCTTTACCAATTCAGGCGTGAAGCGCATCGGATTGAATTGCTCCGGATTTTCCCAATGCTCTGGCATCATATGGACATAAGCGGGGCTGATGCTGACCGATGTTCCGGCCGGAATATGATACCCCATGAATTCGAAATCGCGCAAAGACCGGCGCGGTAACGCAGGCACCGGCGGGATCATCCGCAGCGATTCTTTAAATGCATATTCGGTCAATTCAAATTTGTTTAAATCGGCGTCAGAAATGGCCGAGCCCGCAGGGGCTATGCTCATGCATTCTTGCCGCAGTTTTTCCTGCCATTCGGGATTTTTAGCCAGCAACCAGACCATCGAGGTTACCGAAGATGTAATGGTGTCGTGCGCCGCCATCATCAGGAAATTGATGTGGTCAATCAATTGGCCATCGGACATATACGTGCCATCATCGCGTTTAGCGCGGCAGAACTGGCTGAACATATCTTGTCGGTTTTCATTGCGCCGGCGTTCTTCGATCTGCGGTCCGAAATAGTCGATCAGAAATTGCCGGCCGGCAACGCCGCGCCCCATTTTGGTAAACGGCAACGGCCTGCGGACCGCACCCACCGATGCCGCGACCATATCGGCAAAGGCTTTATTGATCCGGTCTGCCTCTGGCCCCAAAGGAATACCGAGAAAGGCGCTTGCCGCGACGTCGAGCGTCAACTGTTTGATCGCGGGATAAAACAGCATGTCGCCGCGCCAATCCGAAAGCTGGGCCGAGAATATGTGATTCATTTCCTTGGCATAAGCGCGCAGCGGCTCCGGCTTGAACGCAATGCCGAGCGCGCGGCGATCCATCCGGTGATGGTCAAAATCGATCAACATCAAACCGCGCGGGAACAACAAATTAAGCACCGGTCCCCAACCTTGTTCCGATGAGAATAGCTTGTCACGGTCCAACAATATCAGTTCATTGGCTTCAACGCCCATGATAGAGATAGTCGGATTGCCAAGCGAATTGGTGCGAAACACCTTGCCGTAAGTGTTGATCATATATTCGCCATAAGCAGGCGGATCGCGCAGCACACGCAACGTTGTACCAATGATAGGCGGACCATTTTCGCCCGGAATATGCGACAGATCGCCAATCTTTGCGCGCCGCGTCCAATGCGGATTTGCGGCTTCACTGCTGGCCAATGCCATATTCGTTGGTCTCCGGTTTAATCGAGCGATTAAGCAAACTACTGCCATTGATGTCAATATGACACAAGCGCAGAATACAGCTTGCTGAACAACAGCAAACAAATATGTTCACCTGCAATTCAACTGACGGAATTTATACACGGTTAATCGACACAAACGGCGGGCGACTCGGTCACTACGAACTGGGCGCAACCGGGCAAAGGGGTGAAATATATGACAAGCTTATCTTCGAGAATTGGTTTGAAGTCCATTGCGCGCATCGCCGCAATCACCGGGCTTGGCTTTGCGGTATCCGGCTGCGTTTATGACGCGGGCCTTGGCCTTGGTTATGCCAGCGATGGCTATGACACAGGATATGGCTGCGACTCGTACAGCGATTTCGACAATTATTATGATTGCGATTATGGTGCCGGATTCAACAATATCGGCTATAGTGGCGGTTGGTTCAGCAACTATTATTACCCCGGTCACGGATATTTCGTTTTCGACAATTACGGCCGCAGATATCAAATGCACCGCGATCATCAGCGGTATTGGGGCGGCCAACGCTATAATTGGTATCGCAATAACGGGCGCAGACACCATAATGGCGGCGGTCATCAGGGCAATGGCGGCCATCAATATGGCAACGGTGGTCACCAAAATGGCGGCGGCAATTACGGCAATGGCGGCCATCAAGGTAATGGCAACCATCAAGGCAATGGCGGCCAACACAATAATGGCCAGGTTCCGCGCGGCTTCCCCGCTGGAGGAATGGGGGTCCTGCCCAATCACCCGGACAGACCAAACATGACGCCCATTCAAGGCACTCGGCCCGGCGCAGTCCACATGGCACCGCCGCTACGCTCCGATGAAGGTGCAGGCCGAGGCGATGGTGAAGGCCGAGGCGCTGGTGAAGGCCGAGGCGCTGGTGAAGGCCGGGGCAATCGCGGGTTCGGTGGCGGTTTTGGCCGCCCGTCATTAGAGCAAGGCGTGGCAGCACAAATTGTTCGTCAAGCCGCACCCGTTCAACGTGCGCCGGTCGCCGCGCCAGCACCGCAACGTGCTGCGCCAATGCCGCGCCAAGAACCCGTTCGCGCTATCCGTGCCGAAACATCGCGCGAACGGCGGGAACAGCAATAGGCTGATGGTGGCAATTGAGCATATTGCGAATTAGCGCGAGGTGACAACTGAGCGAAACAAACTCTCTTTCCGTTCGTCCTGAGCCTGTCGAAGGACGAGACAAGCAACCTGTCCTTCGACAGGCTCAGGACGAACGGTATTTGTTTCGCTCAAATTTAATGTTGCTCTGACGCAATCGCAGCACGCTCGTTACTTTGCCTCAACCATCTGACCGCGTCCTATCGCATCAATCCGCCCATCAGATTGCGGGCGAAACGCCCCAACCCGGGAAAGCCGATTGATTTGCCCAACTCGTTGGCAATTGTGCCCGCAACCGCGCTGGCGGCAGATGCCTTGGGATTGGCGCGCGATTTTTTGCCAAGCATTGCGCTCGCGGCCATTGATCCGGCGGACGACAAAGCGGCTCCGGCGGCGGCTCCGACTACTTTACTCCAAAGCGAAGTGGTTTTTCGTTCGCGCTTGCCGACCTCTTCTTCGCCTTGCTCTGCTACTTCTTCGGCTGTGGCGGCGGCATCGGCTGATTTCTGGCTAAGCACTTCAAAGGCAGACTCGCGATCAACCTCGGTTTCATATTTGCCATCATAGGGCGAAATGGACTGAATGATTGCGCGCTCTTTTGCATCGAGTGGCCCGACGCGTGAACGCGGCGGTTTGATCAAGGTACGCTGCACAATCGACGGGCTACCATCGGGCAACAAAGTTGAAACGAGCGCTTCGCCAACTTTCAACTCGGTGATCGCTTCAGCAACATCCAGATCCGGGTTAATCCGGAACGTTTCTGCTGCGGCCTTGATCGCCCTTTGGTCGCGCGGCGTGAACGCGCGCAAGGCGTGCTGCACCCGGTTGCCAAGCTGCCCTGCGACTTTTTCTGGAATATCAATCGGGTTTTGCGAGATAAAATAAACGCCAACACCCTTTGACCGAATGAGCCGGACGACCTGCTCAACCTTTAACAACAACGCATCGGGCGCATCTTCAAACAGCAAATGCGCCTCGTCAAAGAAAAAGACGAGCTTGGGTTTTTCCGGATCACCAATTTCAGGCAGCGATTCAAAAAGCTCGGCGAGTAGCCACAACAAGAACGTGGCGTATAATTTGGGACTTTGCATCAACCGGTCCGCAGCCAATATGTTAACCTGACCGCGGCCCTTGTCATCCAGTTGGATGAAATCGGTTATTTCCAGCGCGGGTTCACCAAAGAATTTCGCGCCGCCCTGATCCTCCAATGTCAGCAATTGCCGCTGGATCGAACCAACCGATGCCTTGGTCACATTGCCATATTTGGTGCCAATTTCGGCGGCGTTATCCGCACACCAGATCAGCATCGATTGCAGGTCTTCCAGATTGAGCAGCAACATCGCCTTGTCGTCGGCAATTCGAAACGCGATGTTCAATATGCCCTCTTGCGTCTCGTTCAGCCCCAATATGCGCGCCAGCAGCAACGGACCCATTTCAGAAATAGTTGTGCGGATCGGGTGCCCCTGTTCACCATATAGGTCCCAAAATACCGTCGGGTTGTCGGCATAGCTAAAATTCTGATAGCCAATTTCCGTTGCCCGCGCGGTGAACACATCATGCAGTTTTCCGGTTGGCGAACCAGCCATTGCGAGGCCCGCCAAATCGCCCTTCACATCGGACACGAAAACCGGAACACCAAGCGCCGAAAAACTGTCGACCAATCCTTGCAGCGTTACGGTCTTACCAGTGCCGGTCGCGCCCGCAATCAAGCCGTGCCGGTTCGCACGTTTCAGATTGAGATACTGGGGCTCGCCGCCGCCTGTGCCCAAAAAGATACCATTTTCATTATCCATGCTCATATCGATTGCCTTCGTTTTTCGTTCAGCCAACGACAACAATGTCGCTGGCATAAGGTCAAGTCAAAACGTGCAACATTGCGATTTTCGGTTCGTCTATCGTACAGAATCGTTCGTCGCAAAGGAGCGCGCATTTGATTTCATTTTGGCATGGTCATGGCTAGGCGTGATCTTTAGATTTTGGAGAAGTCGTTTGACCGTAACCCGCCCGTCAGTATCAGAGCTTTTGCGGCCCATTATACTGATCCTTCTAAGCGCCAGCATGGCGGCTTGTGTCTCGGTCAGCGAAAACCGGCCGGCACCGGCAGTGCGTAAAGACAGGCCAGTTGTCGCGGCCCCGCCGCAGCGATCCGGGCCAACGGCTATTTCTGCATCGCTGGACAGTTACATCCATGAACAATGGCGGACGTTCCCTGGCAAGACCGGCGTGGCCGTGCTGAAAATCGATGGCGGAGGGCTGGCCGGCAAACGGCTAAATGACTATTTCCCCCAGCAAAGCGTTTCCAAGATGTGGGTGGCAATGACCATCCTCGATCAGGTCGATCAAGGCAAGCTTAGTTTGAACCAGTTGGTCAGGATCACGCCTGAGGATCTGGTGGTGTTCAACCAGCCCATTGAAAAACGGGTGCGCAGCGAAGGCTATGTCGACGAGCCGATAATCAATCTTTTGGACATCGCAATTACGGCCAGCGACAACGCCGCGAACGACAGCCTAATGCGCGTTGCTGGCGGACCAGAAGCCGTGCGCGCTTTCATTGCCAAAAAAGGATTGGGGCAAATTCGCTTTGGCCCGGGCGAACGTCAATTGCAGACATCCATTGCCGGAATGTCATGGCAACAGCAATATTCTGCGGGCCGGACATTCTATTCCGCGCGCGCGCAAGTGCCCTATGCCACGCGCAAAGCGGCGATGGACCGCTATCTTGCCGATCCGGTTGACGGCGCAACTCCGCAAGCAATCGCCGCCGCATTGGCGCGGCTTGCCAAGGGTGACTTGTTGTCGGCATCCTCCACCCGGGTGCTGCTTGATTTGATGGGCCGGGTGAAAAGCGGACCCAACAGATTAAAATCGGGCGTGCCCGCCGGATGGGGCTTTGTTCACAAAACCGGCACGGGCCAAGTTTTGGATCCGATTTCAACCGGGTACAATGATATCGGCATCATGACTGCGCCCGATGGCACAAGATATGCCGTTGTTGTCATGATGTCTGATACCACGGCGACAGTTCCACAACGCATGGAATTCATGCAGTCAATTTCCCGCGCCGTTGGATATTATCACCGCTGAATCGGAGTGATATTTTTATCTACGCCCGATTGCGCCAGGCGCGCTGGTTCGCTGCGGCGGGCGCCTTTTGGCAAACCAAACGACACTCGTTTGCGCGCAAAATCGATGATAACGCGATCGAACAATTGCAATGCGTCCATGCCCAGAAAGATGGCTGGCCGCTTATTTAAGTTAAGCGCCTTCATCGCATAATTTTCTGAAAAGGTGATGGGCAGATCGCCAATTTCAATGCCGGCAATTTCGATAGCTTTGATTTGCGTGAAGTCCCCGATCATCCTCTCGCCAGTGACGCTTTGAAACCTAATCTCGCTAAACCCGCCTTTTCTATTCCGGCGAAGCAACACATCACGCAGCTTTTGATTGCCCAAACTGTTTTGCGCGCCGGTATCGATAATGATGTCGACTTTAAATCCGTTTATTTTGGCATCGGACAAAATCAGCCGCCCACCTTTGCTTTTGGCGGTAACAACGATCATCCCGCTTTCCAGCCGTCCCGAGGCATTTTTCGTCTGGGATGCGGCCACTGTCATTTTGCCCAAGCGATTATCAATATCGATTTTCTTGTTTTGCAGGCTATCGATACCGAGCAATCCAAATGCGCCGAGATTGTTCCGGTCAAGACCCGGTGCCGTAAAATTTTCCAAACTAACGGTCGAAGTCGTCAGCCGGTCAACGATGAAGCTATTCACCTCTGCCGGTCCCGAAATCGTCGCCAACCGCAACTTTTCTCCGGATTTGAGCGCCAATATTTTGGCAAGCTCATTGGCAATCACTGTCCGTTCTGCGCCGGTGTCGACGATGAAAGGATATTCCGCGCTTTCATTTATCCGCACCGCCACGGTCATCCGCTGCGACCGGTCCACGGTATATTCTTGCTGGATAGGCAGCGCGATTGCGACCGGCACTTCACTGGCGATTGCTATTTCGTCCTGCGCGAATCCGGTTGCAACAAAACAGCCGGACAATGCAAATAGCAGAACGCTGTATCCTTTGATAAGGTTAAAGTTCATGGCGGGTTCTCCTTTGCGGTGCAGGATATGCCTATTTTTTCGCTGCGGCAAGCATGCCGTGGAACCCGGAAAGATCCTTTACGGCGTCATTGCTATTGCAGCAAGCGCCCCGGCCTCCATCAGTAATGCATCATCGACGCTGCCTTGCGCCACACTTTCCCGCCCGATCATAATCAGCACCGGCACGGCAAGCGGGCTAACCCGGTCAAGCTCAACATGCAGCATGGTGCCAGCCGCACGGTCCAGCAAGTCGCCCAGCCTGCCAACATCGGTTAGCCGGGCGCGGGCATCCGCCCATGCCGCCTGCAGCAACAGATGTTCAGGCTCATATTTGCGTAACACATCATAAATCAGGTCCGTTGAAAATGTCACTTGCCGCCCGGTTTTGCGTTTTCCCGGATGCTGCCGCTCGACCAGTCCGCTGATCACCGCGACCTCACGGAACGCCCGCTTCAGCAAGTAACTTCCCTCGACCCACTCGGTGAATTCATCCGCCAATATGTCGGCGGAAAACAGCGGTGCCGGGTCGGTGATTGGCTTGTGGCTCCACACCGCCAGCGCATAATCATTGGCAACAAACCCCATCGGCAACAGCCCGCGGCTTTCCATCCGGCGGGTCAGCAACATGCCCAGCGACTGGTGGGCGTTCCATCCTTCAAATGGATAGCAAACCATGTAATGCCGGTCCTGATGCGGAAAGGTTTCGGTCAGCAATTGTCCCGGGTTAGGCATCTGGCTGCGGTGGTCCTGCATTTCCAGCCATTCGCGGACATCATCGGGAAACCGCGCCCACCCCGCCCGGTCGGTTAAAAACGCACGGACGCGGCCCGACAAATGCGTGGTCAGCGGCATGCGCGCGCCCATGTAACTCGGGATTTGCGCGGCTTTTTTGGCGGCTCGGACGATCAAATCGAGGTCCTTGATGCTCTCGACTTCCAGTGCCATTCCGGCAAAGGTAAACGTATTGCCCGGCGACAATGTCGCTGCAAAACTCTCCTCCACTTTGCCCAAATTGCGGCCATTGCGGAACCGAACGCTTAACATCGGGGTATCGACGATTATGCCCGCGTTAAACCTATGCTGTGCAATAAATTTGGGATGCGAAATGCGCCAAGTCCCATCATTGCTGCGCACCAGTTTCTTGAACTTGTCATAGGCGCGCAGGGCATATCCGCCGGTTGAGACGAATTCCAATACCCGGCCAAACGTCTCTGCGGTAATGCCGCTATAGGGCAAAGCGGATTGCACCTCGTCCAACATCCGCGCCTCATCAAATGGCGCGGCGCAGGCACAGCCCATGATATGCTGCGCCAACACATCCAGCCCGCCGCTGCGAAATTCCTCGCCGTCGCGAACGCCCTCGTTCACCGCATCATATGCCGCCTGCGCCTCCAAATATTCGAACCGGTTGCCGGGCACCAAGATCGCTTTGGAAGGTTCATCCATCCGGTGATTGGACCGGCCGATGCGTTGCAACAGCCGCGACGATCCCTTGGGCGCGCCCATCTGGATTACGCAATCCACATCGCCCCAATCGACCCCCAGATCAAGCGACGACGTACACACCAACGCCTTTAAATCGCCGCGCGCCATCGCGCCTTCGATTTTGCGCCGCGCTTCGGCTGACAATGATCCATGGTGGATGCCGATGGGCAGATTGCTCTCGTTCAATTCCCACAATTTCTGAAAGGTGAATTCCGCCAAAAACCGCGTGTTGCAGAAAATCAAAGTCACCGTGTTGCGGCCGATTTCCTCCAATATCTGCGGTAGAGCATATTGCCCGCTATGCCCCGCCCACGGCACCCGGCCCTCAGGCAGCAATATGTCGAGTATCGGCTGCGCAGCCGCTTCCCCTTCGACCAGCCGCACCGCATCGATATCACCATAGGGCGCAAGCCATGCGCGGTATTCGTCGGCATCGGCAACCGTGGCCGATAGCGCCACGCGTTGCATTTGGGGCGCAATTTGTTGCAGACGCGCCAAAGACAGGCTGAGCAAATCACCGCGTTTTCCGTTGGCAAATGCATGCACCTCGTCGATTATCACGCGCTTCAGCGGCGCGAACATCAACAAGCTGTCTTCATGGCTAAGCAGCAACGACAGCGATTCCGGCGTGGTCAGCAATATATGTGGCGGCTTCACCCGCTGCCGCGCTTTACGGTCCGACGGCGTGTCGCCGCTGCGCGTTTCGATGCGGATCTGTAGCCCCATTTCCTCCACCGGCGTCAGCAAATTGCGCTGCACATCGACGGCAAGTGCCTTGAGCGGGGAGATGTAAAGAGTGTGCAAAAATTCCTCTCCGGAACGGGGAGGGGGACCATCTGAAAGATGGTGGAGGGGCACAAGCAGGCTCTCCTGAGCTTTCGGGATCGGGCAAAACTCAACGTGCCCCTCCACCCCCGCTTCGCGGCGGTCCCCCTCCCCGTTCCGGAGAGGAATTAGTTCCGCCAACGTCGGCAAAAACCCGGCGAGCGTCTTGCCCGCGCCGGTGGCCGCCACCAGCAAGGCATGCCTGCCGCCCGCTGCCGCATCCAGCATCTCCAACTGATGCCGCCGCGGCGTCCACCCGCGCGCGGCGAACCAATCGGTAATGATGGGGGGAAGCGGGGATGATGGCATTACTCTGCTATAGGGTGGCTGCAGCTATCTGCAATCAGCAGCTGCAATAGCTGTCTTTTACCACCGTAGCCCTGAGCCTGTCGAAGGGCGCCTTCCTGACACGCGCCCTTCGACAGGCTCAGGGCTACGGTGGTAGTTTAATGTGCTTTTTCCTAAACCTTGCGCGCGAACCAGATGACGTGGCGCGGGCCTTTGCCGTTTGATCGCGCCTTGACCGCAACCTCATCAACGACAAACCCGGCCTTCTCCAATCGCTTGGTAAATTTTGCATCACTGCCAGCCGACCAGACCGCCAATATCCCGCCGGGGGTCAATGCGCGTTTCGCCGCCTGCAACCCTGCGGGCGAATACAACCCGTCATTGCCCGCCCGCGTCAGGCCATCGGGACCATTGTCGACATCCAGCAAGATCGCATCATAGCCGCCGTTCCCAGAAGCAATCGCATCGGCAACATCGCCCATCCGCAACGTCACGCGGGCATTATCAAGGCACCCCGCCGTCACCGCCGCCATCGGCCCGCGCGCCCATTCGATTATGCCAGGAACCAGTTCAGCCACCGTAACCCGCGCCGATTTGCCCAGCATCGCCAGCGCGGCGCGCAACGTGAACCCCATGCCATAGCCGCCGATCAAGATATGCGGAGCCGCATTGCCCGAAAGCCGGTCAATCGTCATTTCAGCAAGCGCAATTTCCGACCCGTTCATCCGCGTGCTCATCAATTCATTGCGGTCGAGCACGATCATAAAATCATCGCCCCGGCTATACAGATCAAGCTGATCCCCGCCAGGAACAAGGGCCGTGCCGTGATGGATGCGCGGAGTCATTTGTGATCTGCCAAACTCAATGCCCCGCCTGCTCGCCGCGCACCAGCCCGCTGGCTGCCAACTGCGCGTCGATCATGGCCATTAACCGCTCCAGCCCGGCTTCGCTCGATGCTTCTGCCCGCGCTACCAGCACGTCCTGCGTGTTGGACGCGCGCAATAGCCACCAGCCGTCTGGCGTGTTCACCCGCGCGCCGTCGGTGTTGTTCACGTCCGCGCCGCTCGCTTCCAGCCTTGCCAGCACTTCATCGATCACCGCGAACTTACGGCTCTCATCAACCTGAAAGCGCATTTCGGGGGTGTTGATCATTTCGGGCATCGCGCTGCGCAATTCGGTAACGCTCTTGCCCAGCTTTGCCGACGCGCGCATTAACCGGACCGCGGCATAGATGGCATCGTCGAAACCGTAATATTCATGCTTGAAAAAGATATGACCGCTCATTTCACCCGCCAGCGGGCTACCTGTTTCCTTCATTTTGGACTTAATCAGGCTATGTCCTGTTTTCCACATCAGCGGCTTTCCGCCGAGCTGCTCAACGCGGTCGAATAATGCCTGTGATGCCTTCACATCGGCAATAATCGTCGCACCCGGCACTTCGCCAAGCACATCCTCAGCATAGATTTGCAGCAATTGATCGCCCCAGATTACGCGGCCTTGGCCGTCAATTGCACCGATGCGGTCGCCATCGCCGTCAAAAGCCACTCCGAAATCGAGTTTCTTCTCCGCGACAAGTCTTTGTAAATCGACCAGATTCTTTGGGTCGGTGGGATCGGGATGATGATTGGGAAACTGGCCATCCACAT
>JAYVBJ010000004.1:0-46715 GCA_043750535.1 Sphingomonadales bacterium | reverse complement strand
AGGCTCTCAACACGCTTCGAGAAATACGCCCAAAACTTCCTCGCCATGCTCCACATCTTCGCAATCAAATGTTGGATCAATTGAGTCCACACCCTAGGTAAGGGACAAAATGGAAGCTGGCTCAACGCTATGGGATAAGCCAGCTTCCTTGCCAAATACCACTCGCCGCATCGCGCACAAACTTCGCGCGCCTGTGGCCATTATTGGCGAGATATAGCCAATCTATCCGGTCAAATTTAAACAGCAATACGGCAAAGTTCGTTCGGGCGTCGTGCAACATATCCAATGTCGGCTGCTTGCCCTCTATCCATGCGGGCAGGCCCGATATCGGCGCATTCGCTGCGCTGCCGGGTGCTGATTGTGTCATGTAGCATCGGCGTGCAAACTCGGTTGATGCGGCCCATGCCGCTTCGGCGGCGGCTTCTGTTCCGAGCGATAGCGTCCCCGATAGCCGGATTTGCAGTTTTGCGGCTTCGTCATAAATCAGTATGGATGCTGCGGGCTGACTGGCGACATGCGTGATCTTATCGCTGCGCAAATCGGTATGAAACCGCAAGGTAGACTGCGCCCAGTTGCTTTCACGCAGGATCATAACGCGCTGGCTTGGGCAACCATCCGCATCAATTGTCGCGGCGACCGGATGATGCGCGGCGGAGCGGCGATTGGTTACGCCTTCATCCAGTATACTTTGTATCTGTGTGAGAGTTAACGGAAGATCATTGTAATAATCAGGTATTTCCGGCGGTGTCATGATTGCGGTTCAAACTCGCCGCTATCTTCATCAAGCACGTGCAGCAACCCGTCCGAAATGGCGAAGAATGCGCCATGCAAAGTCAGACTGCCATCCGCTTCTTTTTCGCGCACGCAGGGGAAGCTGCGCAAATTGTTGAGGCTGACTTTGACTGCGGCCAATTCCATTGCGCGTTCGGCGGCGGGACTTGTTGTGCCGTGCTTTGCGGCTACCTCGGCCTGTGCTTCGTCCAATATGCTGATCCAACTGGCGATAAAGCCGCCTTCGCCATGCGCCGCGCCGTCCATTTGCTTGCTAAGCGCCGCAGCGCAGCCTCCGCAAAGGCCATGCCCCATGACTAGAATTTCCTCAACTTTCAAAAATTGAACGGCAAATTCCAATGCAGCGGAAACTCCGTGCCGGCCAGGCGTTGTCTCAAACGGCGGAACGAGCGCGGCCACATTGCGGACCACAAACACTTCGCCGGGGTTGGTGTCGAATATCTGGGTGGGATCAACGCGGCTGTCGGAACAGGCTATCACCATAACCCGGGGGCTTTGCCCTTCACCAAGTTCGGCCCAGCGGCTGCGTTCTAATGTCCAATCGCCAGCCCGAAACCGGCGATATCCTGCGAGCATATCTGTGAATTGCGTCATGTGTTATCCCTATCATCAAAATTCGCACTGGCAAGACGCCGCTTGTCCGCCTATCTGGACAAGCATGAATGAACTGACATCCATAACCGAACGCGAACCGCGCCAGCGCAAACCTGATTGGATCAGGGTCAAAGCACCAACCAGCGCAGGCTATAATGAAACGCGGCGATTGATGCGCGATTTAAACCTCAACACGGTTTGCGAAGAGGCTGCTTGCCCCAACATCGGGGAATGCTGGACAAAAAAACACGCCACGGTGATGATTCTTGGTGATGTTTGCACTCGCGCCTGCGCATTCTGCAACGTGAAGACAGGCATGCCCAAAGCGGTTGACCAACTTGAACCGGAACATGTGGCGATTGCCGCCGCAAAGATGGGGCTTGAGCATATTGTCATAACCTCGGTTGACCGTGACGATCTGCCCGATGGCGGTGCCAGCCAGTTTGTTAAGGTTATTGAGGCTTTGCGCCGTAACACGCCGAATACGACGATTGAAATTTTGACGCCGGATTTTCGGAACAAGGCACAATCTGCGGTTGAAGCGATTGTTGCCGCACGGCCGGATGTGTACAATCACAATCTGGAAACCGTGCCCCGGCTATATCCAACCATCCGCCCCGGAGCGCGCTATTATGCCTCGCTGCGGCTGTTGGAAACGGTGAAGCGGCATGATCCGTCGATCTTTACCAAATCGGGCGTCATGCTGGGACTGGGCGAGGAGCGGATGGAGGTTCATCAGGTTATGGATGATATGCGCAGCGCCGATATCGATTTCCTGACGATGGGCCAGTATCTGCAACCCACACCGCGCCACACAAAGGTTATGGATTTTGTTACGCCTGCGGCTTTCGACGCCTATGCTGCTATCGCACGCGCCAAGGGCTTTTTGCTGGTGGCATCAAGCCCGCTTACCCGCTCAAGCTATCATGCAGGAGACGATTTTGCGAAGATGCGCGATGCCCGTGAATTGCATTTGGCCAAAGCAAATAAGCGCGCGTAATGCCGAGCCATCATGAACGCCGCGAATTACCGCACAGCGCCGCGCAAATGTATGATTTGGTGGCAGATGTGCGGCGCTACCCGGAATTTCTACCTTGGGTATCGGCCATTCGCGTTCGCAGCGATAGCGACACCGAAACGATGGCGGATATGATTGTCGGTTTCAAATCGCTGAGAGAAACGTTTAGTTCGCGGGTATTAAAAACACCAAAGTCAGAAATAGTCGTAGACTATCTCGACGGGCCATTGAAACACCTGCACAATCAATGGAAGTTTGAAGATATTGCATCAGGTGGATCAATCGCCGATTTCACCGTCGATTTCTCTTTCCGCAACGCGATGTTTGAAGCAATTGCGGGTCAGTTCTTTGACAGCGCACTGCGTAAAATGACGGGAGCGTTCATCGCCAGAGCGGATGAGCTATATGGCTAGTCGCAATCTACGCCGCATCCGGCAGCAATAGTTTTAAAGCGTGCAACGTTGCTGCCATCCTGACTTCGGCGCGATTTAAATCGGAACCAAAATTTTCGCGCCCCGCCAACACGTCTTCGGGGTCTTTGCCTTTGGTTGCGACCGCAAAGACGACGGTACCAATCGGCTTATGATCCGTGCCGCCATCGGGGCCAGCAACTCCGCTGATTGCCAAGGCAATGTCAGCCCCGCTTTTTGCCAATGCCCCTTGCGCCATCGCCCAGGCAACAGCGATTGAGACCGCACCAAATGTCTCCAGCAACTCCGAACTGACGCCCAACGTTTCGATTTTGGCGTCATTGGCATAGGTCACATAGCCATATTGCAAAACGGCGCTGCTTCCGGGAATTTCAGTTAATGCCGCGCAAACCAGCCCGCCGGTGCAACTTTCTGCAACAGAAATAGTTCTACCCGCCGCCAAATTCTGGGATATTACCTTGCCCGCAAGATCAGCTACTTTTTTGGGAAGCAAAAATTTCATCGATCGATCCTATTTATAGAAGCTTACAATGGCCTGTGCCGCAATGCCTTCGCCTCTGCCGGTAAAGCCTAGACGTTCTGTCGTCGTTGCCTTTACTGAAATATTTTCGACGTCTGTTGATAAAATCTCTGCGATGCGGACGCGCATGGCCGCCCTGTGGGGTCCTATCTTTGGTGCCTCACACATGATTGTGAGATCAACATTGCCAATTACATAGCCTTTGTCTGCCGCAAGTTTTAACGCATGCGTCACAAATTGATCGGACGATGCACTACGCCATTTTGGATCCGATGGCGGAAAATGATCGCCAATATCGCCAAGCGCCAAAGCGCCTAACATCGCATCTGTGATCGCATGCAACGCAACATCGGCATCGCTATGACCTAGCAGCCCGAAATCATGCTCTATTTTTATCCCGCAAAGCCAAAGCTCTTCGCCTGCCAAAAGGCGATGGACATCAAATCCAGTTCCGGTTCGGTACGATTGCATTATTGCTGCTTGGCCTAATCCAAAGTTAAAGTCGTCAGCAAAAGTGAATTTGGCGAGTTGTTCGTCGCCCGGTATCATTGCAACATTGATTCCAGCGGCCATAGCAATCCGCGCGTCATCGGTGGCTTCTGCGTTAATGTCCCAAGCGCGATGCGCCGCCAATATCGCCTCAAAACTGAACGCTTGCGGCGTTTGAATGCGGCGTAACCGCGCGCGGTCAACGGTTTCAGCCATCCAGACGTCGCCATGTGCAAGGCTGTCGACAACGGGAAGGCAGGGCACGGCTGCCAAATTATCCGCCAAGGCACCGATCAAATCGGTAATAACCTGCCGCGACAAAAACGGCCGTGCAGCGTCATGGATGAGTACATTTGTTGCACCGCCAGCTGCGGCGATGGCTGCCAAGCCATTGGCAACGCTTTCACGGCGGGTCGGTCCGCCGATGACCATGGAAGGCGACGCGAAACCGTTAAGAATGCCGGCAGCTTGCGCCATTTGATCTTCGCCGACGACGATGAATATCTCATCAATCTCTGCGTGGTCCAGAAAGGCTTCAAAACTGTGCCGCAGCATTGGTTTGCCGCGGACGTTGCGAAATTGTTTGGGGACGCTGCTGCCTGCGCGGCTGCCCGTTCCGGCAGCAACGATCAATGCCACATTTTTTATGCTCTGCGTCATATCGCGGCTCTAGACACACAGGCCTTGCTCGCCAAGCGCAATAAGGATAAGGGCTGCCTAAATTTTAGGCAAACCGGTGCATTATGAAACTTCGCCCCATCCAAATCGGCCCGATCACTATCGAAAGCCCCGTTGTTCTGGCGCCGATGACCGGTGTAACCGATATGCCGTTTCGCAAACTGGTGCGCCGCTATGGCTCGGGCTTGAACGTCACCGAGATGATCGCCAGCCAAGCGATGATCCGCGAAACCCGGCAATCGATCCAAAAAGCGGCCTGGGATATCGCTGAAGAACCGGTGTCGATGCAGCTTGCAGGCTGTGATCCAACCGCGATGGCAGAGGCAGCTAAACTGAATGAAGATCGCGGGGCGGCGATAATTGATATCAACATGGGCTGTCCGGTTAAGAAGATCGTCAATGGCGATGCCGGTTCCGCGTTGATGCGCGACTTACCACTGGCGGCAAAGCTGATCGAAGCAACGGTGAACGCGGTTTCGGTGCCGGTCACTGTAAAAATGCGGATGGGGTGGGATCATGGCAGCCTTAACGCCCCAGAATTGGCGCATATCGCCGAAGATTTGGGCGCAAAGATGGTTACGGTTCACGGCCGCACACGCAATCAAATGTACAAAGGTAGTGCCAATTGGGCGTTCGTTCGTTCGGTCAAGGACGCAGTTTCCATCCCGGTAATTGTAAACGGCGACATTTGTTCGATAGAGGATTCGCAGGCCGCGCTTGAACAAAGCGGCGCGGATGGCGTGATGATTGGCCGCGGCGCTTATGGAAAACCATGGTTGCTCGGGCAAGTCATGCACTGGTTTGCAACCGGCACCAGATTGGCCGATCCAGTGTTGGAAGAACAATATGCGGTTCTGATCGAGAATTACAAAGGTATGCTGGAACTGTATGGCGACGATATTGGCGCGCGCTGTGCGCGAAAGCATATCGGTTGGTACACCAAGGGCCTGGCGGGTTCGGCTGAGTTTCGCAACCATGTCAACCGGATAGATGATGCACATGAAGTATTGGACGAACTAGAGCGATTTTACGAACCCCTTTTGGCGCGGCAAGCTGCTTGAAAATGGCGGAGATGTTGAACCGGTCTGACAACCGTCCTGACGATGCATTGTTGTTGGCAGCACTGCCGTTGCCGATGTTACTGGTGGGGCAGGACAATCTGATTGCCTATGCCAACCACGCCAGCGAAAGTTTTTTCGGACGCAGCATCAGCCGCCTGTTGGGCAGCAACATTACGACATCATTGGGATGCACAGATGATCGTTTCAACTTGGCGTTGGCCGATATTGAAGGTGATCTTTCTGCGCAGGACATGGAGTTGATAACGCCGCTTGGCGCTATGATAGCGGACCTTTCCATCTGCAACATACCAAGCGACGCAAAATGGCGGATGGTCATTATCTCGCCACGCCATCCGGGCCGCCTGCATATCAATGAACATAATGAAGCGGGCAATCAGCAAGCTTTGGGGGCACCTGCAATATTGAGTCATGAAATAAAGAACCCGCTGGCCGGTATAAAAGGTGCCGCACAGCTTTTGGCCCGGCAGATTGACGAAAAACACAAGCCGCTAACCGATCTTGTGGTGAACGAAGTTGACCGGATTGCGCGGTTGCTCGATCAAATGCAAAATTTGGGAAATGTGGCGCCGTCCAATATCTTGCCGGAAAATATCCATCTTTTGATTGAGCGGGCAATTCGGTCAATCCGTGCGGCGAATAAGGCATTGCCTGAAATATCGATCAACTATGACCCGTCATTGCCCGATGTCATGATCGACGCGGACGCGATGGTGCAGATAATCATAAACCTTCTGCAAAATGCCATTGATGCGCTTGAAAATGATATGAACGCAAACATCAAAATATCCACCCGCTTTGTCATGAGCGGCGCATTGCGCGATTTAGGCGGCGATAAGCGCGCCACAAAACTGCCCGTTGAAATTACCATCTCGGACAATGGGCCAGGTGTCCCGGTGCATATCGAAGACGAATTATTCGCACCATTTGTGACCACCAAGCGGGACGGGCAGGGGCTTGGTTTGGCCATTGTGCGAAAACTGATAACGCAAATGAATGCGCGCATCAGTTATGAGCGCGATTTGGAAACGCAAATGACCCACTTTCGGATGTTTTTGCCGGTTGCGGCCAAGGGCGGTAAAATATGAAAACACCATCGGTTTTAGTGGTCGAGGACGACACTTCGATAGGCATCGTCATTACGGCTGCTTTGTCAGCGGAGGGCATTGATTCGCGGATATGCAGCAGCGTGAGTGAGCGTGACGCAGCCTTGGCTGAACGGCAATTTGATTTGATGATCACCGATGTTGTATTGAAAGACAGCGACGGGTTGGCCAACCTGAGTTCGGTTAAGTCAGAGTTTCCCGAAATGCCGATCATTGTAATCTCGGCACAAAACACGCTCGATACCGCCGTTCGAGCAAGCGAAATTGATGCGTTCGAATATTTTCCAAAGCCCTTTGATCTTAACGACTTGGTACTTGCAGTAAAGCAAGGGATTGAACGGCGCAGCTATTCGCCCGACAGCACATCAGGGCTTGGCGAAGTGAACATGCCGATGATCGGACGGAGCGCGCCAATGCAAGAGGTTTACCGGATGGTAGCGCGGCTTTTGCGGAACGATTTATCCGTTTTGATCTTGGGGGAATCAGGGACCGGCAAAGAGCTGGTAGCAGAAGCTATCCACAATCTCGGCCACCGAAAAACCGGACCGTTTGTTGCCGTGAACATGGCAGCAATTCCCGGCGACCTGATAGAAGCCGAGCTTTTTGGGCATGAAAAAGGTGCGTTTACCGGCGCCATTGGCCAAAGCATTGGGCGGTTCGAACAAGCACAGGGCGGCACGCTTTTCCTCGATGAAATTGGCGATATGCCGATCCACGCCCAAACGCGGCTGTTACGCGCCCTGCAATCGGGCGTGATCAGTAGGGTAGGGGGCAAAGCGAGTATCCGATTGGATGTGCGCATTATTGCCGCAACCCACCAAAACCTTGAAGATAAAATTGCGGACGGCAACTTTCGTGAAGACCTTTTTTACCGGCTCAATGTGGTGCCAATTAATATGCCGCCGCTGCGCGAGAGGCCCGGTGACATCGGACTTTTGGCAAAACATTTCCTTGTTATGGCGGCGCAAGAAGGTTTGCCGAAGCGGGAAATTGACGATGATGCGAGCGCGATGTTGGCACGACTGCCGTGGCGCGGAAATGTCCGGGAGTTGAAAAATCTGATGTACCGCTTGGCTTTGGTCTGCCGCGAAGATGTTATTTCGGCATTGGCAATATCGCAATCCGTCGATCAAACCGATGAAGGCTTTCATGCTGTAACCGGCTGCAGTTTTGAAGACGCAGTGTCGCAGTTCTTGGCCAACAATAAGGCGCGGGGCGGCGCTAAAGAACGAATCTATCACCGGGCGCTTGCTGCCTTTGAAGTGCCATTACTGCAAATGGTTATGAAACAGGCGCGGGGCAATCAGTTGAAGGCGGCATCGTTGCTGGGCATCAACCGGAATACGTTGCGCAAAAAACTCTCTGAATATGGGATAACCGGAAAAATCACGGGATAAGTCGCATAAAGTTTGCGACGATGCGATGATTTACCGGCTTTTTGTGCTTTCCAAGCAACTGCTAGGCTGCGATAGTGTCTTTATGGCAACAATCGGGATTAAGACGGATACGGCTGCAACGGGGATTTTTCGCCGTTCGCTTGCGTCTGCCGCCGATTGGGCGGGCAACAACCGGTCAATTCAGTTTCTCGAAGTCGTAAGTATCGTCATGATCATTGTGATGGCAATCTTTACGGCCACTTTCCTCACCGCTCAATCGCGCCAAGCCGAGCCATTATCTCCCGAGTTGGCAGCCGCTTTGTTGGTCGCAAATTTGCTGCCGGCAACAATTTTGCTGGTGCTTTTTGGGCGAAGGCTGGCACTGCAGAGGGCAAAACTTGTCAATATCGGCAACCGGCAACGTCTGCACGTCCG
This sequence comes from Sphingomonadales bacterium, assembly GCA_043750535.1. Classification (GTDB taxonomy): domain Bacteria; phylum Pseudomonadota; class Alphaproteobacteria; order Sphingomonadales; family Sphingomonadaceae; genus Sphingorhabdus_B. Next base: position 38,197 of record JAYVBJ010000004.1, on the reverse strand, counting down.
GCTGGTTGCAATATTTTCGCTGATCTCTGCGGTTCCGACATTATTGCTCGTGATTTTTGCCTCGCTTTTGTTTCAAAGCGGCGCGCAATTTTGGTTTTCAGGTTCAGCGCGCGGTATGCTCGAAAACGCAGGCCAGTTGGCGCAAGGCTATTATGATGAAAAACAACGTGATTTAAAGGATGAAACGATAACGATGGCGGGAGATTTGCGCAAAATCTTGACCATTATCGACATTAACGACCCCGCCTTTTTCGACGCCTATCTAACCCAGGTTTTCAATCGCAAGCTAAGCGAGTCCGCAATTATTACGATTGGCACCGATGGTTCCCAAAACAGCCAGGCAGTCGTGTCGCCGGACGACAACAGACCGACCAACTATCAATGGTTTGATCCCAAATATGTTACGCGGCTTAACAGCGGCGAGAAGTTGGTGGTGGAGGGTAAACCAGACAAAATAGAAGCAGTCATGCTGTTGTTCGAAAATCCCAAATCCTATTTGTATACGAAGCGGTCGCAATCACTTCCCACATTCAATTTGGGCAAAAAGGCGCAGTCGGTAATTCAGGATTATCATGCGATGGAAGCCCGGTCACGGACATTGCAACTGCGATTTAACGCGGCGCTCTATTTGGTGTCATTGTTGATAATTGCATTTACCGTGTGGGTTGCGTTGATCGTCGCTGACCGATTGGTGCGGCCAATTACAAATTTGGTGACTGCCGCACAAAATATCGCGGACGGAGACTTAACTGCTCGGGTTCCGGTCGATGACACGCGGTCCGACGAAGTTGAGTTCTTGTCAAAGTCATTTAATTTGATGACCGACAGGCTGGAAACGCAGACGAGCACTTTGATCACTGCCAATCGGCAGCTTGATGACCGGAGAAACTTCATTGAGGCTGTGCTTGAGTCCGTGTCAGCCGGTATTGTCAGCATTGACCGCGATGGTGTGGTCAGGCTTGCAAATTCGACCGCAGAGAAATTGCTACTTGGCGAACATGCAACGATCGTGGGGCAGCAGTTTGATAAAGTTGCTCCGCTGTTGGCGGACATCGTGGAAAACAAGCAATCGCATGCGGTGGTGCAGATTGGTGATGGACCTGACCCCCGAACGGTCGCCGTGAATTTTATTGCCGGGGATCAGAATGACGTCATTACGTTTGAGGATATAAGCCAGCAACTGGCGGATCAAAGGCGCGCGGCATGGTCCGATGTCGCTCGGCGGATTGCGCACGAGATCAAAAATCCGCTGACGCCGATTCAATTGGCAGCAGAACGTTTACAGCGGCGGTTTGGCAAAGCGGTCACGGACGATCAATCGGTTTTTGCCCAATTGACGGCGACGATCATCCGGCAGGTTGGCGATCTGCGCAATATCGTCGACGAGTTCTCCTCCTTTGCGCGCATGCCAAAACCGGTATTCCGTCTGGAAAGCGTTACGGACATTGTCGGCCACGCGATATTTTTGTTTGAAGTTGGACATCGCCAGATAAAGTTCGACTTTCAGCATCCGGAAACTGCGCCAATGCTGATCTGTGACCGGCGGCAACTTGGCCAAGCCGTGACCAATATTCTGAAAAACGCGGTAGAAGCGATTGAAGAGAATCCGTCTGATGTATATTCTGGTCATATCGAAGTCGAATTGAGCAACGCCAATTCGCAAGTGATCATGACGTTTAAGGACAACGGGCCGGGCCTGCCAGCGGAGCGCGACCGGATATTGGAGCCCTATGTCACCACCCGCAATAAGGGATCTGGACTGGGCTTGGCAATCGTTAGAAAAATCATTGAGGAACATTTTGCGGAGATAAGCTTTGGCGATGCCGAGCAGGGCGGCGCAATTGTAACTCTGCGCTTCTCGCCTGCAATTATAGCAGAAAGAACGCAGTACAACGTGGTTTCCCATCATGAAAAAGGCCTGGAATAGATCATGGCATTGGACATTTTAGTTGTTGATGACGAACAGGATATCAGAGAGCTCGTTGCAGGCGTGCTTGATGACGAGGGATATAATACGCGGACTGCCTCAACCGCCGATGCGGCTTTGGAGCAAGTCGATGAACGGCTGCCGTCGCTCATTTTGCTCGATGTATGGTTGCGGGGATCCTCGATGGACGGGCTCGAACTGCTAAAGATATTCAAACAAAAACATACCCATATTCCGATCATCGTTTTTTCTGGACACGGCAATATCGACACAGCGGTTGCCGCCATTTCTTTGGGTGCTGTCGATTTCCTGGAAAAACCATTCCAAGCTGAAAAATTGCTACACATGATTGCCAAAGCGACCGAGACACAGCGCCTGCGGGAAGAGAATGCTTCGCTACGGGCGATGTTCGGGCATGCTGACGAATTAACTGGATCGTCGACGGTGATAAACAATGTTCGTGCGACATTGAAGAAGGTCGCGGCCACAGGCAGCAGAATCTTAATCACTGGCCCGGCAGGCGTCGGAAAAGAGGTCGCCGCAAGGTTGTTACATAGTTGGAGTCCGCGCGCCGATGCTGCGTTCATGTCGGTCAGTTCTGCCCGGTTGGATTCAGACCGGTTCGAAGAGGAATTGTTCGGCGTCGAAGAAGATGGCCGTTTGGTTCAGGCCGGATTGTTGGAACGTGCACATGGCGGCACTATCTTTCTTGATGAAGTCGCGGATATGCCGATCACAGCTCAAGGCAAAATATTGCGGGTTTTGACCGATCAAAGTTTTGTTCGGGTCGGTGGTGATCGCCAGATTAGAGTTGACGTAAGATTTGTTTCGGCGACAGCTCGTAATTTGGCGAATGAAATCGCCGAGGGCCGTTTTCGTGAGGATCTGTTTTACCGACTTAATGTCGTGCCGGTCGCTATTCCGCCGCTGGTTGACCGGCGCGAAGATATTCCTGATCTCGCAAATCATTATGCCGCCCGCTTCGCGGTTGAACAGCGTATTCGCGCTCCGGAGATTTCAGCCGAAACTCAGGCCGCATTGCAGGCCTGCGACTGGCCGGGAAACGTTCGCCAATTGCGTAACATCATAGAGCGGACGATAATTCTGGCACCAGAGAGCCGGCTTGGTCAGATTGACGTAGACATGCTGCCAGGCGAAGTTTTGAACGGGTATGAAGGCACCGATCACAACGTAACCGCGTTGATGGGGATACCACTACGCGAGGCACGTGAATCATTCGAGCGTGAATATCTGCAAGTACAAATCAAACGCTTTACCGGTAACATTTCCAAAACTGCGACTTTCGTGGGGATGGAACGATCCGCGCTGCACCGGAAATTGAAGCTGCTTGGTATATCGGTCAGAAAGCCGGGATATGCCGATGATGATGAGTCGTTGGATTAACTCGGTTCATTCACAGCGCAATCCGCTTATGCCCGTTTTCGACGCCTTTTGCAGATATTGGCCATGTGATTGACTTAGACCTGTTTATTGTTGTATCGATGCCTCTATGGCACAGCTTGCTCCCAGCATGTCATTTAACATTTTAGCGTCTAAATAACTCCAAAAATATAAATAGGCAGATAAATGACAGATAAAAATAATGGCCTGCAGGACCTATTTCTCAATTCTTTGCGGAAATCCAAAACTCCGGTTACGATGTTTTTGGTGAAGGGTGTCAAGTTACAGGGTGTGGTGACATGGTTTGATAACTTCTCCCTGCTGTTACGGCGCGATGGGCAAGCACAGTTGGTGTATAAACATTCAATTTCCACGATAATGCCGTCCGCTTCACCTGACGCAGCAATTTTTGCCGAGATCATGGCAAAGGTCACGCCGAAACCGGGCCTGCTGCAGGAAATATTCCTATATGCAATGAGCGACCGAAAGGAACCCGTTACTGCGTTTCTCGTCAACGGAGTAATGTTGCAAGGGGCCATCATCGCCTATGATCTGTTTTCACTGCTGCTTGAACGCGACGGAACAACGCAATTAGTGTATAAACATGCGGTATCGACCATCCAACCTGGGGGCATGGTCAATCTTGCCGACTATAATCAAGGCAAGGACGAGGAGGCCGATTGAGCGGATTTATTCGCGACGATACGGATGATTTTACCCGCGGTGCGCGCACTTTAATTGTCTATCCGGAGCTACCGGGTAGAATGTCTACTTCTGTAGAAGACCGGCTGAATGAAGCAGAGGGGCTGGCGCTTGCGATCGGCTTGGACATCGTTGCGATGAAACATTATCGTGTTCGAAGCCCCAAAGCATCGACATTGCTCGGCGGTGGGCAAGTGCAGGAAATAACCGATGTTGTTGCAGAGCAAAAGATCGACTTATTGATCGTGGACAGCAGCCTGTCGGCAATTCAGCAACGCAATCTGGAAGAAAAAGTCGGCGTCAAAACCATCGACCGCACGGGCTTAATCCTTGAAATTTTCGGCGAACGAGCTGCAACTGCGGAGGGCAGGTTGCAAGTGGAACTCGCCCATCTCGATTATCAGGCAGGCCGACTAGTCCGCAGCTGGACCCACCTTGAACGGCAGCGTGGCGGCTTCGGCTTTCTTGGCGGGCCGGGTGAGACCCAGATCGAGGCCGATCGCCGCATGATCCGCGAACGGATGGCCCGCCTGCGCCGCGAGTTGGAAGAAGTGAAACGGACACGGTCATTACATCGCGCGCGGCGAAATCGTGCACCTTGGCCGATTATCGCGCTTGTTGGTTACACTAATGCAGGTAAGTCAACCTTGTTCAACCGGTTAACCAACGCAGATGTATTGGCCCAAGACATGCTGTTTGCGACACTTGATCCAACGATGCGGCATATCAATTTGCCCGGCATCGAAAAGGTAATATTGTCGGATACGGTCGGTTTTGTCTCCGATTTGCCGACCCAGCTGGTTGCAGCATTTCGTGCGACATTAGAAGAAGTCACGACGGCCGACATTATCCTGCATGTTCGCGACATAGCGCACCCCGCCAGCGATGCGCAGCGTCAAGATGTCATCACAATTTTGAATGATATCGGCGTTGGTTTGGGTGTAGAAGCTGGGGAGGGGAGTTCGGTTGCGCCGGTCATCGAAGTTTGGAATAAGACCGATCTGCTGTCCCCGGAACAACGGCATGAACTTGACGACAAGCTGGACAAGAGAAATAGTTGCGTTCTGATTTCCGCGCAAACGGGCGAGGGAATTGATGTGTTGCGGCAAACGCTTTCTGATTTGATCGCGGCAAAGAATGAAGTGCGTCAGATCAACCTGGACAATAGCGACGGCGCGGCGCTGGCTTGGTTGCATAACAAGGGCGACGTGAAGGTTTTGTCGACGACAAATGACAAAACACTGCTGCAAGTGTCGCTCGGTTTGCAAAATTGGGGGCAGTTTGCAAAATTATTCGCGGCGGCTACAAAGTAAATTCTAAGCTATTCTCGTAACTTAACAACTGTCCACAATTGTTCTTTCGCATCGAGCGATAGTTCAGAAAATCCGTCCCCGGCGATTGCTTCCATCGCCTGAAACCGGTTTTCAAATTTGGTCGTGCCAGCTTTCAGCGCTGCTTCAGCATCAATGTCCAAATGCCGCGCGATATTGACCGCCGCGAACAGTAAATCACCAAACTCTTCAAAACGTTCGGCTTCGGATTTGGCATCTTTTAACTCTTCAATCTCTTCATGCAATTTGGCGGTGGCACCGCTGATATCGGGCCAATCAAAGCCGACACGCGCCGCGCGTTTTTGAATCTTCTGCGCCCTTGCCAATGCCGGTAGCGCGCGGGCGACACCGGATAATGCGCCGCCTTTTGCATCCTTCTGCTCGCGCTCATCTGCCTTGATCGTTTCCCAGTTCGTTGCAACTGCGCCGACACTGCTGATTGTCCTCTCGCCGAATACATGAGGGTGGCGGCGGATCATTTTATCGCAAATGGCTTCAACGACATCACCGAAATGGAACAGTTTTTGTTCGGAGGCCATTTGGCTATGAAAGACAATTTGCAGCAGCAAGTCGCCCAATTCATCTTTCAGATCGGCATAGTCCTGACGTTCGATGGCATCGGTAACTTCATATGCTTCTTCGATTGTATATTGCGCGATGCTTGCAAAGCTCTGTTCCAAATCCCAAGGGCAGCCGCCGTCCGGATTGCGAAGCCGCGCCATTACATCGATTAGGGATTTGATTTTTGAATTGTCGACGTCTTCGATCATTGGGCCAGGCTCATCCACATATTTGGTTGGGGGATCGATTAACGGAATACAATATAAGTTCGATAATATATATTATGTTAAATTATATTTTTCTATTCTAAATCACGGTACCAAAATCATAAAATCGCCCTCAACCCGCCAACTGTTCAATTCATCCAGAAAATTCATACCGATCAAATTTAAATCCTCTGACAGATTATCGGAAATCAAAACGGTATGATCTTTTACAGAGATAGATTCCAGCGCCATTACATTGGCAGTTGCACGCCAATTCTTGACCGCGCCATTTGCGGTACCGACAATGACAGGAACAGCTGACCGGTCAAAATCAATCCCGGCTGATTTCGCCGCTTCGGCAGACATCGACGTCATCGTCGCTCCTGAATCCACCAAAAAGTTAACCGGTTTCCCATTGACGCGCACAACCGCATAGAAATGGCCGTCGTCGTTCCGCTTCAACCGAACTGTCGAACCGGATTGTTGCTGGTTCCCGGTGCCCAGAATATCTGCCTTCACATGATTCCAGATCTGTTTGAATTCAAACCGATAACTAAAAACAACAAACAGCACCGAAAAAATGGCGATCCACGCCAACAACATCTTTGCAACGCTGCCAAGCGGCAATCGGCGCGCGGCAAGTGAACCGATCAGCAATACCAACGCCCCGACGGCGTAAACAATCGAAGCGCCATCGTCCATATTCATGACGTGGCCTTTGAGAACAAACAATAAAAATTCTCGCTCGTTTCATCCATAAGCGCAGCCGCATCTACGCCCCGCAGCTTTGCCACAAACTTGGCTGTATCTGCCACAAAGGCAGGCTCCCCCGTCCTGCCACGGTGCGGCACCGGGGCAAGGAACGGCGCATCGGTCTCAACCAATATGCGATCCGACGGAAGCCATTTTGCGATCTCTTGCAAATCCAGCGCGTTCTTAAACGTCACAATTCCGGAAAGAGAAATATACATTCCCAAAGCAAGTGCCTTGCGCGCGAAATCCGCACTGGCGGTGAAACAGTGGATTACACCAGTGAAGGCCCCCTTCCCCATTTCATCTGCAAGAATTTCCGCCGTGTCCTCTTCGGCATCACGGGTGTGAATTATGATCGGCAATCCGGTTTCCCGCGATGCAACGATATGCGCGCGAAAACTCGTGCGCTGCCTGTCGCGGTCGCTTTTATCGTAGTAATAATCAAGTCCGGTTTCGCCAATTGCGATAACCTTGGGATGATTTGCCCGGTCAATCAGCTTGAGAGCGTCAATTTCTGGATGCGCATCGGCTTCATGCGGGTGAATACCAACCGAGGCCCAGACATCCTGCTCTTGATCCGCCAGCGAGATTACCTCGTCCCATTCGGCTTCGCGCGTAGAAATATTCAGCATTGCCGACACGCCGCTTTCACGGGCGCGGGTCAAAACGGCCTGTTGATCCTCAACAAGCCCTTTGTAATTCAAGTGACAATGCGAATCGACAAGCATCAGGCAGCTTCCTCATCGTAGGCGCGCAGTTCAAGGCGCGGAAAAATTGCGATCGGTTGGGCCACTTTGCACCCCGTTTGGATCAGGCGCTGCATCCAATCGGCATCGTGTATATTGCTGAAATTGCGTTCATTCTGCGGAATGCCCATCTGGTCCAGCAATCGCCCGGCAGCATCAGGAACAACGGACTGAATCGCGATGGCAAGATGCCTAATCGCTTGAAAAAGTGTGGTCAAAACAATCGCCATACGTTCCGGATCGGTTTTCTTCAGCGCCCAAGGGGCTTGCTCGTCAACATATTGGTTGCAGGCGAACACGGCACGCAGCCAGGCATCAAGTCCTTGGGTAAATTGCAAATCAGCAAATGCGGACATCATGTCGCGGTCAATTGCGGTGGATACCGTGACAAGCAGGTCTGTATCTGCTTCGTTTTGGTGCCCTATAATTAGCGCACCATCGCAATTCTTATATATCATGCTCAAAACGCGCTGTGCCAAATTACCGAAACTGTTCGCCAATTCTGCGTTGCAACGGCTGACAATTGCTTCCTCACTCCAGCTACCATCTTGGCCAAAGCTAACTTCGCGCATGAAGAAATAACGCAGTTGATCGACACCATAAAGTTCCGCCAGCACCAACGGATCGGCGCTGTTTCCTGCGGATTTGGACATCTTCTGGCCGTCACGGGCAAGGATGAAGCCATGACCAAATATCGCTTGTGGCAGCGGCAAGCCTGCGGCCATCAGAAATGCCGGCCAATAAACCGTATGAAAGCGCACAATATCCTTGCCGATCAAGTGCAAGTTAGCCGGCCAGTATTTCCGCCATTCCTCGGTATCGTCGGGAAATCCAATACCGGATAGATATGTGGTCAGCGCATCCAACCATACGTACATCACGTGACCTTCGCCGCCCGGTACCTTTACGCCCCAGTCAAAGCTGGTGCGCGAAACCGACAAATCCCGCAATCCGCCTTCAACAAATCGTTCCGTTTCGTTCTTCCGGCTTTCGGGGCGGATCCATTCGGGTTGATCGGCATATAGCTTCAGCAATGGATCCTGATATTTGGACAAACGGAAGAACCAGCTTTCTTCGACTGTCCATTCGACCGGCGTATTTTGCGGGGATAGTTTTTCACCGCCCTCCCCCAATATCAGCTCGCTATCATCGTAGAACGCTTCATCACGAACCGAATACCAGCCCTCATACCGGTCAAGATAAAGATCGCCATTTGCTTCCAGACGTTTCCAGATTTCTTGGCTTGCTCGGTGATGATGCGGATCGGTTGTACGACAAAAGCGGTCAATTGAAATATTAAGTTTGCTATACATTTCTCTGAAATAACTCGACATTTCTGTCGCAAGGTCGAGCGTGTCGCGGCCTAAGTCGCGCGCGGTCTGCACCATTTTCAATCCATGCTCGTCGGTCCCCGTAAGCAAACACACATCGTGCCCGGACAGCCGATGGAATCGCGCAATGACGTCAGCCGCCACCGCCTCATACGCATGGCCAATATGGGGCTTCCCGTTTGGGTATGAAATTGCGGTGGTAATGTAAAACGGTTCTGACATCATAAACCCAGTTTAAAGAGATGGGGGTAAGCCCTAGTTTGCCGGTTACTTATGCGTTTGCAGCGAAGCCAGCAAGCTTCCCATTTGAACAATCACGCTTTGCTTGTCGAGCGTTACGCCAATCGCCCTGGCCGCCAGTGTATTTGCCGCCTCCCAAGCATTTATGGCCGGAGCAACGGCATGTGCATCCATGCTCCGCGCTTGCTCTGCAATTTTTTGCGGAACGAGACGCAGAAACGCTTCATATCGTGCCTGAGCGCTTTTCAATGAAAGCTGCGCGGCCAACATTTGGCGCAGGGCGTTATTACGGTCACCGGTCGCTATAATCGCCGCCATATCGGCTTCCAACTGCCGAATTTCCAGTCCCAAAAACTCGACGGCCTGCCCCGGCGATCCATTGCCGGCCAACGCCAGCGCGTCGCGGCTCGCCCCATCAATGTCGGGTGCAATCTGTGCCAGCGCAATCGCCATGTCCGCGTTACCGAGGGGGTCAAACCGGAGTATCTGGCAGCGGGACCTGATCGTCGGCAACAGCCGGTCACTGGAATGGCTCACCAAAAAGAAAAATGTCCCGGCAGGCGGCTCTTCAAGCGATTTAAGCAATGCGTTTTCGGCGCCTCGTTCCAAATCATCCGCGCTATCGATGATTATCGCTCGCTTTTCCGATATGCCGGGCCGCGTCGTCAGTTTCAATTGCAGGGACCGGATTTGATCAACACTAATGCTGCGCTTCAGTTCCGTAGATGCATCAACTTCCTCACCTTCTTTGGGAGGTTCCTTTGGTAACCTACTTAGTATGATGAGATCAGGATGGCTGCCCCGTTCAATTAAGTTGCCATGACGGTCATCTGGATCGATTAATTTCTGTGCGGCGATCTTTGCGAAACTTGCTTTGCCAAGGCCGCGCAATCCCGCCAATATCCAACCATGGTGCGTTTTTCCAGTGGCCAATGCGTTGCTAAACGCGCGCATATTTTGATCATGGCCGATGAGCGTTTTCATCCCAGCAAATCGCCAATTTCGGCCAGCAACCGTTTCGTGACGATTTCGGGTTCGCCGCTGGCGTCCACCAGTCGGACGCGGGCAGGCTCCAATTGCGAGTAACGCCGAAAACTATCATGGACGATCTTATGAAAAATACTATCGCGTCCGCCTATCCTGTCGCTGGCAGTCCCGTCCCGCAATGCCGCGCGCGCCGATGCCTGGTCTTCGGGCATGTCCAATACTAACGTGCGATCTGGCAACAGCGCCGCGCTTCCGATACGATGTAGCTCAAGGATATCAGCGTCACTCAATCCAGAACCACCGGATTGATACGCGCGGCTGCTGTCCAAAAATCTATCGGTAATCACCCATTTGCCCGCATTTAATGCAGGTAGGATCAAACGTTCAACATGGTCGCTGCGCGCCGCTGCAAATAATAAAGCTTCTGCCCGCGGCGTCCATTTATTCGCGCTGCCGTTCAATAATAATTGCCGAATTTCGTCTGCGCCTTCGGTTCCGCCGGGTTCGCGTGTGACAATTACTTCTATTCCATACTGCCTGATTGCGCTGGCCAAAGCGGCAATTTGGGTTGATTTACCAACCCCCTCCCCGCCTTCAACAGAAATGAATTTGCCAATCCGGGTCATCACCAAATCACGCGCCAAATATAGATTTGATGCCGTTCCAGACACGGCCGAAATATCCGGCTTGGGCAACATCAACATTTGCGATCAAAGGCGAGATCTGTTCGGAGCCATCGGCCATTTTTACAACCATGTCGGCAACGATATCGCCTTTTTTCAAAGGCGCTTTTATTGGACCTTTGTACCTGACGACTATCTTGAATTTACCGGCCTCGCCAACAGGATAGCTCACCGCAATATTTCGCGGCGCAACCAATGCCAGCTTGCTTTTGCTGCCCATTTGCACCGGCGCAACGGCGATAACACTGCCCGCCTTAAACAGCGCACGAGATTTCCACGCAGAAAAACCCCAATTCATAAAATTGGTAGATTCTGTGACTCTTGAATTGTAACTTGGCAGGCCCGCCACAACCATCAATATCCGCCGTCCATTCTGCAACGCGGTTCCGGTAAAACAATATCCCGCTTCTTCGGTGTGCCCGGTCTTCAGTCCGTCAGCCCCAGCGATTTTTCCCAGCAGAGGGTTCCTATCCGGCTGCGTGACGCCGCCCCATTTGAATTCCTTCTTGCCATAGAATTTTGCGTAGAGTTCGGGAAAATCATCAATCGTTTGCTGCGCCAACAATGCCAGGTCCCGCGCAGTTGTTACTGTGCGGCCTTCATCTGGCCAACCATTGGCCGTTCCAAATTGGCTGCCTGTCATGCCAAGGCGTTTTGCCGTCTTATTCATGACCGTGACGAACTCTGCCTCTGATCCTGAAATACCCTCTGCCAACACAATTGCCGCGTCATTGCCGGAAAGTGTCACCAAGCCATGGACCAAATTTTCAACCGATACTTGTTCACCGGGAGCGAGAAACATGGTCGAGCCTTGGTTGTTCCACGATTTCCACGTTTCTGGCTTTACGATAAATTTTTGACTTGCCTGAAGCTGGCCTTTTTCCAACATGTCGAAGACGACATAGGTCGTCAGCATTTTCGCCATGGATGCGGGCGGAATTGGCGCGTTCGATTTCTTGTCGTACAGAACCGCTCCCGAAGACATATCGACCATGAAGGCGATCGGCGCTGTAGTTTCATAGGCGGGCGATGCGACAGCGGGGTTAAAGGCTGTTGAAGTTGCAAGAATAATGGCGGATATGCCGAATTTCATTTGAGCCCCGTTCGTTGGCAGTGATTATCTATGATTCATCCGCCAGAAAAACGAGTCACTCGCGAAAAATCCTCGCTTGCGGATAGCCGCGTTGTTGCGCAGTTGCCAGCCCTCGTTGAGCCTCTGCTTCGGTGGCATAGGGACCAAAACGAACGCGGTACAATGCGCCGTCGCTGCTCGCTTGTACAGTCGCACCCAATGAACGCGCCAATTGATCAGCGCGCCCGCGATTGGAATAAGATGCAAGCTGCACAACATATCCGGCGGCCGATACCTGCGGCGCGCTGACCACGGCAGAAGTGCCCTCACCTTCCCTGATGAAACGGCCGTCCTTCGCCGGCTTGGGCGCGGCGGCAGGCATTGGCCGCGTATTTGCCGGGGCCTGCGTTCCTTCCCTGATGAAGCGGCCACCCGGCGCTCCGTTTGTTATCGGACCGCTGTTTGCAGTCGGCGCTCTGGGCGCTGTAGCAACGGCAATCTGCGCTGCGCCTGATGGCTTCGGTTGCTTCGCCAGTTTCATGTTGAGTACGCGCAACAACGATTCAGGCGTTGAAATGCGTTCCGCTACTTGACGCCCGCTCCGCAATGCAGCGCGTTCTTGTTCGGGCGGATTTACTTTACGCACTCTAACGCCCGCAACCCCTTGACCGGTAATTCCAAGTTGCCGCGCTGCTCCTTCGGAAAGGTCGATCAACCGGTCATTTGCAAATGGACCGCGGTCGTTGATGCGGACCAATATCGTCCGTCCGGTGTCTAATGCTGTAACCTCGACATAGCTGGGCAAAGGCAACGTCTTGTGCGCGGCAGTAACCCCTGATGGTGCGAACATTTCGCCATTTGCGGTTCTGTTACCGGCAAGTTCATTGCCATAATAGCTTGCATAACCAACATCATCATAGGCCGCCACATCTTCTGGCGTGTAGCTGACGCTGCCTATGTTATAGGGAGAACCTATTTTTACCGGTAAATCGGCCACGCCAGTGATGGCCGGCAATTGCGATGCCGCCGGTAGACCGCCACTATCGGCCATCTTCCCACCGCCGCACGATGCCAATATAGCCGCGCCGCTGGCGACGCCCAATAACCTAATTGCGAATTTCATCGGCCAATAACCCCACTGATAATGCATAAAAATTTGAACAGTTATAGTCCAATATCACGCGATAGTTACTACCTAATAAATAAGCCGTATTTCCCGCACCGTCGGGCTCAATCAAAGCCGCGAGCATATTTCCCTTTGGCCAATAACCCCTTTGCGGGGCAACACCCAGACGCTGCCATTCGTCCATCGTCTTCCATTGGCTGTGCCGTGCAAAAACCCGCTGACAACGCGGTGAAACGGTTTTCGAGACAATGGCTTGCCGGTTGAGGGATGATGGTACATTGACGGCGAAACCCCATTCCTCGCCGCGCCGCCACCCTGCATTGACGAAATAATTTGCAATCGAAGTCATGGCGTCAACTTCGCTGTTCCAGATATCGGCATAACCATCGCCATCGCCGTCACGCGCCAGACGCAAATAAACAGATGGCAGAAATTGCGGCTTACCCAATGCCCCCGCCCAGCTTCCGGTGATGGCATATTGCGGAACACCGCGATCAATCATCTTGAGCACCGCGATCAACTCCGCCTCAAAAAGCGCACGGCGGCGGCCTTCATAGGCAAGCGATGCCAAAGCCTCCGGCGCGTTAAAGTTTCCGGTAACGGTCCCGTAATTGGTTTCGTGGCCATAAATTGCCAGCATCATTTCTTCAGGAACGCCAGTCTCCCGCTCGATCCGTTCCAGCAGCGGGCGCAATTCAGTGTATTTTGACCTGCCCTTGCCAATGCGGGCGGCATCAACATGCCGCCGTTTATAGGGCGCGAAATCGGGAATCGGCTTGTTCGGGTCAGTTTCAGGCTGTGAGCGATCCAAGCGGACCACACGCTCATCATAACTGATTGACGAAAAAACCCTGTCGATTGTGGCCGCCTTAATGCCTTCGCCAACCGCTTTTGCCCTTACGGTGGCGAGATATTGCCGAAAGCCCGATGCTTCAGGATTTGCCGCGAAGTCACTCTGCGCGCTGCCAGATTGCGCAAGCAGGGCCGTACCGATTCCCAGTATCAAAGACAATTTCAGTGTTTTCAAACTATGGACAAGCACGCAAACCCCCGGGGCAATTTTAAGATCATGTTGTAATGGCACAGAAAGATCGGGCTGTGAATCCCATTTGATCCCAGCATCACACCAATCTATCGCACGAAACAACGATAGAAGCTCTTGAAATTCCTTTCATCACCGGATAAGCGCCGCGCAGACAGTGCGAAAAACACTGCTTCGCGCGGATAGGTGGCCGAGTGGTTTAAGGCAGCGGTCTTGAAAACCGCCGAGGGTGCAAGCTCTCCGTGGGTTCGAATCCCACCCTGTCCGCCAATTTCAAGTTCTTGCTGTTTCATTCCATCCCAAAATCCGCTATTATCTCCTAGATTTCAGCCATTTATTGTTCAATCGCGTTCAATGCCGTTTTATGGTGACCCGCAACCAGTGTGGGAATAAATGTTGGAATTGAAGTTTAATTTTCGTGTGGGAGCGGAAAATGGGCAAGATGACAGCAACAATGGTGAAAGCCCTGAAAGATGCAGGACGCTATGGTGATGGTGACGGGCTATTCCTTTTGGTCAGCAGCACCGGAGCGAGATCATGGGTTTGTCGTGTGCAGAAAAACGGCAAGCGGCGGGACTTTGGCTTGGGCAGCGAGAAAAAGGTTCCGCTTGCCCTAGTGAGAGAGCGCGCACGAACAGTGCGTTGTCAAATCGAATCAGGTATTGATCCTATCGCTGAGCGCCGCAAGGCCGCTGGAATTCCGACATTTAGGGAAGCAGCTGCCAAAGTCTTCGCCGAAAATCACAAGTCTTGGAAAAATGCCAAGCACAAGGCGCAGTGGCTAACATCACTTGAAACATATGCTTTCCCAACAATTGGTGACATCTCGGTAAGTGCCGTTGATGCGGTCGCAGTGCGCGATGTCCTTGTGGCGATTTGGCTAAACAAACCCGAAACCGCGCGGCGTGTTTCGTTCCAGTTTTAGAGATTGGGTATCTGAGGAAACAGTTTTTGACGGCACGGTTGCCGAGATGGCACTGGCGCACACTATCGAAAACAAGGTGGAAGCGGCCTATCGTCGTGGCAATTTGTTTGAGAAGAGGCGCGCATTGATGGCTGCATGGGGTGCATATTGCAGCTCACACGCTGAAAAACGTAACGGAAAAGGGGGGATAGCTTGATGGAGACAATCAAACCAACCACCGCAAATAAGCAACATAAAAATTCGTATATAGCCATGCCAGTAGGAAAGGATTTTGTCCGCTATTGCAAGGGCGATTTGGAGAAAACAGCGGCTAATTTGATTGGTCCAGACGCATATAGTCTAGAGCTAACTGTACTCGCCGCCCGAGGCGCAGTCTAAGGTTGCACCGGTGACTAAAGATGATTGATACTTTGGAAATGTATAAAAAGCTCAAAGCAGCTGGAATCAAGTCCCGACAAGCTGAAGCAATTACTAACGCGATTGCTTTTGCTAATAATTCCCGTTCAAGAGATTTGGAGGCCAAGAAGGAGGCAGAAGTCAGAGCAGGTTTTCCGCGCGAGGTAAAATGACTTCATCGCCAGGCTGAGTGTAATTATTGGAAATTTGCAAATTGCTAAGGGCCGCTTTGTTGGGGGGAGCGGACTGTCTGCTCTCGGGAAAACAAGCTTGAATAGCGGACGTTCGCAATCAACCACGTGCAACCATTTTGAAGATTCCGCTGGCACCAGCAATCAGGACCGTTGGCGGACGAGAGTTGCGTTGACTGGTCTCAGCTGCTTTCCATTGGAGGTGGTTAGCCCAAAATTAATACGGATGCGCTAGTCGGGAAGATATGGAAGTTTCTTCTCGTCAAATGCGTATAGTTGATTCTGCCCCGATCCTAGATTTAAGGGGCCCTAGTGCTGCGCCCGTCCTATTGATTGCCGAAGACAATCCGATCAATGCTGAACTGTTGGCGATGACCGCTGGTCGGCTTGGTCTGGCAGTAGAATTTGCCTGTGACGGTGAGGTGGCGATCGCCATGATAGAGCGCGCGCGCCGCGAGGGGAGGCCGATGTCGCTCGTGCTGATGGATATCATGATGCCAGTGATGGATGGTGTGCAGGCCGCGCGACGCTTGCGTGATTTGGGCTTCTCAGCAGAAGAACTGCCGATCATCGCAGTGACTGCAGCTGCATCATCTTCAGAGGCGCGCACCTATCTTTCTGCCGGAATGCAAGCATGCGTCTGCAAGCCGATCCTCCTTGAGGAACTCTCGGGGGTGATCGCGACTTGGCTGCCCCATGCGGTGCGGACTCAGAACGACGTGAACGAGCAACCAGTATCGTCACTCAAGCAACGATATCAGACACGCAAGGCGGACACGATGCGCCGCATCGAAGCTGCGCTAGCCGAAGAAGATTTGCGTCCTGAGACATTGGCGAAAATCAGGCACCTTCTGCACAAACTCGCGGGCACTGCAGGGTCTTTTGGGGAGGCCTCTCTTGGCGATACGGCGATGCGGTGCGAGATTGCACTTGTTGATGCCAAGCCTGATCATCTATATACGACGCTTGTCGATAGTCGTGACCGGTTGTTGCGGGCCCGATGACTCTTTTTAAAGGAACACGATAAATGTCGGCTTTGCGCATTGCCACATTGTACTTGTCGGCATTGCCAGTTGGTTTTGCCAGCGCACCGGCGCTCGCGCAGGATGAAGACCTGTCTTCCGGGTTTGACGCCGAGGCATCTTTGCGGGCAGTGGTTGCCGAGCGCAGTCAATTTGGAGGCGAGGATTTAGACAGTTCTGGCGTGGGCACTCGTCTCGAAATTGGATACGAGTTGAAAGCAAACAAGACCGAGGTTCGGTTTCAGGTCGATGCCAATGCATATGAATATTTCGACGATACACGTGAGACACGTGAGGGATATGGCGGTCGCGCGCGCATTCAACAGGCGCTGAGCAAGACTCTTTCGGTAAGCGCTGAGGGACGTTATGCGGCGAATATCATCACCCTAGAAGCACCCAGCGTGGATCAGAAAAGCGTGCGCGGCACACTTGCGTGGGAGGCGGGCAACAACCGCATCACAGGCTCTGTCGATCATCGCTGGCGCAGCTATGACGGTGCTGTTCGCAGCCATGCCAAAGGCACGCGCGCAGGCATTGAGTATCGGCGTCGTTTCGGCTCATGGCATTGGCTGAGCGTTGATGTTGCCTATGAACGGAACAAGAGCATTGATTTAAGGCGCGGATATGAGCGCGTCTCCATCGCCATCGACTATAGCCGCCCTATCGCAAAAAATCTGCGCCTGCGCGGTGGGATCGAAGCGCGCCGCTGGAGCTATGATGGTCGCATTGCGCAGGGGGCAGCCTCCGCGACCTTGCGCAAGGACAAGCTCTTTGGCCCGGAACTGGGCCTCGCCTATGGCAAATCCAAAGGCCTATATGCCAATGCTCGGGCAAGTTACGAACTCCGGGAATCCAATGATGTGCGGTTCAAAAAAGATGGCCCCAGGTTTGAGGTGGCATTCGGCTTCCGCTTTTAGTTCGCCCGCACGTTTGAGCGACGGCGCGGTGTGAAAGAGGCGATGGTGTCGGCGGCGGAACTTAACCCGGCAGAGAGCCAGCCGCCTTTTTGACGGCTCGTCAGTTTTTTCAACTCCAGGGCCGCGCGCTGGCTGCTGATTTGCTCGGCGATCAGCGCTTTGTAAATGCGGTCGGCGGCGCGGCGACGGCGGACTGCGTCGGTGGAATCGAGGAAGGATTCTACGAATGTGGTGATGGCGGCACTGATGCCGCCTCCCTTCTTGGCTTGGGCGTCATCATCTTGCTTGTCGGCCGTTTCGGGCTTCTCAAAGGCGGAGAGCTGGGCATCCAGCCTCGCGATGATGGCGTCGAGCTGATTGGCAGCGATGGCTTCGGGGGCCACAGGCGCTGTTTTAAGCTGCTCAATGGTTTCACGAACGACAGCCTCGCTCAGCGCGCCATATTCCTGATATGTTGAAAGCGTCGCCAGTCCGCGCGTGGCAATGGCGGGATCAGCATCGCGCGCTTGAACACACGCGCGGTGAACGGTTTCCCAAGCTTGCCAGCGATAAACGAAATCGAGTCCGGTGCCCTTGATATTCTGCATGCCGATCAGGCGGTTGATCAGCCCCGGCGGGGTATTGCGCGCGATCAGCCGGACAACTTCCTCGCCGGGCGTGTAAAAGTCCCGGACCGGCACCAGCTTTTCAATGAAGACGGTGCGCAGGAAGGCGCGGGTTTGCTCGTTCAGCTGAGACGGATCTCCACCTGCTTTCACTGCAGCGTGAACTTTCTCATAATCGGCCAGCTGCCTGGTCTGTTCGTCATGATGGACAATGATCGCCTCGGCATCTTTGACGCCGGCTGCAGACAGCGTATCGGCAAGTCGCCCCTGACGTGAGGCGGCAATCGCATCTGATGCTTTGATCCGGTCTGCTTGCGGCGCGAGCATGGCCGTGAGCCGTCCTTCTATCTGTTCGCGCGTAATCGGTACGCGGTGCCGCCGGGCATGGGCTTCCAATGCGTCAATAGGAGTTCGATCCTCCTCGAACAGCGTTAGCGCGGCCGCATGCTCGGCCCAACTTTCTTCGATAAAGCCATTCAGTCCTTCAATGTTCGAGCCAATGAGGAAATGCTTGTCGGCCGACAAATCCTCCACCAGCATACGCGCAAAAACACGTGAACGCGGCACCCGGTCGGCGCGGTTGTTGACAACAGTAGTCACATAGATGTCGGGATCCTTATCCAAAGCATGGTCGACAAATCCCATCCGAACCCAATTGCCCATCGCGCCAAATCGTTCATTTGCTGACATGCCCATGACAAATTCGATCGTCCGCCCATTTATCATGGATCGTGGGTAAATTTTGAGCACGCCGAGATCGGCGACCACCCGGTCTGACATCTCTTTGACCGCAAAATCGGCCTCCAGCCCCAACTCGTCGGCCATCGCAATAACCAGCGCGATATTGTTGGGATGTTCGGCATAGGGAAAACGGTCGAGCAGCTTCTGGTGGACCAAACCCGCCTGCTTCCACCAGACCGGACGGATGCGCGTCTTTGCGATCTCCGCGCCCTCGCGCAGGATAGGCAGCATTTCCTCCTCAGTCGTCAGCAGGATGGAGTTGTGCGGGATGAACTGGGTCATTACCTCTGGAATGTTGCGCCCAGCAGGACCCTGCACATCTTCGTGATCGGGGTAGGTGTTGGTGATCGTGGCGATGTCGTCGCGCATCCAATGCTGTTGCAACACTTTGACGTAAGACGGGTTGAGCCCCATACACTCCCAAAGAAAGATCCGCGCGCCTAGCCCGCGTGAGGTTTTGACGAGATCGAATTGCTCCCAGATCGTGGCCTTGTCATAGGGACGGAAGAGAAACATCTCGATCAACTCGCCATTGGCACGACCGAGCAGGAACATCGCCTCACACCCTGTCGTTTTTGAAACAAGCGGATGGCCAAGCGCATTCATCAACCCGGCCTTCAGTCGCTCGGTCCCCGATTTTCCGCGCGTGCCCCAGCCACCAAGCACCAGCGCCAAGCCATTGCGCAGGCTGCGCATCCGCCAACCGCGCCACATATGGCGACCGAAGAAATATCCGCCCGCGAGCATAAGAAAAACGGCCAGATCGCTCAATGAATTGGCATACACCGTCGAGAAATAGGCAACGGTCCTGTCCCAAAACAGCGGCAGCGCAGCTAAGGCACCGCCAAAGCTGAAAAAACGCGCGACGGCGGCGTCGGCTTCGCCATGCGGGGCAAAGTCGATTTCCACGCCTCGCGCCCGAAGCGCCGCGATATAGTCACCGCCTTCGCGGTTGCGTAGAGCGGCGACAGAGGCAAAATTCTTGCTGAGTTGCCAGTGGGCGCGGAGCCGGTCGAATAGTCGCCGGGGTGCTGAAATGGTGGTAATACCCTCAGCAGAAAATAGCCGCGTCTTGCCGCCGCGATCAATCGTCGACAGCACCTGATCCAGCATCGGGACATAATTGCGCCAGCCACCCTCGCCGCCCTGAAACAGTGGTTCACCGGGCACCTTGGTGGGGGCCAGTTCGGCCATGCGCGCGGATGGCGCGGAAATGCTTCCTGAATAGACCCGGCCAATGCTGTGAAAAAAAGCCTGACGCTTGTCGGTTGCGCTGTTCTTAAATTCGAAAAGCAACCGCCACAGTCTGCGATTAAAACGATCTCCGCGCTGTACAACAGGTTTTCGTCCCGGATTGAGTTCGAAACCGAAATCGGTCTGCGCCAATACCGAGAGCACGCGCCCGACCTTAACCTCATCAGCTTCCAATGTTGCCCGCAGAGCGCGAATTTTGCGCGACTTACCTTCGCGCAGACCCACGACAGCGGCCGACACTTCGAGCGCCAGCATGCGCGCCTCGGGATCGGAAAGCAGCCAAATCTGCTCGCTTGCCTCGCCTGCCCAACGCCTTACTTTAACGTTGTCGCTGCGCTGCCGCAGGCCCGCCAATACCTCGCGCATCCGGGTACAGATATCCGCCAGTTCGGCATCATCATTCTCGGCCAACCATTGCGCAAGATCGGTCGCGGCGGCGATTGTGACACGCAATACAAATTCGTCCTTGTCTCGCCCCAGCACGCGGAGCAGATGAAAAAGATATTCCTGTTTACCGCCCGTTTTGGCCATGGCGACAGCATCATCAAACAACTTCGCGCGCACCTGCGGGTCGCGATCCACACGCAGCGTTGTGCAAAAGGGAGCAAATAATTCGGCAGGCAGTGTGGGTAGCATTTCTGCCATCGCTTGCCTCACCGCGCCGTTGCGATCATTCACCAGCCGCTGGAGATGGCGCAAAAACTTGGGCTGATCCTTCACAACGCCAGAAAGCAAGCGCGCTATGTGGCGACGCACAAACATGCGATTGTCGATGCGCAGCGGGGATCCTTGATCGCTCCCTGCTTCCAGTCTGCGATCAAGCACCGCCAGGAACGACTCCGGAGAAAGAGCCAGAAGTGCGCTCAGCGCATCACATTGCGACCAGCACTCTTCGCCGGCATCCAGCGCAACCCGCCGTGTATCCCTAACGGCCCGTTCGACCCAGAAGCCTGCGAGCGGCGTCGGTGAAAGCTGGGCTAGTCTGAGCAGACAGCGATGCGCTGATTGTCGCACCCTGCTGTCGCCACGATAGCTGCGTGCGGTGATCAGCAGATTGGCAATGGTTTCGGCCAGAAGCGGCGATGCAGTGTGGATTTCGTTTTCGGCGAGGGCATGGCCAACCAAAAGGCCAAGTCGGTCTAACGCATAGGCCAGTGCGCGCTCGCGCTCGCCGATACGATGGCGATAGCGCTCTTGAACAGCATCCGCGTCGAAATAGTCATCCAACGCCTTTCGGTCGCGACGGAGCTGATCCGGTGTCGCGCCAAGTCTGCGGGCGTATTCCATAATGGCGAGACGACGCTCGGATTCGTCAAGCGCATTGGCGTTGCGTTGGTTGAATAGTTTTGCCGCTTCGTGCAACTGCTGAATTCGGTCAAAAAGCTGTTGCGCCCATTGGGCAATGCCGCGTGCATGATCAGAAAAGCTGGCTGTCTTGCGGCGCTTTACCTTGCAGGTGGCAATAGCCTCATCGCGCAAATCGGCATATGTCGGGGCCAGTGTTGGCGCATAGCCAAGCTCTAGCGCATCCGCGAGCGTCAGCTGCGCTGCACCAGTCATTTTGTCCCCGCTGCGAGACATTTTGCCAAACTAGCTCGCAATGCCACGTCTTGGGTAAGCGCTTTACGCAGCTCACGCGAGATTTCGATATGAACAAAGCCTCCAAATCCAGCGCTTCGCAACGCTTGCCCTTGCTTATTCTGAAGCGCTCCCAATTCTTGTGTGTCGAACGGGAATACACTGATCCTGTGCAATGGCAAGGCATTGACCAGACATTCAGCGAGACCGAGCAGCCCATCGTCGGGGGTTTCGCTGCCATTACTCAAGATAACATCAGCCTGGCTGCCCGATTTGCTTGTCCGCAATCTGTGTTCAAAGCCGTGCAGCTGAACCACCCGCCCGTGCGGAAAGCGACTCGCAAAAGCGAGCGAAAATGAGGTGAAAAAATGATTTTTAACGCGCGTCACGTCGCCGCTTGCTTTACATTCGCCCGTCGAACGTCGTGGTGCCGAATTCCAAGCCGCAGCGGCAAAAGGATGCTCATCAAACAGCTGCGCAGCTATGTTGCCCGTCCAGCGATCTGCGCCGCGATGGGGAGCCATCAGGGCGACCGGGATAGCATTGGCCTCATCACGCAACAGGTAGGCGCCTCGACCTTCGCATGAATTGACTGGCTCTGTCAGGCGCAGGCCCCGCCAATCACTTTCTGAAACCATGCGGGCTTCAAGCCCATATTCCTGCGAAACAGCGGCAATCGCAGCGGCATCAAGGCCGGTTAAGGCGGATGTGAACATGCGGCGCGCGCCTGCTGCCTCGCTCTTGCTTGGCGTCAGAAATCCGCCCGCATCGGTAAGTGGACGAAGTAGGATTGCGGCAAGGGTTGCTGAAACGAGCATGCTGATGATGACGATGCGGCGGCGTTGGGCCGTCACTTGTCGTTCTCCCTTTCGGTAAGAGGTTTTTTGCTCTCATACATGACGAGTAGGCGATAGTCCCGACCATCAATTCCCAGCGGGCCGACCGGCCGCCATTGATTCCGGGCGATGTTCATCATCTCTTGTTCGGTCAAAAATTCGGTGGGAAAGGCGTTGGCGCGTGCAAGTTCGGCTTGCTCCTCGGGACTGCGACGGCGGAATGCGGCCAAGGCACTATTGCCGATAAAGGGGCGACGCTCATAAACCCGGGCGTCGATTCCCACTACGCCTTGGCCATATGGCAATGGCGTGACACGAACCGCTGCCACAGGAGTTTCTGACGAGATAAGTGCGTTGTCGTCCAGCGTAATTGATGCAGATTCGCCGCGATAAAAGCGGATGCGATCCTCCTCCAAATTCAGGCGATCACGGATGACCGAACGGGAATAGACGTCGTGCGTCCCGATCAACTTACCCAAAGAGTCGAGCATTTCGACGCGATAGCCGTAAACCCAACCATTTTCTCTCTCGTTCTCGCCAGAGGCAAGTGCAGCACTACTCAAAATCCGAAACAGTGTAACGGGCTTTGAGAATGCGAAGGAAACGGGTTTGCTGGGGATCAGGCGATAGGTGATCAATCGCCGTGACACCCGTATGTCATAACCCGTGGTCGCTCTCGACGTGGTCAAATATTTCGCAAACTTCGGCGCAAATGTCCAGCTGACCCATGCAAGGGGTGCCGCGAGGATTGCCAATGCCATTAACTGGCCTAGCGTGGAAAGGCTGATCCTGTGGGTCATTCTTGCCCCACAGGAAGTTTGCGGCGTAGCCAAAAGGCGGTGTGCCTTTTGTTCGCCGACTGATCGAGATAGAGAACCGCATCGTTGGCTGCTCGCTCATAGCCAGCCATCGCAAGCTCGCGACTCGCCAAAACGGGACGGAAACCTGCCTTGCGGCCTATCGACATCAGCTTCTCCGCGCGGTCGCCGGAAGAGTCCATATGGTCAAGCGCGACAACAAGATCGACATCCGTAGCAGGATTTGGCGCCGAGAATCGTGCCGTTTGAAGCTGAATGACATCACCTGATTTCTCGCCAATCGCGCGAATTGCTGCCTGTGTGATGACGCCAAAGCTGGTCCGCTGATGTCTGCGCAGGCTGCGTTCGTCGGGCGCAATGGCGAGCAATGCTGAACGCCATATCTGATGGATCGATTGCCCGGCCACAACAGCTCGGCGGTCTTTTCCCGCAAAGCTTTGGACGATACGCGTCGGATCGCCTTTGGCGGCAAATAAATAGAAACCCTCATTCCCCGCGACAGCGGCAAGACGCCAGCGCTCTGCATCACCGAGCAGGCAGCGATCAAGCGCGAAGCCTACAAGCTGTGCATTTGGTTTGAGGACATCAGGGCTTTGCTTGGTGGGAAGCGTGGCAACAAGCGGTTCGGCGACTTCGAAACGAAGAAACGCGAGCATGGCCAGATCTTCAAGCTGCGGCTTATCACTCTTTACAGGCTCAATCCGGCAAGGCTGGATTCCCGCGTCGGGCGGAGATGCTGCAGTGGACGGCAGTGGCGCGGCAATACCAGCGGTCAGCCGATAGATAGAATTTTGATCGAGCTCCAAAAGAGCGCCATCGCCACGCCCAGCCGTTGTATTGACTGTGGCAATGATATCAAAGCTGATAAGCAGTTCCGGCAGTTTGCGTCGCAGCGAGGAGAGATTGAATGCCGCTGCACCGCCCTGTCTGAACCGTGCGGTCGGCTTTGCCGCGGTCGCGACAGAAATCAGTGTCAGTTCTGGCAATTTGCTTGCCGACCGGAATAGTCCCAACACCGTGTCGTCTGCATTGGTGCCGGGCGTTGAAGGGCTGGAAATCACAAGCCAGCGGGCATTTTCGGATCGGAAAAGTGCGAGTGCCGCAGCGCCCAGGCCAGGTGCCTGCGTCGGATCGGGAACAGAAATCGCAATTCCGCGTTTGCCATTGGGATTGAACAGCAGCAATTCCCGGCCTGCGCCATCTTCACGCATGATCGCCATGGAGCCATCGCCCGTGCTTTCGACGCGGATGCCGCCTCCCGCTATTGACCCCGCTGCTTGGGCGGTTTGGGGTTCTGCCTCGAATATCTCGATCATGGCCGTCAGCGCCTCGGCTGTTTCAGGAGGGGGTGGTTTGGCATTCAGCCGCCTTGCCTGAAGATGGGCTTCGCCAATTGCGGCGGCAACCATCGCCTCGGTCTTGCCGACCGCGACATCGGGCGCGCTTTGGCGTATTCGACCAAAGCCAAAGACGGATTGGGGCGCCAAGGTGGTGATAAGGAAGCCAACAAGATTCCCCAACACC
This sequence comes from Sphingomonadales bacterium, assembly GCA_043750535.1. GTDB lineage: Bacteria > Pseudomonadota > Alphaproteobacteria > Sphingomonadales > Sphingomonadaceae > Sphingorhabdus_B. The sequence goes on along the minus strand of JAYVBJ010000004.1, from coordinate 13,282 downwards.
GCGCCTGCCAGCGACACCTCCAGCGTCGAGCGCATCAGACGCGGGAATATATCCTTGTCGTGCGCCTTGATCGCGATCAGCGTCGAAAGCAGATATCCAAAGCCATAGAGGTCCGAGGTTTTGATATCATAGGCCAGAAAGACCATCGCATGGCCCAGAATCAGCTTATAAGCAAAGCTGACATTGAAGAAGAGCAGCAGCTTTCGGCCACCTTCTATATTGGCATTGGCGACCGCAGGTATTTTCAGCACCAACCGTGCAAGCACATAAATGATCGCAGCTTCAACGAAGGATGTGAGGATTTTGGATGGTTGATACCATTGCAGCGCAATCAACGCCGGGATCAGAATGCCCGAAAAATCCCAGCCATAACGCACGTTCATTTGCGATGCGACCAGCGCAGTCAAAACCAATATTATATAGGCCTTTGGGCTGGCGAGAATTGAACTCGCCAAGCCTTCGAACATATAGGAGACGCCGCTCATGTGGAAATTTGTGAATTCCATCAGCCCATAGCGCACGATGAACCAGGTAAGGAATGTCACCACAACTGTTGCATAAAGGCCCCTTGCGAGCCCCGGCTTCCAAAACTGGTTGGCCAGCAGCGAGATGATGACAAGGCCGAAGCTTTGAAAGTTGGTCTGCCAATCAAATTGACGATCCCAATTTTCGGCCAGCCAGTCGGCCAGCCAGGGCAGGATAAAGCCGTCCATCGACAAGCGTACGGCAATGCTGGCAAGGATTAGTCCCATGAAGCGGTCGCGGCCGAACAGGCTGCTCCAGCGCCCGCGCCCGATATATTCCGAAAAAGCGATCACAATGAGATAGGTCAGTATGGCTTCCACCGTGATTACCGCTGCGGCAATCGGCTTGGTTATCAGCAATGGCACCAGATAGCCTGGCACCACCAAGCCTGACAGCACCCAGCCATAACGCAGATTGAAAAAGCACAGGACGAACACCCCGACCCACACCGTCGTAATGACCGAGCTGGCAAGTCCGCCTTCGGGGAAGATTGGCAGCATCTGTTAACGCCTAGCCGTCGGTGACTGCTCGTCCGGCCAAGGCATCGGCGATCTGGCAAAGCAGTATCGCACGCTGGACCGGCTTGCGCGATACACCAACTACGCTTGGCATGCAGACCGCCTGGGCTATGTCGCCAGTGACAGACGCTGACACGACCAGAACAGGCGGAGGAGCCGCGATGCGATCAGGAAGAAGCCGCAGAAAACGGATGCCATCCATATGCGGCATCACAAGATCGAGCAGGACAAGGTCGAAATGACGCTTCTTGAGCATCTCTAACCCGATTGCGCCATTTTCGGCAGTGCCAACGTCATATCCTTCTATGGAGAGCATTGCGGCGAGCATTTCGCTCACCAATTCATCATCATCTACAACCAACACGGATTTTTGGGTCATGCGATTCGCCTCAGCTCTATGTTGAAACGGTAGCCTTTGCCGATTTCGCTCCAATAAGATATGTTTGCTTTCCACCCAAGCGCATGCCGAATGCCCGATGTGATGGCCTTATACTCAAGCGGGGCGCCAGCATCAGGAGAATCCAACGCGTTGCACAGGCTTTCATAGGAGATACCGAAACCGCCTCGAACGTGAATCCGGGTGTATTCCCGTTCCTCCACAACGTCGAGGTCAACGGAGTCCCCCGGCTGGGTTTCGGCGATTGTGAGCAGCAGCATCGCTTCCAGCATCGCTCCTAGTGCGAGAGGCTCGGCAATAGTGAAGCCACTGATTCCTGGCAATTCAGTGCGAATTGAAACATGCATATCGTCTGCAAATCCCTTAGCCTTGGCGATGGCGCGCTTGGCAATTTCACCGACGTCGACTGGATAGGCCAGTCCAAGCACGTCATCGGAGGGATTGCTCAGATGAACAGCGACTTCTTCGAGGCTGCTCATTGCCCGTCCGGCGGCCTTCGCAATCAGGTTGATGACCCGGTTTTGACCTCCTTCACCGGCAATCGATGCGCCTAATGTGATTGCCTCGAGATCGTTGCGCAGCTGACTGTCGATAAAGGTGGAAACAGACAGTCGCAAATCTGCGAGCCGCTTGAGTTTGGAAATGTCAATTACTTCAAGAATGATCACACGTTCGCTGCCGCGCGCGACACGGAACGGTGCGGCAATTCTGAGGATCAATGATTTGCCACCCAGCGGGCGGCAGGGGACGCGCATTTCGCCCCCCCTGAAAAGCAGCTCATGGAGCATTTTTGCGATACTCTCTGGTTCGATTTGGCTTAACCGCGCAATGGCTTCCTGAAGGGTTGTTTCGACCAACGAAAGCTCCGCCTCTTCAAGCAATCCAACCATCGCGGCGTTGGCATGCAGGGGGTAGCCGAGCAGATGAAAGACCATCACAGAGGTGTCGAGTGCATCAAGTCCATTGCGGATCTGCTCGTCGTGTCCGGTGATCAAGTCTAGCGCGCTGGCGACCTTGTCGTCGATCGATTGAAAGCTCCACCGCCGCCCTGTCCCAGCACTCAGGCTGGCCCGCAAGCTCTGCAGCTCGCGATAGCTTCCGACCATCGCCGCCGCTAGCCGCTCTCCCCTGAGTTGCTTGTTGGTTCCTGCCAAGGAATAGAGCCAGTAGATGTCGTGTTCCGCACCACCGAGCCATGCAATCCAAACCGGACCTTCCCACTCAGGAACAAGGTCATCTGCGCTGCACGTCCGAAACGAGTGACGTGCCGCGTCAAAGTGGCGGTTCTGCAAGTGTCTGTCATCCTTGATATCGGCCATGTTCGCATGGATCGCGCCCAGTTCTGTGAATGCGCCATCGGCACCCCGTTCAAGCAGAAGCATGTGCCGAACATCAAGCATATGCGCTGAATCCAGCAGAAATGCAGGGAGGCGTGACTGATTGTCGAAAGAGCCTCGCTTGAACGCGACACTGAGTGCTCGATCGATTTGCCGCGAAAGGTGTCGATCCTGGCCCATTTCGCTCCGGTAAATGATCAGCGTGGCGAGAAACCCCTGCGAGAAGAGAAGTGACGTAATCGGGAGCAAAATGTTAGCAAACTGGAGCATCAGATAAGTGCTGCCGACAAGCGCAAGGGCGATTGCGCCCGTTGCCGGGACGATAACGCGTTTGGGGTCAAAGCGTCGGTAAAACGCGGCGGTCGCCAGGCAGAGACCAAGCACAAGCAGCGCCGCTTGCCAGGCCAGCGTCGGACGAACGGCCCGCCCGTCTGCCATTGTTTGTATGGCCAGCGCCCGAAACTCTACTTCCTGCATTGCCTGTCCGCTTGTATTGAGCGGAGTCGCAAAAGCCAGGCCAGATATTTGCGAATGCGACGATACCAGCGCGATCAAACCGTTGACTTCACGCGCGGCCAATTCGCCACTGAGCAACTGGCTGGCCGAAATTCGAGGAACATTCTGACTGCGGGGCATGCGCACAAAATAGGGCGGCGCGCTTGGATCGCCTCCAGTCGCGGCTGTCTCAAGAGTCGGAATTGGTTTGGCCAGGCCCTGTAGCCCGGCGAATTGACGCCTGAGGATCCCATATTCGGGCGCAGCAATGGTTGATGCGGCATATTTAGCCGAGGAACCGGCAATGCCCTGAGGCACAAGCCGCCAAGCCTTTTTGCCGGGAACCCGTTCGGCCCTTTGCCCCACAATGATGCGATCTGCTGGCAAGCCTGCAACTTTGGGGTCAGCCAGGAAAACCATCCGGCTCATGCCAAGCGCCAGCGCGCCACGCGCCAGTTCACCATGTCGTGCCTCACCACGTAGTTCAAACGCTGGATCGGGATCGATGATGACAACGCGCGGCGGCCTGGGAGCCTCGTGGGTCGTAACCACATCAAAGGCCATTCCATCGAGCACCCGGAACAATCCGGTTTGGTCGAGTACTATCGCAGCGAGTGCCGCAAGCACAGGAACAAGCCAGTCAGAGATCCGATGCCAAACAAAGGCCAGCCGCGGCCGAAATCCCGTTCTGCCATCGACGGGCGCTGTTATGGTTCCACGGCTAAGTCTTTGCACAAACAGCTTTCAAGTCAGTATTTCTAGGAACCACCAATAGCTTAGACCGTCTATAGACGGGCGATCCTCGTGGGCGCAACCCGTCGGGCCAACTGGGTGCAAAGTTTCTGTTCTTAGGTTTATGCGGGTTGCTGGCCGTGTGTCAGTGCGCATTTTCATCGCAAGCTGCCATCCACTGATAGGCCGACTCAGTCCGGTATTGTCGACAACATACCAGCTGTTTGTTTCGCACCGGGGCTAGCGCTCGCCTTCTCGGTCGGCTCGGCAAGATCAAGCGTCGCTGCGCGGACAATGTCGCGATCACCTTCGGCCACCCTGCCCAGCTGCCGTGCGGCTAGACCGCGATTTCGGAGCGCCCGCCCCGAATTTGGATTCAGCTGCACCGCCGTATTGAAATCGTTCCACGCCGCCTGCCAATTTTGAAGGGTAAGATGGATGCGACCGCGGCCTTGGAAAGCGCGCGCATCCTTCGGATCGAGGCGCGTTGCCGTATCAAAGTCTGCGACTGCTTTGGGAAAGTCGAGCATACGAGCGTAAAGACTGCCGCGACTGTAAAAGGCTTGGGCGAATTGAGGATCGAGACGAATAGCTTCGTTGAAATCGGAAAGCGCGCTGGGATAATTTTTCAGAGCCACATGTGCATTGCCGCGATTTCTGAATGCGTTTGCAAAGTGCGGATTAAGGCGGATTGCTTGATTGTAATCGGCCAGCGCACCAGTGAAGTCACGAAGCGCGGAATGAACGAGACCACGGTTGCTGAAGGCCTGATAATATTTTGGATTGAGACCGATGGCTTCTTTGAAGTCGGCAAGGGCAAGGGGGAAATTCCCTTGCCTATAATATGCCCGCCCGCGATCATTGAACGTTTTGGGAAGTTGCGTATTGATCTTGATCGCCTCGCTATAGTCGGCAATGGCGCGGACATAGTCGCGCTGCCGCATATAGGCTCCCGCACGGTCCTTGAGTGCTTTAACGAGCTTGGCGGGCCCCATGGTTTTTGACTGAAGCAAAGAGGTGCAGGCGGCAATCTGCAGATCAGCCGAAAGTGTTTCGTCATTGTTTGCGCATTGCGCCGACGGAGTAGCATGATCCAGCGGTGCAAGATCCTGCGCCATTGCCGGGACAGTGCCCAATAGGGCCAACGATAGAGCAGCCGAGTGCTTGTTATTGATACGTATCATAAGTGCCCATATAGCGGGCGAAATCCTGATTTTTGGTAAACAAGCCGGGATTGCTCTGTGAGCTGCTTTACGCTTCTCCCAATCGGTGTTGAGCCGCGTGACTATCGTCAACATCGCCTCGATAAGTGCGCTGATGTGCGCCCTTCCATATGCTTGGGTCGGCAGCGCACTCGCGATGAGCAGATCGCAAATCTTGACAAAAGTCAGGTTCCTATAGCCAGTTCCAATGGGCGAGCATGATATCCGCTTTAAAGGTTGGCAAATCTGACTGAAAACGACCGCAGTTATTCGTAACACGCCAGCCACCTTCGTTGTTGCAACCCTGCTGCACAGTAACGATATGACAATAATGCATGGCGTTTTGCGATAGTCAGGACTAGCAATCGGACCCGCCCGTGCCGCTAATCCTCTGCGAATGTAATCACTTTACAGATGAAGCATTGCCAGTATCACAGAGCCATGAATCGGATTATCCCGTTGTTGCTATTGCTAACAGGCGTGCTGAACGTGTGTCAGCAGTCACGTAAGCCTGCCGCTTCTCCAGAGTCTGATTTGACAAGCATAACGGGCGCTTGGCGTGTTACCGCCGTCGATGGGATGGCACTTGAATATCCGCTGGAGTTTGGGGCTGATAACAAACGGCTATGGTGGGAGCCTGCATGTGCAGGGCAATTACGTAATTACAGAACCAACGGAAAAATGATCAGGATTTCCCCTTATATCAACCCTCATGCCTCAGCCGATGGCCTTGTAACTATTTGCGAAATCGGGCCGCCGCCAAACCTGCCTGTGGTATTCGAGGCAATTGACGCGGCGACACAAATATCGCGCGGGCCCGAAAATCAGATCGTAATGAGTGGTGGTGGGCGGAGTATTAAGCTGGTTGCGTCCCGAGGCACTCGACGTGAATAAATGGCAATTATAATAGAAGCGTTTGGTCAGCTTAAACGGCTGCAGTCTTGGCGACTTCAGCCAATCCCACACCTCGTCACCCCGTGCTTGACACGGGTTTGGTTTTTCCTGCGACAGCCAGCAGATAGCCCAACCCCGTGTCAAGCACGGGGTGACGGTGGGTTTTGTTGGAATGAGGTGGTTGATGAACGTCCGCAGTGTCTTCGGATGCGGACAATACCCATCGGGTTGAAATACGAAGTCCTCCATAGACGGACGATAGAGTCGTATTGGCTGGAGCCATTACTTTTCGACAAAGGGCATTTTTTAGCCATCGTGACTTGGCCTTTCTATTGTCAGCAGCGATGGATGGCGGACGCTTTGCATTGATTCGTCTCCACGAAACCGCCTTGCCCAAAGCTGATGTTGGAATTTATGTGGGAGCGATTAACTCAGTTCTCAATTAGCCTTACTATTCCAATACGTAACAGTAAATTTCATGCGGACACCCTGTCCGCCAATTTCAAGTTCTTGCTGTTTCATTTAATCCCAAAATCCGCGGATTTGCCAAGTTGACACCTAGTTGACAAAATTGACACCTATTTTGAAACTAATTGCCAGTCCGGGTATAGATAATTTCCTACATCGCCGTTATTTTGTAATTTTACGTTTTCGCAAATCCAACTCAGAAGCGCGTAATTTGACCGCCGACAATGTCAAAGAGCCAGCCTTAAACCAGCGGCTATTCCCTGTGTTCCCAGAACAAATCCTACATTACAAGCGCCAATGCGCGCTTTAGGATTGTGGCTGGCGTCGTGAACCCGCATGCGGTAACCAAGCTGAGAATCTGCGTTGGGGAGAGAAAACGTTGACTGAAATAGCTTTGGGGACCGCACCGCTGAAAGGCGAGCAACAGCAATTGAGCAAATCGCTCAAATCACGTCATGTCTCGATGATTACGTTTGGCGGGATTATTGGCGCTGGCCTGTTTGTCGGTTCATCGACGGCGATCAGCACAATCGGCCCTGCTGCGGTGGTGAGTTATGCCCTTGCGGGTTTTCTTGTCCTATTGGTGATGCGGATGATTTCCGAAATGGCGATTGCGATGCCCGGCATCCAGACATTCCCTGATTTCGCACGTGCCGGCGTGGGCAATTGGGCCGGGTTCATGGTTGGCTGGCTATATTGGTATTTCTGGGTCGTTGTGATCGCGATTGAAGCGATTGCAGGCGCGAAGATCATCAACAGCTGGTTCCCGCAAATGGAGGTTTGGCAAATCGGCGTTGTATTGATGGCCATACTAACCGCGATCAACCTGATGTCCGCAAAGCATTATGGAGAATTTGAATTCTGGTTTGCATCGACCAAAGTGGTGGCCATCATCGTATTCATATTGGTAGCAGCCGCTTACGCCACCGGCGTGACGTCTCCCAGCGGTTCGACATTCTCCAACCTAACCGCGCATGGCGGCTTTGCCCCTGCCGGTGTAACCGCCATTCTGGTTGGCGTATCCACCACAATCTTTTCGCTTTGCGGCGCAGAAATAGCAACATTGGCCGCCGCAGAGTCCGAAGACGGTGCCAAGACGATTGCCAAGATGACGATCTCTGTTTCGGTTCGGATATTGATCTTTTTTGTGCTGTCGATCCTGATGATCGTGTCGGTTGTCCCTTGGAACGAAATCCAGACGGGCGTGTCGCCGTTTGCCCATGCTTTAAGGCAAATGGGATATCCTGAAGCCGACCTTATCATGAACGCGATAGTTCTTGTGGCGGTGCTTTCATGCCTTAATTCAGGGATTTATATTACATCACGGGCGATGTTTGGACTGGCGCAAAATGGCGATGCGCCGCAATCTTGCGTTCAATTGAGCCGCGCGAGGGTGCCGGCACGGGCGATATTGATCGCCAGCCTGTTCAGCTATTTTGCGCTTGCTGCTTCGGTACTGTCGCCCGACCGTGTGTTCAACTTTTTGGTGAATTCGTCGGGGGCAATCATGCTCTTTATCTACATATTGATTGCAGCCGCGCAATTGCGACTGCGGTCGCGGTTGGAAGCCGAGGCACCCGAAAAACTGGAGATCAAGATGTGGTTTCACCCTTATGGTACGTGGGCTGCCATTGCCGGGATGGCCGGAGTATTGCTGTTGATGGCCACGTCATCGACGCATTCGCTCGAACTTTGGGCCAGTGTTTTGGTGACATTGGCATTCGTCTTCGGGTATTGGATGAAGCGTTATTTCACGCGCGATGCCGCGCCCACATAAAAGACCAAGAAATGTTTCCGGTCACAACAATCTTTTCAATCGATAAGTTTGCATGTGTTAAAGCATAACCCAAAAAATTCTGATAATGGAACCAGCAAATGAAACTTGAAAATGATCCCTTAGCCGCCTTTTGGATGCCGTTCACCGCCAATCGCGCGTTCAAATCGACCCCGCGTCAACTGGTTTCAGCAAAGGATATGCATTATACCAGCGAGGATGGGCGGCAGATACTTGACGGTACCGCAGGCCTTTGGGCGGTGAACGCAGGGCATTGCCGCGCGCCGATTGTTGAAGCCATCCAGAAGACAGCGGCTGTGCTCGATTATGCGCCGCCGTTTCAGCTTGGCCATCCGCTCGCGTTTGAGCTGGCGTCGCGCATTGCGGCGATCATGCCCGAAGGGCTCGACCGGATATTCTTCACCAACTCCGGCTCGGAATCGGTTGATACTGCGCTTAAAATTGCATTGGCCTATCAACGCGCAATCGGCCAAGGTACACGTACCCGGTTGATCGGGCGCGAACGCGGCTATAGCGGTGTCGGTTTTGGTGGGATTTCGGTCGGCGGGATCGTCAACAACCGGCGGCAGTTCGGCACGCTGCTGGCTGGCGTCGACCATCTGCCGCACACGCACAACATGGAACATAACGCCTTTACCAAAGGGCGTCCGCAATGGGGCGGGCATCTCGCCGACAATCTGGAAGTGATTGTTGCCCTGCACGGTGCAGAGACCATCGCAGCGGTAATTGTCGAACCGATGGCGGGTTCAACCGGCGTGCTGGTGCCGCCGATCGGCTATCTGGAAAAACTGCGCGAGATTACGAAAAAACACGGCATCGTGCTGATCTTTGACGAAGTCATCACCGCATTTGGCCGTGTTGGCGGGGCGACCGCATCGGGGACTTTGGCCGTTACGCCTGATATCATCACCATGGCCAAAGGGCTGACCAATGCCGCCGTGCCAATGGGCGCAGTCGCGGTTAGCCGCCATATTCACGATGGCGTCGTTGAGGGCGGCCCCGACGGCATTGAGCTGTTCCACGGCTATACCTATTCGGGTCACCCGCTCGCCGCTGCTGCCGGATTGGCAACGCTCGATCTATACAAATCCGAGGGCATTTTTGAAAATGCCTCGTCACTGCACGGCTATTGGCAAGACGCTGTCCACAGCCTGAAAGGCAAGCGCCACGTCGTCGACATCCGCAACATGGGAATCGTCGCCGCCATCGAACTCGCGCCGCATGCAGACGGCGTGGGTAAGCGCGGCATGGCCCTGTTCCACAAATGCTTCGATAATGGCCTGTTGGTGCGCGCCACCGGCGACATCATCGCGCTGTCCCCGCCGCTGATATTGGAAAAAGCCCATATCGACGAAATGGTCGGACGGATTGGCGAGCTGGTCGAAACGGTGGATTAAAGTGCGGGCTTCCCGCCGCGCCAAAATCCGCTACCAACCCCACTAAAGACGCGCTGATTGAAGGAACCATTTATGCTGTTTGACGACGTTATCTTGGGCCGCCGCAGTATTCGCGGGTACAAGCCAGATGCGGTGCCGCAAAAGCTGATCGAAGAAGTAATCGGCCTTGCCATGCGCGCGCCGTCTTCGATGAATACCCAGCCGTGGAATTTCTACATCATCACTGGCGAACCGCTCGACCGGATCCGCCAAGGCAACACTGAGCGGATGGTGGCGGGCGTGCCGCAATCGCGCGAGTTCCGCACCGGCGAAGCTTTTGCCGGGCAACACCGGGAGCGTCAGATTGGCGTCGCCAAACAGCTTTTCTCCGCCATGGGAATCGCCCGCGACGATGCGGTTATGCGCCAAGACTGGGTATTGCGCGGCTTTCGCCAATTCGACGCGCCGGTGTGCGTGATCATCACCTATGACAAAGTTCTCGATGGCAGCGACGATACCCCGTTCGATTGCGGCGCAGTGGCGACTGCGCTCGTCAACGCGGCTTGGTCACGCGGTCTGGGCGCGGTGATCAACAGCCAGGGCATCATGCAATCGCCTGTGGTTCGCGAGCACGCCGGCATCGCCGAAGATCAGGTGATCATGAAGAGCATCGCGCTGGGCTGGCCGGACGAGAGCTTCCCGGCCAATGCGGTAGTGTCTGAACGCAAGGCGGTCGCTGAGGCGACGGTGTTTGTGGGGTTTGACGATTAGGGGCAGGGGACGACTTCATGGCGGCGGCGCAGGCGAGCCATCGTCCCGCATCGCAGGTGGTGCGCGAACTGATGCGGGCGTTTGTGGAGCGGCAACAGGAAGCGGACGGCTATGACGCGTTCTTGGGTCGCAAGGTTGCGGCTGCTCGGCGGTCTGTAGACGCCGGACTTGGTCGGTCCGATGAGGCCGTGGAGGCCGACTTTTCGGCGCTGCGCGCCGGTGTCGCCCGCGACAGGTGAGGGTCGCCTGGACCCCGGAAGCGGACCGCGACCGGGGTGACATCCGGCTCCACATGTAGCCGACAGTCCGGCGGCGGCCGTTCGGGTGGATGCGGCGTTTCGCGACGCGGCCCGCAGCCTCCGGGATCTGCCGATGCGGGGCCGGCCTGGCCGGGTGTCCGGTACGCGCGAGCTGATCCCCCTCGGCATCTACCGTCTGGTCTATGAAGTGAAGGGTGACACCGTTTGGATCCTCGCCCTTGTGCATACGGCGCGGCTTTGGCCGCCTGAGGCCGGATAGGTCTGCGCGGCCACGTCAGCGGCGGGCGGCAGCCTCAGTCGTCGGCTTGGAGCGCGGGGGAGTGTGTTCGCGTTGCGGGCCCATTGCTGGCTGACGTCGTGCCTGACCGCACTCAGATCGACATAGAGCCGAGGTCTGGGCGCCACGCCATTCGGACTCGCCACCTTTCTGCGACGCGGGCGGCGCGAGCGCGCAACTCGGGCGATCCATTTAACAAAAAGAAGGCTCGAGCTGAAAATGGGGAGGCGCGAAGGGCGTCCACCTGAGCGAACCCAGCGGCGCGCAGCCGTGCGCCCCAGTGCTCCAACTCGAACTCGTGGCCGCCTCGCATTCGAGTCTGGTGGTGATAGACAAGTAGAGTTCGCCCAGGGCGCTGTAACGTCTGCAGTTCCGCCAAAGCCACGCTCTTGCCGGCCTTGGCGGCGCCGAGGTCGAAGCCCTTGGTCTCAAATCCATTGTCCGGATCGAGAAAGACCAGATCGCAGGGCTCCACAGCCGCACTCAACCGATTCAGCCACGCGCTGCGCGCAGTCCGCCGCGCGCCGCTCACCCCGCCGGTCGGCAAGGGCTCACTAAAATAGAGGGCGCCCGGCAGCAGGTCGTCGTGTTCGAGCGCCGAGACGCGCCGTTCGCCCGATGCGACGACGGCCTTGAGATGGTCGAAGACGGGCGGATCGAACGCCCGCCAAGTCTCTGGCTGATCAAGATAGCCGATGTGGCGCCCGTCGTCGTTGTGGCTCTCATTGGGATAGAGCCACCAGCCGACCCCTAGCCTTCGGCCGGGAGCGAGCGCGCGTAGGATCGCTAGCTTCACATAGTCGCCGATATCGCCGCTGTACCGGTCTTGCATCTCAGGCCGGCTCCTACGATCCGCTGGGCGCATTGACTAACCCGTGGTGGTCAGCAGTGGAACCTTCAACAGTGTGACGGGCCAAACCTTCGCGGCGGGGCCTAATGGCGCGGTGAAAAGCTCCAAACTCGCCCTTTGAAACGCTCGTATGAGTGGTCTAGAAGGACGCCGCGACTCCCCCGCCGGAGACTCACGTGAACGCCTTTCTGATCGAGTACCTGCCCATTGTGATCTTCCTGGGGATCGCGCTGGCGTTGGGGATTTTCTTTATTCTGTTCGCCGTGGTGATTGCGCCCAAGGCGCCGGATCCGGAGAAGCTGTCGGCCTATGAGTGCGGGTTCAATTCGTTCGACGATGCGCGGATGAAGTTCGACGTGCGGTTCTATCTGGTCTCGATCCTGTTCATCATCTTCGACCTGGAAGTGGCCTTCCTGTTCCCCTGGGCGGTGACCCTGATGAAGCTGCCGGCCGAGACGGCGCAGTTCGCGTTCTGGTCGATGATGACCTTCCTGGGCGTGCTGACCGTGGGCTTTGTCTATGAGTGGAAGAAGGGGGCCCTGGAATGGGAGTGATCATTCCTGCCGGAGCCGCTGGGCGGTCCACCGTCGAGGGGTATGACCCCGGGCATGACCCGTACTTTGACGGCGTCTCGCAGCAACTGGCCGACAAGGGCTTTGTGACTGCGGCGGCGGATGACCTCATCACCTGGGCGCGCACCGGCTCGCTGATGTGGATGACGTTCGGCCTGGCTTGCTGCGCGGTCGAGATGATGCAGGCTTCGATGCCGCGTTATGACCTGGAGCGGTACGGCTTTGCGCCGCGCGCCAGCCCGCGCCAGAGCGATGTGATGATCGTGGCCGGCACGCTGGTCAACAAGATGGCCCCGGCCCTGCGCAAGGTCTACGACCAGATGCCCGAGCCGCGTTACGTGATCTCGATGGGGTCCTGCGCCAACGGCGGCGGTTATTACTATTTCAGCTATTCAACGGTGCGCGGCTGTGACCGGATCGTGCCGGTGGACATCTATATCCCCGGCTGTCCGCCGACCGCCGAGGCGCTGGTCTATGGCGTCTTACAACTGCAGAAAAAGATCCGCCGGACGGGAACCATCGCGCGATGAGCTGGCCGGCCAAGGACGCCGAGCTGGTCAAGCTGGGCAAGGCGATCTGCAAGAACGCCAATCGCAGCATTCTAAGCGCCAGCGTGCAGTTCGGCGAACTGACCCTGACCGGGCCGGCGGGCCGGATCGTCGAGGCGCTGAGCTATCTGCGCGATGGGCAGGGCTTTCACCAGCTGATCGACCTGGCCGGCGCGGACTATCCGGAGCGGCCGCTGCGCTTTGACGTGGTCTATCACCTGCTGTCGATGACCCGGAACCGGCGGGTGCGCCTGAAGGTGCAGAC
>JAYVBJ010000003.1:0-46933 GCA_043750535.1 Sphingomonadales bacterium | reverse complement strand
ACAAAGCACCGCGACGCCCGAACAATTGCAGCGCATGCAGGAAAGTGTCGCCAAAAATGCTGCGGCTGATTAAAGCGGCGCATGTTTGATTCGAGGCGCAAGCTTCAAATAATTTTTTAGGAGAATATTATGTCCGAAGGCAATATCGCAGCGGATCAGTTGCGTCTTTTCATCGAACGTATTGAGCGTTTAGAGGAAGAGAAAAAAGGCATCGCCGACGACATTAGGGATGTTTACAGCGAAGCCAAAAGCCAAGGCTATGACGCCAAAATCATGCGCCAGATTGTTCGCTTGCGCAAAATGACGCAAGATGACCGGCAGGAAATGGAAGCAATATTGGATACGTATAAATCCGCGCTTGGCCTAGCCTGACTTATCGAACCGGCGTATTAACGGCGGCGAAATTACGCGCGTAATCTTTTTATCCTTTCAAACCGTCGGCTTTGCAGAACTGACTGCACCATACACTGTTCCATGCAGTGACATTATTTTGTAATAAATGCTATGCTTCATACGCAACAGGACAGCGTATGAAAGGATGAAGTTATGGCTACGGTAACACCAAATCTCAAATCGCAAACCAGCGAAATATCACCTGCGGCAAAGGCCCAAGTAAAGTCTGCTGATACAAAGCAGAATTTTATTGTGGCGGACAAGTCTGAAGAAGATTGGCAAGAAAAAGCTGCAGACCAGCTGGTTAAAAGTGCCGACTGGCTAGCGGGTGCAACCTCGCGGCTTTCTGAAAAGATTGCCACCGCTGCGCATAATAACAGTCTGCGTGATCGCGCCATTAAGGTCGTTGGCGTTGCAGCAAGCGCAGGCGGACTGATCGCGAGCCAAGCGTCAAAGGTCAACATACCAGCGGCCTATCGCTATTCTGCAGATTTTGCGCGGCGCAATCCCAAAACTGTAGCGGTCGGCGGCGTGGCAGCCGCAGCGGCGGTTTATGGCCTGTACCGCCGATCACGCTCTGGAAAGGTAGAACTCGGAAAGGTCAATCAAAGCACCAATCTTAGTCCGTCTGAAATCGGATCAGTCCACCACTGAGCGAACCGCTGCAAAACATGTTGATTACAACTCAGGCGGCAATCCTATGACATTGATTAGAGCTCAAGAACATGAATAAGGATTGCCGCTGAAGATTCTAGCCTCTGCATGACAACGGGGTTAGGGTTAGGACCTAGATAATATGCTGGTAGAATTAGGGGAATTGGCAATCACCGTCTATACTCCGATTTTAACGGGAGAATAATCATGGCAAAAAGCCAGAAAAAAACGAACAAAGAAGTCCGCAAACCGAAAGCTGAAAAAGCGAAGAAGGCAAATGCGTCGAACCCATCGGTAAAGGGTGTTGTTGCGGCAAAAAACTGATTGCCTCGCTTAGGGTCCTGACCTTAAGTAACCATGCCATACTTGCGCGGCATTGCGGCGTGATGTAAGTGCGCGCCCTTCGATAACTTAATACATAAGAAGCAGATCATGGCAGGCCATTCCAAATTCGCAAATATCAAACATCGCAAGGGCGCGCAGGACAAAAAGCGTTCCAACTTGTTTTCAAAGTTCAGCCGGGAAATTACGGTTGCCGCCAAAATGGGTATGCCCGATCCCGATTTTAACCCGCGCCTGCGCCTCGCGATCAATGCCGCCAAAGCGCAATCCATGCCCAAGGATAATATCCAGCGCGCGATTGACAAAGCTGCCGGCAACGACGGCGAAACCTATGATGAAATGCGCTACGAAGGCTATGGCCCCGGCGGCGTTGCCATTATCGTTGAGGCGTTGACCGACAACCGCAACCGCACCGCCACCAACGTGCGCACCGCGTTCAGCAAGAATGGCGGCAATCTGGGCGCGTCGGGCGCGGTGGCGCATGGGTTCGACCGGCTCGGCCTGATCACCTATCCGGTCAGCGCGGGCGGCGCGGATGATGTCTTTGAAGCCGCGCTTGAGGCGGGCGCAGAAGATGTCGAATCGGGCGAGTATGAACACGAGATCTGGACCGCAATGGACAGCCTGCACGAAGTTGCCAAGGCACTGGAAGCCAGCCTTGGCGAAGCGGCAGGCGCCAAGCTGGCATGGCGGCCGCAGGTGACAGTCGAAGTCGATGAAGGCAATGCCGCAACTTTGCTGAAGCTGATCGACGCGCTCGAAGACGATGATGATGTCCAGACCGTCTGGGGCAATTACGATGTCTCCGATGAAGTCATGGAGAAATTGGGCTGAGCGTGCGGTCCGCCGTAATCATTTTGGGCCTTGATCCCGGGCTCGGCACGACCGGTTGGGGCGTCATCCGCAGCGACGGCAACCGGCTTTCGCATATTGCCAATGGCCAGATAAAGACCGATGTGAAAATGCCGTTGGCATCGCGGCTGTTGCAGCTTGATCTGGCGCTGCACGATGTCCTCACCGAATACCGGCCCGATGCGGTTGCGGTGGAGGAAGTCTTCGTTAACAAGAACCCGCAATCTACTTTGAAATTGGGCCAAGCGCGCGGCGTGGTTTTGCTGGGCGCGGCGCGCGGCGGGGTGCTGGTCGCCGAATATGCAACGCGGCTGGTGAAAAAGGCGGTTGTTGGCGTTGGCAATGCGGAAAAAGCACAAATTCAGGCGATGCTGGCAATCTTGCTGCCGGGCGTGAAGCTGGCGGGAGCAGACGCCGCCGATGCCCTCGCGGTCGCCATTACCCACGCGCATATTGGCAGCAAATAAGTCCTACATGGAGCGGGCCGAAAACGCCCGAATTGACACCTAGTTGACAAGATTGACACCTATTTTGACATTTGGCGAAAGAAGGGTGTTCGATTATTTCCTACAATGTGGTTTTTTGTAGGATGCTGTTTTCGCCGGTTTTCGGGGCGGAGGACAGGTTACTGGTCTCATCCTTCGACAGGCTCAGGACGAACGGAGAGGGAGGCAGCGCGAACGGATGGGGAGCTTTTGACTGCAACAAAAACCGTTCGTGCTGAGCTTGTCGAAGTACAGGTTGCTTGTCACGCCCTTCGACATCGACCCGCCGGGAGACAGGACGAACGGCTTGCGATTCACTTAGCCCCGCCCCGCACTCGATCATGTTGAATCGTCATTGCGAGCGTAGCGAAGCAATCCAGAGCGTTCCAATCCTGCACTGGATTGCCGCGCTTCGCTCGCAATGACGAGTGTGTACAGTTGATCGAAACTGAGCCTAAATACCGTCCTGCTTAAACCGCCAACAATGTCAAAGAGCGCGGCCCTGAAATAGCGGCCATGCGCTGCAATCCCAGAACAAATCCTACATTGCAAGTATCAATGCGCAGTGATGTTTGGGCGGAACGCCATCCCGGCCATGTGTCAGGCCCAAACGTGTTCCAGGCTCGCTTTAGCAATCATGACGGTGCGCCAGTCATTCATACTGCGCGGTAATCGCGATCCGGCCGCGAAATTTGCCTGACATATCGCCAACAACATGCAAATCGCCGCCAAATGAAAAGGTCAATTGCCCAGCTGTATCAAGCTGCGGCGACAGCCCGAGATTGGTGCGTAGATTGGCGATTTCAATTTTTCCGCCATTGGCTGATTTCATTTCCACTTTATCGGGCAATTCTATCCGGATATACCGGCCCGGAACACCGCGAATAACCGCCGTTCCCGCCACCGCATAGCCGCCCAGATCGATCAGCCCGCCATTTACCGCGCTGCCGCCGTCAGTGTTAACGCTGATTTTGCCATTGCCCTTGCCATTTTGCGCCGCGCGATTGAAAGCAAGGCCGCTGATGATATCGACCACTGGTGTTGCTTCCGTCCGTGACCGGCTGGCTTCCAAAACACTCTGGTCAGTGCAAAGCCTGCATTCTTCGGCGGCCAATGGCATGGCCGTCCCGCACAGCAGCAAAGCGAAAAGTGGAACGTATAAGGATCGGTTGGCCGCCATATTGACGATATTACAATCAACATGGTGAAGATGGGGTTAAGCCGGGATTGCAAGTTTCCGCAATTGCGGCCTTGACGAAATGGCCGTGCATTCCCAAATTGCGGTTATGAAGAGAATCGAAAAAACCGAGGCAGAATGGCGGGCGCAGCTTGATGATGTGCAATATCATGTGCTGCGTGAAGCGGGGACAGAACGGGCCTATGCAGGCGCGTTAACGAACGAAAAACGCGAAGGCCGTTATTACTGCGCAGGATGCGGAACCGCATTGTTCGGGTCGGATACGAAATTTGAAAGCGGTTCTGGCTGGCCCAGCTTTACCGCGCCTGCCGATGCCGAAATGATCGAAGAAAAACGCGACGTTTCGCACGGCATGGTAAGAACAGAAGTGCGATGCGCGGCGTGCGATGGACATTTGGGCCATGTCTTTCCCGACGGCCCCGGCGAAACCGGCCTGCGTTACTGCATCAACAGCGCTGCATTGGCCTTTGAATCCGAAAACTGAGGCAATTTCCAGGGTAACCCTAATCCCCCTTGTGGCGTGCAAACATAGCCAGTAACAGTTGGCTCACATGGCACGCAAAAAGTCAGCCCCGGCACATGGCCCATTTCGTCGTTGGACGATGCGGCTGTTCAAAATCGGCATACTATCTGGCTTGCTTGGATTGATGGTGCTGGCAATTTTCGTGGCCGTTGCCCGAAGTGAGATTGAAAGCTTTGAAGACCTGAAAGCGTCGCCCAACGGCCAGATGATCCGCATACGGGCCGCCGATGGAACGGTGATTCAATCGATGGGGCCAAGTTTTGGCCGGTGGTTGACAATCAAACAATTGCCGGACGAAATGAAGGATGCGATGGTTGCCGTCGAAGATCGGCGCTTTTACAAACATCCAGGCGTTGATCCCATCGGCATTACCCGCTCATTCTATATCCGTCTGACTTCCGGTCAGTGGAAACAAGGTGGGTCGACCATCACCCAGCAGCTTATCCGCAATGTCTACTTGAACAACAACAAGGAGTTTGGCCGCAAAATTCGCGAGATTATTCTCGCGATGGCGATGGAAACGAAGCTGACTAAGGCCGAGATCCTCGAGCTCTATTTGAACAAGGTCTATTTCGGCGGCGGCGCTTATGGTGTTGACGCCGCATCGCGCAAGTTCTTTGACCATGGCGCAGAAAAAATGTCGCTGGCTGAGGCTGCAATTGTTGCCGGGCTGGTAAAGGCACCGTCGAATTATTCACCGACGGCGGATGCAAAAGCGGCACTGGGCCGCGCCGGTGTGGTCATTGAAGTGATGCAGGACGCAGGCATGATCACTGCGGCACAGGCGGCTTCGGTCAAGCCGTCTTTGGTCAAAATCACATCGCAACCGGCGCAGAACAGTGTGCGCTATTTCACCGATTGGGCGCTGCCCCAGCTTGAAGGCCTGATCGACGAAACCGAAAAGCCGATTGACGTGTGGACGACAATCGATCTGGATATGCAGAAACAAGCGACTGCGGCAATCATCGCCAACGTGCCGCGCGGCGCGCAAGGAGCATTGGTGGCGATTGACCGCGATGGTGCCGTTCGCGCCATGGTTGGCGGCACCGATTATGTCACCAGCAACTATAACCGCGCCGTTACCGCGCTTCGGCAACCGGGTTCGGCTTGGAAACTGTTTGTCTATCTTGCGGCTTTAGAGGCGGGTTTCCGGCCCGAAGATAAAGTCGTCGACGAACCGATTGAAATCGAGGGATGGCAGCCGAAAAACAGCGGCGGCAGCTATGCCGGTGAAATGACCGTGCGCGATGCTTTTGCCTATTCCAAGAATACCGTCGCGGCGGCCATCGGCAATGAAATCGGCACCAGTACCATCGCAAATATGGCTCGCCGATTTGGCATAACGACGCAAATCAACACCCAGCCTTCGATGGTACTGGGGACATCCGAAACGCGGGTAATTGATATGACGCGCGCCTTTGCGCAAGTGGCTGCAAACGGCAAGAGCCTGATGCCTTATGCTATTTCAAAGGTGACCACGATCGACGGCGAGATTTTATACCGGGCCAAAGCGCCCAAGTCGATCCAGCTGGTCCCTGATTATGTTGCCGGGGGGATGATCGATTTGATGCAAACCGCCGTCAACACCGGCAGCGGCGTTCGCGCTCAAATCGGGCGGCCGGTTGCCGGTAAGACCGGAACGACAACTAGCAATAAAGACGGCTGGTTCATCGGGTTTTCCAGCGGGCTGACGGCAGGCGTCTGGATGGGCCGCGATGATGCAAAGGCCGTGGGCGATTTGCAGGGCGGCAGGGCTCCGGCACAGGCATTTGCCGCATTTATGAAAGGTGCCGTCGCCAAACGGCCAGTGGAGAAATTTGCCACCGATGTGACTTTTCCGGAGCGGCTTGAAACCGAAGTGGATGAAGTCGCACCAGAAGATTTGCCGGAATATGTCGACGAAAACGGCATGCCGATTGAGGGGGAACCGCAAATCCGCGATGCGCCACTGCCGCCAGGAAACGAGCAAGACGTGATGGATCAGGAATGGATTGACCGCGCGCTAGGCAAACCGAAAAAGCCGGTCGCCACCCCGCCGCCAACCGCGCAAAAGCAAGAAGAACCGTTGGTGGATGAAGGCGGTTAGGTAAGGTTGGTATTTAAAATACTTAAAAAACAAAAACGTCGTCATTGCGATGAGCGAAGCGAAGAAGCAATCCAGAGCAGCGCAGCACAGCCCTGGATTGCCGCGCTTCGCTCGCAATGACGAGTGTGCACATTTGATCGAATTTGGGCTAACGACCTAACGCCAAACTACAACCGCAAAACTACAAACGGTGGCCGGTGCGGTCGCGTTTGGTGTCGAGATATTGCTGGTTGTGCTGGTTGGCCGCGATTTTTAGCGGCAGGCGTTCGACGACTTCGATTGATTGCGCCTCAAGCCCGGCGACTTTTGCGGGATTATTTGTCAGCAACCGCACGGTGCCAATGCCCAGCAGCTGCAACATCCGTGCGGCCACCGCGAAATCGCGCGCGTCGACGGCAAACCCCAAACGGATATTGGCATCCACGGTATCAAAACCCTGATCTTGCAATGCATAGGCCCGCAGCTTGTTGATCAGGCCGATGCCCCGGCCCTCCTGCCGCAAATATAGCAATACGCCCCAGCTTGCATCGGCCATGCGGCGCATGGCTTCGTGCAATTGCGGCCCGCAGTCGCATTTCAGGCTGCCCAAAATATCGCCGGTCATGCATTCTGAATGCAAGCGAACAACCGGCGCGCTGGCATCGCGATTGCCAATAACAAGCGCAATATGGTCGGCCGGATCGGCGGTGCTGCGAAACGCGATGATTTCGGCATTCTCGCAAACAGCGACCGGCAGGCGCGCGCGGGTGGCGATAACAATCGAGCTGGCGTCGGCGAGCGCCGCGACATCCGCCGATGAAACGGTATCGGCGTCAACGGTATCGGCATCGCCGCTTTCGCCATCATCGTGTTCGCAAACCAGAAACGCGGGCAAAATACCGGCATGTCTGGCCAATTCCATTGCGGCGGTGGCGGCATCCACTTCTAGCAGCGGCACGGCAGCAAAAGGCCCCTTCATCGGGAATGCCAGATCAAGTGTGGGATCGGCGATTGCGATCGCCAGTGCTTCGCTCATCTCGCTTGGCAGGGCGATCATAACCGGCATTGCGGTATCCGCTGCGGCACGCTGGTTGACGAGTTTCAAGGTGGCCGCGCGGCTGGCCGAAATCAAAATCGCATGCGCGGTAAATTCGGTAGCGGTTTCAATTGCCCGCAATATCAAATCGCCGCCGGCCCCGCTTATCCGGATTGCCCAGCCCCGGCGCAAAGCATCGATAGCCCGTGCTGCGCTTTTTGGGTCTGCGATCTTTGGCGAGATAGCATTGCTATTCAAAAATCGAATTCCGTCACAATAGGGGCATGATCCGATGGCTTTCCCCAACTGCGGCACATTTTGTCGACGACATGCTTCTTTGCTGTCACCGCCAGATCGGGCGTCGCCCACATATGATCGAGCCGGCGTCCTTTGTCCGTTGCTTCCCAATCGCGCGCACGGTAACTCCACCAAGTATACAGCTTTTGCGCAGGATCAACAAATTGGCGGGCGATATCCACCCAATTGGACGCCGATTTTAGCCGGTCCAGTTTTTCAATTTCAACGGCGGTATGGCTGACTACATTGACAAGTTGTTTGTGGCTCCAGACATCCTGCTCCAGCGGGGCGACGTTGAAGTCGCCGGTTAAAATCGTCTTGTCACTGATCCCGCCCGACCATTCGATCATCCGTTCCAGAAAATCGAGCTTCTGTTTAAATTTTCCATTCTCGTCGTAATCGGGAACTTCGCCGCCTGCGGGTATGTAGACATTGTTGACGCGAACTCCGTTGTCGAGTTCCGCGCCAATATGCCGCGCCTCGCCGTTCGCCTGCCAGTCGAGGATTTCCAGGTTGCGCAGCGGCACCTTGCTGATGATGGCAACGCCGTGGTGCATCGGCATGCCGTTGACCGCAAAGTTACGATAGCCCAATTGCCGAAACGGTCCTTCGGGGAATAATTCGTTCACGACCTTGGTTTCTTGCAAGCATAATATATCGGGCGCTTCATCGCGCAGATAACGTTCCACTATGTCTAATCGGGCACGGACAGAATTTATGTTCCATGATGCAATGCGAAGGGTATTTGCCATGGCAGTTTGCTTAGTGTGCGAGTCGGGCAACGGCAAGAGGTGTATTTTTCTGACACCGGTTTCGCCCCAATTATGGCCACCGGCAAAACGCACCCGATGAGGTCTCGGATAAAGCAAAGCCCTCATCCCGGGGGCATTTGGGATGAGGGCTAGCTTGCGTTCGTCACGCTGGTATCAAAGGGGGAATATTGTTGTGGGCAACAGGGGGAAAACCACACAACGCCCTTCCTTCGATGCTCTATTTATATGCCAGCGAACCTGTCGTTTACATGAACAAGGACCGAAAGCTCCACATCTCGACGTTACAATCCATCGCTTCGTCGCCAGAACGGGAAGTTTAATACTATTTCCTTTGGGCCACACGCGGGTCTTTCCACCGGAAACTCGAATCGGCAATCGCGCTGTTGTATTTTACATTTGTGAGTCGGATGCTGGAGCGGTTGTTTTTCGAATCGAGCGCGACCCACCCGTTAAGCGCATAACCGCTGGGCGCGTTCGCGTCCTTTACAAACACCAGGTTCATCGTGCCATATTCGGGACGTTTTTTGTCGCGCACCTCGATGCTGATCACGCTGTCGTTTATTGTCGGGATCATTTTGCCAAACCGCGACAGGTCTTGTCCTGGGTTCAACAAAGCCGATAGCGGGCTGTTGCCAATCGGCCAACGCTGCACCTGCCTTACGCCGTAATCGATCATGGTCAGCGCCTTGCCGTCGGCGACAATCAGCAGCGGGACGTCTTTTTGATATTCAAAACGCACATGCCCGGGCCGTTTCAGCAACAGCTTTCCGGTTAGCACCTGGCCATTGCGGTCGGTTTGGGTAAAGGTTGCCGACATCGTCTTCACCGCCTGCATATGCGCGACCACACTCGCCAGTTTAGCTTGATCGTTTTGCGCCGCCGACGGTGTTGCCATCGCCAACGCTGTGGCCGCGATCAGGGCAGGTGCCAAAAATTTATGCATGTTTTCGCTTCCTTGGGGATTTGGTGTGTTCGGCCATTCGGTAGCTCGGCGCTATTGAATACGGGGTGAACCGTTATATTGCTCACTGACTTGGACCAGCAAAGATCGTTGTTATCAAACCGGCTCGCCGTGCTGATCGCGCAGAACCTCACGCCGCCCAATGTGATTGGGGGCAGAGACAAAGCCGTCTTCCTCCATCCGGTCAATCAAACGTGCGGCGCTATTATATCCGATCCGCAATTGGCGTTGAACCCAGCTGGTGGATGCCTTTTGGCTTTCAAACACAATCTGGCAGGCCTTGCGATACTGGGCGTCTTCGGGGCTGTCATCGCCGCCAATACCATCGAGTGCAAAGCCGCCGTCTTCGGGTTCTTCGGTAACGGCCTGAATATATTCGGGCTGGCCCTGTGTACGCCAATAATCCGCAACCCGGCGCACTTCTTCATCGGACACAAATGGTCCGTGGATGCGGGTGAGTTGCCGTCCGCCAGCCATGTAAAGCATGTCGCCTTTGCCCAGCAATTGTTCCGCCCCTTGTTCACCCAATATGGTCCGGCTGTCGATCTTGGATGTCACATGAAAGGAAATACGGGTTGGCAAATTGGCTTTGATCACGCCGGTTATGACATCAACCGATGGTCTTTGCGTCGCCATTATCAAATGGATACCGGCGGCGCGGGCTTTTTGCGCCAGCCGCTGGATCAAGAATTCCACCTCTTTACCAGCGGTCATCATCAGGTCGGCGAGCTCGTCCACGATTATCACGATTTGCGGCATCGGTTCGTATTCCAGGCTCTCTTCTTCATATTGCGGTTGCCCGGTCAACGGATCATAGCCGATTTGTACCTTGCGCCCCAGCGGCGTTCCCTTCGCCTTGGCGGCACGGACTTTTTCGTTGAAGTTTGCCAGATTGCGAACCGACAGAGACGACATCATCCGGTATCGTTCCTCCATCTGCTCGACCGCCCATTTCAGCGCCCGGATCGCTTTTGCTGGCTCGGTGACAACGGGTGACAGCAGATGCGGGATGTCGTCATAGATCGACAGCTCTAGCATTTTGGGATCGATCATGATCATCCGGCATTGATCGGGCGTCAACCGATAGAGCAGCGATAGGATCATCGAATTAAGGCCAACCGACTTGCCTGATCCAGTGGTTCCGGCAACCAGCAAATGGGGCATCGGCGCCAAATCGGCAATCACCGGATCGCCCGAAATGTTTTTGCCCAATATGATCGGCAATGTACCCTTTTGTTCGGCAAACGCATTCGACGAAACCATCTCGTGCAGAACCACCGATTCCCTATGCACATTGGGCAATTCGATACCCATGACGGTACGGCCGGGGATGGTCGAAACGCGGGCGGACAATGCCGACATATTGCGGGCGATATCTTCGGCCAGCTGGATGACACGGCTGGATTTGATCCCGGCGGCGGGTTCCAGTTCGTACATCGTAACAACAGGGCCGGGGCGGACCGCGGTAATTTGGCCCTTCACATGAAAATCATCGAGTACCGTTTCCAGCAACCGTGCGTTGGCTTCCAGCGCCGCCTTATCGAGTTTCGGGACCGAATTTGGCGGCGGCGGGTCGAGCAGGTCAACCGATGGCAATATATAGCTGCCAAAAAAATCGCCCTGCCGCGCGCCGGTTGAAAAATTGGCTTTCTTGGTGGGTTCGCTGCGCTCGCTAATTTCGGGGGCTTTGCGTTCCTCGCGTTCGACGATTTTGCGCGGAGCCGCTTCTATCGCCGCTGCCGGAACATCATTGTCGCCGTCAATTTCGGCCATGTTCTTCGCAAAGCCGGTTTTGCGCATGGGCAAAGACAGGCTTGGCATACGGAATAACGGCTTTTCCAATTCCAATGACTTGATGATCAGCGAAATTCCCGCAAAAATACTGCCAACAATAACCAACAACCGCGCCAGAAAACGCCAGCTTTCACCGATCTGATCAATCATCCATATCGCGGCATTATCGAGCAATATCGCCGCAGTCCCGCCCCATCCGGCGGGCAGCCCGATTTCGCTTCCGTGCTGCCAAAACGCCATGCCAAAGCCGAGCAGCAGCATGCCAAGCAAGCAAAACAGCAACTGCCGTTTCCAACGTGGTTGCGGCAAATCAAGCCAAAGTCGCCGGGCAAATACCAACATCAATGGAAACAATAATATCGCGGGCAAGCCAAACAAAAATAGCGCCGCATCGCTAAGATATGCACCCGTTTGGCCCATCCAATTATGCCTGACCACGGCCGCAGAGCTGTTGAATGCCGGATCGGCTGGTGAGTAACTGAGGACCGATAAGGCATAGAAGGTTGCAAAAAGCGCGAGAGCAATTGCAGCGATCATCGCGCCGCTGCGCAATACCGATTGCCGCATCATTTGACGCCATCCCGCCATATTGGGTCTGGAGGCGCTAGGTTTTTGGGCGCGTGAAGCCATATTGGGTATATTGCCTTTGGCAAAATTGAACTGGATAAATGCCTTTTGCGCCGCCAAACGACATGACGTCAAGAGTCCTGCGAAATTTCGGCCCTTTGCAGCGGAATAAGGACGCTCTAAAGCGGGATGACATTTAATTGAAACAAAAAAACCGTTCGTACTGAGCTTGTCGAAGTACAGGTTGCTTGCCTCTTCCTTCGACACGCTCAGGACGAACGGAGAGGGAGTTATGATTCCGTGTAATGTCATTACGCTCTAAACGGCGGATAGAATGGAGCAGCAGATGGAAAATTCGAACAGTGCGGATGTCATCATCATCGGCGGCGGGATGATCGGTTTGGCGCAAGCGTTGACGCTGGCGGCGTACGGCATAACCAGCCATGTCATCGACCGCGCCGATCCGGCGGTGATGCTGGCCGCCGGTTTCGATGGCCGCACTTCGGCGATTTCCAGCTCCAGTATGAAAATGTTTGAGGCCATTGGTTTGGCCGATCGTTTGGCAGGCAAAGGATGCCCGATTGCCCAAATTTGGGTCAGCGACGGTTTAAAACCGGGCGCACTCGATTTTGTGCCAAACGAAGAAGATGGCTATTTGGGGCAGATGTTTGAAAACCGGTTGCTGCGCCGGATATTGCACACCGCCGCCAGCGAAAGCCCGCACGTTCAATTGCACATGCCAAATGGCATCGCCAGCAAAGCGCGCAGTGAGAGCGGCGTCATCGTCACACTCGACAACGGCACGGTCCTGCCCGCGCAATTGCTGATCGTGGCCGAGGGGCGCGCCAGCCAGACCCGCGATGAAGCTGGGCTGAAAATTGCGCATTGGCAATATGATCATGCCGCGATGGTCGGCGCGATTTATCACGAAAAACCGCATAACCAGATTGCTTACGAGATTTTCTATTCCACTGGCCCGTTTGCGATCCTGCCGATGCTTGATGAAGCAAATGGCCGCCACCGTTCAGCAATAGTATGGTCGCAAACGCGCGGCGATGCGCCCGCATATATGAAGTTATCCGAACGCGCCTTTGCCGCCGAATTGGAAAAGGCGATGGGCGGCATGCTGGGCAAGGTTGAAATGGCCGCACCTTTGTCAAGTTACCCATTGGGATTTCATCACTGCACCGCGATCACAGCGCAGCGTTTGGTGTTGGTGGGCGATAGCGCGCACGGCATCCACCCGATCGCGGGGCAAGGGCTAAATCTTGGTTTGCGCGATGTCGCCACATTGGCAGAAGTGCTTACCGATGGCATGCGTTTGGGACTGGATTTCGGCGATGCACAGCTGCTCGAACGGTATAGCAGATGGCGCAGCGTCGATACATTGATGGTGGCGATGGCGACCGACAGTTTGAACCGGCTATTTTCGATACCCGGCAAAACCGCATCGGCGGTGCGGCGATTGGGCCTTGGCCTGGTGCAACGCACGCAGCCGGTGAAGGGGTTTTTCATGTCCGAAGCACGCGGCGAAAGCGGCGCGCTGCCAAAGCTGCTAACTGGGCAGATGGTTTAGAAAATCGGCATACGGCCTGCGCCCCGCAAAACGCTGGCTAGAGCCTGATGACTTTAGATTGAACACATCGTCATTGCGAGCGGAGCGAAGCAATCCAGTGCAGCTTACAACTGCTCTGGATTGCTTCGTCGCTTCGCTTCTCGCAATGACGATTCAATCATGATCCAACGCGGCTGAACTGTTCAGGCGTTAACTGCCTTCAGTAACTGGTACCAAGCGAATTTCCACGCGGCGATTGGCCGAACGACCTGCCTCGGTTGTGTTGCTCACTTTGGGTGTGCTTTCGCCGTATCCCTTGGTGGCGATGCGGGCCAGTTGTACACCGCTCGATGTCAAAACATTGGCAACCGATTGGGCGCGGTTTACCGAAAGTGTCTGGTTATAGGCATCTGATCCGGTTGAATCGGTGTGGCCCAAAACGTCGACATAGGTTTTTTCATATTCCTTCAACGTGTCGGCAACCTTTACCAATGTCGATTGAAACATGGGATCGACGGTGTAGCTGTTCACCGGAAAAGTTACATCAGAAGGCAAATCAAGAATCAGATTGTCGCCGTCACGGGTAACATTAACGCCGGTACCAGCGGTCTTTTCGCGCAGCTTCTTTTCTTGCTGGTCCATATAATAACCCGCGCCAGCGCCCGCTACTGCGCCAATCCCTGCGCCTAAAATCTTTTCGGTGCGGTCGCTCTTGCCGCCAACCAAATCGCCCAGCAAATATCCGCCAACCAATCCGCCAACGCTGCCAATTGCGGTCTTGGAGATTTTCTTTTTGCCGGTTTCCGGATCAGTGACACAGGCCGCCAATGGCAATGTCGTTAATGCTACAATCAGGGCTAAATTCCGTGCGTTTTTCATTTCTATTTCCTTCCAACAGGGTAAAAATTACCTTTTTGCATTGCAACTATAGCAGGTTTTAAACTGAACCGCGCATGATTGGTTCCGTCAAATGCTGTAAATATTGCCAAATCTTGCAAACTATGTCTATGGCAGATGCAATTCGATGAACCCGACACCTTTCCCTTGGATGGACGCAGCAATCATATTGGCGCTTATCGCGCTGAACGGCGTGTTTGCCATGTCCGAACTGGCCATTGTCTCGGCGCGCTCGGCCAAGTTGCAAGGCATGGCGGAAGGCGGCAGCAAAGGTGCAGCGGCGGCGTTACGGCTGGCGCAAGATCCCGGAAAATTCCTATCCACCGTGCAAATCGGCATTACCTTGATCGGTATCATCGCCGGCGCTTATTCAGGATCCACCTTGGGGGGGCCGATGGGCGAACGTTTGGCCGCCTTGGGCATGGCACAGGATTGGTCGGTAACCATCGGCTTTACGCTGGTGATTGGCGTTACCACTTATCTTTCGTTGGTCGTGGGGGAATTGGTTCCGAAACAATTCGCGCTGGTCGCGCCCGAACGCATTGCTGTCGCTATGGCCGCACCGATGGAATGGATGGCCCGGCTGACCGCGCCATTTGTCTGGCTGCTGGATAAATCCAGCGCGTTTATTTTTGCACTGATCGGCCTGCGCCGCGATTCGCGTGAAGCATTAACGGCCGAAGAATTGCGGATGGTATTCGCCGAAGCAACGCATGTCGGCTTAATCGAGGAGCATGAACATAAGGTAATAGCAGGCGTCGTGCGTTTAGCCGACCGGCCCGTAAGAGAGGTGATGACGCCGCGAACCGATATTGACACCGTCTCCGCCGATGCCTCGCCCGACGAAGTGCGCACCTTGCTGATCGAATCGCTGCACACGCGGTTGCCGGTGGCGGGCGAAGGCACGGATAATATCATCGGCGTGGTCCAGTCCCGCGATATTGTGGCCGCGATCTTGGGCGGCAAAACGCTCGACATCCGCACGCTTATGCGAAAAGCGGAGATTGTGCCCGATCAATTGGACGCGATGGATGCGCTGGAAATATTGCGCTCTGCCGATGTGCCGATGTTGCTGGTGCATGATGAGTATGGCCATTTTGAAGGCATCGTCACCCCCAATGATTTGCTGTCCGCAATCGCCGGAGAATTTGCATCGGATCAAGAACAGGGCAGCGCACCCAACATCGTCACGCTGGATGATGGATCGATGCTGATTTCTGGCGCGATGGCGGCAGATGCGATGGCCGATGCGCTCGACATCGCCCTACCCGAGACCCGCGATTATGCGACGGCGGCGGGGCATGTGCTTTATGTGCTGCGCCACCTGCCCAACGAGGGCGAGGCGTTTGACGATCAAGGCTGGCGTTTTGAAGTCGTCGATATGGATGGGCGTAAGATTGATAAATTGCGGGTAAGGCGCATCCCCGCCGACCCGCATAAATAGCGTTCGGTAGAGAGCTCGCCTCTCCGTTCGTTCTACCTCGCGGCGGGTCGGTGGCGAAATAGGTGGCAAGCAACCTGTACTTCGACAAGCTCAGCACGAACGGTTTTGTCGCATTCAAGAGTTTCTTTCCGTTCGTTAGAGCGCGATGACATTAGGTTGTACCGTAGTGCTGAGCTTGTCGAAGCACGTCTCTCAGTGAAGCGCCCCTCGGCAGGCAGTCGAAGGGCGGAAATGATGATGTTTATGTTTTTAATGCGTTTTATAGTCTAAATGTCGAAACACCCTAACCGCCCATCTTCTTCGACCGGCGCCGTTGCACTGATGACCCTATCCCCATGGCTTCACGGTATTTTGCGACGGTGCGGCGGGCCAGGTCAAAGCCGCGTTCTTTCAGCAGGTCGACCAGCGTATCGTCGGACAGTATCTTTATACCTTCGCCGTCGATCAGGATTTTGATGTGGCTTTTTACCGCCTCTGCGGACGCGCCTTCGCCGTCCGCCGACGCGACGCCGCTGGAGAAGAAGAATTTCAGATCAAATAGCCCCCGTTCGCACGATAGATATTTGTTGCTGGTCACGCGGCTGACGGTGGATTCGTGCATTTCAATCGCTTCGGCAACTTGGCGCAGGGTGAGTGGGCGCAGGTGGGCGATGCCTTTGCGGAAGAATGCGGCTTGCTGTTTGACGATTTCACTGGCGACTTTGATGATTGTGCGTTGCCGCTGGTCCATTGCCTTGATCAACCAATGGGCGTCGGCCAAACAGTCATTGAGCCAGGCTTTGGTGGCTTTATCCGCGCCGTCGCCGCCCAGTTGCGCGGCGTAACTGCGGTTGACCAGCAGCCGTGGCAAATTGGCGCTGTTCAGCTCGACTGTCCAGCCGTCTCCGCGCGGCAACAGAAAGATATCGGGTGTAACCGCCTGCGCCGCATCTTCGCCAAAATGGCTGCCTGGCTTGGGATCATAGCTGCGCAATTCGTTTAACATATCGCGCAAATCCTCGTCGTCGACGCGGCACAGGCGTTTCAATTGATCGAAACTGCCGCGCGCCACCAGATCGAGATTGTCGATCAGCTTGGCCATGCACGGATCATATCGGTCCGCCTCTTTGGCTTGCAGCGCAATGCACTCCGCCAAATCGCGGGCACCAACGCCGGTCGGATCAAAGCTTTGCAAGCAAGTTAGCGCGTCTTCCAATTCTGTAGCAGACACACCCAATCTGTGGGCAGTGGCCAACAGGTCAGCGCCCAAATAACCCGTCGCCTCAACCTGTTCAATCAACTGTTGCACTAGAAAAAGTTTGCGCCCCGACAACGTCGCACCAGCCTGACCCAACAGATGATCACGCAGCGAAATGTCCGCAGCGGCAAAGCTGTCGAAGTCCGGTCCGTCGCTAAATTCCGCGCCGCCGCCCGCTGCGCCGCCGCCAGACAGGCTGAGCATTCCGTCGCCGCTGCGGTTGGCTTCGGTGCCGTCGCTGACGCTGTCATGGTGGAATGTTTCGGCGCCATAGTCGATGTCTAGTGCTTCGCTCGCGGTCAAATCGCCGCTGTTCAAAACATCGTCACTGCCGCGTTGGGCGTCTGGGGGCTCTGCAAATTGGCTGGGGTCTTCGCTGACATTGTCGCTGGCGCGTTCACCGCCTGCATCGGCTGACACCGATTCCAGCAGCGGATTTTTTTCGATAGCCTCGGCGATGAACGCCTCGATTTCAAGCGATGACAATGCCAGCAGCTTGATGGCTTGCTGCAATTGCGGGGTCATCACCAAAGACTGGCTTTGACGCAAATCGAGGCGCGGGGTTAATGCCATATTGAACCGGAATGCTTAGATATCCGTTCGTCCCGGGTGAACCGGCGGACGAGATTGCGCTTGGTTTCGTCCTCCGGCTGGCCCGGGACGAACGGTGAGGGTAGCGCTGGAACCAAACACCGCCATCACATTTCAAACCCTTCGCCCAGATACAGGCGGCGAACATTGGCATCGGCAACCAACGCTTCGGGCGTTCCCGCAAACAGCACTTGGCCGCCATAGATAATGCAAGCGCGGTCAACGATATCCAGCGTTTCGCGGACATTGTGGTCGGTGATCAACACACCAATACCGCGCGTTTTTAGTTCTTTGATCAGGTCACGAATGTCAGAAATCGACAGCGGGTCAATCCCGGCAAAAGGCTCATCAAGCAACATGATCGACGGATTGGCCGCCAAGGCGCGGGCAATTTCGCAGCGTCGCCGTTCGCCGCCCGATAGCGCCATCGCCGCTGCACTGCGCAACCGCGTCAAGCCGAATTCGTCGAGCAATGTGTCGAGCCTGCTTTGCCGCGCCTCCTTATCCGGCTCGGCCATTTCCAGCACCGCCATGATGTTTTGCTCAACGGTCATTCCGCGAAAAATTGAGGTTTCTTGCGGCAAATATCCCAGACCCAGAATGGCACGGCGGTACATTGGCAAGCGGGTAATATCTTCGCCATTGAGCATTATTCTGCCGCTATCCGGCTTCACAAGTCCCATGATCGAATAAAAACAGGTTGTCTTGCCCGCGCCGTTGGGACCCAGCAGTCCCAACACTTCGCCCTTCGCCACGGAAAGCGAGACATCCAACAAGACAGCGCGTTTGTCATAGCTTTTTGCAATAGAGACAACGCCCAATCCATCAGAAAGCCCCGCAGCCGTAGTCGCGTCGGTGGATGCGGTGTGCGCTTTGGGGTCTATGGCGAGGTTATCCATCAATTCAATTTCCGTGCTATTATCTTGTTGGGCATTGTTACGCGAACAACGCTAAAGAATCCTTGCCGCATTTGCAATTGGCAGGATTTTTGCATGATTAGAAATTAAATGCCGTTATTTCCGGCGAGATCAGTTTTTGCGCTGCGGCACGGTGAAGGTACCCGAAACCCGTCCCTTGCCGCCGCTGTTGGGCGCAGCGCCGGGCACAGCCGATCCGCCGCCCGAAACTGTGGACCGTCCGGCGTTCAAATCGATAACGATTCGGCCGCCGTTTAGCCGGTTGGCTCCTTGCACAAGTGCTACGTTGCCAAGCAAGGTAATCGTTGCGCTATCGACGTCATAGATCGCGGCATTGCTGGACGCGCGCAGATCATCTTTGGTGATCACGACGCCGCCGACGGCATCGAAACGATTGACGTCGATTTTGCCATTGTTGGAATATGCCGCCGTCATGCGGGCGGCGTTGATCGTTAGGCCTGCCTGCCGAACGGTGGCCCCGCCCGACATTATCACGCGGTCGGCGCGGTCCTGCAATTCAATCTGTCCGGCATCAAAATCAACCGGCGCATTGCTATTATGGTTGCGAATAACCTGCGCCGGTGCGGCAATTGAGATCAACGCCGCCGTTACCAGAAAACTTGCCGTCATAACCGAAAAGGGATGCTTTAACGTCATGTCGGTCACCTAATCCCATTCTGGTCAATGTGCAAATGGGCATTTCCGGTCAACGTCACCACCCGTGTATTGAGGTTTGCCGACATCGTGTCCGCGCGGAATGTGCCGATGTTGGTCCGGCCACTAACGCCGTTTTTGCTGCTAACCTGGCGCGTTCGCAAATTGGCGGTCACATTGCCTGCGACTAAGTTAAAACCTTTGCCGTCATTGAAAGTCAATTGCCCGGCCGAGCGCATAAGCTGATCCTTCAGGCCAAGAATGACGTTGATCGCGACGATCGAATAACCTTCACCCGACTTGACCGACAATGGACCAACCACGCGCACGGTTTCGTTGCTGAGATCATAAGCGCCGTTGGCGGCAAGCACGCTGGCCGGGCCTTCGTCAAGCAATATCCGGCCATCAAGCTCGGTCATACGAATGATCGGTTCGGCAGAGCTTTTTTGCACAGCACTACCCGCGCGCAAGGAAAACGGGCGGCCCTTGTCATCTTCACCGCGGTATAGTGCCTCCGATACTCTAAGTCTTTCGGTGGCCATGTTCACCTTGGATTTGTCGAGTAAAAAGCTGAGCTCGCTGTTGCCTGAAAACGGCGTAAAGGCCAAAAGCGCAAATAAGATACCGATGGAAACCGGTAGAAGAAATCGCAGCGCAGCGATCATCCGGTCATGCCGTCCGGCTGGCGAAGCCCAGATTTGACGCTGCGTGCGTTGTTGATCGGCGAGCATTGACATATTGCGCGGACGTTCAGCTGTGTCCGAAAATGTCTATTTCTGGCCAGCCCGCAAGATCAAGCCGCGCACGGTGGGGCAGAAAATCGAAACACGCCTGCGCCAATTCTGTCCGGCCTTCACGTTCAAGGCGCAGAACAAACTGTTCATGCAAACGGTGCAAATACCGCACGTCGCTGGCCGCATAATCCTTTTGTGCATCCGATAAAACCGGCCCGCCCCAATCGCTCGATTGTTGCTGTTTGGAAATGTCGGTGGCCAGCATCTCCTTCACCAGCTCTTTCAAGCCGTGACGATCGGTGTAAGTCCGGCAAAGCCGAGAGGCGATCTTTGTGCAGAACACTGGGACCGCGACCGTCTGCAAATAATGTTCAATCGCGGCCAAATCGAAACGGGCAAAATGAAACAGCTTGAGCACTTTATCGTCGCCCAGCAACTTACGCAGATTTGGCGCGGCAAAATCACTTTCGGCCCCAAACCGGATAAGATGTTCGTCACCATTGCCGTCTGAAATCTGCAACAGGCACAGCCGGTCACGCGGCGTAATCAGTCCCATTGTTTCGGTATCGACCGCGACAATGTTGCCGCTCACCGCGCCTTCGGGCAGGTCTTCTTCGTGCAAATATACGCTCATGGAATGGTTCTTTGATACCAAATCGAATCGATAGCAAGTTTTTGCTTTGGAATGCGCGCGCACGCGGCAATTCATCTGCCATACAACGGAACAGTTGCGCCTGGCCCAGATCGGCCCGGAACGGCTTAATGCGCAGGGAAACATGGCCTGAGAACAACAACGACCGGTAAAAAACCGTTCGGGCAAGCACACAATCCGCATCAAAAATGCATTCTAAATAACGCTATACCCGTTGCAACAAATAGGATATAAATTCATTGTGCGTAATAGTTGGATTGCGCCCGTGAAATGCAGGATGATCGCCCGTCCCTGCGTTGAACGAAGAGCCGGGGCGATTTGAAAGTAATAAAGCAGTTATGAATTTTGATCGCAAGCGGCGTGGTAAAGGCCGGGATAAAAGAGATAGTTTTGGCGACGACAGTTACGACGGTTACCAAGCACCATCCCCATTTCAGAACGACTTTGGCGGCGGTAGACCCGCTGGCGGCGGCGGATTCGGCGCAAATCGTGGCGGTCCTCCGCGCGAACGTGCCCCGGCAATGCCCGCGCAGGTCATTGGTTCGGGCAAGGGAATCGTCAAGTTCTTTAATGGCCAAAAAGGTTTTGGTTTCATCCAATGCGATGACCGGCCCGAAGACGTGTTTGTGCACATCAGCGCGGTTGAGCAAGCCGGACTAACCGGACTTGCCGAAGGACAGCCGTTGGAATTCACGCTTGTTGATCGCGGCGGAAAAGTATCTGCGTCCGACTTGGTGATTGACGGCGATCCGATTCCAGTACCCGATGCACCGGCGCGCCCGGACCGCCCAGAACGCGGCGACCGTCCAGATCGCGGTGATCGTCAAGGTGGCGGTGACCGGCCAGATAGAGGTGACCGTCAGGGCGGCGGCTTTGCCAAACCCCAGCATGATGCCAATGGCGAACACGCCAATGGAACCGTCAAGTTTTTTAACGACGTTAAAGGCTTTGGTTTCGTTCAGCGCGACGATGGCGGCGAAGATGTGTTTGTGCACATTTCGTCATTGGAACGTTCGGGCCTTGGAACCGTGGTGCAGGGCGACCGGTTGAGTTTCGATATTGAAATTGATCGCCGCGGCAAATATTCGGCCACAAATCTAAAGGCGCTTTCCGAATAAACATCTGGAAATGTTAGCCCAAAAAAAGGGCCGTGCGATCACATTGCGCGGCCTTTTTTGTGCTCAGTTCAGTGTGTTCAGTTCAGATTATAAGCGGCGCGCTCCACGGCTGCAAACAGGTCGAGCGCGTAGTCATCGCCAAAGGGCACAAACTGCATCATCACCAATCCGGCGATGCCGCTTTGGGGATCTATCCAATAATAGGTGTTGGCAATCCCGGCCCAGGCAAGGCTGCCCGGCGCCCTGCCATTTGGGCCGTGTTCCGGATTGATCAAAAAACCAAGACCCCATTTGGTGTCCATGCCGGGAAAGCTATCAAAAGCGCCAGAAAACTGCGGAACGATGCTGTCCATCTGACCGGCGCGCAATCCGCCGATTTGGTTGCGGGACATTTGCGCGACCGATTCTGGCGTTAGAATTTCATGGCCGTCCAATTTTCCGCTACAAAGCAACATGCGTAGAAACCGCATATAGTCGCCTGCGGTGCTGTAAAGTCCAGCGCCGCCGCTGTGAAATTCAGCCGACCCGCCGCCGCCAATTTCGATGGGAAAAGGCACGAAACCGCCGCCATCGACGCGCATTTGTAACGCCGCACGGCGCGGCGCATTTTGCAGTAAAACCGAAAACCCGGTGTCGGTCATGCCCAGCGGTGCAAATATATTCTCGGCCATATATGCGCCAAGCGATAGCCCGCTCGCCGCCTCAACCGCGCGGCCCACCCAATCGGTGCTCACCCCATATTCCCAGCGCGTTCCCGGATCGAATAACAATGGCGACGTAATACTGGCGATGCTGCCGGGCGCAACTTGGCCCTGCGCCCGCGCCATATCTGCGCTCATAAAGCTATAGCCCAGCCCCGACGTGTGGGTCAGCAGGTGCCGCAACGTAATCGGTGATGCGGGCACGCGCAGCATCGGCGCGCCATCCGCGCCAAACCCCGTCAGCACTTGTACGTCCGCCAGCTCTGGCACCCATGTCCCGATCGGATCGTCAAGCGTCAATGCCCCGCGTTCGGCCAATTGCATCGCCGCCACCGACGCCAGCGCCTTGGTCATCGATGCGATCTGGAAAATGGTGTCGGCGTGCATTGCCGTGCCGGTTGCCGCATCGGCAACGCCAGCGGCGGCGGTTTGGATCACTCCGCCGCGATTGCCGATCATCGCCACCGCGCCGCCGATTTTCCCCGAAGCGATGGCGGCGTCTAATGCTTTGTCTAAATCAGTCATGACCCCGATATTGCCCAGACGTTGCGCCGCATGTCAATCGGAACGCAATGTGCGTCGGCCAAAATCGTCCGGCAGCAAATGTCTAAATCAGGTTGAACGCGCCGAGCGCCAGCACCGCGCCCCACAGCAACATGATACCGCCAGCGACGATACGGATAAGCGGCAGCGGCACCAGCGCCGCCAGCCGTTCGCGCAGGATTATCGCAGGAACACACGCCGCCATGACGCCAATAATGCCGCCCGCCAGCGCAAATCCCCAATATTCTGCATTGGCCGCACCGACCGCGATCAGGAACTGGCTCTTGTCGCCGAATTGCAGAATGAACAGCCCCAGAAAGCTGGTGGTGAACGCGCTTAATTTCCAGTTTTCCAGCAAATCGACCTTACGCCGCCATAGCAACATGCCGACACCTGCAAATATATACGCCAGCGCGGTGAACAACCGCACCGGTTCCGCGCTGATCCAACCATCGACCAGCGAACCGGCGGCCGCCGAAATCGTGCAGTTCAATAATGTCGCCAGCGTCAATCCAGCCAAAACTGAACGGTCATTATGATAACGGATCGCCAATGCCGCCGTCAAAATCTGGCTGCGGTCGCCCATTTCGGCGAAGAACACGGATATCAAGGTGGAAAGCAAGGCGTCCATAATGAACCGTTTATAACAGAATTAGGTGAAGGAAGTGCTATGCACTTGGCGTGGCGGGCTATGCGCCCAAACGCAGCGCAACCGACGCCAGCAAGGACTGCGCGATTTCCCCGCCCATGTTGCCGCAGCCGACCGATTCGTCGAGGATATCGGTATAATATTGCGCGACAATTGCGCTGCCCGCGCCATTTAATGACCGCTGCATTGCCTCTTCAAAATGCATGGCGATTTCGGCAACAGCGTCGAACCGGTGGCTGATCGCAGTGTGCCGGATCGCATCCAGCCGCATGAAAAACTGCACCGGATTGGTGTCGAAATTGGTCAGGCGCAATGCGTCCAACAGGTCGCTGATCTGCGCCCGTGCCAACAATAAACGGTCCTGATCAAAATCCATGTGCCTGCCCCTGAAAGTGCTGTCCCATCCGGCGGTATCGGCCAACATGGTTAATAAGTGGTAAACGGGGTGCATTGCGGGAATGTGACCGCGCAAACCCACTTGACTTATCGCGCCCAAACCCGCATTGGCCGCGCATTCACGGGGGCGCTTGATCGCCCCTGCATCATTTTCGATTCGAACAAAAGGAACGGGTTATGGCGAAGCCAGCCACTATCAAAATCAAATTGCTCAGCACAGCTGACACTGGCTTTTTCTATGTAACCAAGAAAAACCCGCGCAATACCACGGAAAAAATGACCTTCCGCAAATACGACCCCGTCGTGCGCAAGCATGTCGAGTTCAAAGAAGCCAAGGTCAAGTAAGACCGAAAACGCGGCTTGATGATGGTTACGAAGGGGCGCTTATGGCGCCCTTTTCGATTCGGGTGGGGGTTTGGTTTTACAAATGACCTATCAAAAACTACTCGTCGCCCCGTGCTTGACACGGGGCTTGGCTATTCTTTCAACCCCGCCTCTGGAAACCACTCTTCCCAAAGATCGCGCCAATCAGGATTATCTGCTTCGATCAGCGCAAACTTCCATTCACGGTGCCATTTCTTCACCAGTTTCTCACGGGCAATGGCCGGAACTATTTCATCATGCCGCTCCACATAAACAAGCCGCGTCTTGTTAAAATCCAGTACATGCGTGGAACCCGTTCCTTCGCGGTGTTGCTGCACCCGCCGCATCACATTGGCGCTAACCCCGACATACATCCCGCCGCGATACCGGTTCGCCATGATATAAACCCAGCCGCCCTTTTCCATAACGCCTTATGGCACAATATCTGCCGAAAGAAATAGCCAAGCCCCGTGTCAAGAGTATCAGGTTGAACAGCCCCCGGCGGTTCAAGGTCGATCCGGGGGATCGACCGACCTGATACTGGGCGACGAGGATGGAGATGGCAATTCCCGCTAAGATTGCTGTCGTTAAGGGATTTGAAGGCACCGCCTTAAAGCAGTCATCCAGCGGGGAACTTGCCGATTGCGTTAAAAGAAATTTGACAAATACCGTTCAAAGCATCACATTAATAATAGGATTTGCGAATTTTTTACATATTTTGTGTCAAATTTTCATATCAACCTATGTTAGGACGTACCATGCTGCTTCGCTTCTCCGTGAGCAACCACCTCTCGATCAAGGACACGCAAGAGCTTTCTTTTGTCAAATCCGCTCTGAATGGGTCGGAGGAAGGGCTGATGTCAACGTCGGCCCTGCCTAAAGATAGAGTCCTGCCAGCCGCAATCATTTACGGCCCAAATGCGTCAGGCAAGAGTAATTTGTTGGATGCGCTGATGTTCATGCGTGGTGCCGTGCTAAATTCCCAGCGCCATTGGGAACCTGATGGCGAGATCCCAAGGCAGCCATTTGCGCTCCGTCATGCAAGTAAGTTCGAACCAAGCCGTTTTGAAATGGATTTCGTTGTTGACGGCGTGCGGTACAATTATGGCTTCTCTTGCTCATCTACAGAATTTTTAGAAGAGTGGCTCTACGCGGCACCGGTTGGCAAGCAGCGCATGATTTTTGAGCGAAGCGGTCCACACCCAGACGATGTAAAATTTGGCACCTCATTTATAGGAGAAAAAAAGAAACTTGCTCCATTGATGCGACCCAATAGCCTTTTTCTGTCGGCAGCATTTCAAAACAATCACCAGATGGCAAAATCGGTCGTTTCAGCATTCATGAAAATTCGTGGTAGAAACAGTTTAACCACGGCCCCTATGGCACTTGATAGTCTATTGAAAGACAGTGAACTTGATAGGCGGATAATGTCGTTTCTAGCAGAAATTGGAACGGGAATAACAAGACACCGACAAGTCGAAAACGCGCGATCGGATGAGCAGATTCGAACGATGCGCGGTATGATGGAGGTGATTTGGAGCGAATCGGACGTAAAGCCGACAGATGATGAGCGCAAAACCCTCTTAGAAGGTTTTGGAAAGGACATCAAAATTGAGTTTGCACATAAATCGGAAGACGGGGATGATGTATTTTTTGAAGCCTCCCGAGAAAGTGCGGGGACACGTCGATTGATTCCCATGCTCCAACACGTAATGCTTGCTCTTGATCAAGGAAACGTCTGCGTAATCGATGAAATCGACGCTAGCCTCCACACACAAGTGGGTGAGGCGGTTATCGCACTTTTTACAAGCCAAACGACTAATCCAAAAGGTGCTCAAATTATTGCAACCACCCACGATACCAATCTCTTTAACGCGTCCAACTTAAGGCGGGATGAACTCTGGTTGGTCGAAAAATCACCCGGCGGCGCAAGCGAGCTTTACTCGCTGGCGGATATCAAAATACGCGATACTGAGAACTTTGAACGTGGCTATTTGCAGGGACGCTATGGTGCCGTGCCCTTTGCGGGATCAGCTGTTGATCTTATAAAGAGCCTTTGAGCCATGGTCCGTAAGTTTTCAGAACTGAAGCGGCGCAAGCCATTCATAGCAGAGCGGCAGCGTTTCATTTTGATTTGTGAAGGCGAAAGCACGGAAATTGCTTACTTCAATGCCTTAAAAGCGCAGTATCGTGGCGCACAGATTGCCATTGAATATGTTGCGCCCGCAGGGGCACCGATCACCATAATGGATAAGGTTAGAGCCCGCATGGTTGAGCTTCGGCAAGAGCAACGCAGCAACTCATCGGCCAAGGCCGACACCGTTTGGGCAATATTTGATCAAGACAAGCATCACAAAGTGACCGAAGCCATCGCAGGGTGTGAAAGTGCTGGAGCGCAGGTGGCCTATTCAAACCCTTGCTTCGAAGTCTGGCTGATCCTCCACCACGAAGACTATCACGCGGCGGATGATCATCATCAGGTACAAAAGCGTTATCAGAAGCTTGATCCCACCTACAATCCAAATGGAAGCAAAACACCCAATTGCGCGCTTCTGATGAAACATGTTGAAAAAGCAGAGCAATTCGGTGAGAACCAATGCAAGCGCCGCGAGGAAGAAGATACGCCGTTCGGCAGGCCATCGACCACTGTTTATAATCTCACCCGTGCCATTCGTGCGGCAGCGGAAGCTTCAACGCCTAAGCGCTCCTGATATTTGTTAAAGTTCCGTGGACACAACGCTAAATCCGCTAAGTGTCCGCTTTCGCCCGTATCGTTCGCAAAACCCGCCTGTCAGCTCCCCCCAACTTTGCTGCCCTCACCCAATAATCCCCTGCACCGCCTCCAGAAACTTCATCACCGACACCGGCTTGGACAAATATCCCCGCGCGCCTGCGGCCATGATGCGGTCTTCGTCGCCTTTTCCGGCATAGGCGGTGACTGCTAGGACGGGGATGGCGCTTAATTCGGCGTCTTTTTGCATCGCCTCGATCAAATCCAGCCCGCTGACATGCGGCAATTGGATGTCCATGATGATCAGGTCGGGGGCGAACATGCGGGCTTGTTCCAATGCCAGCCGGCCGTCCTTTATCCCCTCGACAATGAACTTGTGCGCAGCGAGCAGATCGGTGAACAATTTGAGGTTCAGTTCATTATCCTCAACGATCATCACTTTTTTTGGCATATAAACTTTTTCCCACCTTGTGCTGCGCCATACAACGCTTAAACGAAATGCATGCAGGAAATAAATGATAAACATGCGCACGCCTCTCAAATGGCGTTGCAGGCTTTGGTTTGGGCGCTGTCCGATGAAAAACGGTCGGAACGGCTGTTGGCGCTGACCGGCCTGACCCCCGATGGCCTGCGCAGCGGCATAAGCGAGCGCGGATTGCAGGCGGCGATATTGGGCTTTTTGGAAAGTCATGAGCCTGATTTAATCGCCTGCGCGGTGGCGATTGATGCCAGCCCGGCGGAATTGGTTGCGGCGCGGCGTACGCTTGATGGCGGCCAAAGTGATGGTAGCCAAAGTGA
Source organism: Sphingomonadales bacterium (assembly GCA_043750535.1). GTDB lineage: Bacteria > Pseudomonadota > Alphaproteobacteria > Sphingomonadales > Sphingomonadaceae > Sphingorhabdus_B. Next base: position 19,013 of record JAYVBJ010000003.1, on the reverse strand, counting down.
TGGAGATTACTACGAATGACCAAAATACCCCAAAAACGCCCGTTAATCATCAGCGACTGTGACGAGGTATTGTTGCACATGGTCGTGCCGTTCCGCGATTGGCTGGATGAAGCGCATGACATCGAATTCGCGCTCGATACGCATGACTGGTCAAAGGCGCTGACGTATCGCAGCACTTCGGCGCTGGTCGAGCCTGCGGACATTTGGAATTTCCTTGGCGGGTTTTTCGATACCGAAATGCATCGTCAGTTGCCGATTAAGGATGCGATCCAGTCGATAATCAAGCTGTCGCAAATGGCCGACATTGCGATCCTGACCAACTTGCAAGACCACCGCAATGCCGCGCGCGGCGTTCAATTAAAGGCCGCCGGAATCGACGCGCCAATCTATACCAACCAAGGGCCAAAGGGCGATGCGCTGGCGCGGATCATGGCGGAGTATCAACCGTCGGTGGCGGTGTTTATCGACGATATGGCGGGGCATCACGAATCGGTTGAGGAGGTGCATCCAGAGGTGTGGCGGCTGCATATGGTTGGCGAACCGGTAATGGCCCCGCATTTTCCGGCTGCGCCCCATGCCCATGCGCGGATTGACAATTGGGCCGACGCGCATGATTGGATTGAGCAAAAGCTTTTGGCCGGAATAGGCGCTCCCGTAATTGAATTGGTAGATAATGACGCGTGATCTCAATATTTCCGTTCGTCCTGAGCCTGTCGAAGGATGAGACAAGCAACCTGTACTTCGACAGGCTCAGCACGAACGGTATTGGTAATATTTTGAAGGAGCAATTATATGATCGAAGCCCGTATCGCCGAACTCGGCCTGACCTTGCCTGAACCCGCTGCGCCGGTGGCATCCTATGTCCCGGCCGTAGAGGCCGGCGGCATGCTGTATATCTCAGGCCAATTGCCGTTTTTGGACGGGGTATTGATGACCGGCAAACTGGGCGATGCCCACAGCCTTGAAAATGGTCAAGCGGCGGCCAAGGCCTGCGGCCTGATGTTGATCGCGCAGATGAAAAAGGCGCTGGGATCGCTCGACCGCGTTGAACGCATCGTCAAGCTGGGCGTATTTTGCGCCAGCACGCCTGATTTCACCGACCAGCCAAAGGTCGCCAACGGCGCGTCCGATTTGATGGAGGCGGTGTTTGGCGATGCCGGAAAACATGCGCGGTCGGCGGTGTCGGTTCCGGTATTGCCGCTGGATGCGATGGTGGAAATTGACGCGGTGGTGATGGTGCGGGGGTAAACGTCTTGCGCGCTGTCATGCGCGCACTCGGTCCAAAAAACAACCGTAGCCCTGAGCCTGTCGAAGGGTGTCTAGCCGTTAAGCGCCCTTCGACAGGCTCAGGACTACGGTATAGTCTAAGTTGAGGTAATCAAACACTATGACGAGCGATTGGATGTTTCATTGCTACATATTGAAATGTTCGGATGGCAAATATTATGTTGGCCATAGTGATGATATTGAACGACGGTTTGCACAGCATCAAAGCGGCTTTTTCAAAGGGTTTACTTACAAGCGAAGACCAGTTGAATTGATGTGGAACGATGCTTTCCAGACCAGAGATGATGCAAAAGCGGCTGAACTTCAAATCAAAGGATGGGGCCGAGCGAAAAAAGAAGCATTGATTGAGCGTGATTGGAGCAGGGTATCCGAGTTAGCCAGATGCAGATCGCGCGACCTATAGGCGCCCTTCGACTTTCGTCAGCGCAGTGCGCTGACGGCTCAGGGCTTCGGTAATGGACTCCAGCATCATCGCCGAAATCGCGAGCGGCGTTTCTGCGCTCGACGCGGCGCAGTGGGATGCGTTGAATGATGGCAATCCGTTTACCTCTCACGCTTTCCTGTCGGCGCTGGAAACATCGGGCAGCGTTGGCAAGGGGTCGGGCTGGTCACCTGCGCCAATCCTGATCCGCGACGCAGCCGGGGCAATATCGGGCGCGCTGCCCGCGTATCTGAAATCACATAGCCAGGGCGAATATGTTTTCGACCATCATTGGGCCGATGCGTATGAGCGCGCTGGCGGGCAATATTATCCCAAGCTGCAAATCGCCGCGCCGTTTTCGCCGGTGCCGGGGCCACGGTTGCTGCTGTCCGATCCATCGCTGGCGCCGCATATACTGGCGGCGGCGGAGGCGGTGGTGCAGCAAAATGGTCTGTCGTCGGCGCACGCCACCTTTGTTGACGAAGCGCAGCTGCCCGCGTTCGCCGCCGCCGATTGGCTGATCCGCACAGGTACGCAGTTTCACTGGCGCAATGATGGCTATGCCGGTTTTGACGATTTCCTGAACGCGCTGTCATCGCGCAAGCGCAAGGCAATTCGCAAGGAACGCGCCGGGGCGAATGCAGCGGTGGAGATTCTAATCCTGACAGGCGACGAAATTACCCGCGAACATTGGGATGCGTTTTGGATATTCTATCAGGATACCGGCGCGCGCAAATGGGGGCGGCCATATCTGACTCGCGCCTTTTTTGACCAGATTGGCGCGGAAATGGGTGACGCGGTCGTGCTGTTCCTGGCGCTGATGGATGGTCATCCGGTGGCGGGCGCGCTAAACTTTGTCGGGCCAGACTGTTTGTATGGCCGCTATTGGGGATGCGCACTGGACGTGCCGTTCCTGCATTTCGAGCTGTGTTATTACCGCGCCATTGAATATGCCATCGAACATGGATTGGCGCGGGTTGAGGCAGGCGCACAGGGCGAACATAAGCTGGCGCGCGGCTATGTCGCAGTGCCGACTTATTCGGCGCACTATATCGCCGACCCCGGGTTTCGCCGTGCGATTGCCGATTTTCTGGTGCGCGAGGAAGCCGCCGTTGCACGTGAGATCGAGTTTCTGGGCGAGATGGCTCCGTTTAAACGCGGGTAGTAAGCAAGCGCGGGTGATAAATAGGCAACGCTGCTCCAGCGCAGGCTGGAGCCTATGCCGACTTGCTTAATGCACAATGTCAGCTGTTATCGCGCGGCGTGATAGGCTCCAGCCTGCGCTGGAGCGGCGTATTATTTCAAACCGATTTGTACCTTGCAATCCGCCGTTTAATCGCGCAGTTAAATACCCGAGAAGAGGAGTCGTTTGATGCTGCAATATGCGTCCCAGCCCAGCACGCAGGAACTGGCCGATTTTAGCGCGCAGTGCGAGGGCTGGTTTGCCGCCAACACGCCCGAGGATCCCGGGTTCATGTTGCCGCTGACATTCATGGAGGTGTCCACCGACCAGCAGTTTGATTTCTTGCGGAATTGGCAGCGCACGCTTTACGAGGCGGGTTATATCGGCATGGGCTGGCCAGCCGAATATGGTGGCGGCGGCATGCATCCGGACTATCAAAAAATCGCGACGCGGATCATGAAAGCGCATGACGCGCCGATCCTGATCAACGCGATTGCGAATGGCTGGACCGGGCCGTTGCTGCTCGACATCGGTAGCGAAGAGGACAAACACCGGTTCATCAAACCGATGCTGTCGGCGGAAGAAATCTGGTGTCAGGGCTTTTCCGAACCGGAACATGGCAGCGACCTTGGCAACGCGCAGTGCAAGGCGGTGCGGGACGGCAACGAATATATCATCAACGGCTCGAAAATATGGACCTCGCTTGGCGACCGGGCGGACTATATGATCCTGCTGGCGCGCACCGGCAATGAAGGGCCGAGCAAATATGCCGGGCTGAGTTTCTTTCTGGCACCGATGAAAATTCCCGGCGTCGAGGTTCGGCAGCTGAAAAAATTGACCGGCGAATATGGTTTCGTCCAGTGCTTTTTCAACGATGCGCGCATTCCGGCAAGCGGGCTGGTTGGCGAAGAAAGCCAAGGCTGGTCGATGGCGATGAAGACGCTGGAATATGAACGCGGCGCAAAGGTCAATCCGGTTGGCGGATATTTCGCCAAGGAAATGGATGTGATGAACATCGTCGATCTTGCGCGGCAGGCAACGCGCGGCGGCAAACCGTTGCTCGACGATCCGGTGATGCGCGACCGGATCGTCAATTACATGATCGACATACAGGCGCTGAACCTGAACAATCAGCGCCGCCGTATGCCGCCGCTGATCCAAGACCGGCCAATGGGTCTGGCGCTGATCAACAAGCTGGCCCGGACCGAGTTGGTGCGCGAATTGACCGAGTTTTCGCTGCAGTTTCAGGGGACGAAGGCGGGCTATTATGTCGGCGATCCAGAAGCGCAGGACGATGGGTTCTGGCACCGCGGCTATCTCAACAGTTTTTCCGCCACCATTGGCGGCGGCACATCGCAGATCCAGAAAAACATCATCGGTGAGCATGTGCTTGGCCTGCCTAAATCGCGCTAAATTCAAGGAGCAGAATATGAGTGAAGTTTTAACCGAAGTCCGCGACGGCGTGCTGATCATCACGATCAACCGCCCTGAAGCCAAGAATGCCGTCAACCGTGCGGTCGCAGAAGGGATTGCTGCCGCGATGGAGCGGTTGGACGGCGATGTCGGTTTGAACGCGGGCGTTATCACCGGCGCGGGCGGAACATTCTGTTCGGGCATGGATTTGAAAGCTTATTTGCAAGGCGAGCTTCCGGTGGTGGCAGGCAAAGGCTTTGCCGGATTTATCGAAGCACCGCCGAAAAAGCCGCTGATCGGTGCGGTCGATGGCTATGCGTTGGCGGGCGGCATGGAAATTGCGACGGCGTGCGATTTGCTGGTCGCCAACAAGGACGCGAAATTCGGCATTCCGGAGGTGAAACGCAGCTTGGTTGCGGCGGGCGGCGGGTTGCTGTCATTGCCTGCGATTATGGGCAAACGGCTGGCGATGGAGTTGGCGCTAACCGGCGATTTTTTCTCGGCGCAGCGGGCGTATGAAGCCGGTTTCGTCAACCGGATCACGGACGGTGCGGCGCTCGACGGCGCAATGGAGCTGGCGCTGGCGATTGCCGCCAATGGTCCGCTGGCGTTGATCGCTACCAAGCAGATTATCAACGAACGTGCCGATTGGACCAGTGACAATATGTGGAAGAAACAGGCCGAAATCGCTATGCCCGTATTTGCGTCAAACGACAGCAAAGAAGGCGCGCGCGCCTTTGCCGAAAAGCGCAAGCCCAATTGGACGGGGGCGTAACCGATGCACCCGTATGTTCACGCGCAGTCGCATCCCGATAAGCCTGCGATCATCGTCGCCGAAACTGGCGAAATGCGGACGTATCAGCAGCTTGATGAAGGATCTAATCAAGTGGCGCAGTTTTGGCGCGCGCGCGGGCTTGGCCATGACGACGTCGTGGCGTTCATGCTGGAAAATACCCCCGATTATTACAATCTGACCTGGGGGTCGCAGCGTGCGGGGCTGCGCTATGTGTGCATCTCCACGCGGCTGACGGCAGACGAAACCGATTATATCTTGGAAAATTCGGGGGCAAAATTGCTGGTCATGTCGGCATCGCTTGCGCCGCTCGCCAGTCAGCTTGAAACGACGATCGAGCGATATTCGCACGGCGGCGATATCGCCGGTTTTCAACGGTTCGAGAATGCCGTCGCCGATATGCCTACTACCCCGGTCGCCGACGAACGGGCCGGCGTCGATATGCTGTACTCCAGCGGGACGACGGGGCGGCCAAAGGGGGTTCGCATTCCGCTGCCCGAGATACCCGATATTGCGCTGACCAATCCGTTGGTGATGTTGGCGATGGGGCTGTACCGGTTCAATCCGGACAGCGTGTATTTGTCGCCCGCGCCTTTGTATCACGCCGCGCCGCTGCGCTGGTCGATGACGATGCACAAGATCGGCGGTACAGTTGTGATGATGCAGAAATTCGATCCGGAAAATGTTCTTTCCGCGATTGAGAAATACCGCGTGACGTGCGGGCAATTTGTGCCGACGCATTTTGTCCGGATGCTGAAAATGCCCGATGACGTGCGCACGAAATATGATCTGTCATCATTGAACTGCGCCATCCATGCCGCTGCGCCGTGCCCTGTCCCGGTGAAGGAAAAAATGATCGATTGGTGGGGACCAGTGATTGAGGAATATTATGCCGGAAGCGAGGGCAATGGCATGACATTTATCGGATCGAACGACTGGATGGCGCACAAGGGTTCGGTCGGCAAAGCCGTGTTGGGCGTTGTCCATATCGTCGGTGACGACAATGAAACCGAAATGCCCGCGCGCAGTGAGGGGACAATCTTTTTTGAAAGTGAAAATGTTTTTGAATATCACGGTGACGCGGAAAAAACGGCGTCGAGCCGCAATGCCCGCGGCTGGTCGACGCTGGGCGATGTCGGCTGGATGGACGAGGATGGCTATGTCTATCTGACCGACCGCAAGAGCTTTATGATCATATCGGGCGGCGTGAATATCTATCCGCAGGAAATCGAGAACCATCTGATCGGCCACCCTGCGGTTCAGGATGTTGCCGTCATCGGCGGCCCGCATGAAGAGATGGGCGAGGAAGTGGTCGCGGTCATTCAGCCGGTGGATATGGCGATGGCCGACGACGCACTTCGCGACGAATTGACCGCTTATGCCCGGCAGAAACTGTCGGGGATCAAAATCCCGCGCCGGATTGATTTTCGCGCCGAATTGCCCCGGCATGATACCGGCAAATTGTACAAACGCCTGCTGCGCGATGAATATTGGAACAAGCCGCCGGCAAAGCCCGAGGCATAGGAGAATAATATGGCAACCCGTCCCTGCCCCGCACCAACTGCCGAAATCGCAGCGGCGGTTATCGATCCCAAAAGCTATGCCGAGTGGGATGGATTGTTGGGGCAGTTCGAACAGCTGCGTAACGATATGCCCGTGGCGCGGATCGAAAACGGTGATCTGCATGATCCATTTTGGCTGATTACCCGGCACGATGATGTGATGCGGATCAGCAAGGATAACGCGGCATTTCTGAACAATCCGCGCGGCGTGGTGTTTGGCGTTCGGGCGGGTGAAGAACTGGTAAAAAACATTACCGGCGGCGACCCGCATCTGGTGCGTTCGCTGGTCACTTTGGATGCGCCAATCCATCCCAAATACCGCAAGCTGACGCAGGAATGGTTCATGCCCAAGAACCTGAAATTGATGGAGGCGGAAATCGGCCAGCTGGCCAAGCATACCGTGGACCGGCTGTTGGCATCGGGCGGTGAGGGCGATTTTGTCCCGCTGGTTTCGGCGCCTTTTCCGTTGCATGTCGTGATGCAGATACTGGGCGTACCAGAGGCGGACGAACAGCGCATGCTGTTCCTGACCCAGCGGATGTTTGGCGGACAGGACGAAGACCTGAACCAGTCGGGCATGGCGAATATGACGCCCGAGCAAATAATACAGCTGGTGGTTGGTGCGGTCGCCGATTTTGAGGCGTATTTTGCAAAGCTGACCGCCGAGAAGCGCGCGAACCCGACCGATGATGTCGCCAGCGTGATTGCCAATGCGCTGGTCGATGGTGCGCCTCTAAATGACCGTGATATGGCGGGATACTACATCATATTGGCGGCGGCGGGGCATGACACGACATCGGCATCAACGGCGGGCGCGATGATGGCGCTGGCGCAAGATCCAGATCAGTTTCAGCGTTTAAAGGCGGACCGGTCGTTGCTGCCCGGGATTGTTGAAGAAGCGATCCGCTGGACCACGCCGGTGCAGCATTTCATGCGTACTGCCGCGCACGATGTCGACGTTGGCGGCGTGATGATACCCAAAGGTGACTGGCTGATGCTAAGCTATATTTCGGCCAACCATGACGAGCGGGTGTTTGAAGATCCGCGCAAGTTCGACGCATCTCGGTCGCCCAACCGGCATGTCGCCTTTGGTGCGGGCGCGCATCAGTGTTTGGGTTTGCATTTGGCGCGAATGGAGATGAAAATTCTGTTTAACGAATTGCTCGACCGATTGGACCACATCGAACTGGCAGGCGAACCAAAGCGCGCCAATTCGACTTTTGTGGGCGGATTAAAAACATTACCGCTAAGATTCAGGGCAAGCTGAACCGGGTAAATGATTGACGCGGCGGCAACGCCAGTTTAACCGTTTGATTAAATTTTGACAGGAGAAGAATGATGGCAGTTGCCTATATTGTGGATGCAGTGCGGACAGCGGGCGGCAAGCGCGGCGGGCGGCTGGCGGGCATCCATCCGGTTGATCTGGGTGCCGCTGTATTTGACGCTATCGCCGACCGTAATCAATTTGATCCTGCGGCTATCGACGACGTGATTACCGGATGTGTCAGCCAAGGCGGTCAGCAAACAATGGACGTGGGCCGCAACGCGGTGCTTGCCTCCAAATTGCCCAACAGCATCCCGGCGGTCACAATCGACCGGCAATGCGGGTCTTCGCAGCAAGCGATGCACTTTGCCGCGCAGGGCGTGATGTCGGGGACGCAGGATATGGTGCTGGCCAGCGGCATCGAGAGCATGACGCGCGTTCCGATGGGCAGCGTCGCGACTTTGTTCATCAAGGAAGGCCTGGGTCACTATAAATCCGACCGGTTGGAAACGGCATTTCCCGGCATCATGTTCAGCCAGTTCAAGGGCGCGGAAATGATCGTCAAGAAACATGGCTTTAGCAAAGATGATCTCGATCAGTTCGCATTTGAATCGCATCTAAAGGCGATTGCAGCGACCAATTCTGGCGCGTTTGATCGGGAGATTATCTCGGTGGCTATTGAGACCGCCGAAGGCGCGGACACGCACAAAGTCGATGAAGGCATCCGGTTTGAAGCGACGCTTGAGGGCATTGCGGGCGTAAAGCTGCTGCAAGAAGGCGGCTCGATTACCGCGGCATCGTCCAGCCAAATATGCGACGGCGCATCGGCGGTGCTGATTTGTTCGGAACAGGCATTGAAAGACCACGGCCTGACCCCGCGCGCGCGCATTCACAATTTGACTGTGACGGCAGGCGATCCGGTGATCATGTTGGAGGAACCGTTGTTTGCAACCGACCGCGCATTGAAACGCGCCGGACTGAATATCGGTGACATTGATGTGTATGAAGTGAATGAGGCATTCGCACCTGTGCCTTTGGCGTGGCTGAAACATATCGGTGCGGACCGCAGCAAGCTGAACGTCAATGGCGGCGCAATTGCGCTGGGCCATCCGCTGGGCGCATCGGGAACAAAGCTGATGGCGACGTTGCTAAACGCGTTGGAGGCACGCGGCGGAAAATATGGATTGCAGACAATGTGCGAAGGCGGCGGCCAAGCCAATGTCACGATCATAGAACGCCTATAAACTTTATGCAAATCGATCAAACCAAAACCGTTCGTACTGAGCCTGTCGAAGTACAGGTTGCTTGTCTCATCCACAGGCAAGCTCAGGACGAACAGATAAGGTTGAAGCATCAAATCGAGGTATAACTCGTAAAAAATCTGAACGTAAAAATTCTAACAAGGAATAGAAAAATGGAATTGAATTCATCGGTATCAGCAGTCGTCACCGGCGGCGCATCGGGACTGGGCGCGGCCACATGCCGGGCGCTTGCGGCAAAGGGCGTGAAGGTCGCGATCTTTGATCTGCAAGTTGAAAAGGGCGAGGCTATGGCCGCAGAAATCGGCGGCGTCTTTTGCGAAGTCAACGTAACCAGCGACGAAAGCGTTGATGCCGGATTTGCCAAGGCGCGCGCCGCAAACGGGCAAGAACGGATATTGGTCAACTGCGCCGGAACAGGCGCGGCGATGAAAACAGCCAGCCGGTCAAAAACCGATGGTTCGATCAAGCATTATCCATTGGACGCATTCAACTGGCTGATCCAGATCAACCTGGTGGGGACATTCCGCTGCATCGCCAAGTCGGCGGCCGGCATGCTGACGCTGGAGCCGCAGAATGAAGACGGCGAGCGCGGCGCGATTGTCAACACGGCGTCGGTCGCTGGTGAAGATGGCCAAATGGGTCAGGTCGCCTATTCGGCATCAAAGGCTGGCGTGATCGGCATGACATTGCCCATCGCCCGCGACTTGATGAGCGAAGGTATTCGCGTCAACACCATCTTGCCCGGCATTTTTGAAACCCCGCTGATGCTGGGTGCGCCGCAGAATGTGAAGGACGCGCTGGCGGCTTCGGTGCCGTTCCCGAAACGATTGGGCATGCCATCGGAATATGCGCACCTTGCGCTGACCATGATCGAGAACAGCTATTTCAATGGCGAGGATGTTCGCCTTGATGGTGCAATCCGCATGGCCCCGCGTTAAGCCATGGCAAACACAGCCGCAGCCGACTTCACCCAAATCCGTTATGAAGTTAGCGATGGCATCGCCACGCTGACTTTGTATCGCCCGGAAAAAATGAACGCGTTCACCGGCACGATGATGCAGGAAATGGTGGCCGCATTTGATTTGGTCGACGCCGACGACGCGGTTCGCGCTGTCGTTGTGACCGGCGCTGGCGACCGGGCGTTTTGTGCAGGAGCCGATTTGACGCCCGATGGCGGCGGCCAGGTTTTTGCGAACGCAGCGCCGGTGGCATCGCTGTCGGATGAACGCGTGCGTGACAGCGGCGGACGACTGACTTTGCGGATATTCCAGTGCAAGAAACCGGTCATCGGCGCAATCAATGGCGCGGCGGTTGGCATTGGCGTGACCATGCAACTCGCCATGGATTTCCGCTTGGCAAGTGACAAGGCGCGGTTCGGATTTGTCTTTGCCCGGCGCGGGATTGTTCCAGAGGCAGCGTCGAGCTGGTTTCTGCCGCGGCTTGTCGGGATGCAGCAAGCGCTTGAATGGTGCATGACCGGACGTGTATTCGGCGCGGAAGAAGCATTGCAAGGTGGGCTTATCCGGTCCATCCACGCTCCTGAAGATTTGCTGCCCGCTGCCTATGCACTCGCCCGCGAAATTGCCGACAATACCGCGCCGGTATCAATCGCGTTGACCAGAGCGATGTTGTGGCGGCTCTCGGCGGCCGAACATCCGATGGCTGCGCATAATATCGACAGCAAGGCGATTTATCGGCGGTCGCGCTCGGGCGATGCCAAAGAAGGCATTGCCAGCTTCCTCGAAAAGCGCGATCCGGTGTATCCAGATAAGGTTAGCGCGGATATGCCTGATTTCTTTCCATGGTGGGACGAGCCGGAGTATAAATAACAAGGGGGTAGGGGAACATGGCCGGATTTGAACCAAAATTGGTGGACGGAACGGCGGAAAACAATTCTGCCCGCGAACAGTTGCTGGCCGCCGCAAGCCAAATCATGCGCGACGGCGATACCATCAACCTGTCCTTATCCGAACTGTCGCTGCGCGCCGGATTGAACAGTGCGCTGGTCAAATATTATTTCGGCAACAAAAGCGGCCTGATGCAAGCGTTGCTGGACCGGGATATGGGGAATATCGTCGTGGGCTTGGGGGCACTTGTCGCCAAAGACATGCCGCCCGAAGAAAAACTGCGCCGCCACATTGGCGCAGTCATCGACACTTATTATCAGTTCCCCTATCTCAACCGGTTGTTGATGCAGCTGGTGCGCGATAGCGATCCCACAGAAGCGGCGCGCATTGCCGATTTGTACCTAAAACCTATTGCCGATCTATACGGCCAATTGATCAACGAGGGTATTGATGCGGGCAAATTTCGCAAGATTGATCCCGAGTTGTTTTACTTTACGGTAACGGGCGCAGCCGACCGTTTCTTTTCGGCGCGCTTGGTATTGCGCCATTGTTTCGACCAATCGGACATCAGCGAGAAAATGCGCGACCAATATCGCGAACATACGGTCGACCTGATCATGCGCGGCCTGTTGGCGTAGCGGCCAAGCCATGGCTGAATTTGACCATAATGCGCCCGTATTGGTCGGCGTTGGCGAAGCAAGCAACCTGAACGCTGCATTGAGTTGGCCATCGCCCAGCCAGATCGCAGGTGCGGCAATCAAGGCGGCGTTGGCCGATTGCGGACAGGCCGCCGCGATGGCCGCCGCGATTGATTGCATTGCCGCCATCCGGACTTTTGAGGATAGCGGGCTGAAAATGGGTACAGGTTCACCCGCCAACGTGCCGCAATCTTATGCCGAACACGCCGGGATCACCCCGGGCAGTTTTGTCTATGCCGATGTCGGCGGCCAAAGTCCGCAAGCATTGGTCAGTGAATTTGCAGAGGCGGTATCACGCGGGGAATACCGTGCGGTGGTGATCGCCGGAGCAGAAGCGATTGGAACGGTGAAACGCGCGCGCAAACAGGGCGTGGAACTGAACTGGAATAAGCCATCTGATACGCCGTTTGAAAACCGGATTTCGGACTTTCCAATATTAAGCCGGGCCGAAATCCGCCACGGCATTGTTTCGATGCCGTTGGCTTATAGCCTGATCGAAACAGCACGGCGGGGCGGTATCGGCCTTGATCTTGGGCAATATCAGGCCGAAATGGCGCGGCTATGGTCGGACTTTTCTGAAAAGTCTTTGGGCCGCGAACATGCCCAATTTGCGCGCAAATGGAATGTGGATGACTTGACCGGCGCGGCCGACGGCAATTATCGGCTTACCGAAATTTATCGGCGCTGGCTGGTCGCGCAAGATGCTGTCGATGTCGGCGGCGCATTGATCCTGACCACTGCGGGAACGGCGCGCGAGCTTAACATCGCGCCGGACAAGATGATCTGGTTGGCCGCCAGCGCCGAAGCCGCCGAGCCGCCGATTAGCCAGCGCGATAATCTTTCCGGCTCGGACGCACAGATTTTTGCGGTCAATGCGGCGCTTGATTCTGCAGGTTTTACCGCTTCCGATTTGGGGCCTATCGATATTTACAGCTGTTTTCCGTGCGCGGTTTTTGCGGCGGTGGATAATATGCAGGTTCCGCAGCGTGCGCTTGGCGATTATACTCTGACGGGCGGGCTCACTTTCTTTGGTGGCCCCGGCAACGGCTATAGCTTGCACGGCATCGCAGCGATGATGCAGGCATTACGACAGGATGGCAGTAAGCCGGGGCTGTTAACCGCAAATGGCGGCGTGATGTCGAAACAAGCGGCGGGAATTTACACAGCGTCGCAGCCGCAGCAGCCATGGGCCGGAACGAAGCGCGGCTATCAAGCGACCGCCCAGACTATCGCCGATGCGCCGCACGGCACAGGCAAGATATTGACCTACACCCGCCCGGTTGCCGGCGATGTGCTGGGTGATGCAACGCTGTTGCTGGAAATGGAAAACGGCACGCGGGCGCTGGCGGTGCTGGATGCCGGCGTGATTGATGCCAGTACCGATATTTTGGGGCGCATGGTTGATGTCACTGCCGCAGATGTTAATGCCGGTGAAAAGCGCAATCTTGCGGCGCTGGCATGAACCTGTGACTTAAGGTATAATCGATTTCAAGGCGGGGATTGATTAGGAGTCGGCGATGCACATTTTTAAAATTTCCGCTGCAATGCTGGCAAGTTTTGCGGCAATGTCATGTGCGCCATTGGCCACAGATCCCGCTCCCCAGCCGCTGACGGTCAAGCAGTCTGAAATGCTTACCAAGGCCTTGGACGGCCGCGAAGCAGGGAAACCCACCAACTGTGTTTCGCGCAATTCATTGGTGAGTTTTACCCGGATAAATGACGACATCCTGTTGTATAAACCCTTTGGCAATGTCGTTTATCAAAACACATTGCCATATACCTGCCGCGGATTAGGCCGCGACGATGACATCATGGTGTTTGAGGCATTCGGCAGCAGCTATTGCAAGGGCGACACCATCCGTCTTGTCGACCGCTATAGTGGTTTCCAAGGACCAACATGCCGATTGGGCGCGTTTGTGCCCTTCAAGAAAAAGCGCGGCTAGGGCGGGGCATGTATGTCTGCGCCAAATTCGTCATCCTGAGTTTAAAGCCTGATGACATTAGATTGAGCCATTCATTATAAACCGTAGTGCTGAGCTTGTCGAAGTACGTCTCTCAGTGGAGCGCCCTTCGACAGGCTCAGGGCTGCGGTATTGGATCAACTTAATGTCATCCCGCTCTAAAGTGTGATGATATTTGAGGGAAACATAGCTCCCTTGAATGAAACAAAACCGTTCGTGCTGAGCTTGTCGAAGTACAGGTTGCTTGTCTCATCCTTCGACAGGTTCAGGACGAACGGAGAGGGAGTTCTGCTGCAAAATAATGTCATGCGCTCTAGCTCAGGACGGCGCGCTTGATTGACCAGTTTTCAACGCGCTCTGGCGGCGGCGCGGGCGATTTTGGTCAGCTCTTGTTCTAATATTATTGTCCCCGATTCCGCCTTTACCGACATCAACCGCTGTTCAATATCCAACAAATGGCCGTTCAATCCGGCAAGGCGGGAGGATTGCCAACGCCCCAGCTGATCGGTGAAATCACCGCGTTCTTTCCAAAATATCGAGCGGGTTTTGGCAACGACGTCGGCTGGCGAAGTGTTGCCGTCCACTTGCGCGCGCAATCCGGCCAAGGTTACCACGCGCCGTTGCATCGCGCGAACGATGCGGATGGCATCTACCCCCATTTGCCGTGACGTGGTAATTTCCGCGCCCAATTTCTTAAGATTGCCGCTCATCACTTGGTTGACCAATGCTTGCACATTTTCTTCACCCGTCTCCGCCGATAGCGCCTCAAACGCCGCAATTTCAACGGTCGCAGGCCGGTCGGGCGCGGCATCATAATAGAGCGCCAGTTTCTCCACCTCTAATGCGGCAAGCTTACGGTCCTGCCCAGTGTAACGCGCAATGCGCAGCGCCAAAGCGCGCTCCAACTTCAACCCCATCGTGCTGGCAAGCGACATAATCGCGGTTGCCGCGCTGCCTTCGTCGGGCAAATAGCAGATATAAGTTGCCGCCAGTTTCGATGCTTCGGCTAGTTTAAGCAGCTTGCTGGTTTTCTTCAGATCACCCGCTATGGCAATGACCGGGCAGCCGCCATTGGCCGCATTCAACAGATTTTCAAACGCCGGTTGCCCCTCTTCACGGCGCATATTGAGGCGGATATAACGCGCACCGCCAAACAACGACAGCGAGCATGCTTCATCGGTTAACAGCGCCGGATCGCTGCGGATTTTGTCGCTGTCCAGATCGATACGCTCGGCATCGGGGCCAAGCTTTGCCGCCATTTGCGCCGCCATATCGGTCACCATCGACTCGTCGGGGCCATAGATAAGGAACAGCCTGATGTCTGGCCGCGCCGTGATGCCGTTTATGAAATCGCCCTCGCTGGGCTTTTTCGCAGCACCGCGAAAGCTCATTTTTGGGTCCGGGCGTAAAGTGTCAGGCGGACCAAAATCTGCTGCGCCACGGTTTGCGATAGGTTTTCCAGAGCGGTATTCTCGCCCGCTATCGTTGCATATTCGCTGCCGACCACATCGATTCCGGCGTCCGAACCAGCGGTCGCGTCCAGCACCGTCTTGCCCGTGGCCAGCTCCACCAGTTGATAACGCGCCCGTAATGTCCGGCGCTCACGGGTGACGGTGTCGTTGGTGCGCAGGCCGAAACCTTCGATTTTGTCATCGAGCTTCACGTCCAAACGGTACTGCGCTTCGCCATTTCCGACGGCTTTCAAACGATCGTTGATGGCGTTTCGCACCAGCCAACCGGCCTTGCCTTCGATCGGTTTGACATCGATGCTTTCGAGCAATTCGGCAACTGGCCCCTGCGATCCGCCGCTGTATAATGGCTGCAACGCGCAGGCGGATAGGGCAGCGGTGGACAATAAAAGGGCGATTATGCGGATCATATAACGATGTTCACCAATCGGTTGGGGACAACAATCACTTTGCGGATTTCCTTGCCTGCTATGGCAGATTGAACCTTCTCGAGTGCCAGCGCAAGGGCCTGCATTTCGTCTTGCGGCAATCCTTTGGCTACCATCATGGTGTCGCGCAATTTGCCTTGCACCTGCACCGCAATCGTCACCTCGTCATCCTCCAGCATTGCCGGATCGACGGCGGGCCAAGGCGCATTGGCTATCAGGCCGTCTCCGCCCAGTTTCGCCCACGCTTCCTCGGCCAAATGTGGAACCATGGGGGATGATAGCAATAATATGCTGCGGATCGCTTCGTCCCTTGCAGCGGACGGCGCGGATTTTTCAATCGCGGCTGCCAATTCATAGATTTTGGCGACGGCTTTGTTGAACGACAGAGCCTCTATGTCGGCGGCAATGCCGGCAATCGCCTGATGGGTTTTGCGGGTTAGGGCTATGTCAATTCCTCCCCGGGACGGGGAGGTGGCGGCCGCTGCTTCAGCTGCGGGTGACGGAGGGGAACCATCGGCGCTGGCTGATATTTCTGCACGTGCCCCTCCACCATCTTGCAGATGGTCCCCCTCCCCATTCCGGGGAGGAATTGCCGCGCCAGACACCTGCCCAACCAATCGCCAAAGCCGCTGGGTAAAGCGCCAGCATCCCTCAATCCCGGCCTCCGACCATTCCAGATCGCGTTCGGGCGGGCTGTCGGACAGCATGAACCAGCGCACAGCGTCGGCGCCATATTGGTCGACAATGTCATCGGGATCGACGACGTTTTTCTTCGACTTCGACATTTTTTCGATGCGGCCTGCTGTGGCGCGTCCGCCGCCATCGATGATCGTCCAAACGTCACCATCTCGCTTTACCTTTTCGGGGCTCAACCATTTGCCGCTGGCGTCCTGATAGGTCTGGTGCGTCACCATGCCTTGCGTAAACAACGATGCAAATGGCTCCTTTACATCCAGCAAGCCGACATGCGCCAGCGCCCGCGTCCAAAACCGTGCATATAGCAGATGCAAGATCGCGTGTTCGACCCCGCCAATATATTGGTCGACGGGCAACCATTTTTCCGCGGTGGCCTTATCAAACGGCTTGTCCTTGGGCTGGCTGGCGAAGCGGATGAAATACCAACTCGAATCGGCAAAGGTATCCAGCGTATCGGTCTCACGCCGCGCAGGCTGTCCGCAGTTTGGGCAATCGGCCTTGCTCCATGTCGGATGGCGATCCAGCGGATTGCCGGGAATGTCAAAGGTCACGTCCTCGGGCAGGACGATAGGCAACGCCGCCGGAGGAACCGGCACCACGCCGCACGTCTGGCAATGAATGATCGGGATCGGCGTGCCCCAATATCGTTGGCGCGAAACACCCCAATCGCGCAGCCGGTATTGCGTTTGCCCCGCGCCCCATCCCTCGGCCTGCGCCTTGGCAATGACATCGGCCTTGGCCTCATCAACGCTCATCCCGTTCAGGAAGTGCGAGTTGACAATCAGGCCTTGGCCCGTAAACGCCACGTCGCCGTGAAAATCGCTGTCGGTCAGGTCGCCATCGGCCACCACGCGGGTGACATTCAGGTCGTATTTGCGGGCGAAATCCAGATCGCGCTGGTCATGCGCCGGATGTTTCGAAACGGATTTTGACTGTAACCAATGCAACAATGACTGAGTTGGAGCGTGAGGCAGCGATAAATAAAGAAATTGCTGCGATTGAAAAAGAGAATAACGAAGGCGGAAACTATACGGTTTCGGTACGTTCATTTTTTCAGGGAAACGAATATTATTACTTTGTATATCAAGATTATAAAGACGTGCGATTGGTTGGAACTCCGCCCGAAAGTTTAGGAAAATTTGGTGGCGATACGGACAATTGGGAATGGCCACGACACACTGCTGATTTTTCGATGTTTCGGGTTTATGCCGATGCAAACGGAAATCCTGCCGAATACTCTGAAAGCAATGTTCCGTTGCAACCAAAACACCATTTGCCTGTAAATTTGGCTGGTGTTAAAGAGAATGATTTTGCTATGATTTTGGGCTATCCAGGTCGTACCAATCGTTGGATGCCAGCTGGCGGAATTGATCAAAACGTAAAATTTGGATATCCGGCTTGGGTTGAAGGTGCCAAAACAGGCATGGACAACATGAAAAAATATATGGTTCAGGATGAGGCAATTAACCTTATTTATGCCTCTAAATTTGCTTCGACTGCCAATTACTGGAAAAATCGCCAAGGAATGATTGATGCCTTGTCGAAATTTGAAACTGCAAAAACCAAAGCAAAGCAAGAAACTAAGTTTAACAAATGGGCGAATTTACCAAAAAACAAAGCGAAATACGGAACGGTAATCGAAAAAATTAATAATTTTTATGCCCTTACAAACGAAAAATCAAGACACGATAGCTACTTAAATCAGTTATTTAGAACTTCATCGTTTGGAACAATTGGTAGAACGATGGGTCGCCAGTTGGAAAATTTTGCGAAGGCTGACGAAGCAAAACGAAAAGAATTGGCTCCAAAAATCCTGGATATAGCCAATGGAATGTTTAAAGAAATGCACTTGCCAGCCGAAAAGGATATTTTGACTGCACAATTGAAGTTGTATGCTACCAAATCGGTAGGATTTGATATTGCACCAGAAGTTGCCAAAATCGCAAAAGCCAACAATAATGACTTTAGTAGTTTTGTAAATGGTGTTTTTGAGAACAGTATTTTAACATCGAACGAAAAGATTAAAGACTTTTTGGCAAACCCAAGTTTAGAGAAATTAAATAACGATGCGTTATACATTTTATCGAACGATCTGGTAGCACATTTTGCAAAAAGATCCGAAGCGGTTACCAAAGCACAAAACGATTTTGGTGCTTCGTTTAGACTATTGGTCGAAGGATTGCGTGAGTCTAAAATTGCGACTATTAAATATCCAGATGCAAACTCAACACTAAGATTAAGCTATGGCAAAGTTCGCTCGTTGCCAGCAGATAAACGCAATGATGCCAAAATTAATAATTATACCACACTTGATGGTCAGGTTAAAAAATACAAAAAAGGCGATGCCGAATTTGACTTGCCAACTCGTATTATAGAAATGAATTCTAAAAAAGATTTTGGTCGATTTGCCGATAAAGATGGTTCGTTGCATGTTAACTTTTTGTCAGACAACGATATAACTGGAGGCAACTCGGGCTCACCAGTTTTGAATGGAAAAGGCGAACTAATTGGATTAGCATTCGACGGAAACATTGAGGCAATGGCCGGTGATGTGATTTTTGACGCTAAATTGCAACGAACAATTAATGTGGATATTCGGTACGTACTTTGGATTATCGAAAATTATGCTGGTGCAAAACACATTGTTGACGAAATGACTTTAGTGAAGTAGAAAATTTGAAACTTGAAGTTTGAAACTTGAAGTTTGAAACTTGAAGTTTGAAACTTGA
>JAYVBJ010000002.1:0-48673 GCA_043750535.1 Sphingomonadales bacterium | reverse complement strand
GGCGCGTCGCATAGGGGCGCCCGGCCTCGGCATTGGCCTGCGCCCGACGAAGCTTCGCCGCGGCGACCATCTTCATCGCCTTGGTGATCTTCTGCGTCGACTTGACCGAGCCGATGCGCATCTTGAGGGATTTAAGGCTTGCCATCTGTTCCTCTGTGTCATTCCCGCGGAGGCGGGAACCTATCTCCTGAAATTTCCACCCGGGGAGAGGCCGGGAGATGGGTCCCCGCTTTCGCGGGGATGACAATGGTTAAGCGAACTGCTTGCCGAACGTGGCCAGCGCATCCTTGAGCGCCGCCGAGGTCTCGTCGTCGAGCGCCTTGGAGTCGCGGATCTTGGCGAGGATCTCGGGCTTGTCAGAGCGCAAATAGCTCAGCATCTGCGATTCGTAGCGCGTGACGTCGGTCGTCGGCACGGTGTCGACAAACCCCTGCGTTCCCGCGAAGATCGACGCGACCTGCTCCTCGATCGGCATCGGCTGATATTGCGGCTGCTTGAGCAGCTCGGTCAGCCGGGCGCCGCGCGCCAGCAACTTCTGGGTCGAGGCATCGAGATCCGATCCGAACTGCGCGAACGCCGCCATTTCGCGGTATTGCGCCAATTCGAGTTTAATCGAACCGGAAACCTTCTTCATCGCCTTGGTTTGTGCCGCCGAACCCACGCGGGACACCGACAGACCGACGTTAATCGCAGGACGGATGCCCTGATAGAACAGATCGGTTTCCAAGAAAATCTGGCCATCGGTGATCGAAATAACGTTGGTTGGAATATAGGCAGAAACGTCACCGGCCTGTGTTTCGATGATCGGCAGCGCGGTCAATGAACCGCCTCCATTTGCGTCACTCATTTTAGCGGCGCGTTCCAGCAAGCGAGAGTGAAGGTAGAAAACGTCGCCGGGATAAGCTTCACGGCCTGGAGGACGGCGAAGTAGCAATGACATCTGGCGATATGCAACGGCTTGCTTAGACAAATCGTCATATACGATCACAGCATGCATGCCGTTGTCGCGGAAATATTCACCCATCGTGACGCCGGTATATGGCGCAAGATATTGCAGCGGTGCTGGTTCAGACGCGGTTGCCGCGATAACGATCGAATATTCCATCGCGCCGCGTTCTTCCAATGCCCGAACGATCTGGGCCACGGTCGAACGCTTTTGGCCGACAGCAACATAGATACAGTACATTTTCTTGGACTCGTCGGTTCCAGCGTTCACTTCCTTTTGGTTCAGGAAGGTGTCGATGGCGACGGCGGTTTTGCCGGTTTGACGGTCACCGATGATCAATTCGCGCTGACCACGGCCAACAGGAACCAATGCGTCCAAAGCCTTCAGGCCGGTTTGCATCGGCTCGCTCACGCCTTGGCGCGGGATGATGCCGGGAGCTTTCACTTCAACGCGGCCGCGCTGTGTGGTTTTGAGCGGGCCCTTGCCGTCGATGGGATTGCCGAGGCCGTCAACAACGCGGCCAAGCAGTTCCTTACCGATGGGAACATCAACGATAGTACCGGTACGCTTGACCGTGTCGCCTTCGCGAATTTCGTTATCTGACCCAAAAATAACCGCGCCGACATTGTCTGCTTCCAGGTTCAGGGCCATGCCCTTAATGCCGTTGGCAAATTCGATCATCTCACCGGCTTGAACATTGTCCAGACCGTGGATACGGGCGATACCATCGCCGACCGACAGCACCGTGCCGGTTTCCGAAACTTTCGCTTCGGTGCCAAAATTGGCGATTTGGTCTTTGATGACCTTGGAAATTTCTGCGGCACGGATGTCCATGTTTAGCCTTTCATCGCAGCTGCGAGGGTGTTGAGACGGGTTTTGATTGAACTGTCGATCATCTGGCTGCCGATTTGGACAACCAAACCGCCAAGGATCGACGGATCGACTTTTGCGTTGATAGCAACATCGCTACCGACACGTGATTTAAGTCCGGCGGCCAGCGACTTGGTCTGCGCGGCGCTTAAAGGCCGTGCGGACGTCACTTCAGCGGTAACTTCGCCGCGGTCATTGGCGGCCAGCATTGCAAAGGCATCGGCAACGGCGGCGGTTTCGCTCAACCGGCGGTTCTGCGCCAATACGCCCAGAGTGTTTGCCGTTAATGCATCCAGCTTCAACGATTTTGCAACCGCCGCAATCACTGTTTTAGCGGCTTCACGCGAAACCACAGGGTTGATCGTCAGCGCCTTAAGCTCCGCCGATTCGGATAAAGCGGCCTTTACTTTGGCAAGGCTGGCCTCAACCGCAGGGACTGATTTTTTCTCAGCCGCGAGCGCGAACAACGCCGTAGCGTAACGCCCTGCCAAGCTTGCCGAAATGCCGCCGGAATTTCCCACGTAATAAGGTCCTTAAAATCAGACTGAAATTGTATTGTGAAGGAACCGCCAAAAACGCCGATTCCATTCGGTCGCCGCGCGGTTAGCATCGGTTGTGCTGCGATGCAAGATAGGGATTGGGATGTTGCTGGTAATTTGATCTGGTAAATTGTCAGTGAGGCATTTTTTTGTGCACCACTCACATTTCTCCTTTGTGCCTTTGTGCCTTTGTGCGATTTCATTTTTCCTCGCACAAAGGCGCAAAGGCACAAAGAAAAGGAGTCGGTGGCAGATGATTAAAATGAAAATGTCCGATGGCGCTCAAATCGCGGTCTATCATGCACAGCCAGAGGGGCCGCGCAAAGGCGGGCTGGTGCTGATTCAGGAAATCTTTGGCGTAACCGAACATATCCGCGAATTGTGCGATGAATATGCCGCCGATGGGTTTGAAGTATTGGCGCCCGCATTGTTCGACCGCGAACATCCCGGGTTTGAGGCGGAATATAGCGGCGGCGATTTTGAACGCGCGGTGGAATTGGCGCGCACTTTGCATCCGTTCGAACAGAGCCTGGCCGACGCGCAAACATGCATCGATGCGCTAAAGGGAGAGGGACCAGTATTCATCACCGGCTATTGTTATGGCGGGTCGGTGGCGTGGGCGATGGCGGGGCGCAGCGAGACCCTCGCGGCTGCCTCCTGTTATTATGGCAGTATGGTGCCGACGGTTTATGCCGACACCGCGCCAAAATGCGCCACTATCGCGCATTTCGGGCGCTATGATACCGGAATACCGATGGACGGCGTCGAGGCGTTGATCGCCAAGGAACACCCGACCGCCCAGATTTTTGTCTATGACGCCAACCACGGTTTCAATTCAGATCGGCGCAAGGATTATCACGAACCCAGCGCGGAATTGGCGCGGGAACGGACGCTGGGATTGTTTGCGGCGTGCGGCGGATAGCGCGTTATTGGCGTTCAATTGAAAGAGTTATTGACCAATATCTCTTCTGATAATATCCATTGAGCCAATCCGACGCGGATTTTACAGGGGAGGTTCACATGATTACAAAATTGACTACGTCCAAAATGTTGTTGTTAAGCGCCAGTGCGCTCTTTTCTAGTGCGGTAATGGCGCAAGATAGTGCCATTACGGCAGCAGTCCCGGCGGCAGAAGCTGCGGTGATGCAAGCCGCCGTGCCAATGGCTGCTGCGGAAATGGCAACGGTTGTATTACCTGCTGGCACCGCAGTAAACTTCTCGATGGATAAAGCACTTGCGACCGACAAGCGCGACTTTAAAAAGGGCGAAAAGAAACCTGCAAAGGATAAACGCCGGATCAACAATCCTGGCGATTTGTTCGGTATGACCGTATTGAACGACGTTAAAGTGGGCGACCATGTCGTCATTCCAAAGGGCGCACGCGGCACTGGCGAAGTGCTGACGGTTACCGGCCGAGGCGGATTTGGCAAATCGGGTAAAATCGAAGTCCGTATGAACAGCGTTGCCGTCGGCGATAAAGTGTACAGCATGGACGGCACGCATCTTCAAAAGGGCAAGGGCCGCGGCGGTGCTGCTGTTGCCGGTGTGCTTGTCTTGGGCGTTCTGGCGGGTGTGTTCATCAAAGGTGACGAAGCTGACATTCCGGCGACCGCCGAATTGATGTTCCGTACCAAAGAGGCGATTACGGTTAACGTACCCAAAGCAGCAACGGTCGTCGAAGCGGTTAAAGACGCGGCAGCGGTGGTAGTGCCCGCCACGTAAAATTATCTGGGAGCGCGGCACGGATATGGTGCCGCGCTCCCGATTTTTTTGGGCAGCGTGAGCCTTTGTTTGCCTTCACCCCGGCATCAGTATCACATAATGCTTTGAGATCGTCTCGCTGACGCTCCACGTCCCCTCAAATCCCGGTTCGATCACGAACGCATCGCCTGCGCTGACCTCGATTTCATTGCCGAGCGGATCGCGGATGATCGCGCGGCCTGATATGATGTGGCAAAACTCCCATTCGTCATAGGATACCGCCCATGATCCCGGCGTTGCTTCCCAGATGCCCGTGAACAGCCGGTCGTTCAAATCGCTGCTGTGGTTCCAGCTGCGCGTTTTGGGATCACCCGACAAGATGCGCGGCGGCGCGCCGGTTTCGGCTTCGGGATTTTGGGTGCGGAATAATTTCAGTTTTTGCATGAAGTTATATTACGCCTTTTTTGCATAGCGGCAACTTTGAAAGCAAGATGCGGGATGCAAAGCTGGGCCCTTTTATATAAGGTACGTTTATGACGTTCATCGACCCCGAATTTGCATGGGCAGCGTTCCTGCGCCGTGACCGTTCGTTTGACGGGCGGTTTGTCGGCGCGGTGAAGACGACGCGGATATTTTGCAAGCCCAGTTGCCCCGTGCGCCATCCATTGCAAAAGAATGTCGTATTTTATGCAACCAATGATGAAGCGATAGCTGCGGGATACCGGGCGTGCATGCGGTGCCGCCCGCAAGATGTGGCGCGCGATGAAATTGCGGTGGCCAAGGCGTTGGAAATTTTGGCGAAGGACGATCCGCCCGCGCTGGAAATACTGGCGGGCGAAGTGGGATATGCACCGCATCATTTTCACCGGCTGTTCAAACGCCATGTCGGCGTCACTCCTGCCGCTTATGCACGAGGCCTTCGCGGGCAACGGGCGCAATCGGCACTTGCCAACGGCGGCCGCGTCACCGATGCACTATATGATGCAGGCTATTCCGGGCCGAGCCGGTTCTACGCCGATATGAAAGGACAATTGGGCATGACGCCAAGCGCATGGAAAAATGGCGGGGCAGGTGCGGTGATCCGCTATGCCGTCGCCGATACAACATTGGGCAAGATGCTGGTTGCGGCCACGGACGTGGGGATTTGCAGGCTCTCGTTTGACGAGGATGAAGCCGAATTGCGCCGCCGTTTCCCCAATGCCAGCATACAGGCGGGCGGCGCGGCGCTGGATGAAGTTGTGCGCGGCGCGGTCAGCGCGGTCGAGCGGCCATCGCAAATGCCCGACCTGCCAATTGATGTCGCGGGTACGGCATTTCAGCAAGCGGTCTGGGCCGAGCTGCGCCGTATTCCTGCAGGCGAAACCCGCAGCTACGCGCAGATTGCGGCGGCGGTGGGTTCGCCGGGTGCTGTGCGTGCGGCTGGCTCTGCCAATGGCGCAAACAACGTCGCGGTGCTGATCCCCTGCCACCGCGTAATTCGCAGCGACGGGACGCTGGGCGGATATGCATACGGGCTGGACCGTAAAGAGAAATTACTCAAATTGGAGCAAGCAGTATGACAGATAAAACCGAAGCCTTTGCCGCTATGCACATTCCGGGCAACCCGTTGATACTCTATAATATATGGGATGCAGGCAGCACAGTTGCAGTTGCGAATGCGGGAGCCAAAGCGATTGCCACCGGCAGTTATGGCGTCGCGGGCGCGCATGGCATAAGCGACGGTGAAAAGTTGCCGCTGGACCTATCAATTGCGACGCTTTCAGAGGTGTTGGCCGTCACCGATTTGCCCGTTACTATCGATATGGAGGCTGGGTATGGCGCTGATCCTGCCGCCGTTGGCATGTCGGTAAAGCGTGCCGCCGATACAGGAGCAATCGGGATTAACCTTGAGGACAAAGATCCTGCTACCCGCACTTTATTTTCAGTCGCCGACGCCAGCGCCCGGATAAAGGCAGCGGCGGCAACGGGCGTATTCGTGAATGCCCGCGCTGATTTGTTTATTCTTGCTCCGCCCGCTGAACATGATGCGGCGATGGTTGATGCGTTGATCGAGCGCACAAAGGCCTATGCCGACGCCGGTGCGCGCGGATTGTTTGCGCCGTTCCTGCAAGATGCAGCATTGATCGAACGGCTATGTGCGGGGTCGCCGTTGCCAGTGAACATCCTGATGCGTGCGGGTTGCCCCGACCATAAAGCACTCGCCGGTCTGGGTGTCGCGCGGATCAGCCACGGCCACGGACCATGGGCAGCGGCAATGGACTGGTTGGAGGGTGAGGCGGTGAAGGCGTTGAACGCGCTTTGAAAAAGCTGGCATTGGCTGTATTGATCGCTTAAC
This sequence comes from Sphingomonadales bacterium, assembly GCA_043750535.1. Classification (GTDB taxonomy): domain Bacteria; phylum Pseudomonadota; class Alphaproteobacteria; order Sphingomonadales; family Sphingomonadaceae; genus Sphingorhabdus_B. The sequence goes on along the minus strand of JAYVBJ010000002.1, from coordinate 42,282 downwards.
ACAGCGGCAATGCACGGTTGCCGGGGGCGTATAAATGACATTGCACACAAGCAAATCCATTTTCCAAAGGATCGTTACACATCCTGCGTTCCTGCTGATTGCGGGATTGGTTATCGTCGCTGGATCAATGGCTTTGGCAAGCGCACTGTTGCGGATCGCTTACCCAGAGCCCGTCAATACTGACATCACGGAACTGATTGTCTTCACGGTGATTTCGGTTTTTTGTGTATTGGGATACTGGCTGTTCACGCATTTTATCGAGCGAAAACCGTTTGCAGATTTTGGATTGCCTGGCGCGGCGAAAGAATGGCTGTTCGGTATCGCAATGGGGGCCGGTGTGATGTCGCTGGTCGTCGGCATTATCGCGCTGTTCGGCGGATATAAAGTGGTCGGCCAAAACGGACCGGAGGTATTAATCGGGGTGCTGGGCGTCGCCATCATCAGCGGCATTACCGAAGAGATATTGTTTCGCGGGATAATCTTTCGCTTTTTTGAACAATGGCTGGGCAGCATATCGGCGTTATCGATTTCCGCATTGTTATTTGGCTTCGCCCATATCGGCAATCCCGGATCAAGCTGGTTGGCGGCGTTCGCCATTGCGATTGAGGCGGGCATCATGCTCGGCGCAATTTACATGCTAACGCGGCGGCTGTGGGCCGCGATCGGTTTGCACATGGCTTGGAATTCGGTGCAAGGCGGGGTGTTTGGCATCAAAGTTTCGGGCACAGATGTTCCCGGCTTGTTGATCAGCAAGTCGAGCGGACCGGAGCTATTAACCGGCGGAGCGTTCGGCGCAGAAGCATCCTTGCCCGCCATTATCCTTTGCACCGCCGTGGGCGTTTACTTTCTTTGGCGCGCAAAGCAAATGGGGCAGGTCGTCGCGCCCAGTCTGCACCGGTTCAAAACGGGCGAAGCGGAGGGTTTGGCCTAACCTAAATATGAACTAGGTTGCGTTGATATTCAGGATATAAAACATTTAAAAACATATGGTTGGTCATTCCCGCGAAGGCGGGAATCCATCACCTGCATTAGAAAATCTATGCCAACTCGCTTAAAATTCGAGTGCAAGTGATGGATTCCCGCCTTCGCGGGAATGACGTTGTGGTTTTTGAGTATTGTGCTTCACTCAAATATCAACCCACCTAATCACCATGAAAGCCGCGCGATGATGTCACGCGGTCTTCCGCTTTGCTCGGTTTCATATGTTGATCGCGGCTGTAGAAAACCATGCTGTCGCCGCGCTGTCCTTCCACCGAAAGCCGCCGCCGCCATAACTGTTTTGGATGGAAGAGCAAGGCCAGTCGCCACTCTTTGCCGCCATTTTTGCCTTCGACGACCAGAGTGTCGAGCGCGCCGCGCTCCTCCAGCCAAGCGCGCTGTGCGCCGGGCAGTTCGGTGTAGCTTGATGCAGGGATCGCCAGTTGCTCACCATCCTTGGATAGCTTGATTTCGGTTATTGCTCCCTTGGTATCCAGCATGATTGTTGCAATAACGGGCACGCCGTCACTTTTGCCGGAAACCGGGTTGTTTTCACCATATTGCAGGCCGGTCAAAGGGCTGTATGCGTCGCGTAACTTGTTCGGACTATGCCGGACGTTCGCAGCCGCCGACATTGATATGGCGAGCAAGCTGGCAACCAATAAAACTCGTTTCATTATCCGTTCCTTCAGTGTTTGTTCGATAAACACTCCATGCAGGCGGAATGGTGAATTAGCCTGCATAAGAGAACGCCAATCTGGTCCGTTCCGGATCAAAAACTGGTCATAAACAATTCGCTGCTGCGATGTCTCGGATTGGGACGCAGCAATTTTTTAATCAAATTTTTTATAATACTAACGGGTTGTTCACCCTTTTTTGCGATTACGGATTTCAATCTGTGACCAAACTGCGTCTGCCTCCTGCGGCAGCGCGGGCTTTCGGGGGCGGTACGAAAAGGACGTGAAGATGTGCAATTCTATGAAGATTAAGGCCTTTTTGGCGGCGGCACTGGCAAGCACTGCGCTGTCGGGATGCGGCGGCGGCCCAGGCGGCCAGCAACTGCCGCAGGCCCCCACTTTGTCGCAGCAAGGCCCAAGCGATGAATATCTAATTGGACCGCGCGACGAGCTCACCATCTTTGTTTGGCGCAATCCAGAACTCGGCGCGAAGGTGCAAGTGCGCCCGGATGGCCGGATAACGACGCCGCTGATCACCGATATGCCCGCCGTTGGCAAGACATCAACGATGTTGGCGCAAGATATCAAGTTGCAGCTTTCGCAATATATCAACGATCCGATTGTTTCGGTTATCGTCAACAGTTTTGTCGGCGGTGTTCAGAATGTGCGCATTGTCGGCGCGACCGAAAAGCCCGCCTCCATTCCTTACAGCGCCAATATGACATTGCTGGATGCGATGATTTCGGTTGGCGGTCTGTCGGAATTCGCAGCAGGCAATCGTGCGCGCTTGATACGGTACAATCGCGGCACCGGCCGTCAGCAGGAATATGCCTTGCGGCTGGGCGATCTTTTGAAGCGCGGAGACAGCAGGGCGAATGTCCAGCTGCAACCCGGCGACGTCATCATCATTCCCGAAAGTGCATTTTGACACATGACGATCCGCACAAATCCTTTGGTTTCAATTGAAAGATAGCCCGCCGAAATGACTGGTCTCTACGACGAAATTCGCATCGCAATACACAGTGTCTGGAATAGGCGCTGGCTTGCATTAGCTATCGCTTGGGGCTGTTGCCTTGTGGGCTGGTTGGGCGTCGCGATGATTCCTAACAGCTACGAATCAAAGGCGCGGATACAGGTGCAGATGCAATCCATCTTGTCTGATAAGGTAGGTATTTCCACAGCCGATCAACGGCGTAACATTCAACAGCTTGAACAAACGCTAACGTCTTCGGTCAACCTTGAAAAGGTCGTGCGCGGCACCGAACTGGGCCAAAGCGTTGCGTCTGACCGTGAAATGGCAGGCAAGATCGAAGGTTTGCGGGCAAAGATTGAAGTCAAATCGGAACAAGACAATTTCTTCGCAATTTCGGTCAAGCAAGGCAGCCCAAAACTGGCGCGCGATGTGGTGCAAAAACTGATCGATGTTGCCGAAGAAGACAATATTGCAGGCGACCGTAAAGAAACTGGGCAAACATTAAGGTTCCTCGATGCGCAAATCGCGGCGCGGCAGATTGAATTGCAAGAGGCCGAGGCAAAGCGCGTCGAATTTGAAACAACCAACCTTGGCCTGTTACCAGGCGTGGGTTCGGTATCGCAGCGGCTGGAAGCGGCGCGGGCAGAACTCAGCCAGATTGACTCGCAGCTTATTCAGGCGCGCAGTGCACTTGCTGCTCTGAACGGTCAGCTTTCGGGGACGCCGCAGTCGCTTTCGACGCCATCGTTTGGCGGAGGCGTCGCTGCATCCAATCCATCGCAAGCGGCGTTATCGCAGGCTTTAGCCGACTTGGGCGCAATGCACGCACGCGGACTAACCGACGCCCATCCTGATGTCATCGCGCAGAAGAACCAAGTGTCTAACCTGCGCGCACAAGCACGGGCCAATCCGGTTTCCGGCAGCTCCGGCGGCGGATCATATAGCACGCCCAATCCGGCTTATTCATCACTGCAGAGCATGCGCGGCGAGCGCGAAGCAGCGGCAATGGCGTTGCAGGCACGCAAATCTTCGTTGCAAGCCGAAATGGCACAATTGGCCTCCAAGCAAACCTCCGAACCCGGCGTTGCAGCAGAAATGACGCGGATCAACCGCGACTATGAAACGATGAAGCTGCAATATGACAAGCTGGTTGCAGACCGCGATAGTGTGCGGTTGCGCGGCCAAGTTGAAACGCAAACCGACGCCGTCCAGTTCAAAGTCATAAACCGGCCAACACTGTCTAGTGTTCCCGCCGCACCAAATCGCACGATGTTGCTGGCGTTGGTTCTGTTTGCGGGCCTTGGCGCAGGCATCGGCGCGGCGTTCGCCTTGGGGCATTTGCAGACCAGCTATCCAACGGCGGCAAAGTTGGAACGTGCAAGCGGTTTGCCCGTCATTGGCGCAATTTCGCAGATGCTGACCAGCGCACAGCGCGACGAGCGTAAGAAAAAGCTCAGACTATTTTACAGCGGAGCAGGGGCGCTTGGCGGCGTCTTTGCCCTGTTGATTGTTGCCGAATTTATTCAGCGCAGCGTGACGACATGAGAGGTCCGGTAACATGAATAAGCACAGCTCCATTAAATCTTCGGGATCGCTGTTGGAACGCGCATCGGAATTGTATGATTTCGGTGCCGCATTGCGCACCGGCGGGCTGCCGCTCAAACCAGCCGCGCCGGTTCAATCTGCACCAGCCGCAGCGCCAGTGCAATCTGCGCCCGTGCAAGCGCCTGCGCCCGAAATCAAGATGCCGGTTACGCAGGAAGCAATACTAGCCGACGTGGCACCAGCATCGCAGCCCAAACCTGCGGTATTGCCGCAAAAGCGCAATACCAAATTCGCCAAAATTGACCGAAACCTGCTGCGTGCCGGTAACTTTATTGATCCTGAAGGTCCGGTGACCGGCCTGTCTGAAGAATTCAGGATCGTGAAGCGCCAATTGCTGCTCGCGGCAAGAGGCGGCAAGGGATATGAGCCGCTGGAGCATGGCGAACGGATATTGGTGTGTTCGGCGCATCCCAATGAGGGCAAGACTTATTGTTCGATCAACCTTGCGTTGTCGATGGCCAGCGAGAAAGACAATCATGTTCTGCTGGTTGATGCCGATTTTGCCAAACCGAGCGTACTGAAAACTTTCGGAATTGAACATAGCCCGGGTCTGATGGACGCGCTGGCGGATCGCAACTGCGACGTCGAAAGCTTGATTATCGAAACCGATATACCGGGGCTGACGATTCTGCCCGCCGGTGCACAGACCAATCAAGATACCGAATATCTGGCAGCATCGCGAACCGCCGAGATTATCGAACAGCTTACGTTGAACGATCCTACGCGGATCATTATTTTCGATTCTCCCCCGGCATTGGCAGCATCACCTGCATCCGTTTTGGCACTTCATGTCGGACAAACGGTCATGGTGGTAAATGCTGACAACACCACAGACAGTGCACTGCGCGATGCACTGAGCCTGTTGAGCGGCTGCGAACACATACAGCTGCTTTTGAACCGCGCCAAATTCTCTCCCACCGGCCGAAAGTTCGGCAACTATTATGGATATGGAGCATGATCATGCAAAACCGGATTTCCAAATCAAGCATCCTTTGCAGCCTGCTGGCAAGCGCGGCATTCGTACTACCGAACGCAGCGATCGCTCAGCAAATAGCGCCGGAATGGACACCGCTCGACGATAGCGCGGCGCAAGCTGGCGGAGGCGAAGATGGTGCAAGCGATAGCCCGCGCCGCCGCCGTGGTAGCGACGCCAATGATCAGCGCAGCGGACCCCGTGTTGAAATCACCCCGTTTATCGAGGCGCAGCAGGTTCTGGTTGCCGATTTGAAAGATGGCGGCGACGTGCTGACATATTCGACCATTGCCGTCGGTGTTGATGCAACAATTCAGACCCGCCGCGCCGAAGCGCAATTGAACGTCCGCTATGAGCGGTTGATCGGTTATGACAGCGACGTTGAAGATTCGGACGTAGTATCGGGGTTGGCGCGCGGTTCGGTTAAGCTGACGCGCGGATTGAGTTTTGAAGCTGGCGGTATCGCGACACGGTCCAAGGTTGACGGACGCGGCACTTCGCCAACCAACCTTGTCGGCAATCCGGACAATGTCAGCCAGGTTTATTCGGTTTATGCCGGGCCAACTTACTCTTCGCAGATCGGCGACCTTAGCGTGAATGCGGCCTATCGTGCCGGATATACCAAAGTTGAAAGCAAAGATGTGGGTTCATTGCCGCCCGGGCAATTACCTTTCGATACTTTTGATGATAGCATCAGCCACAGCGCGGCCGCTTCGGTTGGTATGCAGCCCGGACCATTGCCCGTTGGCTGGTCAGTCGGCGTAGGTTATGACCGCGAAGATGCAGGTCAACTCGATGGCCGGTTTGAAAGCAAGCATGTTCGCGGTGACGTTACTGTGCCTATCGCCGCCGGTTTTGCCGTGGTTGGCGGTGTTGGCTATGAAAAAGTCGAAGTCAGCGAACGCGATGCCCTGCGCGATGCGGCCGGTATTCCGATTATCGACGACAATGGCAGGTTGGTTACTGATCCATCCTCGCCGCGCCTGACCGCATTCCAAGAAGATGGTGTGATTTGGGACGTCGGTGTTATGTGGCGGCCAAGCAGCCGGACGACATTGAGCGGATATTATGGCCACCGCTATGGCAGCGACACCTATGGCGCAAACCTTAGCTATCAGCCAAATAATCAGTGGGCTGTGAACGCATCGGTTTACGACATGGTGTCAGGCTTCGGCAACTTGCTGAACGACAATCTGGCGGCATTGCCAACCAGTTTCCGGGCATCGCGCAATCCGCTATCGGGTGACATTGGTGGCTGTGCTTTCGGCCAATCTGGCGGCTTTTGCTTCAATGATGCGTTGCAATCTTCGGCATCCGCATCATTCCGGACACGCGGTGCTTCTGCTGCGCTTAGCTCCACATTGGGCGGCTGGGAAACCGGCGTCGCGGTCGGCTATGATCGCCGCAGTTACCTGACATCTGCATTGGGTGCGCGCGCTGATTTGGCGGGTCTGGTCGATCAAAATTACTATGCCGCAATCTATTTGGGCAAAGACATTGATGGCCGGTCACGCTTTGATACCAATGCCTATGCCAGCTATTTCGACCCCGGCTTTGCCGGAGCGAATGACGTATTGGGCGTCGGTATCAACGCGGCCTATTACCGGCAAATTATCAGAGGTCTGTCGGCAACCGCTGCGGTCGGATTGGATAGCACAAGGCAACAGGATTTTGACACCGAACTTACCGGTTCGGCGTTGCTGGGCCTGCGTTACAGCTTTTAATCCAACAAGTCGGTATTCGGATCGGAGAATAAGAAATGTATGATCAATTTTACGGACTGACGGGGCGGCCATTTCAGCTAACGCCCGATCCGCAATATTATTTTGAAAGCGGAACGCACCGCAAGGCGTTGTCTTATCTAGGCTATGGCTTGGCGCAAGGCGAAGGCTTTATTGTTATTACCGGCGATATTGGTGCCGGTAAATCGACCTTGGTTGGCCATTTGATGCAGACCATCGACAAATCCCGTTTGACCGCGACCAACATTGTCACCAGCCAATTGGACGGTAATGACATGGTGCAAATGGCCGCTGAAAGTTTCGGCATCCTCACCCATGGGCAAGATAAAGCGGCAACATTGAAAGCAATCGAAAACTATCTGCATGCCGAAGCGCGTGCCGGTCGCCGTTGCCTGTTGATCGTTGATGAAGCACAAAATCTGTCGATCAATGCGATTGAAGAATTACGGATGCTGTCCAATTTCCAATTGGGATCGCAGGCTCTGCTGCAGATATTCTTGCTCGGTCAACCCGAGTTTCGCGACTTGGTCCAAAGTTCGCAAGAGCTGGAACAATTGCGTCAACGCATTATCGCCACCCATCATCTGCAACCTATGGAAGCAGATGAAGTGGAGCCATATATCGTCCACCGCCTGTCACGGGCGGGCTGGACCGGTAATCCGCAATTTACGCCGGATGCCATCGCCAAATTATATGCCCAAACGGACGGCGTCCCGCGAAAACTCAACACTCTGCTGAGCCGCGTTTTGTTGATGGGGGCAGTGGAGCAGTTGAACACTATCGATGGCGATTTGATATCCGCAGTTGTTGCCGATATGGCAGGCCAGCCGTTTGAGTATGAAGCGCCGATGTCGGCACGCGGCGAAGTTGCGCTTGGCTTGGTTGAAGAACCACAGCCACTTGTTCAAGATATCGAGCCCGAAGAGGTTCAGCCGTTTACGAATTTCGAGCCTTCGATTGAAATGGCCGATGACAATTTCGAGGGTATTGATTTCGCGTCACATGCAATCGGAGCTGGTGACGTGCAGCATTGTGATACCGGCGTGATGGAAGTAGGAACGTCAGAACAAAATTCGGGTGACGAATTGCTTTCTGGCCGGATTGATGCACTGGAATTACGCATCGCCGAACAGGATCAGGCGTTGCGCCGCGTGTTGTCGATGATGATTGACTGGATGGACAAAGAATCTTCTCCACCGGCACATACGCACACCAACAACCGGGTGGCTTGGAACTAATTCAATCCGCCGTTGTGCTTAGATAGAAGGACTTACTTATCGTGCGCAACGCGCTGTCGGTTGATATTGAAGACTGGTTTCAGGTCGGTGCGTTTGAAAATGTGATTTCGCGCAATGATTGGGATACGCTCGAATGCCGGGTCGAACGAAACAGCGACGCGGTATTGGCGTTGTTCGAACAAGCGGGCGTCAAGGGTACATTCTTTTGTCTGGGTTGGGTCGCCGAACGCTATCCGACGTTGATGCGCCGTATCGTCGATGCGGGCCATGAAATTGCCAGCCACGGATACGCCCATGAACGTGTATTCAACTTTACACCGCAACAATTCGCAGCAGACATTGACCGTGCGCGCAAGATTATTGAGGACGCTTCGGGAACCGGCGTTACGGGATACCGTGCGCCCAGCTTTTCGATCGACCAACGGACGCCGTGGGCGCATGAAATATTGGCCGAAAATGGCTATCATTATTCGTCCAGCGTCGCGCCGATCAAACATGATCATTATGGTTGGGCAGATGCACCGAGATTTGCTTTCCGCCCCGTCGCCGGTTCCGACTTTCTGGAAATCCCGGTCACAACCGCAACGATAGGATCAAAGCGGCTGGCGGCAGGCGGCGGCGGATTTTTCCGGTTGTTGCCGTATCAATTTTCGCGCTGGGCAATCCGGCAAGTAAACAGCCGCGATAACCGCCCGGCAATCATTTATTTTCATCCGTGGGAGATTGATCCGGGTCAACCGCGGGTCGAAAATGCGCCGATGAAATCGAAATTTCGTCACTATACCAAATTGGATGCCATGGCCGGAAAGCTGGCGCGGTTGGCGCGTGAATTTGAATGGGAACGGCTGGATGCTGTCGTCCAAAAAGAACAGGCACGCTTTGCATGAACGCGCCCATTATCCGGACAAGAATTGCTGTTCGTTCGGTAGATTTGAACGATGTAAATGAATGCGCCCGCATTGATGCGTGGGTGATGGCGCATCCAAACGGATCGCCGTTCCACCGTCCAAAATGGCTGAAGGCAATCGAGGCCGGAACCGGACAAAGCGCGATTTGCCTTGCCGCCGAAAGCAACGGCGGAGACATCGCCGGGCTTTTGCCGATGCACATCATGCACTCGCCGCTGTTTGGCCGCGCTCTGGTTTCATCGGGTTTTGCCGTCGGCGGCGGGATATTATCTGACAGCGTGACGGCAACCCGGCGGCTGGCAAGCGCTGCATGGAGTTTTGCAGAACGTTGGAGCTGCCCGACGGTTGAACTTCGCGGCGGCGCGTTGCCCGGCGGCGATTGGACGGAAAAACGCGATGCCCACGCCAATTTCGCTCGCGCGCTGATGCTGGACGAAGAACAAGAGCTGCTCGCCATCCCCAGAAAGCAGCGTGCCGAAGTCCGCAAGGGCCGCGAAATGGGTATGACCGTGCAAACCGGAACGGCGATGCAGGACCGTGCGTTGCACTATGCTATTTACGCCGAAAGTGTTCGCAATTTGGGGACGCCGGTATTCCCCCGCTCCTTGATGACCAGCGTGCTGGATGCTTTTGGCGATGAAGCAGATATATTGACGGTGCTGCATGATGGGCGGCCCGTCGCCAGCGTACTCAGCCTGTATCATGGCGGAACCGTTATGCCTTATTGGGGCGGGGGCATATCGGATGCGCGCAAATTGCGTGCCAATGATCTGATGTATTTTGCATTGATGAACCATGCCCGTGCGCGCGGCTGCACCCATTTTGATTTTGGCCGTTCAAAAACCGGGTCCGGCGCGTTTCATTTCAAGAAGAACTGGGGTTTTGAACCCGAACCGATGGCCTATGCCACGCGCACCGCAGACGGAATGCCGCCACGCGATGTCAACCCGAACAGCCCGAAATATAAGGCGCAGATCGCTATTTGGCAAAAATTGCCGCTGAGTATCGCCAACAGAATTGGTCCGTGGATCGCCAAAGGGCTCGGATAATGCGGGAAATTCTATTTCTTGCACACCGGATACCATGGCCAGCAGACCGGGGCGACAAGATCCGCTCGCACCATATATTGCGGCATTTGGCGGCGATGGCGCCGGTGCATGTTGCGGCATTTGCAGATGATGATCGTGACATGGGTTTTGTGGCTGAAATGGAGCCCAATTTTGCCTCGGTATATGCCGAGTTACGCGGCAAGCCGCAAATTCGCGCCGGGTTGGAGGCGTTGGTAACGCGGTTGCCTGTGTCGGTCAGCAGCTTTGCCTCGGACCGGATGGCCGGTCACGTTGATACGCTGTTGGCATCGGGAAAAATCAGCCACGTCTTTTGCTTTTCGGGGCAGATGGCGCAATATATTCCGAAAGGTTTCGGCGGCCGTTTCATCATGGACTTTGTCGATGTCGATAGCGCCAAGTTTGAAAGCTATGCTGCCCAAGGCAATTCGTTGATGCGCTGGATCAATGCCCGCGAAGGACGGATGCTATCCGCGTTCGAGCATGATGTTGCGGCGCGCGCAGATGTCAGCCTGTTCGTAAGCGAAGCCGAAGCCGCGTTGTTTCGGCAGCGTTCCGGATTGTCCAGCGACCGGGTAGCTGCGCTGGGCAACGGCATTGATGTTGTAAACTATGATCCTGATGCAGCGATCCCCGGCTTGGCAATGGACGTCGGCGGCCCTTTGATCGTGTTTACTGGGCAAATGGATTACCGCCCGAATATCGAGGCGGTTACCGATTTTGCACTCCACGCAATGCCGGAAATTAGCAAGGTACACCCCGGCGCGACCTTTGCAATCGTTGGCCGCAACCCTGCCGCTGCGGTTTCGGCGCTAGGCAGCAATCCAGCGGTTGTCATTACCGGCGCGGTGGATGACGTGCGCAGCTGGCTCAAGGCGGCTGACGTGGTGGTTGCGCCGCTGCGGATTGCACGCGGCATTCAAAACAAAGTGCTCGAAGCGATGGCGATGGCAAAGCCCGTCGTCGTATCACCCGCCGCCGCCGAAGGTATCGAAGCACAGGACGGCAGGCATTTTCGCATCGCCGCCGATGTCTTTGCCGAAGCGCGGATGGTGAACGAATTGCTGTCCGATGTCACCGCTGCCAAAAACCTTGGCAAGTATGCGCGGCAACATGTGGCTGCCAACTATGCATGGGAAAGCCAGCTCGCCAGACTGCAAGCGTTGATGGAACCGCGCCCCGGGTTGGCGGATGCTGGGTTGCTGGAGGCGGCGCAATGAACGTGGCTTCTGCCGAATTAGGCGCGGGCACTGGTCCGCGCGAAGGCTGGCTTGACGGCGTTTGGAAAAGTCCATTGATATTGCTGGCTGCGGCATGGGCGGGGCTGCTGCTGCTGTTGCACCAAGATGCTTTCGATATGACCTTGATCTGGTGGAACAGTTCTACCTTCAATCATTGTTTGTTGATTGTGCCGATCCTTGTGTGGCTCGTTATGCAGCGGCAGGAACAGTTGCGGCAGTTGCAACCGCAAGCGTTTTGGCCAGCATTGCTATACGTTGCCGCAGGCGCAGCGGGATGGTTGCTTGGCGATGCCGCGGGCGTCGCGGTTGCGCGGCAATTGGGTCTGATCATGATGCTGCAAGGCAGCGTCGCGGCTTGTTTGGGATTGAATGTCACTCGCGGGCTATTGTTTCCGCTGTTCTACATGTTTTTCCTGTTGCCCGTTGGCGAAGAAGCAGTGCCGATGTTGCAGACCATTACTGCAAAAATGTGTATGATATTTCTCGGCTGGACAAATATTCCGGCATTTATCGAAGGCATATTCATTTCAACGCCAACCGGATATTTCAAAGTTGCCGAGGCTTGTTCGGGGGTCAAATTCCTGATTGCGATGATCGCCTATGGCGCGCTGGTTGCGAATTTATGTTTCAAAAGCTGGTATCGGCGCGCGGCATTTATGATGGTGTGTGTGGCTGTCCCGATATTTGCAAACGGACTGCGGGCGTTCGGCACAATCTATATCGCGCATCATACCGACATCAGTTTCGCTGCGGGATTTGACCATGTGTTTTATGGCTGGATTTTCTTCGCAATTGTGATCGCATTGGTGATGGCGATAGGATGGCGGTTCTTTGATAAAAGCGCGGACGAGATTGCATTCGACCCTGCTGCCATGACAGCGCAGCCAAACGGAAAACTATCTGCAAAAACCGTGGTTGCGCTCTTGCTGGTGATCGCGGCATCGCCCGTGGCTTGGTCAAAATTGGTCGCGGCAAATTCTTCGGCGGCACTGGCGCAAATCAAACTGCCGCAGGTGCCCGGTTGGCAGCCCACCAATATAGCGCAACTTTTCCCATGGAAGCCGCATTTCGGCGGCGCAAGCACGGAAATGATGGCACGATATAGAAATGCAGATGGCGAAATTGCGGACCTCTATATCGCCGTTTTTGATCGTCAGTCAGAGGGGCGGGAACTTATCGGCTTTGGCCAAGGTGCGGTGGATCCGGAGAGCAAATGGGCGTGGACACAGGATCTGGATGCCCCGGATAATGCCAAAGCGGAGCGGATCACCGCGCCTGGCCCCATCGTGCGCGACGTTGTCAGTTACTACCGCGTCGCAGGCGTCACCAGCGGCTCGGCTGGTCAGATTAAACTGGCGACGTTGAAAACGCGGCTGCTTGGCGGCAATCAACAGGCGGTTGCCATCGTCATTTCTGCTGAGCACCGGGGCAACCATAATGCCCGCCCCGCGATTGACGCATTCATTAAAGGTTTAGGCAATATCGACAATTTGGCTGACCAATCGGCTGGCTTGCGCTAGGTCCAACCGCAACGCGTTATCGGAGCAAAGAAAATTTCATGTGCGGCATAGCAGGCATCTTTCATATCGAGACAGCGAAGCCCGTTGATCCAGAGCGTGTCCGCCAGATGACGGACGCCATTGCCCACCGCGGACCCGATGGTTCCGGCGTTTGGACCGCGCCCGGTGTCGGACTGGGGCACCGCCGGCTGTCCATCATCGATCTGGCTGGCGGCGCGCAGCCGATGGCGTCGGACGATGGCCGGTTTGTGGTCAGCTTCAATGGCGAAATTTACAATTTTGCAGAATTGCGCCGGGAATTGGAAGCGGCTGGATATGTCTTTCGAACCAATAGTGACACAGAGGTTATTCTGCATGGCTGGCGGCAATGGGGCGTGGATTGTCTTTCGCGTTTTCACGGCTTTTTTGTCTTCGCGCTTTATGATGCCAAAGAACGGCAGTTGCTGCTGGCACGCGACCGGCTCGGCGTAAAACCGCTCCATTACGCGGCGCTTTCCGACGGCAGCATTATTTTTGGATCAGAGTTAAAGGCATTGCTGGCACATCCGGCAATGCGGCGCGAACCGAATGTAACCGCGCTCGATGACTATTTGGCGTTTGGATATGTCCCCGATCATAATTGCATATTGCGCGGGATCAAAAAGCTTCCGGCAGGGCATTTCATGCTGTTGCAACAGGGTAAACCTATGCCCCCCCCGACAGAATATTGGGACATTGATTTCTCCAAGCGGGTAAAGGGCAGTCAGGAAGAATTGGAAGAAGAGCTGCTGCGTTTAATGCGGCAAGCGGTAACATCGCGGATGGTGGCCGATGTTCCCTTGGGCGCGTTCTTATCGGGCGGCGTAGATAGTTCCACCGTCGTCGCGTTGATGGCGGAGGCATCGAAGCAGCCGGTTAAAACCTGCTCCATCGGTTTCGACGTCGGCGTGCTTGACGAAACGGAATATGCGTCCCGGATTGCCGAACGGTTTCATACCGATCACCGCAGCAGAAAGGTTGGCTCGACAGACTTTGAACTGATCGATACGCTCGCGTTTCATTTCGACGAACCTTTTGCCGATGCGTCCGCTTTGCCGACATACCGCGTTTGCCAATTGGCGCGGGAGCAAGTGACCGTTGCCTTGTCGGGTGACGGCGCTGATGAAGCGATGGCGGGGTATCGGCGGCATGTGTTTCACCACAATGAAGAACGTGTCCGCAGCATGATCCCGTCCTCCATTCGCGGGCCGTTGCTGGGAACCTTAGGTAAATTTTACCCAAAGGCAGATTGGGCACCGCGTCCATTTCGGGCGAAAACAACCTTGTTGTCACTGGCGCGCAGCGGCGCGCAGGGATATGCCGAAGCCGTTGGTGTGACCGGCCCAGAGCAGCGGCACCGGCTATATTCTGATCGGGCGCGAAGTGCGCTGGGCGACTATCGCAGCGAAACGCATATGCACCGGTTGATGGAAAATGCGCCCGCACGCAGCGGCCTGGATCAGGCGCAATATGCCGATATGAAAATGTGGTTGCCGGGCGATATCCTAACCAAGCTGGACCGCACGAGCATGGCGGTCGGCCTCGAAGCGCGTGAGCCTCTGCTTGATCACCGATTGATGGAGTTTGCCGCGAGCTTGCCCGAAAATATGCGGGTGCGGCGCGGACAGGGTAAGTATTTGATGAAGCAAACGATGGAGCGTTATCTGCCCAAGGATATTCTCTATCGGCCGAAAATGGGCTTTGTCACGCCGATTAGCGAATGGCTGCGCGGGCCGTTAGCGGGTACAGCGCGCGGCATCGCCAGCAGCAAAACACTGGCGCAGTTGGATTGGCTGGATGCGGGCAGCATGGCGAAAGTGGCAGAAGATCACATTTCGGGGCGGTCAGACAACGGCCGATTGCTATGGCAATTGATCATGCTGGAAAAATCTGCCGCCCGGATATTCGGATCATAGGCGACGGTGATGCGGCTATGACGGCATGAGCAAATATCGCAGCGGATTAAGGCTTGTAATGTAGGATTTGTTCTGGGAACGAGGGGTAACGCCGCTTGTTTGGCGGCAGGCTCTTTGACATTTTTGGCGGTATGAGTGGAACGGTATTTAGGCTCAGTTTCGATCAACTGTACCCACTCGTCATTGCGAGCGAAGCGCGGCAATCCAGTGCAGGATTGGAACGCTCTGGATTGCTTCGCTTCGCTCGCAATGACGATTCAATATGATCGAATGTGGGGCTAATCCAGTCGCAAACCGTTCGTGCTGTCTCCCGGCGGGTCGATGTCGAAGTACAGGTTGCTTGTCACTCACGTCGCCCCGCAAATCGGCGAAAGCAGCATCCTACAAAAAAACACGATGTAGGAAATAATCGAACGCCGTTCTTTCGCAAAGTGTCAAAATAGGCGTCAATCTTGTCAACTAGGTGTCAACTTGGGCGTTTCAGACCTTAGACCATGTAGGCGAATTTTAGGCCGTTAGGGATACACCGCCTGCATAAAATATAGCCCGTCGGGCGGGGCATTATGGCCAAGCTTGGCCCGGTCTTTTGCGTCAAGCGAGGCTTGCAAATCGGCGGCACTCCATTTGCCGCGGCCAACCAGCGACAGGCTCCCGACCATCGACCGGACTTGGTGATGCAGGAACGAACGCGCCGCTGCCTCAATCACAATCAATTCGCCGTTGCGCCGAACGTCCAGACGATCCAGCGTCTTGATCGGACTGTCCGATTGGCATTCGGTCGACCGAAAAGTTGTGAAATCATGCAAGCCGGTTAGAATTTGGGCGGCCTGATGCATCGCATCTGCATCCAGCGGGCTTGGAATTTGCCATGCCTTGCCCCGGTCGAGGGCAAGCGGCGAACGGCGGTTGATGATCCGGTATTCATAGGCCCGGCCAACACAGGAAAAACGCGCGTGCCAATCATCGGGAGCAATCTCGCACGCTGTCACGGCAATTGGCGCAGGGCGCAAATGGGCATTGATTGCGCCCATTATCCGGAACGCAGTCAGCTTTGTTTCTAGATCAAAATGGCCGCGCATTGCCCTTGCATGGACGCCGGCATCGGTACGGCCCGCCGCGTAAACCGCGATTTTTTGGCCGCACATTTTGGTCAGCGCGGTTTCAATTGCGCCTTGGACGGTCGGTCCATTGTCCTGCCGCTGCCATCCTGCATAAGCGCCGCCATCATATTCAATCGTCAATGCAAACCGCGTCATTATAGCTTGGTCCCGGCGGGTATCGCATTGCCACGCAGAAATTCAGTGATCGCCATGGCGGGCTTTCCGGCGCGCTGGATGATGGCCGGACGGATCGCACCTGTGCCGCAGGCGATGGTGAGGTTGTCGTCTATGACTGTGCCGGACAAAGGCCGATCCATTTCAGGCGAGGGGGAAAGCACAGCTTGCGCTTCGAGCACACGGTAGCGTTCACCGGCAAATTCAAACCAAGCCCCCGGCACCGGATTGAACGCGCGAACTTGCCGTTCCACTTGTTCAGCCGCCGCCGAAAAATCCAACCGCGTTTCGGCTTTGTCGACTTTGTCCGCGTAGGTCGCGCCTTCATCAGGCTGGACCACAGGGGGATATGCAGCCATATCGGCGATGACAGACGCCATTAACCGCGCGCCCAGATTTGCCAGTTCGCCGGTCAACTCGCCGCATGTCTTTGCGCCAATCGGGGTCGTCGCAGCCGCTCTGACAGCTCCGGTGTCCAGCCCGGCATCCATCTGCATCACCATGACCCCGGTTTGCGCATCGCCCGCCAATATCGCACGTTGCACAGGCGCAGCGCCCCGCCAACGCGGCAACAGCGATCCATGCACATTCAGGCAGCCTTGCTTGGGCGCATCCAAGATCGGTTGCGGCAATATCAGACCATAAGCCGCGACCACGGCCAGATCCAGGTCAAGCATCAAAAACTGGGACCGGGCCTCTTCATTCCGCAGCGATACCGGCGAGTAAACAGCAAGCCCCAATTCCTGCGCGCGCATTTGCACAGCCGATGGCATAAGCTTCTTTCCGCGGCCCGCAGGCCGGGGCGGCTGGGTATAAACTGCGGCGATATCATGCCCGGCCGCAACCAGCGCATCAAGCGTCGGCACGGCAAATTCCGGAGTTCCCATGAAGGCAATGCGCATCTGTTCTTTTCCTTTGATAGAAAGCGCCCTAATACCCGCAGCATGGCATCGCAAGAAATAGACGCATTGGCGCAGGCATTATCCAAATTACCCGGGCTTGGCCCGCGCTCGGCACGGCGCGTGGTCCTGCACCTTATGAAAAAGCGCGAAACGGTGATGCAGCCTTTGCTGCGCGCTTTGGTCAACGTGGATGAGCGATTGGTGACATGCGCGGTTTGCGGTAACATCGACACCATCGACCCTTGCGGAATTTGTTGCGACCCACGCCGGGATATCCGTTCAATCTGCGTGGTCGAGGATGTGTCCGATCTATGGGCGCTGGACAGGTCGCGTTTGTTTCCGGGGAAATATCACGTCTTGGGCGGGCGTTTGTCCGCGTTGGATGGCATTCGCCCCGAAGACCTGAATATCGCAGGCCTGATCACGCGGGTGTCGGCGGGCGGTATCGACGAAGTGGTGCTGGCGATGAACGCGACATTGGATGGCCAGACGACCGCCCATTATCTTGCCGAACGGTTGGAAGATTATCCCATCCGGCTTACGCAATTGGCGCACGGCGTTCCTGTGGGCGGAGAACTGGATTATCTGGATGATGGCACGTTGGCGCAGGCATTAAGGGCGCGGCGGCCCATCGGCTGAGTACCCGGATCACATTGTCTGCTTACAGCCATTGACCACATCAATACCAATCCCTATTTGGCAGATATGGCTATCTTACCAATTCTTGAAGTGCCCGATCCGCGGCTAAAAATTGTTTCTGCGGCAGTGACGGAGTTTGATGACGAACTGCGCACGTTGATCGCTGATATGTTTGAAACGATGTATGATGCGCCGGGCATCGGGCTCGCAGCCATTCAAGTGGGCGTCGCCAAACGCGCGCTGGTGATCGATTTGCAAGAGCCCGATGATGAAGGCGGCATAGAACATTGCGATGATCATGGCTGCGGACATGATCACCGGCCACTAAAGCGCAATCCGAGGGTGTTTATCAATCCGCAAATTATCGATCCTTCAAACGAATTTGCCAGCTATAGCGAGGGCTGTCTATCCGTTCCCGATCAATATGCCGATGTCGAACGCCCCGCCATGATCCGCGCCCGTTGGCAGGATTTGGAGGGCAATTTCCATGAAGAGAAAATGGATGGCCTGATGGCAACATGCCTGCAGCATGAGATGGATCATTTGGAAGGCATATTGTTCATCGACCATCTGTCGCGTTTGAAACGCCAGATGGTGCTAAAGAAACTGGAAAAGCAGCGCAAGTCCGCCTGATCTAGGGCTCGAACGATGGCGGTGCGGGGTCAATTGTAACGAATTTGCCCTTTTGGATCTCTTGCACTTCCAGCATGCGTTCCGACATTCCGTTTGCCTTAAACCGGAATGCCCCGTCGATCCCGATAAAACCGCCGGGATCGGTCAATTGGGCAATCGGAAATGTCGTCCCCAATTTCCAATTTGGCACAACGCGCATCGTCAACAATATGGAATCATATCCCAAACTGGCCAAGCGTAATGGAGTTTTGCTATATCTGGCGCGATATTTTGTGGCGAAGGTCCGGAAATAGCCGTCGGAAACGCTGGAAAACCATGCCCCGCGCATCGCCGCGCTGCCCGCTAACGTGCTGTCGATGTTCCAAAGCTCTGTCCCAAGTATCTGGACGGTTTGCATCCCCCGGCTGCGAATCGCGGGTACGATTGTCAACGCCGACCTGCCAGTGTCTGCGACCATTACGGCATCAATTTGCCCGGCGGCTTGCAGCCTGCGGGTTGCGGCGTCGATTGATGCAGCGGACGCATCGACCTCTTGAATGCCCACCAAAGTTCCGCCAGCATCACGCACCGCGCTGGTGAAATTTGAAGCGGCGCGTTGGCCATAAACAGTTTTCGGAACGATCGCCCCAAACCGCTTTAATCCGCGCGATTTTGCGAAATTAACGGTCCTGCTTATTGATTGATCGGGCAAATGGCCAAGCACATAGGCATTTTTTCCGGCAACACCGATGTCGTTTGAAAAGCTGATGATCGGGACGTTTTTGGCGCGGGCAATGTCGGCGACCGCCACCACATTATCGCCGCGCAGTGGCCCTAGAATGAGTTTGTTACCGTCAGCAATTGCGCGCCTTGCCGCACCTTCGGCGTCAATCGCGGTGTCGTAAGTTTGCAAATTAATGCCGGTGTTGCCGGTATCAATGAGGGCAACGGCTGTGGCATTGGCCAGTGACCGTCCGACATCACCGTCTGTTCCGGTAAGTGGCACCAACAGCGCAACATGATGTTTGCCATCGGCAGGAATTACGATGGGTTCGGGTTTGATGACCACAGGTGCTTGCCCGCCGCGCGGGACGATGGTCTGACAGGCTGACGTTATCATCAGCACGGCGACAAATGCACCGCGTTTTGCCACCACCGCAATGCGGCTATTGACGAACGAATGGCACAGTTGCGGATTTGATTTGGTTGCTGCAAAGATCGTCGTCATGAACATTCCCTCTCTCGAAAATACTCAGCTGCCCGCTTGCTTTGATTCGGGACTCTATATCGTAGCCACCCCCATCGGCAATCTGGCAGATATTTCGAAACGTGCAATCGCACTTTTGACTTCAGCTGATATCGTTGCCGTAGAGGATAGCAGGATTACAGGGAAGCTTTTACATCACCTTGGAATTAAAGCGAAGATGCGCCGCTACAATGATTATAGCAGCGAGACGGACCGCGACAGTCTGATCAATGCAGCACGCAGCGGCGTCGTGGTTTTGGTGTCTGATGCCGGAACGCCGTTAATCTCTGACCCTGGTTACAAGCTGGTTCGTGCCGCCCGCGATGCTGGCGTTTTTGTCAGCACGGCGCCGGGGCCCAGTGCCGCAATTGCCGCGTTGTCGATTTGCGGATTGCCGACGGACCGGTTTCTGTTTGCGGGTTTCTTGCCAAACAAGGCCAAAGCGCGGGACGACGCAATTGCAGGTCTCGCCGGTATCAATGCGACCTTGGTGTTTTACGAAAGCGGACCACGATTGGGCGCGGCATTGGCCGCAATGGCGGCGGCATTGGGGCGCAGGGATGCCGCTATAGCGCGCGAATTGACCAAGAAGTTTGAAGAAGTGGTGACCGGAACATTGCCTCAGCTTGCCGAACGCTATCTCGCCGACATACCCAAGGGCGAGATTGTCATTGTCGTTGGCCCGCCAGCATTTGAGGCGCAGGCAGAAACCGGGGATGCAGATGCGGCGCTGGCCGAAGCATTGACGCGGCTGCCAACCGCCAAAGCGGCGGCGGAAGTGGCCAAACGCTTCGGCTTGGAACGCGGCGATGTCTATATCCGGGCATCGGAAATGAAAGGCGGCGCTAAACCGATGCGCGCTAAGTGACACGCAAAGCAGCGGAAATACGCGGCCGCCGCGCCGAAACGCTGGCCGCATGGTGGCTACGGTTACACGGATGGCGGATATTGGGGCAACGGGTCCGCAACCCGCGCGGCGAGGTTGATCTGATCGCGCGGCGCGGCAAAACCTTGGCATTTGTCGAAGTGAAGGCGCGGGTAAGATCCGCCGATCTGGCCACAGCCATCGACGAACGCAGATTGCGCCGCGTTGCTGCTGCGGCGGAATCCTTGGTCCACAAATATGGCGCGGGTGCCGAGAACATCCGGATTGATGTGATATTGGTTGCGCCATGGACGTGGCCGCGCCATTTGGTAAATGTCTGGCACGGCAAATGAGAGAGAAGAATAAGCACATGTCCTTGAAAATCGCGGTTCAGATGGATCCAATTGAAAGCATCAGCATAAGGGGCGACAGCAGTTTCGCGCTGATGCTGGCGGCACAGGCGCGCGGCATGACCATCTATCATTACGACGTCCGCGATTTGAGCTGGGAAGATGGCCGTTTGACCACTCCCGCGCGCAGGTTGCACGATCTTCAGCGCGTTGAAGGCGCACATTTTTGCGCCGCTGCGCCCGAACGGATTGATCTGGGCAACGATGTCGATGCCGTGCTAATGCGGCAAGATCCGCCGTTCGACCTGGGTTATTTGACGGGTACCTGGCTGCTCGAACGGATTATGGATCAGACTTTGGTGGTTAACAATCCGGTCGCCGTCCGCAACGCGCCAGAGAAAGTCTTTGTCCTCGATTTCGCGCAGTTTATGCCGCCCACATTGGTCACGCGCAGTTTGGACGAAACCAAGGCGTTTCAGGCGAAGTATGGCGCCGTCGTCATCAAACCTTTGCATGGCAATGGCGGCAAGGCGGTGTTCCGTATCGACGCCGACGGCAGCAATCTGGGCGCGTTGATTGAGATGTTTAACCAAACATGGCCGGAACCTTTCATGGTGCAGCAGTTCCTGCCTTCGGTTGCACAGGGGGACAAGCGCATTGTCTTGATCGACGGCGTGGTCGCAGGCGCGATCAACCGCAAACCGGGCGAGGGCGAGTTTCGCAGCAACCTAGCCGTCGGCGGCTATGCCGAAGCAACTGAGCTAACAGCCCGGGAAGCCGAAATCTGCGCCGTCCTTGGCCCGCATTTGCGCGAACGCGGACTGATATTTGTCGGCATCGACGTGATCGGCGGCGAATATCTGACCGAGATCAACGTGACATCACCAACCGGAATTGTCGCGATTGACGCATTCAACAACAGCGACATTGCCGGATTGATTTGGAACGCGATTGAGGCGCGGCTCGGCGTTTAAGCGATAAGGTCGTTTGCCGTAAGCTGGCTGAAGTATGCCTCATCTGACGTTGAACGGTTTTTTGGTTTCATTCAAATGTCATCATACTCCAACGAGCGTCGATGTGATTGCGTCGAACGACGACTGTTGCCCAATTACCGCAGTTCTTAACAAAAAG
The DNA here is from genome assembly GCA_043750535.1 of Sphingomonadales bacterium. Lineage (GTDB taxonomy): Bacteria > Pseudomonadota > Alphaproteobacteria > Sphingomonadales > Sphingomonadaceae > Sphingorhabdus_B. The sequence continues at coordinate 20,407 of JAYVBJ010000002.1, read as the reverse complement.
ACGATGCCGAACTGCAGCACTTGTGCGCGCGCATTTTGTAATCTAACCGCGCCAATTGGTTTGAGCCTTGGGTTGCTTCCTTTGTATTAAGCAAAGTCAGCAATTTTTGCGGCCAAAACCGGAGAAGTATCGAATTTTGTCGCACCATAAAAATTAGAAATAACCTTAGTCTCAGGGATCTATAATATGAAAATTTCATTAAAAGTGTCAACGACTGCAGTCGCAGTGGCGTTGCTGACTGCTGGCAGCGGATTTACCGCTGCTCACGCGCAGGATGCAGCCGCAGCCGCAGAAGCGAAAACAGACGAAGAAATCGTCGTAATAGGTACGCGCCGCACCGACCGGTCGGCTGCTGACACCGCATCGCCCGTCGATGTGATTAGCGCCACTGAATTGGCTTCGCAACCTGCCGCAAACATGCTCGACGCGGTTAAGAACCTCGTTCCGTCATTCTTTGTCAGCCAAAACACAATTTCCGATGCGTCGACATTCGTTCGTTCGCCATCGCTTCGCGGATTGCCTGCCGATAACATCTTGGTGATGCTGAACGGCAAACGTTACAACCGTTCCGCATTGGTCCAGGTATACAGCGGCGGCGACACTGCACTTGGCTTTGGTTCGCAAGGTGCCGACATTTCCGCGATTCCTTCGATCGCGATCAGCAACCTGCAAATCCTGCGTGAAGGCGCGACTGCTCAATATGGTTCTGATGCCATCGGCGGCGTGTTGAACTACGGCCTGCGCGAAGACGAAGGTTTTGAACTGCAAGCACGTTATGGCCAGTATTTCGATAATGGCGACGGCAAAAGCTATCAGATTGCCACGAACGCCGGCGTTAAGCTCGGTGATCGCGGTTTCATCAACCTGTCGGCTGAATATAGCGACGACGGCCAAACCAGCCGCGGCGTAACCCGTCCGATTGCTCTGGAATTCGCGCGGCTGAACCCCACTCTTGCTTCACAGCTTCCCAACTTTCCCGGCCCTGTCCAGATTTGGGGCTCTTCACCAAGCCACGGTTTCAAAGTATTGCTGAACTCGGCCTATGAAGTCACCGACAGCAGCAAGCTGTATTTGTTCATCAACGTCGCAAAAAGCCGCGGTGATCAGAGCTTCAACTATCGCTCGCCAATTTCGGCACCAACACCATTGGCGGTGAATGATGGTTCAGGTGTACCCGCAACACGTTCACCTGGCCGTAATGGTTCGTTCTCGCATCCCGCGTATTTGACGCCTTGCCCAGCAACTGCCCCAACTTGCCTGCCGGGCGGTTTCGTTAAGGACGGCAATGTTTTCAATTTCAGGACATTGTATCCTGCCGGTTTCACCCCGCGTTTCATCGGCGTGAACAAAGAAGCGTATGGCACAATCGGTTACAAGGGTGAGACAGAAGGCGGTTTCCGCTATGACCTGTCTGGCACTTTGGCACGCAACTCGTTGACGCTGTCGATGACCAACTCGCTGAACGCGTCATTCGGCCCGCAAAGCCAAACGAGCTTCAAGTTCGGTTCGTTGATCCAGAAAGAATTGAACGCCAATTTGGACCTGAGCTATCCGGTTGAAGCTGGTTTCGCTAGCCCGATCACGCTGTCTGCTGGCGCAGAGTTCCGCCGCGAAACATACCAGGCGACCGAAGGCGATTTGCAGTCTTATGCTGCAGGACCTTTCGCATCGCAGCGGCTATTTGTACAAACTACGCCTGGCGTTTATGTACGTGACACCGTCACACCGACGGTCAACTTCAACCCTGCGGCAAGCGGATATGGCGGCACCAGCCCGGCATCTGCGGGCTCGTTCACCCAGAAAAACATCGCTGTGTATGTCGGCGCTGAAACCGACCTGACCGACGCGCTCAGCGTTGGCCTTGCTGGCCGGTTTGAGGATTACAACACGTTTGGAAGCACCTTTGTTGGTAAATTCAACGCGATGTACCGCTTCTCCGACATGTTCTCGGTTCGCGGTACCGTCGGTACCGGCTTCCACGCTCCTTCACCGGGACAAAGCAACGTCGAGATTCTGACGACCAACTTTGTCGCGGGAAATCAGGTGCAAACCGGAACCTATCAAGTCGATAATCCGATTTCTGTGTTTTACGGTTCAAAACCACTTACACCCGAAAAATCCACAAACTTTGGTCTGGGCTTCGTTGTCAAACCGGTTGATGCTCTGACTTTGACTGTCGATGCTTACTCGATCAAAGTTCGCAACCGGATCGGTATTACCCGGACCTTTAGGGTCACGCAGGCAAATATCGATGCGTTATCGGCATTGGCTGCGGTTGGTGTGGACGGCGACGTTAACTACTTCACCAACGGCTTCAATACCACAACCAACGGTGTTGACGTCATCGGCAGTTACCGCACCGATGTGGGCAGCGGTAAGTTAAACATGACGCTGGCGTATAACTACAACAAGAGCAAGGTGACCAAGTTCAACCCGATCGTGATCAGCGATGCCCAACGTGAAGACATCGCCAATTTTGCACCGCGCCACCGGGTAATCCTGTCGGCTGGTTTGCAAATCGGTGATTTCTCGCTCAACGCGCGTGAAAATTACTACAGCTCATGGGCGGTACAGGCCGATTATCCCGGCCAACGTTTCGGCGCAAAGTTCACGTCCGATCTGGACGTAAGCTATACCTTTGCCGAACATATCACGTTGACCGTGGGTGCAAACAACCTGTTCAATACCAAGCCTGACCGGATTGCGCCAACAGCGGCCAACCCGATCTTCGCCCTGACCAACAGCACCGGCGATGGCCAGATTTACCCGCGCAGCGGCGGTCCTTTCGGGATCAACGGTGGGTTCTGGTACGGACGCCTGAAGTTCAAATACTAAGCCTTTTCCCGACCGGGAGAATGGAAAGTAACTTCTAAGTCAGAAGTTTGATAAAACGAAAATGGCTCCGTTCCGAAAGGCACGGAGCCATTTTCGTTCGCGGGTGAAGCTGAGTTGAGCTGGCGTAACAGCGAGGTGGCGCCGAATTGAAACACAAACCGTTCGTGCTGAGCTTGTCGAAGTACAGGTTGCTTGTCTCATACTTCGACGTCGATCCGCCGGAGAAAGGACGGACGAAGGTACTGCGGTCCGATCAAGCCCGGGGATGCGCGTTCCTATATTCATCGAGCAACATTGCGGTGTCGACCGCAGTATATATCTGCGTGGACGACAGGCTGGCATGGCCAAGCAGTTCTTGCAGGCTGCGCAGGTCTGCTCCGCCCGCCAGCAGGTGCGTTGCAAAGCTATGGCGCAAGGCATGCGGTGTTGTTCGGTCGGACAGTTGCAGTCTTTGGCGAGCACCCTGCACCGCACGGCGGATGAGGGCGGGCGATAGCGCCCCGCCGCGTGCACCGCGAAACAGTGGTTCGTCTTTTGCCGCCGGATACGGGCAAAGTGTCAGATAGTCTTCAATCGCTTGCTTTACTTGCGGCAAAACCGGAATAATTCGGGTCTTGTTGCGTTTTCCGGTGACGCGGATTGTTGCGGATAGGGGCAACACATCGCCCATTAATCCGGTTGCTTCGCTGACCCGCAAACCGCCGCCATATAGCAGCAAGAGCACTGCCCAATCGCGCGCACCGATCCAGCTTTCACGCGCTGTTTGCGCAATATCATCGGCCAATGCCAATACATCATCGGGGCTAACGGGCCGGGGCAGGCTGGCCGGAACGCGCGGGCCTTTCATTACCGGCAAGCTGGCATCGTCGCCCAGAGCAAAGCGCAAAAATCCCCTGATCGCGGAAAGTTCCCGTGCAGTGGACCGATTGGCCAGTCCATCGCTGCCCGCTGTTGGCGCGCGCCGGTGCGCCAGAAAGGCGCGGATGTCAGCAGAGCTGATGGCGGCCAATGTGGTGCGGTCCGCCAAATGCCCCCAATGTTCGCTTAAGAACGCCGACAGCCGCTGCGCTGTGGCGACATAGGCCCTGACGCTGTGCACCGAACGGCGGCGATTGTCGGCAAGAAAGCTGCGATATTCAGTGATCAGCGGACTGGGCGGGGGAGGCTGGTCGGGAAGGGGCGGGTTGTGCGGCATTACCACCTCGTTATCAGTTCCGACAATATGGTTCAATTGCATCAACGATAGTGCCCGTCCGCGACCGCCACAATCTTTGGCAATATCGCGTCGAGCAGCGGCATGCCTTTGGGGGTGATGGTCACGCGGTCGCCGTCGCGGTGCAACATACCCAAATCTGCGATCATCGCCGCCGCGCTGTTATCAATCAGCTTGTCTGCGCAGATACCGGTGCGCTGGGCGATGTCGGCCAAATCAATGCCCTCACCAAGGCGCAATCCCATAAGCAGCGCCTCGGTTGCCCGCGTTGCCGGATTAAGCGCTTCCTCCGCTTTCATGCCATGCTGGTTTCGCGCCACTCCCGACAGAAAGTTCTCCGGCTTTTTATGACGCTGTGTTGCGCTGTTTAGCCTGCGGCCATGCGCGCCGGGGCCAACGCCGATGTAATCCTGATACCGCCAATAGGTCAGATTGTGCAGGCTCTCTTCGCCGGGCCTTGCGTGATTGCTGATCTCATAAGCGGGAATGCCAGCAGCAGCCGTCATGTCCCGGGTCAGATCGAACAAACCGGCGGCATAATCATCGTCCGCAGGTTTGAAAGCGCCGGTCCTGACATCGCTGGCAAAGCGCGTGCCCGGCTCGATCGTCAGCTGGTACAACGACATATGGCCAGTACCAAAGCCGATCGCGCGCGAAAGCTCTTGCCGCCATGCGGCTTCGGTTTGCTCCGGCCTGGCATAAATGAGGTCGATGCTGACCCGCGCAAATTCGCGCTGTGCGGTGGCCAAGGCCGCCATGCTTTCGGAAACGTCATGGGCACGGCCCAAAAAAAGCAGAGCGTTATCGTCCAAGGCTTGCAGGCCGAGCGATACGCGGTTCACGCCTGCTGCGGCAAGGTCGCTGAACCGTGCGGCCTCTACGGACGATGGATTGGCCTCCAACGTGATCTCGATATCGGCGGTAAACCCCCAATGTGTATTGGCACTGGCTATCAATGCAGCAACTGTTTCGGGCGGCATTAAACTGGGTGTGCCGCCGCCAAAGAAGATTGAGGATAAGGGACGGCCAGCGGTAACTTGCGCCTCAAATGCCATGTCAGCCAAAAGGGCCGCTTGCCATTCCGACTGGTCGACGATTGCACGAACGTGGCTATTGAAATCGCAATACGGGCATTTGGAGACGCAAAAAGGCCAATGGATATATAGAGCTAGTTGTGATAATCCGCGATCATTCATGGAAATAGAATAGGACACTTCGAATGCAGAAGCTATTGCTGAAACCAGTTTTGTGGGCCGCCGCATCAATGATTTTTGTTGGCTCCAGTGGCGTACTTGGCAGCGCCGCGCTTGCACAAGATCAGGCCGCTGCGGATCCGACAGTAGCGGATGGCGCAGATTGCGATGAGCAAGCTACTGTGCCAGCTATACGCGATACCGCGTCGCTGGAACGCGAATGGCTGTCGGAACATAACAAGGAACGAGCACGTTTGGGGGCGAAGCCTTTGGCGTGGGATGCGAAACTTGCCGCCGCCGCCGGGGCGCATGCTGCATTGATGGCTAAGACTGACGAATATGAGCACGCCGTCCAGGTCGATGGTCCGAATGTCCAAGGCGAAAACATGTGGATGGGTACAAACGGCGCATACACTGCCGCCGATATGGTCGGCAGCTGGATAGCCGAGAAGGTGGATTTTGAGGCGGGTACTTTTCCGCAGGTCTCCAAAACGGGTAACTGGGCCGATATCGGACATTATACCCAGTTGATTTGGCCCGAAACCCAGCATGTCGGTTGCGCCTTGGCGGGCAATGCGCGTGATGAATATGTTGTCTGCAGATATTTCCCGGCAGGCAATGTATTGGGTGAGAAGATTGGTGTAAAATAATGTAATTGAAAGGTATATTCTTGTATATCTGCGATCTGAAGTTGCGATCTAGTAATTTTGCTGTTAACCACGCCCAGTTTGTTGCGACTCGTAATCTCGAAGGGGTGTATTGTGGATCTGTTTGAAATACCTAAAATATATAAGGCTATCGCTGGAGCGGTGGCACTTTCCTTGGTTGCTGCACCTGTAATAGTACAGGCTGATGCGTCCAATCCTGTTTATATGCCGAAGAAAAAGGCAAAGATGAAAGTTAAGCCGCGCGCGAAGGCGAAAGCACGCGCTAGGGCGAAGCCTGTGATGCGTGCGCCGGTAAAACAGCCTGTTGTTCAACAGCCAGTTTACACACCGCCACCACCACCTCCTCCTCCCCCGCCACCACCACCGCCACCTCCTCCGCCGCCATATGTGCCAGCGGCTCCGGTGACACCGGTTGCTTCGGGTGGTGGTAACGGATTGCTGCTCGGTTTGATTGGTGCGGCCGCAGTGATTGGCGGAATCGTTCTGGTATCGGATGATAAGCCAAACAGCCCTTGATTTGATCTAAATGTCGGGTCGTTTTGACCTGAACAAAAGCCGGTGCTGTCCATGACAGTGCCGGTTTTTTTTGTATCAATTTGGGACAGTGCTTGTTTTGGTGCGGGTGGAACGCGGCAAATATCGATACGCCGCAGAACGGAAAATTCGGACCAATTTTGCCTACATCGCCCAAGGCCCAAATCGCCCAAGCTGACACCTAGTTGACAAGATTGACACCTATTTTGACATTTAGCGAAAGAACGGCGTTCGATTATTTCCTACATCGTGTTTTTTTGTAGGATGCTGATTTCGCCTTATTGGGTGCGAAGGGTGGGTATTTTGGTGCTCGATGACTTCGAATTGAACCACCTCCTCTTTCCGTTGTCGCAGTCTCTCGGCAGGCCGATGTTCGAGTGCGAAGTGCAGGTTGCTTGGTCTCATCCTTCGACAAGCTCAGGACGAACGGAGAGGAAGTTCTTGAATGAAACAAGACCGTTCGTGCTGAGCTTGTCGAAGTACAGATTGCTTGGCACATACTCAAGCATTGGCCCGCCGGCAGACAGGACGAACGCAAAGGGAGCGTGTGACAATCCAAATGGTCATCCCGTTAATGACCGCCAACAATGTCAAAGAGCCTGCCCTGAACAAGCGGCATGCTCTTCGTTCCCAGAACAAATCCTACATTACAAGTCTTTATGTGCGGCGGCGTGGGACCGGATCGGAACAACTCCAGGCAGCGGAGCCATGACGACCAATCGGTTCTAAACCAGCCGCTTTTTTAAAACACTGCCGCCACCAGTTTTGCAAAAGCATCGGCGCGGTGGCTGATCGCGTGTTTTTCCGCCGGATTGATTTCGGCGAAGCTTTCATGGCGGCCCGCAGGAACGAACACGGGGTCATAGCCAAAGCCCAATGTTCCGCGCGGCGGCCAGACCAATTCGCCAGACACGCGGCCTTCGAATATTTCGGCGTGACCATCGGGCCATGCCAGCGCCAATGTACAGATGAAGTACGCGCTGCGGTCAATATCTGCGCCCAACGCGGCCAGTTTGCCTTCGACTTTGCCCATCGCCATGTACCAGTCGCGCCCGGGTCCGCCTTCAAACGTTTGGCGTTCGGCCCAGTCGGCTGTGTATACGCCGGGCGCTCCGCCCAATGCTGTTACGCAAAGCCCGCTGTCATCGGCCAGCGCAGGCAGCCCCGAACCTTGCGCCGATGCATGCGCCTTGAGCAGCGCATTTTCAGCAAATGTTGTCCCGGTTTCTTCGGGTTCAGGCAAGCCAAGTTCGCCCGCTGATACCGGATCGATGCCAAAGGGAGCCAGCAAGGCGCGTATTTCGCGCACCTTGCCCGCGTTATGGCTGGCGATCACGAGTTTGCCTGGGGCGAGTTTCCGGGTGTTCATAAAGCTAGGATATTAAGGATAAAACCGGCGCTGCACCAGCGAAGGCTGGTGCCCATCACGCCTATCGTGCCTGACGGCCATGCGAGATAGGCTCCAGCCTTCGCTGGAGCGGCGTCGGTTTTGACAACATAGGACATCTACTTAACCGCCGCCGCTTGTGCCGCGAAAATCTTGTCGCAGCCCATCCGGCCCAAGCGCAGCAAACGCAACAACGCTTCTTCGTCGTATGTCGCGCCTTCTGCTGTTGCTTGCACTTCGGCAATTTTTCCGCCTTCGATCAGGACGAAATTCGCATCGGCATCGGCATTGCTGTCTTCGTCATAATCCAGATCAAGCACTGGTGTGCCTTTGTAAATTCCGCAGCTGATCGCGGCGACATGGGCATTGATCGGATCGTGTTTGATCGCGCCTGAGGCCAACAATCCATTCACTGCCAACCGCATTGCCACCCACGCACCGGAAATCGACGCTGTGCGTGTGCCGCCGTCGGCTTGAATGACATCGCAATCGATGGTGATTTGATGTTCGCCCAGTTTCTTCATATCGACAACCGCGCGCAGTGACCGGCCGATGAGCCGCTGAATTTCTTGCGTGCGCCCGGATTGTTTGCCCTTGGCGGCCTCACGTTGGCTGCGGGTGTGGGTGGAACGCGGTAACATCGAATATTCGGCTGTGACCCAGCCTTCACCTTTGCCGCGCATCCACGGCGGCAGGCGGTCTTCGACGCTGGCGGTCACCAGCACGCGGGTGTCACCAAAACTGATCAGGCATGAGCCCTCGGCATGTTTGGTAAAGCCTGTTTCGATGGTGAGGGCGCGCATTTCGTCTGGCGCACGGCCGGATGGACGCATATTAAACTCCTATAGTTGATTTGCGCCTGCCATAGCCTGCCAGCTAATCTTTGCAAGTTTGCTGCAATGGACTATCCTTAGGGCATGACTGCAACGATCACTGAACTAAACGACCGCACCCGCAATATCTTTCGGGTCGTTGTCGAAAGCTATCTCGAAACCGGGGCGCCAGTGGGCAGCCGCACGATCAGCAAGTTTTCGGATTTGAGCCTGTCGCCTGCATCGATCCGCAATGTCATGCAGGATTTGGAAGAAGCGGGATTATTGGCCGCGCCGCATACCAGCGCGGGCCGCATGCCAACAGAAAGCGGCCTGCGATTGTTTGTCGATGGCATGATGCACACCACCGAACCTTCCGCCGAAGAACAGCGCGCCATTGAATCCCAGATCACCGGCGATGGTCCGATAGAGGCGGCGTTGGCTGCGGCGACATCGGTTTTGTCCGGACTGTCTGCTTGTGCGGGCGTGGTGCTCGTGCCCAAGCGCGAGGCGATATTGAAACAGTTTAGTTTTGCCCGGCTTTCGGCGGACAAGGCGCTGGCGATATTGGTCGGCGCAGAAGGCAGCGTGGAAAACCGCGTGGTTGAAATTTCTGCGTTGGTTAGTGACAGCGCGCTAGTGGAGGCGGCGAATTACATAACAGGGCGGCTGGCGGGACTGACTTTGTCGGATGCGCTGGTGCGCCTTGATGCCGAAATTCGCGCCGAAAAAGCGGAGCTTGATAAGGCCAGCGCCGATTTGGTGCGTCAGGGGCTAATCATATGGTCGTTGGATGCAAATGAGCGGCCTGTGATGATCGTCAAGGGCCAGTCCAACCTGCTTGATGCCAATGCCGTGGCCGATTTGGACCGGGTGCGGTTATTGCTGGATGAACTGGAAAGCAAAGAAGAAATCGCCCGTTTGGTTGATAGCGCCCGTGACGCGCAATCGGCGCGGATATTTATCGGATCGGAAAACAACCTTTTCTCGCTTTCCGGATCGTCGGTTATTGCTGCGCCATACCGCGAAGCGGGCGGCAAGGTTGTCGGCGTTGTCGGTGTGATCGGACCCACGCGGCTGAATTATGCGCGCATCGTGCCGATGGTAGATTTTACCGCGCAGACATTAAGTCGCTTGATGAAATGAAATCAGCGCATATATGCGCAACAACGAAACCAGCCATTGCGGCGACCAGACAGATGAAAATGGGCTATGACCAAGAAAAATACTGAAAGCTTCGATGCCGCCGCCGAAAAAGAGTTGGAAGGCGTGCCAGAGCATTTGAAAGCTGACATCAGCGAACAGGATGCCAGCGAACAGGATGGCCGCGATGCACGCATCGCCCTGTTAGAAGAAGCCGTCGAACGGGCAAAACAGGATGTGCTCTATGCGCAGGCCGACACGCAAAATGTGCGCCGCCGTATGGAAAAAGAGGCCGCTGATGCGCGGACCTATGCCGCCACCAGCTTTGCGCGTGACGTGCTATCGGTGGCGGATAATCTGTCGCGTGCGTTGGACGCAATACCGGCCGATCTGCGCGATGATGAAAAGTTCAAAGGCCTGGTAATTGGACTGGATGCGACCGGCCGCGAGCTGGAAAGCGTATTTGGCAAACACGGCATAACCCGCATCGCCGCCATGGGCATGCCGCTCGATCCCAACCAGCATCAGGCGATGGTCGAAATTCCGAGTGCGGACGCACAGCCCGGCACGATCATCACCGAGATGCAGGCCGGATACATGATCAAAGACCGCTTGCTGCGACCGGCTTTGGTTGGGGTGGCGAAGAAGATTGATTGATTGGTGCGGCTGATTTTAGTCGCTGAAGTCTAGAGTCAATTTGTGTGCGCAAAGCGCTCAACCACACCTCAGTCGCTTGAACATTAAAAGCATCAATTGATTTGTCCGATTTTTTGGCGTTGCACGGCTGGCAGGCGACTACAAAATTCGATAAATTGTCTTTGCCGCCTGCCGCCAGTGGTTCGATATGATCAAGCGTCCATAGGTAAGCGTTAGCCTTTTTCACTAGAGCTTTTTTACAATAAAAGCAGTTACCTCCATGTAGGTCGACTGCTGCCCGAAGCGCTTTTTCCGCGCCGCATGGGGGTTTGTTGCTTCCTGCAACTTGGTATAACATCCCACCATTAGGGTGCTTTCCGACGGGAACAATTGATTGATACGGCATAGACAATTGCCAGTGCCCAGCGTTCGTTATGCCGGCTTGAGCAGTTTCAATTTTGCTGTGCATATTCATATAGTTTGATTATCCGAGAACTCTAAACTTTCCATTAAACCCCGCCGTTCGACCCGCCGAGAGGCAAGGCGAACGGGGAGGTGCTGTACTAAAGGTGCACTCCAATTTCGTCATTGCGAGCGTAGCGAAGCAATCCAGAGCAGCATTGCCACCCCTGGATTGCTTCGCTACGCTCGCAATGACGCGCGTTATGTTGCAGTTTACGACGATCGGGCGGACTGTTTTCCCAAAAACCTTGTAATCTAGCACCACACAAGTTAGCCGAACCGACATGACTATCGCCGCGTTATTTCCTAAAATTCTGGCGCGGCAATCGTGACAGCCGCAGCGCCTGTGACCGCGTCCGCCGCAACCTCAAGCCCGGCAACACCGTGGGCGGATGAATTTCGCGCCACGCTGTCGCTCGCCTGGCCGCTGATCCTGACCAACGTGACGATGGTGTTGATCAACGCCACCGATGTATTCTTGCTCGCGCGGCTGGGGCCGGATGCGCTTGCGGCGTCGGCGATGGGGTCGGGCATTGTGATTGCGATGTTGCTTTTTGGCATTGGCCTGGTCACCGCAGCTTCGCCGATGATGGCGTCGCAATTGGGCCGGATGCCGCATTCGGTGCGCGATGTGCGGCGGACGTTTCGGCAAAGCTTATGGGCCGCCACCGCGATCACCATACCGATCTGGATCATGTTATGGTTCAGCACGGAATTGTTGCTTGCGGCAGGGCAGCCGGAGAAGCTGGCGAACGATACCGGCCTGTTTATCGGAAGTTTGCAGTGGATGATATTACCTGCGCTGGGCACGGTGGCGCTGCGGTCTTTCATGTCGGCATTGGAACTGCCGCGTTGGACATTGGTCGCGGGTGTGGCGGCGGTGGTTGTCAACGCAGTTATCAACTACGGCCTGATCTTCGGCAATTTCGGCTTGCCTGCTTGGGGATTATGGGGCGCGGGGATCGGCAGCTCGGTGACCAGCCTGTTTCAGTTTTTGTTTCTGGTGGGCGTTGCCTATTTGCATCCAAAGTTTCGCCGCTATCAATTGCTCGGCCGTTTTTGGCGGGCTGATTGGCAGCGGTTTCGGGAGATTTGGCGGATTGGTTCGCCGATTGCTTTGCATCTGGGGTTTGAGGCATCGGTGTTTGCCCTTGCGGTAATCTTGATGGGTTATATCAGCACTGCGGCGGTTGCGGCGCATGCTGTCGCCATCCAAATTGCATCGATGACGTTCATGGTGCCAATGGGCATAGCGCAGGCCGCAACGGTGCGTGTCGGTATCAGCAACGGCCAAGCCAACTGGGAAGCCATTCGCCGTTCGGGCTGGGCGGCTTATATTCTGGGCGTGGGCTTTATGGCATCAATGGCAACGTTGATCTGGATTTTCCCGCACGCTTTGGCCGGGATTTTTATTGATCCTGCATTGGCGGGCAATACCGAAGTGTTGAACCTTGCCGCTTCGTTCCTGGGCATTGCCGCGATTTTCCAGATTGTCGACGGCGCGCAAGTTGTTGGCGCGGGGATGCTGCGCGGATTACATGACACCAAATGGCCCATGCTGTTTGCCGCTTTTGGCTACTGGGTTGTCGGCATCGGCGTCGGCGCAATGCTCGCTTTTTGGGCCGGCTGGGACGGCGTGGGGATTTGGATTGGCCTTGCCACCGGCCTTGCCATCGTCGCAGTGCTGGTATTGCTGCGCTGGCTACGGCGCGAGGCGTTGGGATTGCTGCCGACGGTACAGCGCCGGGACATTTAATGCGGGCTGGCATAAGGTCGAAACTTAACCGTAGCCCTGAGCCTGTCGAAGGGCGCTTCACGGCGAGGCGTACTTCGACAGGCTCAGTACTACGGTATTTGTTGTCCTCAATTGTCATCCCGCTTTAGCCCCGCATCACACGCGGCTCGTTTTAGAACGGCAAAATTAGGGCATATTGTTCGAGCGGGGGCGCGCCGGGGACCTTCACATTGTTGCGTAATAGGAAAATATGCCGTACAATTTCGGCCTGTTGTTCAATGCCATATTGGCGCAATGTCCAGCCGGGTTTCAGGCTATAGCTATAGCGGCAAAACGGATGGCGGCGCAGCGGCAGGAATATGCCCGTTTGATACTGCCACACATGCACCATCTCGTGAATGAACAAACCTTGCAGCGCTACGTTACGATCGCAAAAATCATCGCAGAACAGATCGTTCTTGGGATGAAACCACAAATGTCCATCGGGTGCCATGGTGATCTGCCGGGGCTGAAACCACCACCAGCGGCGATTGTGGATGCGGACACGGTCCAGATCAATGGCGTCGCCAAACACGGAACGAACAAGCGCGGTCTCGCGCGATGTCAATGGCCTGCCGGTATGATGCGCGCCAAACACTCAGGTAACGGCTTTGCGTTCGTCCGGAATGGTTCCATCAATCTCTTGCACCACCGCATCCACCAACACGCGGTCACCATTGGAGAATACGAACTCCAACGGCATTTCACCAAGCCGCCGCGCCCGCAAGTTGACGCCCCACATCATCACATGCTTGCCGCCCTGTTTGAACTCAACCTTGGATTTGGCCGGGATCAGAATTTTTTCTTGCGCGGCCATCATCATTGCGCCGGTTTTGGGATCTTTGCCGCTTTCATGCATTTCACTGCGGATGGCAGAATCGGAAACGACATGAAAAAGCCAAACGTCTTTGGGGCCGCCATGGACGGTGAAGTAAAGTCCTGAAGGGTTGCTATCGACAGGCGACAATATCAGCTTGGCTTCGTCAACGCGCAGTTTCGGCGGTTCGCCGCACGCAGACAAGCACATCAAGGCGATAAAGCCAAACAAACTCATGATCCGGCTAAGGTGTTTCATCTTTGCTTTAATCCTTTGCAGCATTGTCCAATAATGGGCCGTTATACCCATAATTTTTGCAATCTAGTGCCGCCTAACTCTTGTGCCAAGCAAAATGCCCACTATATCGCCGGAGCAAATGCAATTTCCTCAATTGCCAGTGCCTGATGGGCTGGCGAGGGGAATATGAAATCAGATTAGAATTTGGGGTAAGGCAAATATGGCTAAAGTTATTGGCATTGATTTGGGAACAACCAACAGCTGCGTTGCAGTTATGGACGGCGGCAAGCCAAAGGTCATCGAAAATGCAGAAGGCGCGCGCACGACGCCGTCGATCGTTGCATTTGCCAAAGATGGTGAGCGCCTGATCGGGCAGCCCGCCAAACGGCAAGCGGTAACCAATCCTGAAAGCACGATTTATGCAGTAAAGCGCCTGATCGGTCGCCGTTTTGATGATCCCATGACGAAGAAGGACATGGACCTTGTTCCTTATACAATCGTCAAGGGCAAAACCGGTGATGCTTGGGTCAAGGCAGGGGACGAAGATTATTCGCCCTCGCAAATATCTGCGTTCATTCTGCAAAAGATGAAAGAAACTGCAGAAGCCTATTTGGGCGAAACTGTGACGCAAGCGGTGATCACGGTTCCTGCGTATTTCAACGATGCCCAGCGTCAGGCCACCAAAGATGCAGGCCTGATCGCCGGTCTTGAAGTATTGCGTATCATCAACGAGCCAACCGCTGCGGCGCTGGCTTACGGCATGGACAAGGATGAGAACAAGACCATCGCGGTCTATGACCTTGGCGGCGGTACGTTCGATATCTCGATCCTAGAAGTCGGCGACGGCGTGTTTGAAGTTAAGTCAACCAATGGCGACACGTTCCTTGGCGGCGAAGATTTCGACAGCAAGCTGGTCGAATTTTTGGCGGCGGATTTCAAGAAGGCCGAAAACATTGACCTGACCAAAGACAAGTTGGCTTTGCAGCGTTTGAAGGAAGCTTCTGAAAAGGCCAAGATTGAACTGTCTTCGGCGCAAACCACCGAAATCAACTTGCCGTTCATTACTGCCGATCAAAATGGTCCCAAGCATTTGGTGAAAAACATCACCCGCGCTGACCTTGAGAAGTTGGTCGATGATCTGATCAAGCGTACATTGGAGCCTTGTAAGAAAGCCATTTCTGACGCGGGTATCAAAGCCAGCGAAATCGACGAGGTTGTTCTGGTCGGCGGCATGACCCGGATGCCCAAAGTGCGCGAAGTGGTGAAGAACTTCTTCGGCAAAGAACCGCATACCGGCGTGAACCCCGATGAAGTCGTTGCCATGGGTGCGGCGATTCAAGCGGGCGTGTTGCAGGGCGATGTCAAGGACGTATTGCTGCTTGATGTGACGCCATTGTCGCTGGGCATTGAGACATTGGGCGGAGTGTTCACCCGCATGATCGACCGCAACACGACGATCCCGACCAAGAAGAGCCAAGTTTATTCGACCGCTGACGATAATCAGAATGCGGTGACCATTCGTGTGTTCCAGGGTGAACGCGAAATGGCGATGGATAACAAGCTGCTCGGCAATTTCGATCTGGTGGGTATTCCGCCTGCGCCGCGCGGTGTTCCTCAGGTTGAAGTGACCTTTGACATTGATGCCAACGGACTTGTCAGCGTTACCGCAAAGGACAAGGGCACCGGAAAAGAGCAGCAGATCAAGATCCAGGCGTCGGGCGGACTTTCCGATGCTGACATCGATCAAATGGTCAAAGACGCCGAGCAATTTGCCGAGGAAGACAAAAAGCGCCGCGCGTCGGCAGAGGCAAAGAACAACGCCGAAAGCCTGGTCCACACAACCGAGAAGCAGCTCGAAGAACATAGCGACAAAATCGACGCTGGTTTGAAAGGCGAGATCGAAGCCGCAATCGCGGAAACCAAAACCGCGATTGAAGGCGGTGAACCCGAAGCGATGACCGAAAAGGCCAATGCCTTGGCACAGGTTGCGATGAAGCTGGGTGAAGCGATCTATAAAGAAGAGCAGGCAACCGCCAGTTCTGCGGCACCCGCAGACGACGCACCCGCCGACGATAACGTTGTTGACGCCGAATTTTCGGAAGTCGAAGAAGACGCAAAAGACTAATTTGGCCCCTGATATGTCACCCCCCGCGAAGGCGGGGGGCCAGTTCCTGAGTGAGAAAATGGGAATGTCAGGATTTGGATTCTCGCCTATGTGGGAATGACAAGAGGGGATTAAGGGCTAATTTATGAGTCTCGACATTGATTATTATGACTTGCTGGAAGTTGACCGGTCAGCGGATGAAAAGAGCCTAAAGACCTCCTATCGCCGTATTGCCATGCAATGCCATCCGGATAAAAATCCGGGCTGCGCCGATTCAGAGGCCAAGTTCAAAGCCATCAGCGAAGCGTATGAAGTTTTGAAAGACCCGCAAAAGCGCGCTGCTTATGATCGTTATGGCAAAGCTGCATTTGAAAATGGTGGCGACGGCAATGGCGGCGGTGCGGGCTTCGGCGATTTTTCGGATATCTTCGAAAGCTTTTTTGGCGGCGGCGGCGGCGGCCGTTCACGCGGACCCGCGCGCGGTGCCGACCTGCGCTATGATCTCGAAATATCGCTGGACGAAGCATTCCACGGCAAGTCTGCTGAAATCACCATCGACGTTGCCGAAATATGCGGCGATTGTACCGGCAGCGGCGCTCAGGCAGGCTCCGGTTCGCGCACTTGCAACCTTTGTGCAGGGCACGGTAAAGTGCGCGCACAGCAGGGATTTTTTGTCGTAGAGCGCACTTGTCCGACCTGTCAGGGCCGGGGTGAAGTTATCGAAAAGCCGTGCCGCAAATGCCACGGCGAAGGCCGCGCCGACGAACGTAAAAAAATCAGCATCGATATTCCGCCGGGCGTCGACGAAGGCACACGCATTCGCGTTGCCGGCAAGGGCGAAGCGGGACCGCGCGGCGCGGCGGCGGGCGACCTTTATATCTTCATCCATTTGTCGCGGCACAAAATGTTTGAACGCGATGGCACCACGTTGTTCTGCCGCGCACCAATCAGCTTTACCAAGGCGGCATTGGGCGGTGAAATTGCGATCCCCGGGCTCGATGGCCAAAAGCATATGATCGTCATACCCGAAGGCATCCAGTCGGGCAAACAACTGCGCCAACGCGGTGCCGGAATGCCGGTGTTGCAGGGGCGCGGGCGCGGTGACATGGTGATCCAGATTGAAGTCGAGACGCCGACCAAACTAACCGCGCGGCAGAAAGAAATCTTGCGCGAGTTTTGCGAGACCGAAACCGGTGACGAATGCCCCCAATCGCGCGGATTTTTTGATAAGGTCAAAAACATCTGGGAAGACCTTACGGATTAACTGCGCTCAAACGACTGACAACTCGTCAAAGAAATGTTAGAATAATCCATTGGAGGGGTGAGTCGATGGCATCGATTGATTTCAACGGAATGGAGTTTAACCGGCGTCACATGCTGGCGCTGGCATTGGGGACATCATTTGGCTTGGCGGTTTCCACGCCAGCGGCGGCGCAAGGACGCAAGCTGTTCGGGATAAAATTGCCGGAAGAATTGACATCGCTCTTGCCGAAAAAAGCACTCAGCGCCGCTGAAACTGTCGATACGATTTTGGCGCTTGAGCGCGACGCAGATTTGAAAAACCTGCCGCTCTCGGTACTATCAAGCAAAGCCGGACAACCAATTTCCGCCACCGACGGTTCGATTTATGAACTTGCATTGCCGCGATTGGTCGCGCTGATTGATCGCAGCGAGTTTCGCGACACGGCATTTGCCGAAAAGGCGGGCGCATTGTTGGCGCAGCTGCATGCGGGCCAGCGCACGTTGCCTGCGGGATTGCTCGGGTTTGCGTCGGCTCCTTCTGCTGATCGCGGATTGGGCGACAGGTCGTTTATCGATGCACAGACCGCCGCCGGTTCGCCCCCCAGTATTGAATTGCCGGACATAAGCATGCCTGCGGAACCCGCAGCACCGGACATAGACGTGGCGGTGCCGCCTGTGCCGACAGAGGCGACATTGCCAGTGCCAGAGACACCACAACAAACCGCGACTTTACCCGCGCCGGAAACGGCAACTGAACCCGTGCCGCCCGCCGTACCGCCGCAGCAAGCCGAGATCGCGCAAGACGCGGAAACGCCCGCGCCTGCAAAACCAGAGCCTGACCAGCCGATGAGCAGGCGGCGCGATTATGCTTCTTTGTCGGCGGAGTATGAAAGACTGTTCGCATCTTCTGCGCTTCGGCCAGAGCGCAGCGAAACCGCGCGGTGGCACCTGGCGATGTTGCGCAATGCGCGGTCACGCTATGAACAAGTGGGCAGGCTGACCGGTGTGCCGTGGCATTTCATCGGCGTCATCCACGGCCTGGAAGCAAGTTTCAATTTTCGCGCGCATCTGCACAATGGTGATTTCCCGCTGAGCCGCCGCACGCGGCAGGTGCCCAGCGGCAGGCCGCGTGTCTGGTTGCCGCCCGATGATTGGGCATCCAGCGCCAAAGATGCGCTGGCCTTATTGGGATTTACCGGTCAGTCAGACTGGAGCCTAGCGCGAACATTGTACCGGTTGGAGGCGTATAACGGCCTTGGCTACCGCTCTTACGGCGTGCCGTCGCCGTATCTGTGGAGCTTCTCCAATCATTATGCGCGCGGGAAATTTGTCAGTGATGGCAAGTGGAATGCATCCGCCCGTTCGCAGCAATGCGGCGCTGCCGTTATGCTGAAGCTGCTGAATGACGCGGGCGAAATTAAGTTGGCTTAGATTGGGCTGATGTTTGACAGCAACAAAAACTCCCTCACCGTTCATCCTGAGCCTGTCGAAGGATGAGGCAAGCAACCCGTACGCAGGCAAGCTCAGCGCGAACGGTTTTTGTTGCAGTCAAACATCATATCGCGCGAGTTTTCTTTTGCGCGAGCGATTGGCAATACCGACGAATTCGCGCATACTCGGCGCACACAAAAACGGAGCCCTTGTTATGAAAACTAGTTTCCTTTTCGGCCTTTCGCTGCTTGCCGTGATATCCGGACCAGCCGCCGCGCAAACTGATTTTGAAAAGGTGGAGATAAAGCCGCAACAACTTGCGCCCGGCGTTGCGGTGCTATTTGGCGCGGGCGGAAATATCGGCGTGTCTTATGGCGAAGACGGGACAGTATTGATCGACGATCAATACGCCCCGATGACCGTAAAAATCCAGAAAGCGGTCGCAGACCTTGGCGCAACGCCGGTCAAGTTTTTGGTCAACACCCATTGGCACGGCGACCATAGCGGCGGGAATGAAAACCTGGGTAATGCAGGCGCAGTTATCATGGCGCATGACAATGTCCGCGTGCGCTTGGCGGCAGGGGCCGTCTCTGGCGCAGGCACGTCTGGCGCGCGGACTATTCCGGCAGCACCGCCCGTCGCGCTTCCCGTGATCACTTATGCCGAGGGACTAAAGCTGCATTTGAACGGCGAGGAAATTCGCGTTATCCACATGCCCGCAGGCCACACCGATGGCGATTCAGTCATTCACTGGACCAAATCGAATGTGATCCACATGGGCGATTTGTTTATGTTGCAGATCAGCTTTCCCTATGTTGATCGGGACAGCGGCGGCGATGTTCGCGGGTTTGTAGCGGCGGCGGATAAGGTGCTGACAATCGCCAATGACCAGACGAAGATCATCCCCGGCCACGGCGCAATCGCAACCAAGGCCGATTTGCAAAACCACCGCAACATGATCGCCACGGTTATTGCGAAGGTCGAGGCTGGCATAAAGGCGGGGCAGACGCTTGATCAGATCAAGGCGTCAAATCCGACCGACGGCTTTGGCGTGAACCCGAAAGGCTTCATCAGCGCTGACCGCTTTGTCGAGACGGTTTATACCAACCTTAAGGAGTGATGTTGCGCAATCGGGGCATGTCAGGCTGCAAGTTCAATACGTTCGCCTTTGGCAAGCTCCACAATGAGCTTCAATTTACCGCCCCGTCCCTCAACCATGCGCTTAAGGACGGACAAGCTTGGGTCAGCTTTAGCCTCGATCTTCGACACATTCGATTGGGTCGTTTCCAGCAACTCGGCAACTTCCTTTTGCGAAAGATTGAGCTGGTCTCGAAGATGTTTGACTAACGAAATCCTTGGCTCAAGCTCGCCCTTGATCTTGTTGTAATAGGTTAAATCATCGCCAGTCCAAACGGGCTTCCATTCAACCAGTTCATCGGTTTTGTCGATTTCGATTCGTTCCATAAACCACCATAAAATGGGGCATCGTCACCATTTTGTATCGTGTAGGACAAATACAAACGGTGATCGTACCTCTAAAGATAGGAAGACGTAATCTCCTCTTATCTTCATCCAGAAATCGATCCGCTTGATTTCTCCGGAAGAGTCGTAATCACAACCCTCAACGGCACAGGCGGGATTTCCAAGGACAGCGAACGTGCCATATTGTCTTAAGAAGTCGACAAGAACGCTGAATTCGATTTGACAAAAATTATCCCATTGCAACACCCTGTGGTGCAGTTTCAGGACGAGAAAAGTCTGGTAGGTATCGGACATAAGTCCTCCATCTATCAGCTCTGGCGCTAGGCCAAGATCGGTGGGCTAAAATATGCAAACGCATTTCTCATCTCCGTATATTTTCGTCCTCAGTGCGCTGGAGTGCCCACTGTCAACCAAATCCAAAGTTCGCTCCAAAACGT
>JAYVBJ010000001.1:0-132480 GCA_043750535.1 Sphingomonadales bacterium | reverse complement strand
CGCTGCCCATTCCTCGTCCGATAAATCAAAACGCATAATCCAATCTCCTTTGTGGAGCATTGAATCAATACACGAACAATAAATCAAGTACTTAATATCGGTTCACACCCTAATACACTGCCACCATCCACAACACGATCCCGGCTCACCGTAACTTCCAGATCATTTGTAGACAGCGCGGCGGTCGCCAAATTCTCTGACCCGTTTGCGCCAAACGCGGTAGCTGCCCGGTTTTAGGTTGCTGCGCATGATGGCCTTGATCTCGTCTGCCGACACGCCGTGTTGCTGCGTGATGTGGTCAAAGCTCACATGATCACTCAGCGCCATTTCAATAATCTCGCTCAGATCGGCGACAGATAAATCGGCGGGCTTCATCGGAACAATATGCGCTTTGCGGAGTTACGGTGACAGCTGCGATAACCCCTAAACTCAATTCTATTCATCAAATCAATATGTCTTTCAAACCGTGAGTTTGCAATGCTAAATTAGAGGGAATCGCACCTGTCTTCGTTGATCTGTCTCAATGCCGAAAGCCCCCATTCAAGCTAGGCATATGAGTGGAGCAAGATGTGGGGCTGGGATTGACTGTTTGACGTCAAAATAAATCAATTCAACGAAATGCGCCGAAAAATTGGTGGACAGAATTCCGGTGACAGCGCACTTAATTTTCCTCTCCACCATTGCCGAAGCCTAGCCGCATACATGGTATCAGGCAACGCCTGAACGCGCGCCACACAACCCACCAAAAATGTCAGGGAAAAATAGGAGCCGGATGACCCGCAGCGAATTCGTTGTGGCTGCTTCCGTCAGGATCTGACCAGATTGGCGAGTACCGCGCCCATCCGACTCCCAAGGCGCGATATGGCGAAGGCGGGCCGGAAATGCAAGCCTGCGCTGCGATTTGCGACATTTGCTTGAACTAGCAGCAGATTATTTATGGTTAATAATCACTTAAATACATATTAGAACCCGGTATTCACCGTCCTTCGATAGAAAGAATTCTCCAACAACGGAGATGGTTTGATGACTTATGAATGCCCCACATTCGACAATCCAGTGGACTATGAAACTGCATCCTTAGAAGACCGGTGCGTACCGCGGATCAAAATTCGCATTCCTGCGTCACTGCGGCAATCCGGATCGCCGGGTTTCTGCGTGATGATACAGGATCTATCGATCTCCGGTTTTGCGGCAGAGGCGCTGACCGGAATGAAGGCAGGGACGCGGGTTTGGATTTCCATCCCCGGCCTGTGCCCGCAACAGTCGGAGGTAGAATGGAACGATGGAATTATGATCGGCTGCAGCTTTAACAATTTGTTGAACGCCGCGGTGCTCGATGCGATCCTCAACCATCATTTAGCAATCGAAGATCGTTAAGCGAGATTATCGCTTAATTTTCCGCATCGACAGCAGCCTGGACCGATTTGTAAAAGGCCTCGCGCTGTGCCCCCACGCTATCAGGGTCCGTTGCCCTCGGCCAGTTGCTGTTCGATGCGATTACCAGTTTGCGTTTCGGGTCGATGAAAATTCCCTGGCCGAATATGCCCTGCGCGGCGAAACTGCCATCATCATAGGTCCACCATTGATAGCCATAGCCCTTGCCCGGCACGCCGATATCGGCTTGCCTTGATGTTGCCGGGGCCAGCCAGTTATCAGGGAAAACCGCTTTTCCGCCAACGATACCGCCGCCCATGATGAACAGGCCAAAACGGGCAAAATCGCGGGTCGACGCCTGAATACAGCAACCGCTGATTTCATGGCCGGTTGATCCGGTTAGCCAGCTGGCGTCCTGTTCCATGCCATAGGGCGCCCAGATTTTCTCGGACAAATAAGCGGACAATTGCTTTTTGGTGGCGCTGCTGACCAATACGCCGATCAGGTTTGTCTCGCCGGTTTTGTACACCCATTTCGTGCCTGCGGGTGCTTCCCGCTCCAGCTTTCGCATATAGCTGACGGTGACATCGATGCCGGGGTCCGCCTTGTGGTCGTTAAAGCGCGCGACGTCGCTTTTCTTGTCCTCGTAATCCTCGTTCCATTTGACGCCGGATGTCATTGTTAGCAATTGCTGGATGGAAACATCGTCATATACCGACCCTTTCAGGTCGGGGATATACGCAGAAACCTTGTCATCGATGCTTTTGATGTAACCGTCTTTAATCGCAGCGCCAACCAAGCTGGAGGTGAATGATTTGGCAACCGAAAAGCTGGTCCAACGGCCTTGCGCGGTGAAATCCAGGCCATATTTTTCGAGCCGGACTTTGCCGTCCTGAATAATGACCAAGCCGGCCGTGCGCTGATCCTTCATATAGGCGTCAACGTCGGTTGGGATGGTGAGCGGAGAACCCGCTGGCAAGGGAAGGACCGTGTCGCCAGCTTCGATAATGTTCGCCTTGGACAAAGCGGGAATCCCGTCCAAAGCGCGGAATGCCGCGTCGCGTTGCGGGATGGTCCAGAACAGCACGTTACGATCCGTCGGTAAGTTGGCGATCAAGTTGCGCGTGTCTTTGTCTGCCGAAAAATAGGCAATGCCCAATCCTGCCGCAACCAATAGCAATATCCCGCCGAGCCATTTCCACATGCGTACTCCCCCAATTCAACACTATGCCTAACTTCGGCCGGGCTTTACCAGCGTAACTTGCGCGACGTTAATCCCGCCACCGCGAAAACCGCCCTCACAATACATCAGATAAAATCGCCAAAGGCGAGTAAATTTTTCATCGAACCCGGCAGGTAATCTGCCTTCGTTGACTGCCGCGTCAAAACGTTGGCGCCAACGGCGTAACGTTTCTGCATAATGTTGCCCAAAATCCCGTTGGTCATGCCACAATAGTCCGCGTTCCTCCGCCAATTTGCGAAAGCGGCTTTCTGACAACAGCATGCCGCCGGGGAAAACATATCGCTGAATAAAATCGACGCTGTTCGCATACGCTTCAAAAATATCATCTTCGATCCGGATATACTGGATGGCAGCACGCCCGCCGGGCTTTAATCGATCCGAAATGGCATCGAGATAGGCTGGCCAATATTCCTGCCCCACGGCCTCGACCATTTCCACGCTGGCAATGGCATCATACTGGCCGTCCGCGTCACGATAATCGGTAATGCTGACCAAGGCGCGCTGCGTGTAACCGGCTGCGGCCAGCCTTTGATCGGTATATGCCTTTTGTTCACGCGACAGGGTCAGTCCATGATAATCAATGTCGCCTGCGTTGAGTGCGGCCATAGCCAGGCCGCCCCATCCGCAACCAATTTCCAGCAAGCTGTCGCCGTCATTTAGCTGCAACCTTTCCAGCAACGCTTGATTTTTCGATGCTTGCGCCGTTTCCAAATGCTCATGCTGCGACATCGGTTCGGCAAACAAGGCGCTGGAGTAAGTCATGGTTTCGTCGAGCCACGCGGCGTAAAAATCATTGCCCAGATCATAATGAAATTCGATGTTGCGCCGCGCCCCTGCTTTACTGTTACGGCGCAGCCAATGCAGCAATTTGCTGGACATCCGTGCCATCCGGGACGCCCGCGCCACATCGCCTAGCGACCGGCGATTGCGGACAAACAAATCGAAAATCTGCACCGGATCAGGGCTGTCCCATTCGCGCGCCAACCAACCTTCATAAAGACCGACCGATCCCGCCCAGCCAATTCGCAGCAGCGCGCGCCAATTTCGAATGTTCATTTCGGCATTCGGGCCAGACGCCCGTCCGCCCAAGACGCGCCTGCTGCCATCTGGCAGGCTACCGCCAACAGAGCCTACCAGAACCCCGCGATCCATTTGATCGAGCAAAATATTGCAACGGCGCGCAGCGATTTTGTCAAAAAATGAACTAAAAAGGCCGCCACCTCCCGATTGAGCAGGCTCAATTGCGGTTAAGTGACGACCTTTTTCTATATCCGGCATATTCATGACGGCGGCCTATGCTACAGCCAAATTGCCAATGCAATCGCCGTAATTAGCACGACTGCATGTTAGAGTTATTTTTTCAACGAATCCCGAATTTCAGTCAACAAATCAACTTCAGACGGACCAGCTGCGGCTGGCGGCATCCTTTTGTTTACTTGGCGCACCAACAAGAACACCACAAACGCCATGATTACAAAATTGATGATGGCGGTCAAAAGGCTGCCCCAGCCCAAAAATGGAACGCCAGCGGCCTTTACAGCTGCCAATGTGGAAACATCTTTGCCGGCAGCATCGCCCAATAGAATGAACCTGTTTGTGAAATCGGTTCCGCCGGTCACGGCACCAATCAACGGCATCAAAATATCATCGGTTAACGAGGTAATGATCTTGCCAAAACCTGCGCCAATAATGACACCAACGGCCAATCCCATTACATTGCCTTGATTGATAAAGGCCTTAAACTCTTCTCCCATACTCATAATTGCGCTCCCTCTTTTGTTTACAACGGTTTCTTTCTGCACTAGAAATTCACTTTTGTCGATAGCAACGATTGAACCGCATTCCAAAACTGCCTACATACAGCATAATGAAAAGCCTTTGAGGAAGGAAACTCTGAATATGCGTCCCCATTTTGCAAAGCTCTTATTGGTCCCGGTTGCCGCTGCGTCGCTTGCCGGATGCGGTATAAACAGCGTGCCTGCGGCAGAAGAGGATGCCAAAGCGAAATGGGCCGAGGTCCAGAATAGTTACCAAAGCCGCGCCGATCTGGTTCCAAACTTGGTCGAAGTTGTTAAAGGCGCGATGCAGCAGGAAAAGGACGTCTTGGTCGGCGTCACCGAGGCGAGAGCCAAGGCGACTTCGATCCAGCTGAATGCCGACGATTTGGCCGACCCGGCAAAGGTAGCGCAGTTCGAGCAAGCGCAGGCTGGCCTTAGCAGTTCGCTTGGCCGGTTGTTGGTTAGCGTAGAGGCGTATCCGCAGATCAAATCGAACGAAAACGTGCTCGCGCTGCAAAGCCAGCTTGAGGGCACCGAAAATCGCATCAGAGTGGCGCGCCGCGACTATAATATCGCGGTCCAAGGATATAACACCACCATCCGCACGTTCCCTGACATTATCGGCGCGAAAGTCATACATGGCGCAAAACCAATGGTTCCTTTTACCGCAACCACCACAAACGCACAGGAAGCACCCAAGATTGATATGACGCCATCCAAATAATGGCGTTTTTCGCCAATCGCGCGGCAGAAGCATGATCTAAAGCGCGGCTGCAATACTGGGACGGACTGAAGTGTTTGCCTGCTTGTTTGGCACGCTAAATTCTGTTATCGATTACACGAATTCTGCAACAAATGACACAATAAATATAATAATATCAAAGGGTCGCGTTAGTTCCATATGGGGGAGCAGCGCGTGAGCTATTGTAAGACTTGGCAGAGACTGGAATTTGGCACCGCTCGGGCGGGGTCATTTTTGATTCCGATGAGCGCATCTTTGGCGCTGCTTTTTCCAACAGCGGCACCAGCGCAAACACCAGGTACCCCGCTTCCCTCCCGCGATGAACTGGAAATCAAACCGATCGCGCCGCCAGAAAATGCGGCCAAGGTTGAGGTAAGCGGCGACATCGAACGCGCGCCTTGTGCATTGGCCAATCCCGCCTATGCCGCGATAAAATTTACATTCAACGAAGCGAAGTTTAACAATCTTGGGCCAGTGGATGCCGCCGACCTGCGCCAGACATATTCCAGTTACATTGGCCGCGAGTTGCCGATCGCAGCGGTTTGCGACATCAGGGATGCAGCGGCGACATTGCTGCGAAATCGCGGTTATCTGGCCGCTGTAGAAGTGCCGGTGCAGCGTATTGAAAATGGCATCGTCAATTTCGAAGTTCTCTACGCCAAGCTTACCGCCATCCGTGTTTTAGGTGAAGCAGGCAGCAACGCGAAGCTGCTGGAAAAGACGTTGGGCCGTTTGGTCACTGGCCAGCCATTTAACCGGCTGGACGCGGAACGGCACCTGCTGTTGGCGCGCGACATTCCTGGCTATCGGCTTCGGCTGACGCTCAAGCCAACGGGCGTGACGCCGGGTGATATGATCGGCGAAGTCGTTCTAAAACAGAATCGAATTGAAGCCGATCTTTCAATCCAAAATTTGGCGGCGCGCGATACCGGCCGTTTTGGTGGACAGATGCGGGTCCAGTTTAATGGCCTAACAGGAATGGGCGACCGAACGACTTTGGGTTTTTACAGCACCGCCGATTTTCGTGAGCAACAGATTGTGCAAGCCGCGCATGAAATGCAGTTGGGTAGCAACGGATTGCGAATATCCGGGCGCATGAACTACGCTTGGAGCAAGCCGTCGCTGGGCGCGACTTTCCCGAACGTCAGAGCCAAAACGCTGTTCGCATCGTTGGAGCTCTCATACCCGCTGATCTATCAATTGGCCGGCAGTTTACGCGGTGCTGTTGGTCTGGATTACGTCAACCAAAAGGTTGATTTTGCCGCGCTCCCGCTCAGCCGGGACCGGATTCGTACCGGCTTTATCAAGCTGCAAGGCGAAACGGTTGATTTGAAAGGCATCGGCCCCGGCGGCAGTATAGGTTGGCGGCTGGGCGGAGAAATTGAGGCTCGGCGCGGATTTGATATTTTCAACGCCAGCCCGAACTGCGTCACCAACCGGGCGCTATGCACAGCGGCAGGATTTGTTCCGCCAAGCTTGCTCGACGGCGACCCAACGCCGACGATTTTTCGCGCGGCTGCCGCAGGAGATGTCCGCCTCGCCCGCAATTTGTCAATTTCACTGCAGGGACGCGGACAAACTTCGAGTTCGGCATTGCCCGCGTTTGAACAGTTTTCTTTGGGCAATTATACCATTGGCCGCGGCTATGATCCCGGGGCAGCAGTTGGCGACCGCGGTGTTGGATTTTCTGGCGAGATCAGGATTGATAATCTGCAGATTTCCAAAAACGGCAAACTAAAACTGCAACCTTATGCGTTCGCCGACAATGCCTGGGTTTGGAACAGGGGCATTAGCGGCTCCGAAAGGGTTAGTTCGCTGGGCGGCGGAATGCGGCTGAATTTCGACGACCGGGCGCGATTGGATGCGACGCTTGCGGTACCGATGCGCAATATTGGCGGCCTGAACCAACGCGGCGACGCGAAATTTCTGGTCTCTTTCACAACCAGCATATTTCCATGGAGGACGCGGTAATGTCTCGCTTAAACTCACGCCGCAAATTTTCTGGCATCTCGCTTGCAACGCTGGCGGCTTCCCTAATGATCATACCGCAAAGCGCCACTGCACAAAGTTTTCAAGGCGTGCCAACGGTTCAATTTGGTAGCGCGAATATTACAAACGGACCTACGACAACCG
Source organism: Sphingomonadales bacterium (assembly GCA_043750535.1). Taxonomy (GTDB): domain Bacteria; phylum Pseudomonadota; class Alphaproteobacteria; order Sphingomonadales; family Sphingomonadaceae; genus Sphingorhabdus_B. The sequence continues at coordinate 125,210 of JAYVBJ010000001.1, read as the reverse complement.
ATATCGTAATCAATTCCCCGCGTGCGGTTATCAATTGGGATTTGGGCGGACCTTCGGGCGGCGGCCCGATTGTATTCCAGCCAGCCGATACGGTCGCAAATTTCTTTTCATCACCAGCGGTTAACTACGTCGTCCTCAACCGGATACTGCCAACCGACCTGACCCGCGCGGTGCAAATCGACGGCACGGTGAATGCCGACGGCAATAACGGTGTTTTCTTTTATAGCCCAGGGGGGATCATCGTCGGCAGCAGCGCGATATTGAACGTCGGACGGCTGTTACTGACGACGAATGAAGTTGCAGTGGACGGCAATGGCGGATTCTTTTTCAACAATGACCTTAATCTAACGGCTGCGGTTGGCAGCACTGCTGCCGTCAGTATTTTACCGGGCGCACGGATCAATGCGATTGCAGAAGGCAGCTTTGTGCTGGCGGTTGCACCGCGTGTATTCGATGCAGGCACGACAGTCGTCAACGGCACCAAAGCATTGATCGCAGCCGAGGCTGTTGATCTGACATATAATGCCGGGCTGTTTGACATCAGCGTAACGCAAGGCACAGACGCAACTGGCGAGGTATTGCGGCACGACGGATCAACCGCTGGCCCGGCAAGCAGCGGCGCAGGCGATTTTCACCGCGCCTATATGGTCGCCGTTCCGAAAAGCGCCGCAATTCGAATGTTCGTAAGCGGTGTCAATGGTCTTGGATTCGATATTGCTGGCGCTGCCGATTCGGTGGGTAATGCGATTATTCTATCTGGTGGCAGTAACATTACAGAGGCGAGCAGCGGCACAGGCTTTGCCGATCCATTCGCACCCGCGCCCGTAAACAACATTGCGACCGAAATCCAAATTGCACAGGGAAATTACACTTCTTACGTCAATGCGCGAAGCAATGACCGGGTTATCATTGCCGCGACGCAGCCCGGAAACATGAATTTTGCAAATTCCTTGATTGTTCGCGCACCCCGCGAAGCCAGTCTGAATGTGACCAATGGTTCGGCTACCATAACCAACGAACTGCGGCTTACGGCTGACGCAGAATCATTGATTGCCAACGGCAGCAATCAACAAGGGGGAACCGCTTCCATTACCGCAAGTGGCGCTGGAAATTCGTTGACCGTCGGCGACTTTACCACCGTTTCAGCAAACGGCGTTGGCGCGGATGCCCCGGCAGCTGGCGGTAACGGAGGAACTGGCCGCGGCGGTACCGCATTTGTCAACGTCACTTCGGGAGCGTCGTTTAATGCAAATGGCGGATATCGGGTTCAGGCCAACGGCACGGGGGGCGTTGGAACATTGGGCGGCAACGGCATTGCTGGCAGCGCAAATGTCACAAGCACCAACGGCACTTTGCGATCGGTCGGCGGTTATGCGGTAAACGCCAACGGGACCGGCGGGGATGGCACACAACGGGGCGGAATCGGAACAGGAGGCACCGCATCAACACATGCCGAAGGTCCAACCGGACTAATCGACGTCAGCGTCGCAGATGGATTTTTTGTGACAGCCTTTGGTCAAGGTGGCAGCGGTACTGACTCGATCAGCGGAACAGGCGGATCGGGTGCGGGCGGTTCGGTAGTTGTTCGGGCAACGAATGGCGGAAACCTAAATGTTGATGCAATTCAATCTCGGGCCGATGCTTATGCAATCGGCGGAGGTGGCTTTGCTGGCCCAGGAGGCGACGCAACGGGCGGGAATGCCGGACTAACAATTTTGGGCGGCGGGGCCATTCGGTTTACCAGACCGGGCAGCGACGCTAGCATCAACGCGTCCGCAGTGGGCGGAGATGGCAACGCAGGAGGCTTGGCTACCGCTGGTTCTTCGGCGGTTTCTATTGATGCCGGTGGCACTTTGCAGGTGGAATCGGACAGCTTCAATGTCAATGCAGCGGCGACAGGTGGTGCGGGACGAATTGGTGATGGCGGCCGTGCGGTCGCCGGTACAGCAATTGTCGGATTAGCAGGCAACGCAACATTTGCCGGAGCAATGCTGATCGATGCTCAAGGAACCGGTGGAGCAGGCGGAAGCAGCGCGACAGGCGGCGCGGGAACCGGCGGTAATGCACAGCTAAACAGTTCAGGTACGTCTACATTTTCGTCGACTTTGACAGCCATTGCCGATGGCACAGGCGGCGATGGCCTCAATGGCGGTGCTGGTAACGCTGGCAACGCGCCCGGCGCGTCAATATTTGTAAATGGCGGGGCTATGTCGGTCGCAGCAGCGGCTTCGATATCTGCTAAAGGAATCGGGGGAGTAGCCACTGGTTTTGGAACCGGCGGAACGGCCACTGGCGGAAATGCGCGGTTAACGGTGGCCAGCGGAACAGGAGAGTTTTCAAGTACATTAGGGGTTAGCGGCACGGCAACAGGCGGTGCAGGACGGAGCGGCGGCAACGCAGTTGCGGGCGTGGCTGACGTCGCGGTGCGCGGTGGCGGCTTAAACATCGTCAGCGGATCGTCGCTGACCGCAAATGGAACAGGCGGCAATGCGTCGGCGGGACTGGGCGGCACCGGCGGCAATGGCACTGGCGGCACGGTCGGCTTTACGGCCGATAACCCTGCGGTAAATCTTGCAATCAATGCCTCATTTTTAACATCCTCGGCGCGCGGCGACGGCGGCGGCGGCGGCAGCGCCTCGGCAGCATTGCTCGCGCTAGGATTGCCCGCCATCGGCGGCAATGGCGGCAATGGCATTGGCGGAACAATCGTCATTGGATCTACGAACAGCGCGGGTAATTTTAATTTTGGTTCGGTTGGTGCACAAAGCATCGCGCAAGGCGGCAATGGCGGCGATGGCGGTACATTCGGCCCCGGCGGTAACGGCGGCAACGCCAACGGCGGTGCGATCCGGGTCGGTTATGGTTCATTGGCCGCAACAGCAACTGGTACTCTTAACGCACAATCGGTGGTTGCAATATCCAGCGCCCAGGCCGGGGATGCCGGCACAGGCACTGTATTTGGAAATGGCGGCAACGGTGCAGCCGGGAACATCTATTTGGGTAATGGAAATGGCGGAACAGTTGCCGTTACCAACTTTGTCAGCATTGTAGCCCAAGGTATTAGCGGATTTGGCACTGTCGTTGGCACGGCCGATGGCGGAAATGCCATTATTATCGCATCTTCCAATCCCAATGGCGGCGGCAGCAGCTTTACCGCAGGATCAGCGTCTGTATCGGCCAATGGATTGCGTGGCAGTCCTCCTTTTACCCCGGACCAGCCCACCGGCCGTCATGGCCGCGTTGCCATATTGGCGAACGGCGGCAGCGTACAACTGGGTACGACAATTATGAGCCAGTTAGGTTCCGCAGGAGAAACCGCCGTTCCAGCAGCATTTGGCATAGTCAATTCTGGGTTATTGGCGCGAAACGCAAATCTGCAAATCAACGGTAGCTTCAATGGCCAGTTTGACGGCAATGCTGCCCTGACTGCCGACGGCGGCAATATCAATTTTGTCGGTGCGGGAACCAACGGGTTCAATTTCACTACACCTGGCAACATTATCAATACGCTGACAGGAATTGCGCCAACAGCTCAGGGACAAGTCACGTCGAATACGTTCCTGAACATTACCGCAGGCGGCAATATCCTGACGCCGAATAACACTTATTCATCGCAGTTGACTGCGAACATAGTGGCTGGCGGTAACCTGAGCGTGGGCGGCGTGAGTGCAGGAGAATTTCTATTCCTGCAATCGGGCGGCAATTTGGCTGCCGGTAACATTTTGGGCGGCGATGTCTTTGAGGCGATATCTGGCGGCACGATGACATTCGGCAATATCCGCGCCGATTCCGATGTCGATTTGACCGCTGCTGGAGCAGTGACAACGGGCACAATCAGCAGCGGCGACACCGTTACCATCGGCTCCGGCGGCGCGATTACGACCGGCAATATCGACGCCGGTATCAACAATCCGTCGGCTGACCCTGCCGCAGCTTATGCCGTCGGTTTGCGCGGAGTAGGCAATGTTACCACAGGAACGATCTCAGCGGCTAACCGGATAGGCATCGGCGCAGTGAACGGCGCGATTACGGCCGGCGCGATTGAAACGGGCGAGTTCTTCCTCGCGCTGGCGGATACCGGCATTACGGTCAATGGCGGAATTACGACGGGCACCGGCGCAAACGGTATCACATATCTTGCCGATGCCAGCATGATCGCGCTGATCGACCCAGTGACGCTTGATCCGGCTCCCGTATTCAACGCCGCGCCGGTGCGGGTTGGTGGACCGATTGCCATAGCTGGCCCGGTTAACACTGGCCGTTTTGTGGCGGCAAGCGCTGGCAATTTCACCGCGCAACAGGCAATCAATGCAACCGGGCCTGCCACGATCACCAGCGGCGGTTTGGCCAGCTTTGGCGGCGTCGCTGCCGCGCCGACCATCACGCTGACATCAAGCGGCTTGGACATTGGTGCATCGGGCGGACTGGGCACAGCGGCAACGACTGCGCTCAACATAAGCACCGAACCCGGAACGACAGGCGTTCGCCTTGGCGGAGCAGCGGGAACCGGCTATGTTATCGATGAAGCGGAAATGGCGCGATTGCGCGCGCAGAATATCCGGTTCCGAATTGGCGGCACCAATGCACCCACATTAACGTTGGGCAGCTTTACTTTGCAGGGAAGCGCAGGCGCCGCGCCCAATCTGATCGGCAGTACCGGATCGTTTAGTATCGATACCAGCGGTTCAATCCGGGTCACTGGCGCTGCCGTCATCGGCGGCGCGGCGGCGGGCAATATCCTGTCGTTAACGGCCGGCGAACGAATTGATATCGTTACAGATCAAGGCGGATCAATCCGCATGGGCAATGCTGCGGGTGACCCGGTCGGCACACTCAACTTGACCGCAGCGACTATCGCGTCGGCAACCGGCGGCCTGATTGATCAACTGACCCAAAATGCGAACTTCGCTGGCCGGGATGACGCGCTTGATGCACCCGCATTGAACCCATTACCGCAGGGGAATGTCGGAGCGGGCGCAATAAACGTTCGTGTTTCCAGCGGATTCTTCGTTCAAAACAGCAACACATCGCAGCTTCGCGCAGGATTTAATGTCGGAGCAGGCGGACTTTCGGTTGCGCCAATCGCAGGCACGACTGCGCCAATAGAAATGATCGTCAACGGACGTGCGGTGCAGGCGGGCGGCGTGTTCCTGACCAATCAGAACACAAAGGACGCGGCCACATTTACTCCCTTGTCGGCATTTGCGCCCACGGCAAAGCTCAATGGCTGTCTGATTACGGCAGCAGTTTGCAGCGATTTTGGCGGCGATGCGCTGGCATTCATCGGCACCCAGCAAGGCGGCACCGTGCAGCAAGAGCAAGAAGACCGTGAAGCCAGCGATTTTACTGATCTAGCACCCATAGTGTTGATCAACTCGCTAGTTTCGGACCCAGCCAGTGAGGAACAACCGCGCGTTACCGAGCCGGTTACCGGAAGCGGCAATAGCCAGGCTTGGTCTAACCCAGAAGGAGAAGCGCCATGAACGCCCGGCTTTTCGTGCTTGCCGCTGCAATTGCGCTATATTCTGGCGGGCCATTGCATGCACAATCCGACATTAGCACCGCCGACAGCTTTCGGATCGGCAATAGCGGGGTGTTGTGCTCAGCTCAAAATCTGTCCGCCGACGCCGCACTGACGGGCATGTTTGACCGCGCCCATGCGATCGTTTGCCGCGATGCTGCGTCCGAAGTGGGCAAGCTGTTCCAGTTTAGATCGTCGGTTATGCCGGACGCAAGCAAGTGGACCAGCGAAGATTTAACATGCGCCACTCCGCAAATGGTCGACGTTGCCGGTTTGTCATCGGTCAGCCGGACCCAATGCACATCGGCAACCGGACTGCGTCATTATCGGTATCAACTGGCAAGTGGAACGGTACAATATGTGGCGCAGGGCTTGGCCGGATATGATTCTGCGCTGCGCCTGGGTTTGCTCTCGATCGTGAAGAACCGTCCGGTCGCCGGCGCTGTTGACGTCGCCGTTACCGAAGCCGGAGATCCCACGGCATTTGCCCGCGTGCAAGCGAGCAAGCTCGATTCTGCTCAGGTTCGCGTGGAGGGTTACAACAGAAATAACGCCGGGAATTTCGCCGAGGCAGCGACGTTTTTCGATGCGCTTACCCAATCAAATACGGCCCAATCAAATACGGCTGGCCCCGCCGACAAAAGTGCGGAAGGATTCGCCAACCAGGCGCTACAACAATCCAATCTCGGCGATTTTTCTGAAGCCGATAAGCTCTTCGAACGCGCCAAGGCTGCGGCTGACACGTCCGATCCACTTTTGACCCGGATAATGCGCAATTACGAGGCAATGCATGCGCTCAACATGGGTGATACGGAACTTGCGGTTGCCGCGCTCAATCGGCCGGTGGCCATAGGAATAGGCAATGCATTCGAAGCGAACCGGCTGGTCGGCGGCTATATAGACCGGCCAATCGCACAAAAGTTGAACAACGGCAGCCGCGAAATGATCGCGCTTGGCGGTTCAGGATCTGCCCTGACGCTGCCCGAAAAAATCGAAATTCTGGACCTTCAGTCTATCCAGTTGCGCGGCGTAATATTGCGCCGAAATGGTGACCGCAGCGCCGCTGTAAAGTCGATCACGGAATCGGAAGCTGGCTTGGCCGCTATACGCGGCGGACGGGTTGCAAGCGTGGCGTGGTTGCGCGCAACGAATTTAAACGAACTCTCGCAAATCGCCGAGGCCGAAGGAAAAATTGATACGGCACGGGGTTATCTTGAAGCTGCATCGTTGTTGTTGGAAAGAAACTACCCTCGTTCGGCAGCGGCGTTGGCGGCACGGGCTCGGCAAGCCGGTTTTCTGGCGCGCAATGGCGACCCGCAAACTGCCCGGTCAATGTTCCGCAATATCGTTGCCGAAAGCGCGAACACGCCCGGCGCAGGAACCATGCTGAGTGCATCTATTGCGCCTTATTTGAACTTGCTTGCCGCAGCTACGCCCGGTGATGCATCCGCTGCCGAAGACTTTTTTATGGCCAGTCAAACGCTTGCCCGGCCCGGCGTTGCCCAGACGCAAGCTGTGCTTTCGCGCGAGTTATCGGCGGGGGACGATGCGGCGTCATCATTGTTTAGGCAATCATTGAACCTGTCACGCGACGTCGTTCGGCTGGACAGCGAGCTGGCGTTAATCCGCGCCGCAACAGATATGACCGCCGCCGATGCACTGCGCCTGCCCGCTGCCGTTCGTGAATTTGAAGTCGCAAAGGGCGAACAGACCAAATTGTTAGCGCAGCTTGCCGAATATCCCCGCTACCGCGCGCTCGGCGGTGATAGCATTACGCTTGCAGATTTGCGGAAAAAACTGCGCGCAGGCGAAGGCTATTACAAGTTGGTGGTCAACGCAGGTTCGGTCTATGGGTTGTTCCTGACGCAGAGTAACTCGCGTATCGTGAATACCGGAATTTCTGAAGACGCGCTTTCCGATGATGTCGCGGCGATCCGGGATTCCATCGTGATAAGTGATGGCAGTTCGGTGGAAGTATTCCCGTTCGATATCGCCAAGGCACATGCGCTCTATAACGCACTGTTTGGACCAATCGACGTAGAGATAAAGCAAATCTCGCATCTGGTTTTTGAACCCGATGGCGCGATGTTGCAGCTTCCGGTCAACTTGCTGGTGACTGCGCCAGAAAGCGTGGCGGCTTATGAAACGCGCATCACCAAGCCGGACGCGGATGAATTTGATTTTACCGGAACTGCTTGGCTGGCGCGTGACCGTATTGTTTCGACGTCAGTATCCGCGAAAGCATTTGTCGATGTGCGCGATTTGAAGGCGGCACGCGGTTCCCGCGCATATTTGGGATTGGGCGAAAATGCTCCGGTCATGGCGGCCGCTTATGCGAATATGCAGCAAAAGGGCGGACCGAACTGCAACTGGCCCGCCAGTTTTTGGGCCAACCCTATTTCGGGGGCAGAGCTGAAACTGGGTGCAAATCAGCTTGGTATTTCGGCAAGTGAGCTTTTGACCGGCGGCGCCTTTACCGATACTGCACTGCGTGACCGCCGTGATTTATCGGATTTTCGGGTGATCCATTTTGCCACCCACGGTCTTGTAACCGCACCGAATCCGGAATGCCCCGCGCAGCCGTCGCTGCTCACTTCGGTTGGCGCAGCAGGTTCAGACGGATTGCTAACTTTCACAGAAATTTTTGACATGAAACTGGATGCCGACACAATAATATTGTCGGCATGTGATACGGCGGGCATGGCAACAACAAAGGCGACCCGTGCGGCAGGAATCTCCACGGGCGGAAACTATGCAATGGACGGCCTGGTGCGCGCATTCATTGGTGCAGGGGCACGCACAGTGGTTGCCAGCCATTGGCCGGTGCCCGATGACTACGGTGCCACGGCAACTTTGATCTCCAGTCTGTTCGGCGGTGCCGGTTCGGTCAGCGTCGGCCAAGCTTTGGCACTGGGTCAACAAAAGATGATGGATATCGCCGCGACATCGCATCCTTATTATTGGTCCGGATTTGCAATCATCGGCGATGCGTCGCGGCCAATTATGGGCAATGTTATTGGCGATACGAAATCGCAAGATCAAACTGTCGCACAGCATTAGACCGTGATTACATTTGATTGAATCATTCATTCAAAACCGCAGTGCTGAGCTTGTCGAAGTACGTCTCTCAGTGAAGCGCCCTTCGACAGGCTCAGGGCTGCGGTGATGGATCAATCTGATGTCATCCCGCTCTAGTTGCGCGGGGCTTGGCGCCGGTAGCTTAATGCTTCGGCGATATGAATGCGGCCAATTTCAGCACTGCCGGCCATATCAGCGATCGTTCGCGACACGCGCAAAATGCGGGTATACCCGCGCGCCGAAAGGCGCATTGCCTCGGCGGCCTGCGCCAGTAATTTTTGCCCGGGTTCATCTGGCGTTGCAAAGGTTTTGAGCAGCTCACCGTCCAGCTCTGCGTTGGTGCGCATATCGCTGCCCTCCAGCCGCATGCTCTGTAAATCACGCGCCATCTTGACGCGAACTGCGACCTCGGCGCTGCCTTCGGCTGGCGGCGGTAATACCAAATCAGCCGCGCTCACCGCTTGCACTTCGACATGCAGGTCAATCCGGTCAAGCAATGGCCCAGACACCTTCGATTGATAGTCGGCGGCACAGCGCGGAGCGCGCGAGCACGCCAAGGCAGCATCACCCAAATAACCGCAGCGACATGGTACTGTGACTCTTTTACAATTTGAATTTAAGTTTGGACTGGGACTACCTATCGGGGTGCGAGTTGTCAGAAAATGCGCCATTCCTAAGCCGTTCACCCTTAAACCCGTTACCCTCGGACAGCATTTGAAGCAGCACCGTAGCGGGCAGAAGCTACGCCAAAAGGACGCGGCCAGCATCCTTGGCATCGGTCACTTTACCTACATGAGTTGGGAGAAGGATCAAAAGTCTCCCTTCCCGCGCTACTATCCCAAAATCATCGATTGGCTGGGCTACAACCCGCTACCACAAGCGCAAAGTGAAGGTGCAAAGCTTAAGCATGAGCGCTTCACACTTGGTCTGACATCAAGCCAGATGGCCAAGCAATTAGGTGTCGATCAAGGAACATATTTGAAGCGAGAATCAGCATGATCCGTATTTGGTGACAGCTACGGTTTAGCTAGCTACCCTCGACATCTGGTTGGGGGCGTAAATGGCGATTCGTAATATTTTTTTGGTAGCCCACACATGGCTGCTTTGCGCCGTTACCTTACTAGTTGCGGGCATATCAGCGCCCAGCTTTGCCGGAACCCAAATTGCAGGGTCACGCCAGCAAGTTTGCAATGTCATCATCGAGTATCCGTCTCGCATGGAGTTTGGACTTGAGAACGCCACCTGCGACCAGAACGGTAATTTAGTCGGTCAGCATTCAATCTCAATCACCGTTGATCTTGCAATTAGAAATGGGGTTAGATTCACTTTTGACAGTAATTTCCTAAACGGCAGATTAAACGGATTAACGAGCATACAAACCGACGTAGGCTTTAGCTTTGATGGTGAGATATTTCCAAATGGTAGGACGGTTGGGCGCACGGTATCATTTGATGGTAGCGTGGTTGAAGGCGAAACTAGAGGCGGAGTTGCAAATCTGACAGGCACGGTTACCCGCCGAAATGGTCAAGTCATATACTACATCAATGGACGCGAGTCTGAGGCTAGTGCATTTGCTGACAATCAATCACCAAATCCCTCAAGCGGCAAGGGTGGCTCGCTTACAACACCTCCCACAGCGGTAGCAGATATGTCCAATGTTACTGTTGGTAAAGTTACTTGCTTGGTTGATCTACCAGTCTCGATATATGTGGTTAAATCCAAGCTAAGTGGTAAATGCGTAAACGGATACTATAGCGGCCCAGCCAAACTCACATTAACCCCAAAAGCTGATTCCCAATACCAGCCAATGACCGCCAGCTTGGTATATCAAAACGGTCAGATCGCGAGTGCAGTTGAGTTAAAATATCCAGCTCTAAATATGCTTTACTCAGGCGATATACTTGATTGGTTACCATATTCAGGCAATGCGGTTCAAGATATTGGTAATGACAATTACCTCATTTTACAGCTTGAAAACGGCAGGGAAATATACCGCAACACCGAGTATCGTCAGCCAAAAGCTAGCACCCTTGCCCTACGTAAATTGGTTAGCAATCTAGTCACCACTGTATCTACCAATGCAGTTGATTGTGTGATTGGAAGTTGTGCAAAAGAGCGTCGTGACCGCAAGGCACAGGAACGTCAGACAGCTATATATGAGCAGCAACAAGCTCAGATTAGAGAGCAGCAGAGACAGAATGACGTAGCAAAGCAAGCCGAAAATGACCGCTACAAGGCAGAGCAAGCCAATATCAGAAGCCAGCAATTAGCTGCAATTGAAGATGCTAGGATTAAACAGTTAGCTGGCCTTGATCGTGATGGAAATCCGATTGTGCAGCCAGCGGTTCCCGTTGTGATTGCGCGTAATGACCCGCCACCTGTTTTTGTGGTTGATACAAGGCCGCCAGCACCAACGGTGACCACTAATCCGCAAGTTGACCCGCCAGCTATTACCACCACGCCGCCGGAGCTAGCTTTACCGACAGCGGGAAACAATGCACCACCACCACTCCCATCAGGCCAGCCGATACCAGAACAATCCCCATCCCCACTAGCGCCGCCCGTGCAACTTGGAAGTGGAGGTGATACACTAGAGACAGGTCAGCCTGTTCCTTCATATCCGGTTCCGCAGCCAGTGCCAGTGTATGAACCTACGCTGCCTACTCCGCCAGTGATTGATGTCGCTGGTCGCCCGACTCCAACCCCAGTCAATAATACTGTGGTAAACCAAAATACCACACCGAGTGTTCCATTCGGACTTGCTCCCAGTGGATCGTCATCTACGCCTGCAATTGTTACTAACCCAGTCATACTAAGATGGTCAGCCATCACAGGCGCAGATAATTATGATTTTGGCATCAGCAGTGAAGCTAGCGGCTATCGCCTTGTGGTTGACCAAAGGCTACGTGATACCTTTTACAGCGGCAATTTGTCGCCGGGGAAATACCGCTGGAATCTTCGAGCCTGTAACAGTCGAGGTGAATGTTCGGTTTTTACGGCCCAAGAGTATTTTGAAATTCTTGGAGCTGCTAACGCGCAATCAGCCACAGTTCAATCTGCTCTCAGCCCACCAACCCAGCTCTATCCGACCAACCAAGGTGAACTTGCATTCCCAGTCCCTATCGAATGGAACAGGGTGGCAGGGGCAACTAGTTACAAGGTGGCTGTCCGAGATGTGACTGAAAATGTCATCATCGAGAATGATACTGTCACCACGTCAAACACACTCATACCACGTAACCAAAAAGCGGGACACTACTACGAGTGGGATGTGCAAGCTTGCAATGCAGTCGGGTGTAGTGTGAGGTCGCGGAATGCGGGTTTTAGGACGGTGGCAGCAGTCCAACGAACACTAACCTATGACGATGTTATTTCACCACGAGAGCGCGCTATATTTGATGAGCATTTTGCCTATTTAGCCCGCATCCCGGAATCTAACCCGCCAGCCAAGTTCACACCTGAGCATATCAAACGAATGCAAGATGGAGGCAGGTGGGGTGGTTACATCACTGGCATCGAAGCTGACAATCGGGTCCTACGAAATATTGAAAATAGCCGAACTGACTATTGTGGTTCCGGACCAACAGCTTTCGTCCCAGACAGGATATTGAACACTGATATATCCTCCGCCTGTAAGACGCATGACGCTTGTTACGCGAGCAGCTCCTCCCAGCTGACCTGTGACCTTGGCATAATGCGCGATATATTTACAATATGTCGACAGAATAAATCCAGCCCAACTTGCTACTATGCAGCATATAAATACTATGACGTTTTGCATACACTTGGGTTCGTAGCCTACGCTATTGCTCAAAAAAAACGACGATGAAAAAAATAATTATATTCTCTTACTTTGTTACTTCCGCCATACCTTCATATTTTTTTCTATGGCTAGCACTTGATCTTGAGCAAAGACCCTTTTTGAGTCCATATCTCTATAACATATTTGTAACAGGCGATCTCACCACGACGAGTCTATTGATACCGTTCATTCAGTCAATTTTTAACGACCTTTCCCTCATCTTTGTTATTTATATTGGACTAGAAGCCGTGTGGAAAAGCCTAAAAGGTAAGCTTCGAGAAACTTTTCCGCGCAGTTGATGCGCCGCTCGTAGATTTGACCACATACCCCCTAACCACCTTCTCCTTCATTTCCTCACTAGGTGCCAAATCCCGCAGCAGTCCTTCTACCCCATCCATCGTCAAAAATGACGTTTTTTCGTTTTCAGTCTCAGTTAGTTTCGGTGCGATGAACCGCTCTAATCCCGTCCGGTGACGTTCGCTACTAGCCACTAGCCAGACTTGACTTACCCCAAACTCCAAACACTTTTTGACATTCAGATATTCATGTTCGCGCGTTGTCGTAACTGAGACCTCGCAACAGATCGTCATATCATCACGCCGCAGTATCACATCCACCCTGCCTGCCCCGTCAAGTATCGTTTCCTCTAAACTAGCTCGAAAGCCCGCAGCTTCGCCGAGTTCTTTAATTGCTCTTTCAATTTCAGAATGACGCGCACCACCACCACCTTCTTTGCGGTAAACAGGCACGGGAGCAAATTCGATAGGCGTCGATGCGACGGGATCAGGTCGCGAGGCTGGAGGAGCAGCATAGCTCTCCGTTTGTGCCGGTGGTGGCTCGTCGGTGTTCGCAATTGGCGGCATCAGGCCAACGGCTGACTGCCCGTATTCTTCGCGCGAGTGTGTCAGCAAATTGGCGTAGTCATCCGCACTCAGTCGGTCGCAGCTTTCGGCATACCCAAGCGGCACTTCAAAGGTCATGCCTTGTGGTGTGATGTTTTTAGCGAACAGTGCAAAATGCGAAGCGCCCGCCACCTTCGTCTGCGACAGGATGAAATCCGGCTTCGACCGAAACTCAGGCGCCAATGCCGACGCATCCTTAGCCGAAACACCGCCCGCCAGCTTGATCGAGGTGTTAGCTAGTATGCCAGCCCGCGCACCCGCAGACAGTTGATCGAGGTGCTGGTGAGCGATGGTGATAGCGCCTTTATATTTTCGCGCTTGAGCTAACAATCGGACAAGGGTTGTATCGCATACACCCTCGGCTTCGTCGATATATATGTAAACAGGGTTGCGCTTGTCTGGTGCAAGGGCAGCGCGGCGGATCAGGGCTTGACCCAAGAGCGCCACCATCAGCCGTGCAAATATGTGTGAGCCTTCCTCGCCCAGATATTCCTTGCTAGTATGGATAAAGATGATTTTGCCAGATTGCAGTGCGGCGTCAAAATTGATCGAATTGCGCTTGGCTGAGAAAATACGATCCAGTGAGCGGTTGGACAGGACACCCCACAAGCGCGACAGCACTTGAGTTTTGGTGGCCTGCAAATCCTTAGCGAAAAAGCGTTGTTCAAAGAAGGTTCTCGCCGAACCAACGAGTTGTTCCATATACGGCTTAAACCTTCGACCATCCTCCATCAGTTCGCGTAGGGTGTGAATGTTGCCGCCCGGTATTTGCATTAGAAGCAGGCCAATGTAGCGGAATAGAGTGGTTTGTTTGCCGGTCAGTTCGGAGCCGAGTAGAGCATCGAAAAAATACTCGAATAATTCGATGGTGTTGTTCTCGATTGTCTCGCGGGTGCGTGCATCCGCGCCTTCCAAATGCGACACATCAAACAGGTTCAGTCCGACCGGATGATCCACGTCAGTCGGGTCGATGAAAATGGCGCGGTCGCCAAGCAGATACTCTCCAAAATAGTCAGTATGCGATATGGTTTTGATGAGCGTTCCGTCAGGGTCGATCACAACAAGTGACAGATTGGAATCCAGCGCACGATGCAGATCATCCATGATGAGGTATTGCAGGAGCTGGGTTTTGCCGTGCCCTGTGCCGCCGACAATGTGCGTATGCTCAAAGCGGATTTCAGATGGAATGGGAATCGGCACCGGAAGGGCAAAGAAGCCTTCAAACAGGGTTTCATCGGTGTAGAGGCTATTGAGTTCACCGAGCGGCATATCGGTTCGGTCAATCGGCAGCAGCACTTTGCGCTTGCTCGACAGGCGTTCCATCCACGGTATGCCTGATGCCAAACATAATCTGCGATCAACCGACATTCCGAAGGAACGAAACAGCCCCGCTTCCTGCAAATCGGGAGCGCACAAGGTTCCCATGATCTTGGTCAGGATCAACGGCAGATCATCAACCATCTCATAAAGCGGAGTGCTAGGATGCAGGACAGGCGTTTCGGGAACCGTGCCATCCGGCTCAGGATCAGTAAGAGCATTGACCGGCAGGGTTTCGACGATGCCGATCAGTAGGGCTTTGGTGGCTGCACGCCAGAGGGCGAGATAGTGATCCTCACGCGAAAGGACAGTGATTACACCACGCATCCATTCCCGCAGGGCTGCGCCTTCCTTGAGCGTGTCGGCTTGCCCGTCGATGTCGTCATTAAAAAGGAAGGCTTCGCGCTCTAGCAACCGCCAGACGATATTGCCGAGCGGCTGCGCGACCAGTGCCGACAGGCAGAGGTCGCTTTCGTCACATACCTCAATCAAGAGGTCGATGATCCAGTCACGCACATCATCGCGTGACTGGAATCTCGACACGGCTTTTAACCGCTTGGCCTCGCTTAGAAGCCGAGCGGTCTCTTTCTCATCTTTGGACTGGCCGCCGAACCACGCCACCTTCAGGGACGCGGATAGGTGATAACCTCATCGCCCTCGAAATTTTTGGCAGCCATCAAGAGGTTGTAGAAGTTTTCTGCCGCACCTTCGATTTGCTCATGCGCCGAGATCATCTCGCCAATGTCTTTACATTTGACTTGGCGACCATTCACGAGGTCACTTACTTTGAATTGCAGCTTCAAAACCTTGGATGCGACAGCCAAAAGTCCACTTGCTAAGCCGCCTGTGACCTTGGCCATATCTGACACGGGCAACTTTTCATAAATCAGGATGTCTCCCATCTTGTAGCGTTTGACCAATTCAGTTTCTTCAGGCGTGAGCTTGGTTTTGACATCAAGAATGAAAGATATAGCGCCTAAGCCCATCATCCCTTTTTCTTGTTTTTTTGACAGCAAGAGTTCCATATTCAACGCCCCCGATATGACGGATCAAGTGATGTGTTGATAAGGTGAGCGAGGCGATAACCGGCTTTCTCGGCGCGCCCCACGGCGATGGGGCCAAAATGCTTTACATAGTCGCCGGTTACATCGACCTGTTTTTTCGTCGCCCCTTCGGAATATTCTAATGCCGCGACTTCATAGCGACATTCACCACGCACTTGATCCCAAGCGCAATATCCAATGCTCGGCTTTTGACTGGTAGGGGACCGATCTTTTTCGAGCGTAATCAGGTATGACTCCCTAGCCCACTGCCAAGGCTGGATGCTTTGCCATTCTCTAACCTGTGCATCAGTTGCAGGGGCTGGCAAACTAACTTGGCACTCTTGGTTGTTTCCGTAGGGCTGAACACCAAGCAGAATGTCCACACCGCGATATGTGATGGTTGTCGGCTTCCAATTCTTTCCTGCAAAACAGGGTTCATTTCGCACCAGTGCGAAAAGCGCCTTGTCGATAAGGCAATTGTCCCAAACACTATGCAAGCTGTTGTCTTTGCCGTTTCCGCATACACCCGTGGCGCGGATATAGTTACCGCCTCGATCATCCGCAAAGGAGATGTGTAGCGGTTGGTGTATGTCACCCACCCAGTGTCCAATCGACATCAACGCTCTAGCTCGCTTTTTTGGTGTTTCAGCGACGTTTCTAAGGACACCTAGGTCTTTGTCTATTGCAGCTAAGATGCAGGTTGCTGCATCAATCGGGCACGATGGCCCGGTTACATCAGCCGTACTTCGCGTGAAATTGATGAAATGATCCTTGGCTCGTCTTCTTGGGAACGCATCCTCTTCAAGACATGAGTTGTTAAATCGCGCATAAACGCGCGCATTAGCTGCGGCACCTTGTTGCCCAATACGGAAAATCGTTTTGAGTTCCGCTCGGCTGGTATCGGTCAAATTACGGTATGCCAGGTCGCAGATGGTAAGATGCCCCAGCTTGCCCCATGCTTTGGCCGGTGTCGGTATTGAAGCGCCTGTTGATGCCAACGCTATACTCACAAATGTTGCAACTATACCTTTCATGTCGAGTCTCCCCAAAAGAGTATTTTAGGAGTGTGACTGTAATTGGATACATATGCAACAGCGCGTGATACCCGTCACGACGTAGAAAAAAAGCATCCATTTTGGATGCTTTTTGTTTAGCCGTTCACTGCGTAATGCGTGATACCGAGAGCTGCGCTGTCAAAGAGTGCTTGGCGCGGATCCATCGGCAGCCACGGTTTACGTTTCGGTGGCAATCGCTTCTTGAGGCTCGGCAGAATTACAGCGATCATCACAGCTAAGTCATGCCGAGTTATAGGCGCTGCGTCCTTGAAAACATCAAAGACAACCTGCCACGGATAGCAATATGCGTCCAAGCCCGCTCTATCAGCCAGCTTCTCAATATCGCGGTAAAGGTGCTTGACCCGTGCCGAACGCCTACCACCGATTTCATCGACATCTTCAAACACAATTGTATGAGGATCAAATCTTTTAATCAAATGCTCTATAAGAGTGATGCAGTTGCGATTTTTGTCACCCCTTGGAACCCGCTTGATTCCCCAATCAGCAAGCTGGCTTGGCCCATCGAATATGCAATATCCAAAGCCGCGCGTTGTTGCGTGAAGAGTGAGAACACGCTGGAGGTTTTGCCCCTTCATATATTTTGAGGCGGAACATTTTCTGCTAATTCAACCGAGGTTAGGGCATCACGTAAAAACGCTAAACGATCAGGGTCTGAGCCCTTTTCATCCAGCGCGGCCTCTAAGGCACGGCGCACATTTGACCGGAACATATCTTTCGTGCTTGAATATAGCTGCGGGAATAGCACAGCTTCTTTGGTGCCAAAAAGCATCGACAGAAGCACGGTATCCCGCACATGAGGGATTCTATCCCCGGCTTCCAGCATTGCGACATAGCTGCGTCCACCTGTTCCAAGGATTCGCGCGATATCGTCTTGCATCAGCCCAGCACTCCGCCTCAACTGGCGGAGTGCTTGCGTATGTGGTTTGTTCATAAAATGGAGAGTGAAGCCATTAGCAGCCTCACTTATGCTAGTATGCCAAAGCCCTTGCATTGCGGCACGAAGGCGCTTCGTCACAATTTGTGACAGACACGCAAAAGGCGCATAGCTTGAAAACAAGCGCTGCGCCTTTTTTGTCATATACATTTCAATCGCGTCTTTCGTCCGGGGCTAAGGCACACGGTAAAAGCGAAACGAAAAGAGCGTGCTCGCACCTATCGAGACCCTTCATATTAACTAACAACTAAGCGCCACCTTTGTGACATTGTGCCTTCGTGCCGCAATGACTGCATTCATTTATAATGGGTAGATGGATAGAGAAACATACATCGCCCCCATCGTGGAGGCCTACATTCCCGATGCTAGCTACGGCGAAAAGCTGGCTTTGACCCAAGAGTTTTGGGCGCTTTTTGATGCCATATACGCGACTTTTGAAGCCGGTGAGAGATTCGACTCCCAGACCCCAAACATGGTAGAATCGGAGTCGCTTAAACCGGCACAATCACACCAAAATCTATGAGAACATATTTCGCGTATATTCGCGTATCGACAGTCAAGCAGGGCGAGAAAGGGTCATCGCTGCAAGAGCAAAAAGATGCGATTTTAGCCTACGCTCAAAAACACGGACTACACGTTTCTGAGTTTTTCGAGGAACAGCAAACAGCAGCCAAACTAGGTCGCGCTACTTTTCGCAAAATGATGGGTCAGCTCAAAAAAGGTAAAGCCCATGGCCTGATTATGCACAAGGTGGACAGGGGAGCTAGAAACCTTGCCGACTGGGCCGAGATAGCGTCACTCAAAGACATCGGCATTGATGTTCACTTTGCTCATGAAGCCATAGACCTCAATTCACGCGGCGGTAGGTTGTCGGCTGACATACAGGCCGTGGTGGCATCTGACTTTATCCGCAATCTGCGCGATGAGGTCAAAAAGGGCATCTATGGCCGGTTGAAGCAGGGATATTATCCGTTCAAAGCCCCGCCGGGATACCTTGACAACGGCAAGGGCCAACTCAAAACCATTGATCCATTGCAAGGCCTGCTCATGCGCGACGCCTTTGAACTCTACGCTGCCGGATCATTCGGGTTGCACAACCTACGAGCGCATATGACGGCGCGTGGTCTTCGTAACACGACTGGCCGCCCGTTCAATGTATCAGGCTTAGCCGTAACACTCGCCAACCCCTTCTATTATGGTCTCATGGTTGTGCAGGGTCAGTCGTTTGTCGGTAAACATCCGCCGTTGATTTCCAAGTCCCTATTTGACGATTGCAGGGCAAGAGCCGCTGGACAGCTCGTTTCTAAAACGAGGGTGTGGGGCAAGGCCGAGCATAATTTTCGTGGCCTCATATCGTGCAGCACATGCAGCCGCCGTCTGTATGCCGAAACCCAGAAAGGGCATGTCTATTACCGTTGCCAAACCAAAACATGCAAAGGCACATGTCTGAGCGAAGCCTTGGTGCAGTCTGAAATTGACCACCCGCTATCATATCTCCCGACACCGCCTGTGCTTATGGAATCCCTCAAGGAAATGTTCCGTATTCATACCAAAACCCAAACCGAGCGAGCAGCAGAGTCAGCAAGAATCCTGTCTCTTCGCCTAAGCCAGATCGACGCACGAACCGAGGCGTTGACTGATATTTTCATTGAAGGTGCGATTGACCGTCAGAGTTACGACACACGTAAAAAAGCTCTTCAAAATGAGCAGTTTGATGTCAGGGCAGAACTTGAAAATACGCAAAATACAGGACTGTCTGATGACAGGTTGGAATATTTTCTCGAACTTGCGAAAAGCCTATCAAATATGGCTGATTTGCCAAATGAGCATATATTCCGAGAATATGCCAAATCGGCAATCTCGAACTTGTCAGTTTGTCAGAAAACCCTTGAAGTTAAATGGTCTGGAGCGGTTCAGGCGTTGCTCGACATAGGGGGTTTCCAAGATGGTGCGCTTCGACGGGAAGAATCACGAACATGTAGGCACAATGTCACTGACGGTGACGCTGTAATAGGTATTTGTCCAAAATGTGTCGCAGATCATGACGAAGTATTCAAAACACGGCTGCGCGAACACGGACAATTGCTATATCAGGCAATCATATCTGATGAGCGGCTCGATCAAATGTCGATGAAGACTTCTAAGGGTTACGGTAAGAAATCTGAATAAAAAACCGCCACCATGGACGGCTACCGCACCCCCTCAAGTGTGCGGATTTTAGAGAAGCATATCGGGTCAAAATGCAGATCACATTCGATACGCGGGATACTTCCTCCAATGTGTAGGGCTTCCAATTCA
The DNA here is from genome assembly GCA_043750535.1 of Sphingomonadales bacterium. Lineage (GTDB taxonomy): Bacteria > Pseudomonadota > Alphaproteobacteria > Sphingomonadales > Sphingomonadaceae > Sphingorhabdus_B. The sequence continues at coordinate 105,239 of JAYVBJ010000001.1, read as the reverse complement.
GAGATGGTGACATAGCCCCATTCGGAAGCTACGAAGCCAGTGACATAGCCAAAGGCCATACTCTGTCAGATACCACGTCCCTGAGCCGTAAGCATGAAACAGCTTGCAGTGGATGACCGGATCAGTCCGACCTTCCTGACTGTATAACGGCACATCCTTGAGACGTTTTTCGACTTCCTTTCTTATATTCATGGCACACGTCCTTTGTGATGACTGACAACAGCGTCAGCCAAGGACAGTTTCTCAAATTACTGAAAACTCCGCACGAAGGCGAAACGTCACAAAATATGAACTACATCAGCGGCTTTGACAACGAGGTCAATCATGCGCATACTTCATTTTGAAAAAGGGAGAAAATCGATGCGGTTGCTATCAATGTTTTTTGCAATATATCTTTCTAGCCTTACATCGTCTGTATTGGCACAAACATTTCTAGCGTCTCCACTTGAGTGCGGCGATGCATCATGTAATTTCAGATATGATCAAGGTGTATACACTACTGGTATCATGAACTCGGTCATGGATCATTCCATGAAACAGAACCCGAGTGGCGCATGGCCCTATGGAAAAACATCCAACGCGGGCGGCGATGGAGTAGTTACGGCATTTAACGGCGAACGCGCATCGGGCGCAGTCAAAGGAAGCGACGTGACTTGCATATCAGGTAGTATTTTGCTCCGACCATCGCCTACGTCGCCCATATCAAGCGCGATGACTAATCAAAGTGGCTGTGGAGCCGGATATTCCTCATACGATGAACATCCGGGATATGACTATAAGGCGTCTATGGGAACGCTGGTAAGGGCTGCTGCGGGCGGCACTGTTGTAAGCATTGGCGGCCAACGCTGCTTTGTTGGAAACATGGGCGGAACATGTGCAAGCTGGGGTATGATTGGCATCGATCATGGCAATGGGTATATTTCGCAATATGCACATTTAAGCCGTGTCGATCTCGGTGTCGGGGCGATAGTAAATGAAGGACAGGTGATCGGCTTAAGCGGATCGACCGGACTACCAAGTGGACCGCATCTGCACTTTGAGGTTCTCAAAAAGATCAATGCGACATATTATTATGTTGATCCTTATGGATGGGTAGGCCCGTCAGGTACAGACCCGTTATACAGTGCCGCCGCCGCACCCCCGATGAAGCTTTGGAAATAATATATGCTATTGTGACAAATTGAATGTCCGGTCGCTTATCTTTTTGAACGGCGACGCAGCAGGGTTTAGCTGATAGATAGCAATCGAAAAACCATCGGTCGTCGTCGCAATATCCCAATCCGGTTGCAAGTCGTAAGTTGCACCGCTGTCATAGGTTTTTCCAACGGCAAGTTCGCTTCCACTTAGTGTTTCAAACTCTGTTTTACCAACAGTAAGAATACGTAGATATGATAAGTCTTGAGCCTTACCAGACGTAACAATGACATCACCAATCTGCAAATACGGCCAACTGGCGGTATGATCAGTTATTACTCCACGGACTGTATCGATCACTAGCAGTGTCGGCGTTCGATATGGTATTTCCATTACAACTACGCCGTCAGGTCGTTCAATTAGGAATTGAACAGTCAGGCCTAGTTCTGTCTTTGGGCACTTCGAAGCACATATCTCAAACGCTTTTTGACGCATGTTTTGGGTGGTCTGAGTTGTATTTTTTGGGAGAGGTTGAGTGCTTTTTCTAGTAAGGATAAATCCAACAAACATAAGCCCAATGGCGACAACAAAGCCTACTAATCGTGTAGATTTCATATTTCTAGTATAGCATGGTCTGGCCGCTACCTTCGGCAACCTGCCCTACTCGCTTTGCTCACCGAGCCTAAAGTCTCGGCCCTTCGGGTGACGATCAGGAGCGCAAAAAAAGGAAACACCCCCTTTAGCAAAGATTCTAGACGCATCCGCCCCACCGCCTCAAGGCTACCCTGCGGCGCTACGCGGCCTTGACCCAGGTCAACCGATTACCTCGTTTTGGCTGTCATGAAGTGAATGGTGAGTTGGGCTAACTGGAATACAGTCTTGGAAAAAAGGGACAATTTTAGACGGAGGCAGAATGTCACAATATGTGATTTTTTACCTCCTACCTCGTCGCTACGCTCCTCGCTTATCATTAGGTAATGAACGACAATTCCAACCCAACCATTTCATATTTCGCTACCACTAACGGAAGACAACCGCATCAAAAGTTTGGCATATATCAAGCTGACAGAATGCAGCATGTCTATGTAATTGGAAAAACCGGAACAGGTAAATCTACCTTACTGCAAACCTTGTTTATGCAGGATATATCATCTGGTCGCGGTTGTATCCTACTTGATCCGCACGGTGATCTATCCAGTGCTATCGCACGAGAAGCTTCGCAGGCTCAAAGGTATCGTCTCCGCTATATCAACATCGCAAATGAAGATTCATCGATTGGCTACAATCCGCTCAAAGCTGTTCCCAAAGAGCTGATACCACTTGCTACCTCAGGGCTTCTCGAAACCTTCTGTCACCACTTCGGTGACAAGGCATGGGGTTCGCGCATGGAGCATATATTTCGCAATACCCTTTATGCTTTGCTGGAATACCAAAATGCCAGCTTGCCTGACGTGCTGCGGATGCTTTCCGAGAAGGATTTCAGAGCCACCGTCCTTGCAAAAGTCACCAACCCCCAAGTGATATATTTCTGGCAAGTCGAGTTCACCAAGCTTTGGGGAAGCTCCCTGTTTGAAGCCATAGCACCGATACAGTCCAAGGTTGGGGCCATTTTAACTGACCCAAAGTTACGCCGATTTCTAGTTGATTTCAAAGAGCCGCTATCACTGCGCCGCGCAATGGACGAAGGCCAGATCGTCATCATAAATCTAGCACGCGGCGTTCTTGGTGCAGATACGTCAAATCTGTTGGCCTCTCTCTTACTGCAAACAATCACCTTAGCGGCTATGTCGCGCCAATCGCTCCCAGAGAGTGAGCGCAGATCATGCCACCTTTACCTTGACGAGTTTGAGCATTTTCTGACTGCCGGAACCGCCGGAATGTTGAGTGAGGTTCGCAAAGTCGGATTGTCCGTGACCTTAGCTAATCAATACCTATATCAACTCTCGGACAGCGTTAAAGCCGCAGTCATGGGTAATGTCGGCACGGTGATTGCTTTTCGGGTGGGGCCAGAGGATGCACGGCACCTCACTCGCCATTTTGAAGGTATTGAGGAAGCTGATTTTCAAAACTTACCCAATCATCAGCTATATGTCAGGATGATGATTGATGGGGAACCGAGCCGAGCTTTTTCTGGAAAAGCCATAACGGCCAATCAGATATTGAACCCATCTTCTTAATCTGTCACCTTAAGCTCGTGCGAATACTACTTGTCATACCACTATTGTTGATATTTGCGCCAAAGGCCGAGGCCCACGGCGGTGGACTAAACGCCGAAGGTTGCCACAATGACCGCAAGCGCGGCGGGTATCATTGTCACCGGGGCAGTTCTAAACCCGCACCGCGCAGAAGACCGCAAACTGTCTACACCGCGCCAAAGCTAAATCCATACGCCAACTGCACCCAGGTCATAAATGCTGGAGCAGCGCCGCTACGCCGTGGTGACGCCGGATACAGCACCGCTCTTGACCGTGATGGGGACGGAGTGGCGTGTGAGAACGGGGTTTCCAGCGGATCACAGACAGTAAGTAGTCCAGCCCCAGTCAGAGTTTTAGCGTTACCGAACGTCGCCGCCGCCGCCACTCCAAGCTCTACTTTAACCCCACCAATTGAAGGCACAGCAAAGGTTCTAGACGGTGACACCATTCAGATTAACGCAGTTCGTATCCGTTTTTACGGCATAGATGCCTTTGAAGGCGAACAGCGTTGCACAAGTAGCAGCGGCCAATCTTACGGCTGCGGCGGCATTGCAACCCGCGCTCTTACAGAACAAGTTGAAGGCAAATTGGTATCCTGCGTTCCCAAAGGGATTGATGCTTACAACCGCCAGCTTGCAGTATGTAGGGCAGAAGCCATTGACCTATCATCTTGGATGGCGCGTGAAGGTCATGCGCTTGCTTACATCAAATACTCACTTGACTATGTTAGCGATGAAGCTTTCGCCAAAGATAGCCTTAATGGCGCACATGCGGGTAGCTTTGAAAAACCGTGGGAATATCGCCTAACACGTAGCGCCGCTGGAGCTGAAGCAATCAGGCAGAACACACCACCATCATCAAATTGCACAATTAAAGGAAATGTGCGGTCAGACGGCACACGTATATATCATATGCCGAGTGATCCATCATATTCCCGCGTAAAACCAGAGAATTGGTTTTGTGATGTTGATGAAGCTGTCCGAGCTGGATTTCGTCCTGCCTACAAAACAAATTGAAGGAGCTAATTATGCTAAATGAGTTTTCTGATCGGGCGGCGACGGGGCCAGTAAAGCCATTTTTGCTGCGCGGCGAAACATGGCTAGCCGTTGTCTCAATCGTCATCATGGCTGCCATCGTCTTAGGCTTCATAATTTAACAAATGAAGGAACCCTTATGCTTATATTCGCCGCCCTCATCGCCATCACACCAATACAAGACACTAATATTCAGTCACCCGTTTTTGTTACCGAACTTGGTTATACAAAAAAGAAGAAGAGAGCAGCATCAAGCGGCGCTGGTCGCAAGTTTGGAAGCTGCAAAGCTGCCAGAGCAGCTGGTTACACACACATGCGTCGTGGTCGCCCCGGATACAGCACAAACCTTGATCGTGATGGTGATGGGGTCGCTTGTGACAAGGTGAAGTAGTCTAAGGGAAGAAAAATTATTCTATGTTCCCCTTACATTCTCATTTTTCAATCACTATCTTGATACTGCAAGCAATGGAAAAGGAATGATAAGATGGCAAAAAATACAGGTGATGGCTTTCGACGCGGCGCGGTAACTGGTCGCACCCAATTTCAGCGCGATGACGGCAACTTCCAAAAGCGTGACGAACGCACGGGTCACTTTATGCAGGTCAAGGATGACGGAAAGCCATTTAAGGGTGTTGCAAAAGAACCTGATGGCCGTGACACACCTAACTCTTAATCGATCGTGTCAAACATATTTGCAATTGGTGGTAATGCTCTGCGAGCTACGAACATCCCCGTTACTTTAATGGCGGGAAAGCGTTCGGTGAGCATTTGTTTGCAAACTTTGAAACTGCAACCTGTGGTGATGACGTCATCAATCAAGAAAACGTGTGTTGGCGCTGGTACACATTGGTTTTCGTCGATTTGAAGCGTCGCCAGAAGTTCATGGGGATCATGCTTGTTGTCGCCGCTATGACGGGCAACCCGAGTAGCAATAGCGCGGATCAACTCGCGTGTTCCGTTTGGCGAAATCTGCCGTGCAATCTGTGACATGCGATCATCATATTCGACATCACCAACTAGTTTCGACGGTGGTATCGGCACAAATGTAAGCCGAGGAAGCGCGTCAGGATTGATGGCTGCTTTCATCACGCGCGCGACCCTCGCTATTTCAGCTACCTTATGCTGCCACTGTCCAGTTCCACGGGTGGACGGCTTCTTTTTAAGATTGGTGATGATGCTATTTGTTGTGCTGTGATTGTAACCAGCGCGCGCAGTATACTCACCCCAGAACAAGCATTCGTCTTGATCTGTTAGATAATAGTGATTGGGTCGCTCAAGTTCGCCAATCAGCCGAAATCTAGCTGACCAACTCGCGTCGGATGTCGTCATAATCGCGAACGCGAATTGCGCCCTCCCGCTGGTATCGTTCCGGCCACGTCAGGTCGGATCGTTCAAAACAACTATTTAATATGAAGAGCTTTCGGCCCTGTTTGATAGCTTCACGAGCTTGAATGAGCGTTCCCGACGTCTCACCAGCTTCAACGATCACGGTCGCTTCGGTCAAAGCCGACATTGTTTTGTTACGCTCGGGAAAAAATAACCGATTCCATTTGAAGTTTTGTGCTTCATATCGTTCCACAGGCACCTGACTGATGAGCAGATGACTATTTGCAATCCGTTGCTGAAGGTCAATATTCGTTTTGGGATAGCTGTGACTAAGGGGTGTTCCGATTACGCCTATCATTCGGCCATCATATTCCAGTGTAGCTTCGTGAGCAGCGGTGTCTACACCCTCGGCCAGACCTGAAACAATCGTGAATCTGTCTTTAACAAGTTCACGCACAAGTTGCCGTGTCCGTGCAACACCATCAGCTGTTGGCTTGCGCGTTCCGACCACGGCGACGGAGCGAGTAGTAGTCAAATCCCAATCACCTTGGAAATATAGCAATTCAACTGGGTAGGTCGCTTCGCGCAGCCGATCAGGATATTCAAATTCGCCATGCAAACGGATATCAAAACGCAAATCCAGTTTGTTACGAAGGCTGTTAATCACTCTAGTCGCGACATCGCGAGCCGTTTCCTCTGGAACAAAGTCAGACGGGCGCGCACCAGCGTTTTTTGAAAACAGTTCAGCTATCGACTTGAACGACGTGTTTTGCATAGACCAAAGCGCTTCATAAGCACCGATTTCAAGGGCGGCATCAATTGGTCGCACCAATGTCGCATGTCCATCTGACACGGCATTCAAGAGACTCGTCTGCTGCACCGCCACTCCTCTACAAAGTAAAACTTAGACCGGTCTGATTCCTTTACGTCAAGCATGACCTTTCATCCTGGGCGTTGGAAACTCACACGATATATGAAACAAAAAAAGAACATATGCAAATTAAATCCAAAACGAAACGCCGCTATAACGGCTCACTTCGACTCATTTAAGATGTCTAATATCACATATTCTGCTAGTTTTGCCGCATGACAACAGGCAAACAAATCGGCATCTGGCTTCGGGTTTCAACCGAGGATCAGGTCAAAGGCGAATCTCTTTCCGTGCATGAGGCACGGGCGCGCTCCTATGCCGATAGCAAGGGCTGGGCGATTGCCGAAGTGTATCGCCTTGAAGCCGTGTCCGGTAAACGCGTCGCCGACCACCCCGAAGCACGTCGGATGCTGGCTGACATCAAACGTGGTCACGTCACTGGCCTGATTTTTTCAAAACTTGCCCGCCTGTCACGCAACAACCGCGAACTCTTAGACTTCGCCGAGGTTTTCCAAACCCACAACGCCGACCTGATTTCACTCGCCGAGAACATCGACACATCCAGCCCAGCCGGTCGGATGTTTTTCAATATGCTGGCAGCGATGGCAAATTGGGAACGCGAGGAAATTGTTGCTCGTGTCAGGGCCAGTGTTCCAATCCGTGCCGCGATGGGCAGACCAATGGGCGGACAAGCTCAATATGGCTATAAATGGGAGGACAAGAAGTTTGTCATTGTCCCCGAGGAAGCGACCGTCAGAAAGCTGATGTATGAGCTATTTCTCCAGCTCCGCCGTTTCCGCACAGTGGCCCGTGTTCTTAACGAGCGCGGCTACCGCACCAGAAGCGGCAGCTTGTGGGCCGGATCATCCATTGAACGCTTGATGCGTGACCCGACCGCTAAGGGTGTGAAGCGTTACAATTACACCCAGCAGGTAGGCGATGGCCGCGCATGGGTGCACAAACCGGAAGCGGACTGGGTGACACACCCGTGTGAAGCGATAGTGTCCGAGGAGCTATGGAACTCGGTCAACGACATGCTGACCGAAAAGAAACTGGCAGGAGTCCGGCAATCACGCACAGCCAAGACATTGTTTGGCGGCCTGTGTCACTGCCAGTGCGGCGGCAAAATGTATGTGCCATCGAACATGAAAAAGTATGTTTGTGACGTCCAAGGGTGCAGGCGCAAAATCCCAATCGACACCCTTGAAGCCATATTCCAATCGGAACTCGACACCTTCGCCTTTGCCCCCGAAACACTGGACGAAAACAAGCGCCGAATGTCCGATGCCTTGCAAGCGACCTCTGACTTGATTGAAGGCCACGAGCAAAACATCACACGGCTCGACAGCCAGATTGATAGCTTACTGACATTGCACCAGTCAGGAGCCATCGACCAAGACGGCTTCGCTAAACGCTACAAACCGCTGGGCGACCGTAACCGCGAATTGTCAGCAGAACTCCCACGCCTCATCGAGAAACGTCAGAAGCTATCGACTAACCTCAATCGGCAAGCCGATGTAGTGGCCGAAACGCAGGACGTGGCCCAGCGTTATCCCGCCATGCCATTTGCTGACCGCCGCCGCTTAGTTGAAACCGTAGTTGAGCGCGTGACTGTGGGTGACGACGAGGTTGAGTTCGGCTACCTATTTGACCCGAGGCGATGACGCAAAGAGAGTCTCTCCCTTTGGAATCCCTCTGAACTGACTGCAACATAGCAACAGAAGGACATGGATTCATCGCCGCCACCAGCTGGACATTGGCAGGGAAAGTAACATGACTGTTCGCGCGCGCCACGCTGACCACGCCAGTTTCCAGCGGTTGCCGCAAGCTATCCAGCACATTGCGCTGAAATTCGGGCAATTCGTCAAGGAACAAGACGCCCAAATGGGCCAAGCTCACTTCGCCGGGGCGTACCTTTAATCCGCCGCCGACCAATGCGGGCATCGATGCGCTGTGGTGCGGGCTTCGAAACGGACGGGTGCGCGATAGCCGTCCGCCTTCCAATGTTCCGGCGACCGATGCGACCATGGAAACCTCCAACGCTTCGGCGGGCGTTAGTTCGGGTAATATCCCCGGCAAGCATGCGGCGAGCAAAGATTTTCCTGACCCGGGCGGACCAGACATCAACAAATTATGCCCGCCTGCTGCTGCTATCTCAAGTGCCCTCTTGGCCGTTTCCTGCCCTTTGACTTGCGACAAGTCGGGGCCCATCGCGGGCGGATCAATGCTGCCCGGTTCGGGCGGACGCAATATTGATTGACCCTTTAGATGGTTGAGCAACGACAGCAAATCAGGCGCGGCCACAACTTCTAACTGCCCCGCCCACGCGGCCTCTGCCCCTTGCACCGCCGGGCAAATCAAACCCATCTGCCGCGATCCTGCGTGAATGGCGGCGAGCAGAACGCCCGGCGACGGAGTAACGCGGCCATCCAAGCCAAGTTCCCCCACCACCACATAATGGGCTAGCGATTCAGCATCGGCGATCCCCATCGCGGCCAACAACGCCAACGCAATCGGCAGATCATAATGCGATCCCTCTTTGGGAATATCCGCAGGAGACAGATTAACAATAATGCGTTTCGGTGGAAGCGCGAGGCCCAACGCAGATATAGCGGCGCGAACCCGCTCCCTGCTTTCGGCGACGGCCTTATCGGGTAAACCGACGATCGAAAAGCCGACCATTCCAGCCGCAACCTGACATTGCACCTCGACTGCTCGCGCTTCTAGGCCGAGATAGGCGACAGTTGATATGGTTGCGACCACAAGGGTTCCTTCTCGAAGCCTTGTGCCTGCACATGCCGCAGCCATGCGTCCATCAAATTGGTTCGTATACGATCCGGCAAGGTTAATTTTCGCATAGGCATTTCCGGTTACCGGCGCGCAACGCAATCCCAGTAATTATGCCTGATACATTCGGTAATGACGGGTTTTAATCATGCGTACACGGTTGGGATTATTGAACAAATGCGCCGCGATTGCGGCATTGCTGTGTGCCCCGTTCACGGCATATGCCGCCGAATACACTATCGTCGAAACCACCGTAGAAGAGTGGGCCGACGAACCCGCCGCCGATTATGCACAGATCGCCGACAGTCCCGCGGGTCGCGCCGCAAGCACAAGCGCCTTGGCCAGCTTCGGTCCTTTCAATGTCGTTGGCAATGCAAGGGCCGAACTGGTCGGCACCATCGAAACGAATACGCCAGCACAATTCAAACAAATGCTCGCCGCTTATCCAGCGATTACACAAATCGACATGATCGATTGCCCCGGCACCAATGACGATGCGGCAAACTTCACGATCGCACGCATGATCCGCAAGGCCGGCATCGCAACCTATATTCCCGATGGTGGTTCGGTGCGTTCCGGCGGGGTCGAACTTTTCCTGGCGGGCGTTAAACGAGTTGCCGAACCTAACGCAGAATTTGCGGTACACAGCTGGCAGGACGAAGATGGCAGGGAAGCAGACGATATCGCGGCGAATGATCCGATCAACCTTGAATATATTAATTACTACCGCGAAATCGGTATGGACGATCAAAAGGCCCGCGCCTTTTACGCGATGACCAACAGCGTCTCGCACGACAGCGCACTATACCTGACCCCCCGCGACATTGCCGCATATCTGCCGCTGGATTGAGCCATACTGATTGTTGGTGCGCCGAAACGCCGTTTTTGATATCGCATTGCTGAACGCAAGCGGAGAGTGCCATGTCATGTATCGGTGATACCACCTACGTCGCTCTACTTCGCGCCGTGAATGTCGGCGGAACTGGCAAGCTGCCGATGGCCGAATTGCGCATCATGGCGCAGGAGGCGGGCTTTGCGGGTGTCCGCACATATATTGCGAGCGGTAATTTGCTGTTTGAAAGCGCGCTCAGTGAAAGCGAAGTGAAGGCGGCGCTTGAACAGCGGCTGGAATCCTTTGCAGGCAAACCCGTTCCCGTGCTGATCAGAACGGCGTCGCAAATGGACGCCGTGCTTGCCGCCAATCCTTTCCCCGATGCGCATGCCAGCCGTCATCTGGTCTATTTCCTTGATACCCCGCCGCCGCCCGAAACGTTCGAAACTGTGCGTGATCAGGCAGGCGAGCGCATTGCTCTGGGGCTGCGCGAAATTTACGTCGATTACGGCGCTGGCATCCGCTTCACCCGGCTGAAAATGCCCGCCATAAAGACTGGGACAGCGCGGAATATCAACACCGTGGCAAAGCTGGCGGTTATGGCGGCGGGTAAAGACGCCTAATATCTTGCAGTTCGCGGCATAATTTCCCACATGCACTAAATGAGTAAGAAACAGCAACAACCGTCAAAATCATGGCGTGACAGCAACGCTTTGCGGATTGCATTGGTTAGCATCGGATGGCTGCTGATCGCCGGGGCGGTGGCGATTGGGCCGCTGCCGGGGCCGGGGCCGCTGATCCTTGCGCCGGTGGGCATGGCGATGGTTTTGAAGAATTCACGCTGGGCGAAAAAACGCTATTCCCGGTTTGCCCGCACCCATCCTGAATATGGCCGCTGGTTGAACTGGATGATGGGGCGCAGCAAAGGTCAGGGTCGCCCGCCCGTGCCAGATTTCAAGCGTGATCTGATGTTTATCTTTCGGCGGGACGACGTGGGTCAGGAAATGCCATGAACTTCTGCGGTTGATGTTGACTTTTGACAGCCATCACCATAATGCGCCGATCAACGCAGGCAGTCGCCGTTCGGATTCGGCGGCGTTTCGCCTTTTAGACACAGATATTTTTTAGGAATACCGCCATGAAGCGCACCTTTCAGCCAAGCAACCTCGTTCGCGCGCGTCGCCATGGCTTTCGTCATCGTATGGCAACCGCAGCGGGCCGTAACATATTGAACGCACGCCGCGCCCGTGGCCGCAAGAAGCTTTCTGCTTAAGCGAAAGCAACAAAACGGAGGCGGATAAATGTCGCCTTATACCGTGATCACAAAACGCGCTGATTTCTTAAGCGCCAACCGGGGGAAGCGATTTGCGACGTCCGGTTTTGTTTTGTTGGTGCATGACCGCAATGATGATGATCCGGCGATCAGGTTGGGTATCACAATCACCAAAAAAGTTGGCAACGCAGTCATCCGCAACCGCATGCGTCGGCGCTTTCGCAGCCTGATGCGTGAAATGCTGGATGATAATGGCAAAGCGGGCGCGGATCATATCTTGATCGGGCGCGGCAACGGTATCGAGATGGATTTTAATCGGCTGCGTGCCGATATGCAGCGCGGCCTAAACAAACTATGCAGCCAAAACCGTAACCCGGAGCCTGTCGAAGGGCGCTTTTCTGCTGGACACCCTTCGACAGGCTCAGGGCTACGGTGATGTTATGAAGCCATGATCGCACGCGTTCTGATATGGGTCGCACGCGGGTGGCAACTGGGCCCATCGCGGATTTTGCCGCCGACTTGCCGGTTCAGCCCAAGCTGTTCGGCCTATGCCATTACCGCGCTGGAACGATATGGCGCAATTAAGGGTGGCTGGCTGGCACTGAAGCGGCTATTGCGCTGCCAACCATGGGGTGGCCACGGCCACGATCCGGTTCCTTGAAGGAACCAAGAATTGAATAACGGGGATTAGAGTTTTGGAAGACAAGCGTAATATTATTGTCGCGATGGTGCTGGCTGGGATTATCCTTTTTGGTTGGCCGGTGCTCACCGCGCAATTTTTCCCTCAGCCCAAGCCGGTGGTTACTGCCAATGCGCCTGCTGCCTCGGATGCCGCGCAGGTTCCAGCAGGTGGGTCACCTGCCATTCCCGGCGCTGCACCTGTAACTGGCGCAGTCCTGACGGTTTCCGACGCACTCAAGGGTGCAAGCCGCGTTTTGATCGAAACACCAAAGTTAAAGGGATCAATCAACCTGCAAGGCGCGCGCATCGACGATCTGTTGCTTCTCGCCCACCGCACCGAACTTGCCAAAAATTCGCCGCCTGTCCGTTTGTTTTCTCCATCGGGAACCAAAAAGGCCTATTTTGCGCGCTTTGGTTGGGCCGGTACCGGCGCGGTTGTTCCCGATGACAAAAGCATTTGGACGACCAGCGCCGGCAAATTAACGCCCGCAGCGCCAGTGACTTTAAGCTGGCTGAATGAGGCGGGCCAAAAATTCGACATTATCCTTAGCATTGATGCGAATTATTTGATCACAGCGCAGCAGCGTTTTACCAACACAGGCGACACTGCTGTTCAAATGGCACCTTATGGCTTGATCAGCCGCACGGGCAAACCGGCTGATGTAGATACGTGGAACATCCATGTCGGCCCAATGGGCGTGTTTGGTAACAGTGCAAATTACGATATAGACTATGCTAATTTGGAAGGCGAAGAACCCGGATTTTTCTCGAAATTGTTTGGCACTTCCGCAAAAGCAGGCGTTAACAGTTTTACCACCACGGCCGGCTGGATCGGCTTTACTGACCAATATTGGCTGGCGGCATTGATCCCCGACCAAAAAACTCCGATTGATGCCACGATGCGTTCGGCGGACGGCGTGTATCAAACACAGATGATTGCGGACAAACAAACTGCCGTTGCCGCGGGTCAAAGCATGACGCAAACATCGCGGTTGTTTGCGGGGGCAAAGGAAGTCGAAGTCCTCGATGATTATGTCGATCAATATGGCATCGAAAAACTGGACTATGCGATTGATTGGGGCTGGTTCCGGGTCATCGAAAAGGCTTTCTTCAAAATCCTCCATTTCCTGTTCGGATTATTCGGCAGCTTTGGTGCCGCCATCATCGGGCTGACGTTTGTCGTCCGCCTTTTCATGTTCCCTATTGCGCATAAGCAGTTTGCTTCGATGGCGCAGATGCGGGTGATTCAGCCCAAAATGAAGGCCATTCAAGATCGTCTCAAAGATGATAAGCCCAAAATGCAGCAGGAAATCATGCAGCTGTATAAGGATGAAAAGGCCAATCCATTGGCGGGCTGCTTGCCGATATTCCTGCAAATGCCGATCTTCTTCGGCCTGTATAAGCTGTTGATGCTGACCATCGAAATGCGGCATCAGCCATTCTTGTCGCCATGGATTAATGATCTTTCGGCGCCTGACCCGTGGACTCCTTTAAACCTGTTTGGCCTAATCCCGTTTGATCCGCCAACTTTCTTGGCCATCGGCATCCTGCCCATCTTGCTGGGTATTACCATGTGGGGCATTCAGAAACTGAACCCGCAGCCGATGGACGAGGTTCAGAAACAAGTGTTCGCGTTGATGCCGTGGATGATGATGTTCCTGTTCGCACCGTTCGCGGCGGGATTGCAGGTCTATTATGTGGTGTCCAACTGCCTGACGATCTTGCAACAGAAATGGCTATACTCCCGCCATCCGATCTTGCGCGAACAAGCGATCAAAGAAGCCGAAATCAAAAAAGCGGAAAAAGCTGCAGCGAAGGCAAATATCTGAACCGTGACCGACATTAAAATCTTTTCCGGTCCGGTTGCCTTCCTCAAATCCGCACCCAAGCTTGAATTTTTGCCTGACCCGACGGTGGCCGAAATTGCTTTTGCCGGAAGGTCGAATGTGGGCAAGTCTTCGCTGATAAATGCGCTGGTTAATCGCAACAATTTGGCACGCGCTTCGAACACACCGGGCCGCACGCAAGAGTTGAACTTTTTTGAGGTGGGCGATCCGGCGATATTCCGCATCGTCGACATGCCCGGCTATGGCTATGCCAAAGCGCCGATTGCGACGGTGAAAAAATGGCGGCATTTGATCAATGATTATCTGCGCGGGCGGGTGGTGCTGAAACGCGTGTTCTTGCTGATCGACAGCCGCCACGGTATCAAAGAGGTCGACCATGAGATTATGGCGATGCTCGATGCCGCAGCAATCAGTTACCGCATTGTCCTTACCAAAACCGACAAAATCAAAGCCAGCGAACTGGCCGCGGTTGAGGCCGATACTGCCGAAAAGCTGCGCAAGCATGTTGCAGCATTTCCGCAACTATCAGTAACTTCGGCGGAGAAACGCGGCGGTATTGATGATTTGCGCGCCGCTGTGCTAGAGGCAGTAGAAAGCTAATTCATCCGTAGTCCGGCGCTTGCCAAAGGACAAAGAAAACGGACATGCATAATTCGGCAATCTCAGCACGAACGGACGGATTTATTTGATGACTATGAAACTGATCATCGGAAACAAGGCTTATTCCAGCTGGTCGTTGCGCGGTTGGCTCGCGGCAAAACAATCCGGGCTTGGTTTTGAAGAAATCACCGTTCCGCTGTACGAAGAAGGCTGGGATGAACGCAAACGCGAAGAAGACTTGGCCCCGTCATCCGGCAAGGTCCCGATATTGTGGGACGGCGATGCCGTTGTTTGGGACAGCCTGGCGATCATCGACTATCTGGCCGACAAAGTAGGCCGTGATCGGTTTTGGCCAAAAGACGAAGTCGCGCGCGGCATGACGCGTTCGGTATGCGCAGAAATGCACAGCGGTTATTTGTCGCTGCGCCGCGAATGCCCGATGAACACGCGCAAGGTTTTCAAAGACGTCACGATCAGCGAAGAATCGCGCAACGATGCCGTGCGAATATTACAACTTTGGGCCGAAACACGGTCGCGCTTTGGTAAAGAGGGGCCCTATCTGTTCGGTACCTTTACCGCCGCCGACATTATGTTTGCCCCGGTCGTCACGCGCTTTGCGACTTATGGATTCACCCTGCCCGGCTTTGCTGCGGCCTATTCAGAAACGATGATGGCGCATCCGTGGCTGCAAGCATGGTATGATGCAGCAGCCGAAGAATCGTGGACGATCACAAAGTTCGAGGATGCTGTTCGTTAGACTGCGATGAAATTGCCTCCCTGCGATACTATGCCGAGGGATGAGACAAGCAACCTGTACTTCGACAAGCTCAGTACGAGATTCGATCCGTTTTGAACAAGCGTCATTGCGAGAAGCGAAGCGACGAAGCAATCCAGAGCAGGTGTAAGCTGCTCTGGATTGCTTCGCTCCGCTCGCAATGACGATTCAACTTGATCGAATTTTTGTCTAGGTATCTCAGAACGAGCGGTTTGCGATTCAATTTTGTATCATCCCCCATTAGGCGCTTGCAATGTAGGATTTGTTCTGGGAACAAAGCGCATCGCCGCTTTTACAGGGCGCGCTCTTTGACATTGTTGGCGGTCAAATCACCCCTTCGCAGTTGGATTTGCGAAAACGTAAAATTACAAAATAACTACGATGTAGGAAATTATCTATACCCGGACTGGCAATTAGTTTCAAAATAGGTGTCAATTTTGTCAACTAGGTGTCAACTTGGCATTTTCAATGCGGCTGAGATACGGCTTCGATACGGCTTCGATGCGGCTTCGATACAGCTTCGATACAGCGCATTTGGATCAAACATAAATCATCACGCGCTACGCTCACATCAATTTTGGACATAGCACTTCCGATATAATCATGGACATTGACCAACGTTCTTGTCATTCGGTCTATAGCATGAACGACCACACACCTCTATCCATCGCAAAAGCGCTGATCGCATGCGACAGCGTTACCCCGGCCATTGGCAGCGTCTTTGATACTGCCGAGGCGATGCTGGAATTATTGGGATTCACCGTCGAAAGATTCCTGTCTGGTGAAGACGATGAGAACCCGGATCACGGCGCACCGGTGGAAAACCTGTTCGCAATTCGGGGCGATAGCGGCCGTCACTTCGCGTTCGCTGGACATCTTGATGTTGTCCCGCCTGGAGAAGGTTGGGCAAGCGAGGCTTTCGCTCCGGAAGTTCGCGGCGACATGCTTTACGGGCGCGGCGCGGTGGATATGAAGGGCAGCATTGCGGCGTTTTTCGCGGCGCTTAAAGATATTCCAAAGGATGCCGGAACCATCAGCCTGATTTTGACCGGCGACGAAGAAGGCCCCGCGATCTATGGCACCAGGGCGTTGATCGCCCACATGCAAACGCGCGGGACTGTCCCCGATTTTTGTCTGGTCGGCGAACCCACATCTGTGAACCGGCTGGGCGATACGATGAAGGTCGGGCGGCGCGGATCGGTGAATATGTGGATCACCGTGGATGGCACGCAGGGCCATGTCGCCTACCCGCATTTGGCCGATAACCCGGTACCCAAGCTTGTTAAAATACTCAGCGAAATAGACGCAATACTGCTCGATGAAGGTACCGAATGGTTCCAACCCAGCAACATCGAAGTGACGGATATATCAGTTGGCAATAAAGCAACCAACGTCATCCCGTCAAAGGCGGAGGCGCGGCTATCCATCCGGTTCAATGATTTGCACAGCGGGCAAGGCCTGGTCGACCGCATTACCGCGTTGGCCGAACGCGGCGGCGGTAAGCTGAAACCAATGATTTCCGGCGAACCATTTCTAACCCCGCCCGGCGAGCTATCCGCCGCGATTGCCGATGCGGTTAAGGCAGTGACCGGACTTGAACCAGAACGTTCGACCAGCGGCGGTACATCGGATGCGCGTTTTCTGTCAAAGATTTGCCCGGTTGTTGAATTTGGCCTGTGCAACGCGACAATGCACAAGCTGGATGAAGCCGTGGCGATTGCAGACCTTGATGCGTTGGCGGATATTTACCGCCGCGTTACGTTACAGATGCTCAGAGCGGGATGACAATACTTTGCAACAAAACGCCCTTGGATGAATCAAAAAACCGTTCGTGCTGAGCCTGCCCGAGTACAGGTTGCTTGTCTCATCCTTCGACAGGCTCAGGACGAACGGATAGGGAGTTCTGTTGCAGAGTAAGGTCATCGCGCTCAGCGTTTCAGAATAATGTAGAGCGCGCCAGTGCCGCCGTGCCGGGGATGGGCGCCGCGAACCGCTGAAATCGAAGTGGAATGACGTGATGCCGCAAGCCAATCGCGAACCACAGAAGCAATCGCACCGCGGCCTTCCCCGC
Source organism: Sphingomonadales bacterium (assembly GCA_043750535.1). GTDB lineage: Bacteria > Pseudomonadota > Alphaproteobacteria > Sphingomonadales > Sphingomonadaceae > Sphingorhabdus_B. The sequence goes on along the minus strand of JAYVBJ010000001.1, from coordinate 87,813 downwards.
TCATCCGGTCATGGGCGCGCGCCTTGCCCGTCACCAGCAATATGACGCGCAGTTTTTGCGCTATCGCTTGTTCCAATGCGCCGTCCAACCGGCGGTAGGCACTGGACAGCCCTTGCCCGTGCAAATCCACGCTGACATCGGGAATGACGACGCCTTTGCCGATGCGCCGATCCCAGCTGCCATCAAGATTATCTGGCGTCGATGTGATGGGCGGCTTGGCGGGCGCGGAGCCAGCCGTTTTGGCCACTGCAACTGGTTTCGCCACCTCGCGCTTTTTGGCAATCTTTTGGCCCGGCGGCGGGGGCGAGCGGGGCGCAGCTGGCCCAAGCGGCTTAACCGGATGCAACGGCTTAACCGAAGAAATTACCTTGCCCCAAAGCGCCTTTTCTTCGCCATCCAGACGACGCACCATGACTTACAGTCCCAGGCGTTGAACCGATGCCTTGGGCAAGAACAACAGCGCGCTGCCGCGTGCAGACATGCCCCCGGCAATCGCCCGGGCGCGGTCCCCTGCCCCCCAGAATGTATCGAAACGGTTGGGGCCTTTAATCGCGCCGCCGACATCTTGAACGATCCAGACGCCATTTGGTTCGGCGCGGTCCATCGACAAAAACACCGGAGCGCCCAATGGCGTAAACTTCGGATCGGCAGCCGCGCTGATGTCGCCGATAACCTGATATCCCATCGCCCCCAATGGTCCCGCGCCGGTTAATTCGCGGAAGAAAACAAAGCTCTTGTTTTCCTGCATGATCTTTTTGCCTTCATCGGGGTTGGCGCGCAGCCAAGCAACAATGCCCTGCATCGACGCTTCGCCCTTGCCGATCACGCCGCGTTCCAGCATTAACTTGCCAATTCCGGTATAATCCCGCCCGTTTTGGCTGTCATATCCGATGCGCATAATTTTGCCATCGGGAAGCTTCAGCCGCCCGGATCCTTGGACCTGAAGGAAGAAAAACTCGACCACGTCGGCGGCATAGGCAATTTCCAAGCCGCGTCCCGCAAGCGATCCCGCCTCGATCTTTGCCCGGTCATCAAACGGCACAAAATTGCTGCCTTCCACTTTGCCGCGAATTTTCTTGCCCGCCAAGCTTTCCGAAAAAGCACCAAGGTCAACATCGATCAGTTCCGGTGGACGTTTATAAACCGGAACGCTGTATCCGCGCTGCGCCGTTTTCGCGCCTGCAATTTCGGGTTCAAAATAACCGGTGGCAAAGGATCGCCCGTCGCCAACCTGTACCGCTTCCAAATATGTGGCGAAGAACGATATAGCATCGCCCGTCCAGGTTTTAACGGCATCGCATGCTGGCTGCCAATCGCTGCCGAGTGTCAGGCCGGATTGGTCGGTGCGGCGCACAAGGCCGGGGCAGCTTGTGCGGAACGAGTCGAGCGCGCCCTTGGTTTTGCGCGCGTCCACTTTCAATGATGCGATTGCCGGACCGCGCACCACGCCCAAACTGGCCGCTATCGCGCCATCGCCGCTGGCAACAGCAGACGGCAAGGTATCTGCTGGCTTTGATGGCACCGGCTTTGCTGCTTGATCCGCTGGCGGGCGTGATGCAGGCGGACGTGACGCTGGCGTAACGCCGCCACCGGGGATTAACCCGCTCGAACAAGCGGATAATGATGCAGCGGCAATCGCTACCAGAATTAGTTTCTTGTACATGCCGCCTGTGAATCAGGCTTCGTCGGTTTCGTCAAGCTTCCAATTGCGATCGTTGCTCTTAACATCGCGCATGAATGTCCACACATCATGCGCTTCTTCGGCATCGGACATCGAACCGCCGATGATGTTGCCATCCTTGTCCTTAACCATTGCGGCAATATCTGAATCAAAACGCATGGTCACCCGCGCGACCGGATGATCGAAACTAGCGCCGACAATTCTGGCGGTTTCAATTCGCACCAAACGGTTTTCAACCAATTCCCCGCGCAGATTACGCGCATCAATAACGCCAACAAAGCTTTCAAAGACATCATCATCGCACAGGAATTGCAGCGACTCCCGGTCGCCCTTCCAAAACGCCTCCAACGTCGCTTTATACGCCGACTTTGCGCCCTCGATAAACATCTGCGCATCAAATTGACGATCTGCATTCATGATCGATCGCAATCCGCTTTGTGCGGCAACATCAATATCGATATCCAACACCGCAGTACCGACCGGCATTGGTTCCATATTGGGTTTGGGCGGATGGATAACCGGTACGTTGCGTTCTTCGGCAGGTTGCCTAACCAAAGGTTCTTGTTCGTGCCCCGTGCGCTTTCCAAGCACTGAATAGAGCCGAAGCCCAAGGAATGCAGCAACCATCGCCAACAGGATAATTTCAAACGTCACAACGCCTCCAGCCCATTTCGGGAGAAAAATAGACGGCAGCCAACATCAGCCATTCGTAAGTGCCGATGCTCTGCCCATCCCTTACATAGGCGTTCGAGCCGCGAGATTCAAACGGCTTTACAAAGAATGATGCCCCAATGTCATTTGCGACGTGTAAATTCTACGTCAGCCGCAGAAAAGATTGCGCTTGGGTCGCTCCCCTGCTAGGCGCGGCGCAACTTAAACAGGGGGCGTTTTGCGCCCAAAGTGCAACAAGAAACGGATAACGACATGGCCGAAAACGAAGGCAATATAATCTCTGACAAAATTGCTGCGAACGGCGAAGATACGCAGCCGCAAATTGGTATGCTCAACCAGTATATCAAGGATTTGTCAGTTGAGAACCCTAACGCTCCGCACAGTTATTCCTGGGAAGGCCAACCGCAAGTCGACGTGCAGGTCAACATCCAGGTTGATGCCATCACCGATGAAGTGAACGAAGTGGTGATGAAGTTGATGGTCAAAGCATCAGTCGATGACGGCGTCCAATTTAGCGTGGAACTTGATTATGGTACATTGTTCGGTCTTCGCAATGTTGATGCCGAACAAGCGCATCCATTCCTGTTCGGTGAAGCCCCCCGCCTGATGTTCCCGTTTGCGCGCCGGGTAATTGCCGATGCCATCCGCGATACCGGATTTCCCTCTTTCGTGATGGAACCAATCGACTTTAACTCGCTCTATATACAACAGCGCGAACAAGCCGCGATGATGGCCGAACAAGAACCAGCAGGCGAAGCGTAACTTGCACGCCAAAGGCCCTAAATAAATGAGCCTGATCAAGCATACTTCGACGATAGCTGGCTTCACTATCATCAGCAGAATTTTCGGGTTCGTCCGCGATATTTTGTTGGCCCGGGTGCTAGGTGCGGGGTTGGCCGCCGATGCCTATCAATTGGCGTTTACGTTGCCAAATACATTCCGGCGGCTGTTTGCTGAAGGCGCTTTCTCGGTTGCTTTTGTGCCCATGTACACCCGCAAGCTAGCAGGCGAAAATGGTGAGGCGGAAGCCGCCGAATTTGCCGATGATGTGCTGTCGGTGTTCATCTGGATATTGCTCGGCTTTTCAGCGCTCGCCATGATCATTATGCCTGTGATCGTTTATGGATTGGCCAGCGAATATGCCAACATTCCCGGCAAGTTCGAATTGGCCACGTTCTTAAGCCGCGTTACGTTTCCTTACCTGTTCTTCATCAGTCTGGTTGCGATGCTATCGGGGTTGCTGAACGCCAGGTCACAGTTTGCCCCCGGTGCAATTGCGCCCGTTTTGTTCAATATCACACTGATCGGCGGCATAATCATCGGCTATTATCTGCGCGGCCCATCGGGCGATGATACCCAAGTGGTCAACGTTTTGGCAATCGCAGTGTCGATCTCCGGCTTTGTCCAATTTGTCTATCTTTGGTGGGCGGTAAAGCGCGCAGGATTAAAACTGCGCTTCAAATTTCCCAAGATAACACCCGAAGTAAAGCGTTTGGGCATCGTCATCCTGCCCGCGACTTTTGGCGCAGGGATTTATCAAATCAGCCAGTTTGTTGACACTTTCTTTGCCACATCATTGCCGCAAGGTTCGCTGACATTGTTGAAAATGGCGGACCGGTTGAACCAGATGCCGCTTGGTATTGTCGGCATTGCTTTGGGTACGGCGATCTTACCGATGCTGTCGCGGTTCATTCAAAGCGGCGATCAGAAAGAGGCCCAGCGCCTGCAATCCAACGCCTTTGAAATGGCAACGTTGCTCACGCTGCCCGCGGCGGCGGCATTGGCGATTTGCGCCCCAGCCTTTACAACCGCCTTCTTTGTTGCCGGTAAGTTTACCGCCGCCGACGGCGCATTGATGTCAAACATTGTGGTCGCATTGGTCGCAGGGTTGCCTGCCTATGTGGTTGTAAAAATCCTGAACCCCGGATTCTTCGCAAGGTCCGATACGCGGACACCGGTATATTGCGCGCTGGTGTCGTTGTTGTTCAATGTAGCCCTGAATGTTTACGCCGTGATGATTGCCGGTTTAGGCATTGTCGGCTTGGCCGCAGCGACCGCTTGTTCGGCCACGCTCAACTGCGTGCTGCTTTACGCGATTTTGCATAAGCGCGGCTGGTTCCGGTTTACCCGCGATCTAGGCAAACGGATTGCAAAGCAATTGCTGGCGGTCGGGGTGATGTCTGCGTTGCTCTATTGGCTGATGAGCTGGCTGGAACCTTATTATTCGGGTGGCGTAATTCACAAGATCTGGTCACTGGCTTTGATTGTTGGCGCTGGCGGCGCTGTTTACGCTATCGCTGGTTGGTTTTCAGGCGCGATCGACAAGGAACAATTGGCGGCACTCAAACGGAGCCGCGCACCTGCGAAATCCGTTCCTGTATCAGAATGAGGCAATAGAATATGCGCGTCGTTTCCGGCATCCAACCAACAGGCAACTTGCATCTGGGCAATTATCTGGGGGCAATCAAAAATTGGGTGAAGATGCAGGACGAAGGTGAATGCCTGTATTTCCTTGCCGATTTGCACGCGATCACCGTTTACAATGATCCGAAAACGCTGTCTGCCAACACGCGGGAGATGGCGGCAGCGCTGATTGCGGCGGGAATTGATCCCGGCAGATCCACCTTGTTCAACCAAGCCCGGGTTCCCGGCCATGCTGAACTGGCGTGGTTGCTTTTTTGCACTGCGCGTATCGGCTGGTTGAACCGGATGACGCAGTTCAAGGAGAAGTCTGGCAAGAACCGTGAGGGCGCAAGCGTCGGCCTGTTTGCATATCCTGTGCTGCAAGCAGCAGATGTTCTGATTTATCAAGCCACGCATGTTCCAGTGGGTGAGGACCAGAAGCAACATCTGGAACTTGCGCGCGATATTGCCAGCAAATTTAACACTGACTATGATGTCGATCTGTTTCCGTTGCCGGAGCCCTATATCACGGGCGCCGCAACCCGGGTGATGAGCCTGCGTGATGGCAATGCGAAAATGTCCAAATCCGATCCCAGCGATATGAGCCGGATCAATATGGCTGATGATGATGACATGATCTCACAAAAGATTCGTAAGGCAAAATCCGATGCAGACCCGCTTCCTGAAACACCCGAAGGGCTGCAAGGCCGGGCCGAAGCAGCAAACCTGGTGAACATTTTTGCGGCCACGGAAGAAATTTCGGTGCAATCCGTGCTCGATCAATATGCCGGCAAAGGCTTTGGCGCATTCAAACCGGCATTGGCCGAGTTGCTAGTGGAGACGATGCGGCCAATTCGCGATCGCTTTGTTGCCCTAAAAAGCGACGATGCCGCCATTGATGCCATTTTGATCGAGGGCGCTGAAAAGGCAAACGCACTGGCAAAGCCAACGGTTGCTGCGGCGTATGATGCATTGGGACTTTTGCGATAGCCGCAACTGGCGACAACGAAATATTCAACGACGGTTCATCCTAAATATGATATCAATCATCGCAGAATCGGAAAAATCCGGCTGTGTCGTATGAGGAAAAGATCATGACTAAGTTCACCAGTTCATTCAGAAAATCTGCGCTGCTTGCTGCTCCATTGGCCTTGCTAGCCTTGTCGGGATGCGCGCCCACTCCATTTCGCGCCGACGTCTCGCGGTTTCAACAATTGCCGCCTGCACAGGGACAAAGCTTTGCCATTAAGCCCGCCAATGCCGCCAATGATGGTGGCATTGAATTTGGACAATATGCATCTTTGGTGTCTGCTGAAATGCAAAAACTCGGCTATGTGCCTTCAGGCGGCGCTAATGCGGATTTGACCGTCTCGCTTGATTATGGCGTCGACAATGGCAAAGAACGCATCGTCAACGATCCGTTTTATGATCCGTTTTGGGGATATGGTAGCTTTGGTTACAGCCGCCCCTATCTGGTCCGCACACCACGCGGTGCCCGTTATGTCCATGGATATTACGACCCGTTTTTGTTTGGCGGATATGGTTACGGACATCGCGGCGGCTTTGGCGCCGACAGCTACACGGTGTTTACCGGCAACATTGACCTGAAAATTAGGCGCAACGCCGATAGCCAGAATGTGTTTGAAGGCAAAGCCGAGGCAAAGTCCCGGTCGAACAAGCTGGCATATCTGGTGCCGAATTTGGTCGAGGCAATGTTCACAGGTTTTCCCGGAAACAGCGGAGAAACCGTCAGGATTTCGGTGGCACCAGAACCCAAACGCTGATCTGTTTAGAACGTGATGACGTTTGAGTGAAACATTACTCTCTTGGATGAAACAAAAAACCGTTCGTGCTGAGCCTGTCGAAGTACAGGTTGCTTGCCTCATCCTTCGACAGGCTCAGGACGAACGGACAGGGAGTTCTGCTGCAAAGTGATATCATCGCGCTCTAAAACCTAGCCATTTAAACCGGATTGCAAAACGAAAGGCGGGTTTAGGCCCGCGTTTTTTACACGCCCCAGCTTTTATACACCGCAGCCCAAGTCGGTTTTGCCGTAACTCGCATTGCCTTTCGGTGCGGGATCGATTCCTGCGTAAATTTCACCAGAGGGCAATTTGCCATCTTTGCCAACACGGTAACCAATGGAGCGGAAAACTTTACGGACCTGTTCTGGCGGGTCGGCAAAATATACCGATTGCGATTCGTAATGCTGGGCCAATCCAGTGACAGTCAAAGTGCGGAAACTGCGTTCCAGCGGGATGACAACGCTCTTTCCTTCGGTGCGCTGCCGGTATTTGGCAATGGCCGCATCGCGCGCATCATCGTCGGGATATTTGGCATCCTCAACCGCTTTCAAACCTGCGGCTTGCCGGTATTGTATCTGCCGAAAAAGCGAGTCAATTTCTGGGCCAGCGGCGCATCCATTGTTGTCGATTCTGATTGTCATGGCCCGCGCCAACGCCGGTTTTTCTAACGCCGCCAGCAATTGTTCGCCGTTTGCGATGTACCCGACGCCGCCGGTTTGGCGAATAATCTCTGCATAGCCATTCCGAGTGATTCCTGATGCGGTCAATGCCGACCCTTGCGCCAACCGGTCCAGTATCTGGCTATCTTTGGACGGCGCGCTCAATAAAATGGCGCGCTGCGGCAACGTGAAAACTTTCCCGCTAAAACTGGCCTTAAGAACCGGCGCAGGTTTTTCGGACAAGTTGACTACATTCACAAAGCCTTTGTTATCGGCAAGTTTTAGCCACAACTGCCCTTCGGCTGTTCCCGCCACAATCGAACCGCTGACTGGATCACCCCGGCGCAGAAGGGCGATGACATTGCTGTTTTCAGCCGCAGGAGAATCGCGCAGCCTTGCCTTGGTCGCAGCATAAAATTGCTTCACTTCGGCCACTTCTAATGCCGCTTTCGGCGCAACCTTGACGACATCTTTCGCGGCACTGCTGCCGGCATCATGAATGAACGCGAGATAATAGCCGATGCCCGACAATAGCGTGACGGCCACAGCAAGGCTGAGCCACAACCTGCTCCTGGAGCGGTCAGCAACCAAAGTAACCACCCAAGTTATTAGTATCACAGCACGGCCACGCGTCATGTGATGTGGAATGACTCACACTAATCTCCCGCAACGAACGCGCTTGTATTAGTCGAATTTCATGTCGGTTAAAAGAGCTTGATTACGCCTCAAGCTGACGAAGCAATGTGCGGACGTCATTGTCCATTTCGCTATCCTGTTTGCGGAGCACTTCGACCAGCCGAACCGCGTGGATTACCGTCGAATGATCGCGGCCGCCAAATTTTCGGCCAATTTCAGGATAGCTGCGCGGCGTCATAACTTTTGCCAGATACATGGCGACTTGGCGCGGACGTACAACCGCGCGGGCGCGGCGTTTCGACGACATTTCGCTGCGGTCAATACGGTAATATTCGCAAACAGCGCGCTGAATTTCGTCGATGGTGATCCGGCGGCGGCACGCGCTCAAAATATCCTTCAGCTGTTCTTCCGCCAAGGTTTTGGTAATCGGCCGTCCGGTCAACTGTGCATAAGCCAGCAACTTGTTCAAGCCGCCCTCCAACTCCCGGACGTTCCTGCTGATCGTGCGTGCCAAAAATTCGATAACATCTTCGCCAACTTTGGTGTCCGGCATTTGCGCCAGACGTTGTTCCAATATCGTCCGGCGAAGTTCAAGATCAGCGGGCTGGATATCGGCAACCAATCCCATCGACAGACGTGATAATATCCGTTGATCGACGCCGTCCAACGCTTGCGGTGCGCGGTCGGCGGCGACGACAAGGCGCTTGCCTGAACCCAATATCGCATCAATTGTATGCAAAAACTCTTCCTGGGTGGAAACCTTGCCAATGATGAATTGAATATCATCGATTAAAAGTACGTCGACTGCCCGCAACCGCGCCTTGAACTCCATGACTTCTTTGGCCCGCATCGCGGACACAAATTCCATCATGAACTTTTCCGCCGACATATAAATGATCTGGGCGTCGGGGTTGATCGCGGCGTAAGCATGGCCAATTGCATGCATCAAATGGGTTTTACCCTGCCCCGTCGCCGCTTGTAGATAAAGCGGGTTGAACAATGGTTTTTCAGCAGCCGCAACGCGTTCTGCCGCGCTGAGTGCCAGCACATTTGTTTGACCGCGAACAAAATTCGCGAATGTCATTCTTGCGTCAAGTGAAGTGCGAACGGGTTTGGCCGCATTGGCGTTTTCGGACGCGATGCGATCGGCCACATCATTATCACGCAACATTTCGACTCGGCCCGCGCCGGGTTTTGTGCGGATTTTCAATTGGCGAACTGTTTTGTTTGTGCTGTGCCAAGCAAGCTTGAGCCGGTCAGCATAATGATCGGCGACCCAGCTCGCCGAAAATTCCGACGGCAGCAGCAATTCAAGTGTACCGGTCAAATCGCAATAATCGCCCAGACTGATTGACCTGATCCATTGACCATAGATCTGCGCGCCCAAATCGCGCCGCAACCCCGACGAAATAGCCTGCCAATCCGATTCTAATTGTACAATCACCGCGACACCCCGTTTTTGCCCGCCACAATCAGGCAAAGGTGAGCGTGGCGAAGCATTCCGCTTACTTCCACAATCGAACCCATCGCCACCCCGTTCCAGCAAACATCTGATCTGCATATGCGCTAGGCGCCTGCTCTCCAAAATTGACATTTCTCCCGTTACCGCCGATGGTAAAAACCTTCGGCAGCGGTTTCAAAATGCGTATTTTTGGAGCGTCATCTGAACTGATTCACATGCCACTGAAATTTGACCTTACGCAGCACTTTCTGAGTCGATCAAGAGGCGCACTGCAAAAAAAATGAAATAAATGCGGTTGACTTGCCGCAAGCCTAACAAATGCGTTGGAGATTGCATTAACATATTGAATACATATAATTTTGCTTAAGAATGGCGATCAAATTGGTCCGAATCGCAGGAAATGCTAGGGTGTGAATTGGTCGCAAATTGCAACTGAAATGACCAACAAAAAACCCGCCCAAAATTTGAGCGGGTCATTGAAATTCTGCGATGCTGAACTGGGTATTTAAGCCAGCGCGACTACCCGCTTGTTAAGACGGCTAAATTTCCGTGACGCGGTGTTCTTGTTCAACACGCCCTTCGAAACACCGCGCATAATTTCCGGTTGAGCAGCAAGCAATGCTTGGGCAGCAACAGCTTTGTCACCCGATTCGATTGCAGCTTCAACTTTCTTGATGAAAGTACGGATACGGCTGGTCCGGTTGGTGTTTACGTCGGTACGGCGTGCGTTGCGACGGATACGCTTTTTTGCTTGCGGCGTATTTGCCATTATTAAACCTCGAAAGTCTGATTAAGTTTTGGGGCAATGGAATCATTCAAAGCCCTTGTCTGACGCGGCCTTTAGATAGGCTATGGCAAAACGTCAACGTGAATTTGTACCGGTCACCGCTATCACCGCTGACATTTTGGACAATAGAATGTCGACCGGCCCGAATCAACGCGCCGTTTAACCGTCGTTCCGCAATGACAATCCATGCCCTCACGTCCGTAAACCAGCCATTGTTTCGCAAAATATCCCAGTTCGCCGTCCGGTGCCGCGAAATCACGCAAGGTCGATCCGCCCGCTGCAATCGCAGACGTCAGCACTTCTTTTATTGCATCAACGAGTGTTCGCAATTTGGCCTTGCTTACTTTGCCCGCCGCCACGGTCGGCATGATCCCCGACATATGCAACGCTTCACACACATATATATTGCCAAGACCGGCAACGATATTCTGGTTGAGCAGCATTGCCTTAATTGGCGCGGTGCGGCCGGCAATGGCGGTTTGCAATGCGCCTGCATCAAATTCGGCTGATAACGGTTCGGGGCCCATGCCGCGAAACGCCTTGAAGTTCTGCAAATGGCCCGCTTCGATTAAGTCGAGCGAACCAAAGCGGCGCGGATCATTCAATGCCGCCACTCGGCCCGATGCTGTCTCCAATATGAAGTGGTCGTGCTTTTCAACCTCGCTAGGATCAACGCGCCACCGCCCAGACATGCCCAGATGGAATATCAGCACATCATCGCGGTCGGTGTAGATCAAACCGTATTTGGCTCGCCGTCCCAGACCGGTGACGCGCGCGCCGGTCAGCCGCTGCCGCAAGTCCACCGGCATCGGCCAACGCAGATCGGCACGGCGCGGTTCGGCGCGAATGATCCGTTCGCCATCCAGCACAGCGCGCAGGCCAGCAACGGTGGTTTCCACTTCGGGAAGTTCAGGCATTTGACAATTCAGACATAGACAATTGCATCTATCACCCTTTGCGGCCCGCGCAACTATCCGCTAGGGGATTGCGTTATGAGCGAAAAAGTATCCTTCGGTTACCAAGAAGTAGCCCCCGAAGAAAAGACCCAGCGCGTTGGTGAGGTGTTTTCCAATGTTGCGCGCAAATATGACATAATGAACGACGCCATGTCGGGCGGGATGCACCGGTTGTGGAAGGATAAGTTTGTTCGCCGGGTAAAACCGCAAGCGGGCGAAGACATTCTCGACATGGCGGGCGGCACTGGCGACATTGCATTTCGCATGGAAAAATCCGGCGCCAACATCACGGTTTCCGATATCAATCCCGAAATGCTCGCTGTGGGCATGGACCGCGCGGTCGACCGCGGCGTGGATACTATGGTTTGGAGCGAGCAGAATGCCGAGACATTAAGTTTTCCGGACAAGCATTTTGATGCCTACACAATCGCGTTCGGCATTCGCAACGTCACCGACATACCAAAGGCACTGAAAGAAGCGCACCGGGTATTGCGATATGGCGGCCGTTTCTATTGCCTGGAATTTTCGACCGTCGAATGGCCCGGGCTGGCCAAAGTTTACGACCTCTATTCGCATAAGCTGGTTCCCAAATTGGGAAAAGCGATTGCCGGTGATGAAGAAAGCTATCGTTATCTGATCGAATCGATCCGCCGGTTTCCCGATATGCAGAAATTCAAGGGCATGATCGCCGATGCCGGATTTGTGCAAACCAAAGTGGAACCAATCATGGGCGGGCTGGTCGCTATCCATAGCGGCTGGAAGGTTTAACTGAGCTAGAATGACAAGCGCCACAACGCACATTTTCCGCCTGCTAAAATGGGGCCGCATACTTGCACGCCACGGCGCACTGCGCGCGATTGAGGCCGACCGTAACACGCCGCCGCAGGTCAAACGTCTGTGCCGCATCGCAAGATTGGGCACGATCCAGCCAAAAGAACCGGATTATGCCGGTGCATTTCGCGCCATTGGGCCCGCAGCCATCAAGTTGGGCCAAACACTGGCGACGCGCCCGGACATTATCGGCGTTGAACCTGCGCGAAATCTGCTGTCATTGCAAGATCAGCTGCCGCCTGCGCCATTTGAAGCGGTCTTTGCCGAAATCGACGGCAGTTTAAACAACCCTGCCAGTGCATTGTTCGAATATATCGATCCGGTCGCAGTCGGTTCGGCCTCGATAGCCCAGGTTCACCGTGCCCGCACCAACGAAGGCCGTGACGTAGCGGTCAAGGTTTTACGCCCTGGTATCCGCGAACAATTTGCCCGCGATATCGAAACCTACGAATGGGCAGCCGCGCATTTGGAAGCATTGGGCGGTGAGGCCGCGCGCCTGCGCCCGCAACTTGTGATTGCCAATCTAAAGCGCTGGACGCTGCGCGAACTAGACCTGCGCCGCGAAGCCGCCAGCGCGTCGGAACTCAAAGAGGCGATGGTTGCGGTCGGCGGATATCATATCCCGGCGATTGACTGGGACCGGACATCGGGGCGGGTGATGACGCTCGAATGGGTCGACGGCATCAAAATCTCGGATATCGAGGGGCTGAAGGCAGCAGGCCATGACCTACCCAAAATCGCCAACACGCTTGTGCTCACATTTCTGCGCCAGGCCATATCCGAGGGTTATTTCCACGCCGACATGCACCAAGGCAATTTGTTCGTGCGCGCCGATGGCGGAATTGTTGCGATTGATTTCGGCATCATGGGCCGGATCAACCGGCAGGCGCGTTTTTGGCTGGCCGAGATCCTATATGGCTTGACCACCGGCAATTACAAACGCGTCGCCGAGATTCATTTTGAGGCGCAATATGTGCCAAGCTACCACAATGTCGATGAATTCGCGACCGCCCTGCGCGCAGTCGGCGAACCGACGCGCGGCAAACCCGTCAGCGAGCTTTCCGTTGGCCAAATGCTCGACAGTCTGTTTGCCATTACCCGCGATTTCGACATGCAGACCCAGCCGCATTTGCTGTTGCTGCAAAAAACGATGGTCATGGTCGAGGGCATCGCCACGTCGTTGAACCCCGATATCAATATGTGGGATGTCGCCGCGCCCTTCGTGAAGGACTGGATACGCGGCGAGCTGGGTCCAGAAGCGATGGTCGCCGACGAACTGCGTAAACAGGCGCAAACTTTGAAGATGATACCCGACTTGATCCGGCGTTTGGATGACCAATTGCCAAAAAAAGGCGGCGCGCCAGAACCGCCGCCGTTGCCGCCGGTTAAGCTGATCTGGGACAAGAAGCAACCCGGCGCTGGCAGCGTTTGGAAATATTCTGCTGTCGCAATCTTGGCTGGTTGCATTGGTGCCGCGGCGATGTGGGGCGTGCAATAAGCGCAGCAAAGTCAATGCTTGCCAAGTATTTTTATGCGGCCTAACCTGCTTGCGTTAATTGCACAGGAGAGAGATCAATGAACTTGCCAAAGGGCCAAACGCCAACATCTGGATTTAGTTTCAACCATCCAACGATCGTGGCGTTGCTTTTCATTTTATCGTTTTTCACCGGCCTAACCGGGATCATCGGCGTTATCCTCGCTTATGTGTGGCGCGGCGAAAATCCATCGGGTTGGGAAGCGAGCCACTATAGCTATCATATCCGTACCTTTTGGATCGGATTTGCCGGCATGATTTTGGGTTTTATCCTGATGATCGTCGTCATTGGCATCTTGATTATGTTTGCCGTCGGTATTTGGGCTCTCATTCGTTCCGTGGTTGCATTGCTCAACGCACAAAAAGAAGCGCCGATGCTCGATCCGCAGACGTTATGGATTTAGGCTGAGTTGCGGCTGTCCGTTAACGCGAACACCCCAGTGCCGCAGCATCAATGGCACTGGGCGCACCGCGCAACCGGTACGCATCGACGATTGCCCGGCCATCCCGTCCGATGCTCTCAACGCTGAGTGAGCCAGAAGAGCGCATTGCCGAAACGATAGCGATATCCATCCTGCGGTCCGCTGCCCAACCGCCCGCCGGCTCCGCTTTGAGCCGAAAGCGCCTGCCGCCGACGCTTATGTTGATGGCGCTATTGCTTGAACGGTCGCGTGACAGGCTGACATATATCTGATGCTTTACGCCTTTGCGTGGCCAAAACCCGACGGAAAAATAACCGGGGCGTGTTGAACCACTCACCCGCGTTTCTGGCGCTGTGATTGCATAGCAGCGCGGCGTATCGGCGTCTTTGAACGCCGCCCATCCTTGATAAAATCCCAACCGGTCGCGCGCCATTGCCGGAGCGGTCGCCAGCGCCGCAATAGCCATCAGCAACATGCCCCGCTTCACGCTTGTTCCCCGCTGCCGTCGCCGCTAATCACCAGTTCCTCCGTCCCGTCGCGGATCATCACCATGCTGCCTTGCGAAAGCGTCCGCGCAATCGGCGCACCGTAAAAGTCCATCATCGGCATGCCCAATAGCACCCCGCGCAGCACCCGCACCGTCATGCCATGGCTGATGATCAGCATGTCGCGATCAAACGCCTGGTCAGATATCCATTCGCGCACCCGCGCCGCGACCGCGACATAATCCTCGCCCCTTTTGGCGAACTGTTTGAACAGCTTGTGTTCCATATCGATCAAGTCGGTAACTACGGGAAACAGGTCGGCATAATATTGCCCTTCCCATTCGCCCACATCAATCTCGCGCAACCGCGTATCTGTTATGTGATCATGCCAATCAGCATGGATTTCAGCGACAACCAGCGCCAAAGTCTGCAACGTCCGACCGCTTGGCGATGCCACCAACGCGAGCGATGCCGCGTCCGAAACATGGTTGCGAAGCGCCTCGCCCATCCGTACCGCTTGCTCGCAACCTTCCGAGGTCAGCGGCGTATGCGCGTCCATTCCCTGCATCCGGCCGACGGCATTGAACACCGTTTCCCCGTGCCGAGCGATAAAAATGCGTTTGCCATTTGTCGATATTGTCATTTTTGGGCTTATTCCACAGGATATTGCGCGTTGCAAAAGCAATCGACTTGCCCTTGGCTTCATAATAGGTATTGAAGGAACGTTGAGTTTTACCCGAAATCGGCGAAAATTACAGGACACGGCCAGATGAAAATACGGCCCACAGGGGAAGAGTTAGAATATGAGAGCAACGATTGAGCGCGCAACCCTGCTGAAAAGTCTGAGCCATGTTCAGTCAGTAGTGGAACGGCGCAACACCATTCCTATCCTGTCGAACGTATTGATCGAGGCCAGCGAAGACGGCAAGATCAAGCTGACCGCGACCGACCTTGACCTGCAAATTGTCGAGACATTTGCCGCCAACGTTGAAACCGCCGGTTCGATCACTGTGTCGGCGCACACATTGTTTGAGATTGCCCGCAAGTTGCCCGATGGCAGCCAGGTGCAATTGCACGCCGCCGATGGCCGGATGGCGGTCAATGCGGGCCGCGCAAGGTTCAGCCTCGCCACCCTGCCCCGCGATGATTTCCCGATGATCGCCGAGGGCGACTTGCCGACATCGTTTGAACTGCCCGCATCGTCATTGATCCAGATTATCGACAAGACGCGCTTTGCGATTTCGACCGAAGAAACACGCTATTACCTGAACGGTATATTCCTGCACGTTGCCGAAGATGACGTTCCCGTGCTCAAGGCCGCGGCCACCGATGGCCACCGCCTGGCCCGTGTCACCCTGCCCCGCCCGGCAGGCGCCGACGGCATGCCCGACATCATCATCCCGCGCAAATGCATCGCCGAGGTGCGCAAACTGCTCGACGAAAGCGGCGATGCGAATATCCAGATCGACCTGTCCGCCAGTAAAATCCGCTTCACCTTTGACAACGCCATCCTGACCAGCAAGCTGATCGACGGAACCTTCCCCGATTACAGCCGCGTCATACCCACCGGCAATGACAAGCTGCTGCGCATCGACCCCAAAGCATTCTCGCAAGGCGTCGACCGCGTCGCCACCATCGCCACCGAAAAAACCCGCGCCGTCAAAATGGCACTGGAAAAGGACAAGATCACGCTGTCGGTGACCTCGCCGGAGAATGGCACAGCCGCGGAAGAAGTCAGCGGCGAGTATAGCAGCGACGGTTTCGAAATCGGTTTCAACGCGCGGTACCTGATGGACATATTGAGCGAGATCGAAGGCGACACCGTGGAGCTGCATTTAGCCGACGGCAGCGCCCCAACACTGATCCGCGAGAATGACAAGAGCGCGGCGTTATATGTATTGATGCCGATGCGGGTATAACCTGTTTCGCCCAAAGTGGTACTTTGGGCGCTTAGTTGCTGCGCGCGTTCCAAAAGCAAGTGCGACAGCGCACTTAACCTGAGCTGCAGCAATATTTAGAACTTAACCCCTTGCAATATCGTACTTCTTCAGTCACAATTGGCATGGTATCATTAATCGCCTGATGCTTTTATTATTTGATTCGCATCGCCGCTGGATTTGGATTAGCTTCGGATATCTTAGGGGGGCATTATGGGAAAAAATACGTGTGCGCCGGGAACGGCGCTGCTTGTGGCAGGTCTTCTTTTGTCGGGTTGCGGCGGCAGCGGTGGCGGCGTTGCGGGCATATCGCCTCCTCCCCCTCCCCCGGCGCCCACTCCGGTCAATACTAGCCTGACCTCTCTGAATGCTGGCGGAGTTGATGAAAGCTTCACTAACGATGTTGCCAGCCTGAGTTTGACAAATGCTGCCGGAGCGAGTGCCGCGCTGAGCAGCGGAACGATTGCATTCACGCGCGCGCAACAATCCTACACGCTGACGGTCGGGGCGAATTCGGAAACATTCGCGCCACTAGATGTTGATCAGGGGCTGCGGCAAAACGATACCAGCGTCTATCTCAAGAATTCGGGTACGGTTCTAAACAGGATGGAACGGAACCATGCCGGATCGCTGCCACCGTGGAGCTACACATATGTTGGCGGTTCGCTCTGGACGCGCGGCGAAGGTGGCACCAATCTGAATTCCTATGCTTTTTCCTATGGTGTCGAAACGGCAAACCCGGACACGCCGCGCAGCGGCACGGCGCATTTCGACGTCCGGCTGATTGGTCGTGGTTTTTGGACACAGGACTTTACTCATCTTACCGGCAACGGCACGGTAAGTGCTGATTTTGGCGCTGGAACTATTACCGGCAGCGGTCTGGCGCTGGAACAGAGCACGAATAGCCGCAAGGCCGTTGCAAGCGGCAACTGGTCGATGAACGCGTTACTTTCATCGTCGGCCAATGCCTTCTCGGGCACATTCAATCTCTATCCCAGCTTGGCATCATCGCCATCGGGCACGTTGGCAGGCCGGTTTTACGGTCCATCTGCGAACGAGCTTGGTGCATCCTTTGCAATCAATGGGAATTCCCCGCTGGGCGCGGGAAGTTTGGTGGGTGTGTTGCTGGGTGCGAAACAAGATCCCGGGTTACGCAATGCATCGCTGGTTTCGCCGACCGTCAGTTTCAACACGACCGAATTCAAATATGGCATTCGTAGCGTTTCGCAGTTCATCAATGTTTCACCCTCGACCGGCCAAATCGACGCCAACTATCTTTCGGCCTCCACATATGCAAACGTTCCAGACAGGGTGGAGTATCGGGCGAGCGATAATATCTATATTTTGAAGAAGAACGACACATCCACCGTTCCAAATACCGTAAGGACAATCTTCTCCACAAATTCAGCGCCTGATGCGGTGACGAGTGACACCCGTTTCGTCGGCCATGTCCTGACAACCGGAGGTATTTCTGAACGCGTGCTGATGTATCGCCCCGCCGGATCGAACAGCGAAATTGCTCTCACTTATGCCAGTCTGATCAACTATCGCCGCACTGAACCGTCAACGACAGTGACTGGAAAAACGGAAATTGGAAATACCTGGCTGGCGTATGGCATTTTGAGTGACCGTGCGTCGTTCCCGGCCAGCGGCACAGCAAACTATGTCGGAAGGATGTATGGCTCGGCTGTTGACGGTATCGCGGGGAGCAAACCTTATGCGGTCGAAGGAACCAATCAGTTCACATTCAACTTTGCCACCGATAGTTTTAGCGGCAGTTTCTCTCCAATTCTGGTTGCTAGTGACGGGACGCGCACCGCTCTTGGTTCATGGGCACTTGCCAATACCCAGCTAAGTATTCGTGACACAAGTTTCCCCGGGTTCGATGCGGTGCTGGTTACAAACGCCGGAGCGAACGGCCAAGTCAGCGGACTTTTCTTTGGTCCGACGGCAGGCGAACTGGCCGGAACATTCAGTGCGCGGTGGATTCCCGCCGGCGGATTTGGAAATTCAGGCGACATGGTGGGGGCATTTGCAGCGGTGAAGCAGTGCCCGTGCAATTAGAACCATAATCGACCACATTACACAGCCGCATATTTAACTGCTGCTCCAGCGTAGGCGAGAACCTATCGCGCCTGTCAAAGTCCTGAATTACAGTGACAGAATTACGGTGCCGCCGCACACTCGCCTTTTTTCCTTCTTTCCCCTTTGCGCCTTGCACGCTGTTAAGCGTGCGCTGAATCTGCATTTTATCTCATTGCTGCGCTGTCGTGAGATTTCGGTAAAAGGGGTGAAGGAAAAAAGGGTGAAAGGGTTTTACAGCTTCGGCTGTGGCGCGCTTAATAGACCATTGTCCTGACTCTAACACCGCGCAAATGGTTTCACGCAAAGGGCGCTAAGATTATTAAGAGGTGGGGGGCGCGTTGAAGGCCTCTTGTTCATGGGGTGCTGTTCAAATTGTGCGCGGAAAACGCGCTATACGGTTTGATTACAAACCGCCCTCTTAAAAATCTTCGCGCGCTTTGCGTGAAACAAAATCACAACGGGGCTACCTGCGCCGCCGAGCCCTCGCAGCAAGAGGCAAGCTGGCACACGCGGTTAGGGGTGTTTCGCCCGTTGTTCTAAGCCCCCTACTCCGCCGCTTCCATCATTTCCACGCTCTGCGGTCCGCGAATAAGTCCGCCGGGCGTCGGCCCTTGCATCACGCCATCGCGGAATGTCACGACGCCGGATTTGATCGTGGCGACATAGCCGTCGGCTTTTTGCAGCAAGCGTTTTCCGCCCGCGGGCAAATCGAATGCCAGCCATGGCTTGCCCAGCTTGATCGCGGCCATGTCGATCACGTTGACGTCTGCCATATATCCCGGTTTCAATATGCCGCGATCGTTCAGGCCATATAGCCGTGCGGTGTCATAGCATTGGCGTTTGACCGCGTTTTCCAGCGTGATGCGTTTGCCTTCGCGGTCGCGGACCCAGTGTTGCAGCATGAATGTCGGGCTGGCGGCATCACAAATCGTGCCGCAATGCGCGCCGCCATCGGACAGGCTGTTGACGCAATCGTCGCTGATTTGCAGGTCTTCCAAAAAGTTCAGATTGCCGTCGCGGTAGTTCAGGATTGGGAAGTAGATGAAGCCCTTGCCGTCATCTTTCATCAACAAGTCATAGGCATATTCATCCGGCGACACACCCGCCGCGCCCGCGCGTGCCATGATGCTTTCGTCCGTTTTTGGTTCGTAGTTGAAATCATCATCCATCTCGAACTGTACCGGCCAGCCGGCCGCAACTATGCGCAAGAAATCGGCGATGTCGCTTTCGGGAATAACGCTTTCCTCGGCCAAGAGCCGCGCCTTGAACGCGGGATCGGACAGCATCGCATATTGATCCGCCCATGGCAGCGCGTCAATCTCTGCCCATGCCGTTTTGAACTTGAAAGGGTGGACCGTACCCTGCCACGCCATGATGATGCCATTCCCGCGCAAGGCAATCTGCGCCACGATATTTGCGCCATTGTCATTCTGGGCGCGCATCTCGCTAATCTGTTCCTCCAGCGGCAGTTCCTTGGCGATGGATTGCAACGCGGCGAATGTTACTGGCAATCCGGTTTCGCGGCTAAGCGCGCCCATCCAGCCGAATTCATTCCATTCGCGTTTCATGTCGCTGGCCATTTCGAACACGCCGTAACCCACGCGGCCCATGGCGCGGCCTATCGCGATCAATTCTTCGGATGTGGCGGTGGTTCCGGGAACCAGCTCGCCGTCGATAGACTTATGCAGCACGGTGCGGCTGGTGGAAAAACCCAAGGCTCCGGCGCGAATGCCTTCCTCGACAATGCGCGACATTTCGGCGATGTCTTCTGCGGTGGGGATTGCGCCCGGCATTTCGCGGTCACCCAGCACATAGGCGCGGACCGCGCCGTGCGGGACATGCGTTGCGACATCAACAGTGCGCGGCAATTCTTCCAATGCGGTCAGATATTCGGGGAAGGTTTCCCAGTTCCATTTCATCCCCTCGGCCAATGCCGTGCCGGGAATATCCTCAACGCCCTCCATCAGGCTGATCAGCCATTCGTGGCGGTCGGGGCGTGCAGGGGCAAAGCCGACGCCGCAATTGCCCATGACCACAGTAGTTACGCCGTGCCAACTGGACGGAGCCATTTCGGCGTCCCATGTCGCTTGGCCATCATAATGGGTGTGGATGTCGACAAAGCCGGGAGTGACGATTTTGCCGGTCGCGTCAATTTCTTCGCGGCCCTTGGTTTCGACATTGCCAACGCGGGTTATCAGGCCGCCATCGATTGCCACATCGGCGGTAAATGGCTTTGTACCGGTGCCGTCGACGACTGTTCCGCCGCGAATTACCATGTCATGCATTTCGACTCTCCTCAGTTCTCTGAACCAAGGCGTATCATATTTAACCGGATGATTAAAGCGGCGGTTTGAAAGCCTTTATTCCGCTGGCTCGGCTTGGGGAATTTGGGCGCGGACGCGGTTTCCTGCCAGCCGCTTTGCCCAAGCGATAAGGCGCGGGATCGGCGCATTGCGATCCATCCATGCGCTATACGCCTGATAGTCCGGGTCCGCCATCAAGTGCTTTTCCTCGGTCTTTGCCCGCCAAAAATAGATGCCACTGACCAAGGCAATTATTACCGTGTTACGGATCATGTCGATCTTGCTGCCGCTGGTCACAAGGAAGGGCATTGATGCCAGCCACCAATAAGCGTTCTTGCTCAGATATGCGGGGTGCCGCGTCCAGCTATAGGGGCCATGCGTCAATATGCCGCGGTTGGTCAGGTTGGAAAACCTGATGCCGAATGCCACGGTCGCCCAGGCATAAATAGCGGTCAGCAGCACCAATAACGTGCCCCAAATATACAACAAAGCGGGATAATCGGCGAACCAGTAATCCCATTCGCGGGTGTTGATGTGATAATTCAGCAGGCCATTGTCGTTCATCAATATGAACGGCGGATAGCATAACAATGCCGCCATCCAACCGCCCAAATAGGGATTGGCTGTCCTGATATGTGCGTCAAATGGCTTCATCGTGATCATGTAACCGACGGTGGCAATCTGTACGTCAACCAAGAACATCAAGCCGATGAGCGCAGTGGCGAGCGTCACCGGGTTTGCCGCTATTCCGGAAAAATCAGTAGTGACCGCGTTTTGAAATCCGCCGGGAATAATTGAAATCATGAAGGCGAGGAAAAAGCCTTTTACCGCCCATGCGCGCAAATGGTGGAGAATTTCATCCTTGTCCCAGTCATCGCGCCCCGCAAGCCAAGCCCCGAAATGCCACGATCCGTCGCGGCGATCGGTCAGATAGCGGTCAAGCCAGACCACGTAAGGCACCGCCAACAGCACCAGCGGGATGATCATCATCTGGAAAATTTCCATCGAAAACTCAAACCCGCCCCGCCAATAAAAACGGAAAACACAGTAAATCGCCGCGATGATCGCCCATGTTGCCCATAGCCCGGCAATTTTCACGATACTGTCGTCTAGAACCTCATTGATCGGGCGTTTCAGCGACCAATCGATGCCCGTTGATTTACGCAAATGCACTTTGTCGACCAAGATTGACCATAGGACCATCGGCACGCCGCACATCACCACCGAGATCAGCGCAGAATAACGGCCATCGGCGGTTTTCGGATACACGCCGCCGAATTCGGCAAGCATCGGAAAGTGGATAGCCTGTGCAATCACGCCAAAATTGCGCGCGATCAGAACGGCAGCAAACAGGCCCAATAGCCCGCAAATGCCCACACCGTGGCTGACGGCGGATAAAGGCCGGGGATCGGCACTGGCTGAGTTCGAGGCTTTCACACCCCTGTCATTAACGGCAATTGGTTAAGAAGCTGTAAGAACGATAAAATTATACAATACAAAAACGCTTTATCAATTCAATTTCGCCGTAGTTACTAACGAGCGATAATCATTAATATTTTTTTCAAAATAATGGATCCGGGGCGCATCAAAGCTAATCATATAAAGAGCACCATTTTTAAGGGTCGCGATCGCTTCGCCGCGCCGGGTCAATTCGTCTCCATCAACATAGTCATAGGTGAACAAAATACCTTCAGACCCCATAAACGGTTGCGGCTTAGATGATGTTACCTTGAATATACCAATATTTTTGCTTGTCCTATAAGTGCGCTCCAACAGTTCAGGAATATCAACAAGCAACATATTTTTATTTACTTTTGGAAGCGGGTCGCGTTTTTTGCTTACTTCCCTTATCAGCGGCTCATTGGGAGCAATACCGCCGTAAAAAGTAACATCATTCAATAGTTCACCGTCAAGAGTCCATGTTTCTGCCTTTTTTCCCGGCCTCATCGATAATTGGTTCCAGTCGCGCGGCGGCGTGATCGTCATCCCTGATTTCGCGACGATAGCAACTTTGCCTTGCTCTCGAAAACCGTTGGCAGACGCAGAAGTAGTTGCGACGTTCATTGCAAGCAAAACTAAAAATGATTGTAAAAGCCGCTTGGTAAAGTTCACGATTTATCCTTCATCAACAGAAATGAGTGTTGTCACCATAGCTGCATCGGCTGCGTTAGGTGACAGTTCCAAGTACTTTTTAAGTGCCGGCTGCGCTTCGGTTTTGTTACCATTTCTTACAAGTGAAATACCTAGGCCGCGATATGCATCAGCGAAAGTAGGATTTAGCCCGATCGCTTGCTGGTAAAAATCTATGGCATTAACAATATCGCGCGGATTGCCGCGCAACCTATATAGCTCGGCTCGCGCAAACCAAAGGTCAGAAGTCCAGCCATCTTCTGCCAACGAATTGATAACATATTCGCTTGCCCCGAAATCATTCAACTTAATTTGATCGGATAAGAATTGCGGAGTCCAATCTTTCATAGCCAAATTGAAGCGTTCTTTTCCATCGGTATCAGTAACTTCCGATGGACCAGCTAAAGCGCTCAAATAACCTGCACGCTCTAAATCAGTTGGATGAGAGGCAAAGAATGCGAGACTATCGTAACGTGGCTTTCTAATCCCCCTACTGACTGCGGATGCATCGGCCTCATTCATAACTCGCTGCCAAACAATCGAAGCAGATTGAGGGGTCAATTCAGACTTTTGGAGATAACCCAAACCCAGCAAATCCGCTTCTCTTTCCTGGTCACGTTGATATCGCGACATGTTGCCTAAGACACCTAATTGTGTGCTTTGATATTGGTAACCGTTATTTGCCAATCCACTTAGCACTGCTGCCCATGCAAGCACGTCAGACCCGGACCTTCTTTTTTTGAAATCTTTTAAGCTGTGCCTACGTTCGAAATGTCCAAATTCATGGCCAAGCACCGATGCGAGCTCGGCTTCATTCCGAGACCGCAAAAGTAGACCGCTATATACCATCATTGTTCCATTTGGACGCATTGACGCATTAAAAATCGGCACGCGCACAATATATATTCGCACGCTTCCGCATCTGTCTGGACCTACCGCTCTACATAACGCTTCGCGGACATAGTTGGTTAAGGGTTCGTCACGAACAAGAATAGTTGAATCGCGCAGTTTACGTTCAGACTCGTCGGCCTCTTTCCATAGGCCAATTTCATCTACACCCTTGGGTTGATATGCACCTTGGTAAGGGGGTAGCTGAGGTATCGGTTCGGCAAACGCAACGTTGCTGCTTAACGCGAGCAACATCGCAGAAAGCAACATCATTCGAGATTTTATCACGACGGATTACCAGTCTTGCCGATTGAACTTCCGGGAAATTCTTCCAACAGCTGACCTGCACGCTTTTCAGCGCCTTCAGGAGTGCGAATGTCGCCGCCCATGGCCGCATCCGCGTTGAGCCATAATAGATCGCCCGTTTTTAAATCTACAAGAGCTGCATAGCCTTGATGTTCACCCGATTTGACTGAAATACCACCAACAGCAGCAAACACCTGCAAAATTTTACGCCCCGTCGAGCCATATTGATCTTCATTAAATATGAATAATCCGTAATCAGCAGCACTTGCACCTGGCAACGTGCCTACTGATGTGCCCAGCGACCAATCAAACACGTCATTTTTGTTGTCACGTTTTTTTGTGGGAAGCCTGTTTCCAGCAAAAAACTGATATTGAATGACTGATCTAGCTACGGTTGCAAACAACGCCATATGCTCTTGAAGTTTTATGGCATCGTCGCCAACAGGTTCAGGCGCGATCACAACATTGTTGCCAATTTTCGTTTGAATTTTGAAAAGCGCGTTTTCAAGATTGGTTTTCGATTTGTCCGTCCAATCAGCATTTGGCTCAAACATGCCGCCGGTTGATTGTGCGCCGACCCGGACCGTTGGACGAAATAGCAGTATCGTTTTATTGCCGTTCGTTGGCAGTTCAAACCCTTTCTTAACCGCCGTGCGTTCTTGGGCTGAAACAGGTGAAGAAATTACGACCATGCTAAACACGCCGGCTAGAGCCAAGCCAAATAGATTTTTCATTTATCCCCCAATCAATTACCCAACATGCTTAACAATGCTATTCGCACGTCAAGCAGAACTTTTTTGCATTTAGAATGGCTGCTTTCGCTAAAGTCAATTCAATGAAAATCACATCGCAGTCGCCCCGCGCTTGCCCAGCAGTTTGAGGCGTAGCGCATTCAATTTGATAAAGCCCTCGGCGTCCTTTTGGTCATACGCGCCCGCGTCATCCTCAAACGTCACGACCTTTTCGCTATATAGGCTGTTGGGAGATTTGCGGCCGACGACGCTGGCATTGCCCTTGTATAGTTTCAGCCGCACCGTGCCAGACACTAACGTCTGGCTATGATCAATCGCGGCTTGCAACATCTCGCGTTCCGGGCTGAACCAGAAACCGTTGTAGATCATCTCGGCATATTTCGGCATCAGCTCATCCTTCAGATGCGCCGCGCCCCGGTCCAGTGTGATGCTCTCGATACCGCGGTGTGCGCGGGCATAGATTTCACCGCCGGGGGTTTCATACATGCCGCGTGATTTCATGCCGACAAAGCGGTTCTCCACCAGATCCAAACGGCCAATACCATGTTTGCGGCCCAGGTCGTTCAGTGCCGCCAGCAATGTGGCAGGAGACATTTTTTCGCCGTTCACTGCAACCCCGTCGCCACGTTCAAAATCGACAGTGATGTATTCGGGCGTGTCAGGCGCATCCTCTGGATTGACGGTGCGCGAGTAGACATAATCGGGTGTCTCATCCCACGGATCTTCCAGCACTTTGCCCTCTGACGAGGTGTGCAACAGATTGGCATCAGTGGAAAACGGGCTCTCGCCGCGTTTGTCCTTGGGGACCGGAATCTGGTGTTGTTCGGCCCATTCGATCAGGCGGGTGCGGCTGGTCAAATCCCATTCACGCCATGGCGCGATAACCTTTATATCCGGATTCAACGCATAAGCCGACAATTCAAACCGCACCTGATCATTGCCTTTGCCCGTTGCCCCGTGGGCAATTGCGTCGGCGCCGGTTTCAGCCGCGATCTCGATCAGGCGTTTGGAAATCAATGGCCGCGCAATCGACGTGCCGAGCAAATAATCCCCTTCATACCGCGCATTGGCGCGCATCATCGGGAACACGAAATCGCGGACAAATTCTTCCCGCAAATCGTCAATGTAAATGTGGTGATCGGGCACGCCCATCAGCACAGCCTTTTCCCGTGCCGGACCCAATTCTTCGCCCTGCCCCAAATCGGCGGTAAAGGTTACCACTTCGCAGCCATATTCAATTTGCAGCCACTTCAAGATAACGCTGGTGTCGAGGCCGCCCGAATATGCGAGGACAACTTTCTTGATATTATCTTTCATGGGGCACTTTCCAGACAGGCTGTTCGTTTCGAGGCGCGACTATCAGGGTGGACGCATAGGTGCAACCGCGTATAATGATGTGCAAGAGGCTCACATGGCAACTGCTCCGAACAAGACAGCACCGACAAACGCCGATGTCGCGGATTTTATCGCGAGAATTGAACCTGCGGCAAAGCAAGAGGCGGCAAATGCGCTGCTGGAACTATTCACCAAAGTTACCGGCCACTCTGCCAAAATGTGGGAGCCTTCGATCATCGGTTTTGGCAGCTATCACTATAAATACGATAGCGGACGCGAGGGTGACAGCGCACGTTCCGGATTTTCGCCGCGCAAAGCCAAAATCGTGATTTATCTTTCGGGTGGATACAGCAACGCGGACACCCAGAAAAAGATGGATGCGTTGCGGGCGCAACTGGGAAAACATAGCATCGGGCAAAGTTGCCTGTATATCAATAAATTAACTGACATTGATTTGGGCGTATTGGAACAAATGATCCGGATCGACAAAGCATATATGGATGATCGCTACCCCGAATAAGCGAAAAAATTGTAGCGGCAATTGATGACGCGGTAACGAATTTGGCTGCAGGCGCGAACATGAAAATATCATGCAGATGCTTTGGGTCAGGACCGGTCATGCGCAATCACAGTCTTTCAATCTCGTTATTAGCGGCACCTATGTTGCTGATGTCATGCCAGCAAGGCGAGATCAGCGGCAAGGCGAAAGCCGCCGCGCAGGTGATAGCAAAGCAAAGCAGCACTGGTCCTGTGGTCGTTGAATTGTTTCAAAGCCAAGGCTGCTCGTCATGCCCGCCCGCCAATGCAGCGCTAAACGCAATCGCTGATCGTAAAGACGTAATAGCGTTAAATTTTTCGGTGACCTATTGGGACCGGCTAGGCTGGAAAGATATTTTTGCTGACCCCGAATATACCCAGCGCCAATATAATTACGCCAGTGCACTAGGCGACAGCAATGTTTACACGCCGCAGGTGATTCTGAATGGAAAGCGCGCCATCGTCGGTAACAAGCCCGGCGAGATAAACCGCGCTGTTGCCGCCACAACGGGATTATCTGGCGGTCCTGCTATTTCGGTAAACGCCAACACTGCCACCATCGGCACAGGTTCTGGAAAAGCGGCGATATGGCTGGTCCGTTACGATCCGCGTCTGCAAAATGTGGCGATAAAATCGGGCGAAAATTCGGGGCGTACCTTACCGCACAAAAACATCGTGCGGCAATTGGTGAAGCTGGGCGATTGGAATGGTAAGGCGGCAACCTATACGCTGCCAGCGGCGAAATCGGCGGCCTATAAATCTGTGGTCTTAACGCAGCGTCCAGGCGGCGGGGAAATTTATTCGGCGCGGGTTATTTAAGGCCAACCCCTAAAATCAGAACCCAAGATCAGTGCTTAAGTTCGCTGCCTGCAACTGCCCAAAGAAATTTTGCATCACCCTCCATCGTTATGACTTTTCCCGGTTCAGCCAACAAACAATCGCCTACAGCGCCGCTATCGCCCCCTACGCTAATGACACCGGACAGCGGCACAATCCAGCCGAGTCTGTCTATGGGTAACGCCGCCAGCGCTGCTTCATCGGTGACCAGTGAAAGCTGAAAATGTGCTCCGTTCGCCAAATGCGCGCTTTGTTCTGCGTGGCCAGAACGCTGGTCCGTATAAGGCTGCGCCTGCGATACTGCGACGCCGTCGTCCAAATGCAACGCACGCGGCTGTCCATTATCGAGCCTGCCATAATCAAATAGGCGGTAGGTAATGTCGGCATATTGCTGAACCTCGACCAGAGTAATCCCAGCGCCGATTGCATGTACCGTTCCGGCAGGGATATAGAAATAATCGCCAGCCTTTACCGTGCGCCAATCCATCAAGTCTTCGATACTGCCGTCAAGCGAGGCGCTGCGCAATTCTTCGTCGGAAAGCGGCGTTAACGTCCCCATACCTAGCACTGCGCCGGGCACGGCATCGACAATATACCAGCATTCTTCTTTGCCAGATAACAGACCGCGTTCGCGCGCTTGTTCATCATTCGGGTGGACTTGAACCGATAGCTTTTCCGAAGTGAATAGCCATTTGACCAGCAAAGGCAATGGCTCTGCATTGCCGTCATCATACCAAATTTCGCCAATCTTTTTACCGTCCGGCACATTAAATGCTGCTGGAATATCCAATCGGCCCCAAGGTTTTTCAACGAGATGCGTTTTTAATTTCATCGTTAGCTAACTACACCAACAATGTTGCTGTTCCATGTAATTTTTTCCTTTTGTGTGGAGCAATCTATCGTTAGGGCGAGCCGATAAATAATCTCCCCAGGCACCAAATCAACGATGGAGCCAAAACATGACCCAATATGTCACTCGCGCAGGCCTACAAATTGCACAGGAACTGGCGGAATTTACCGAGGCCCGGGCGCTACCTGAAACCGGGATTGGTGCCGATGCCTTTTGGGATGGTCTTGCCGGAATGCTGGCGCGGTTTGTACCGGTCAATCGCCAGTTGCTGGCAAAACGTGATGCGCTT
The DNA here is from genome assembly GCA_043750535.1 of Sphingomonadales bacterium. GTDB lineage: Bacteria > Pseudomonadota > Alphaproteobacteria > Sphingomonadales > Sphingomonadaceae > Sphingorhabdus_B. Next base: position 59,231 of record JAYVBJ010000001.1, on the reverse strand, counting down.
CAGGCGCAAATTGATACGTGGCATCTCGCCAATCCCGGACCAATTGCCGATATGGCGGCGTATAAAGCGTTTCTTACTGGCATCGGTTATCTGGTTGCTGAGCCTGCACCATTTGAAATTACCACGCAGAATGTCGATGCCGAAATTGCGTTGATGGCTGGCCCGCAATTGGTTGTGCCGTCACTGAACGACCGGTTTGTGTTGAACGCCGCCAATGCGCGCTGGGGCAGTCTGTATGATGCGTTTTATGGGACAGACGTGCTCGATGCGCCGTCCGCCATAGCGGGCGGATATGATCCGATGCGCGGCGCTGCCGTCGTCCAGCGCGCCAAGGAATTTCTGGATCAAGCAGTACCGTTGGCATCCGGCACTTGGGCTGAACTGGGCGATCCATCCGGCGGAATCGCTATCGCAAATCCCGGCCAATATGCGGGCAAAAGCGAAAAGGGCCGCCTGTTTCTGAGCAACGGCCTGCATATCGAGGTCGTGTTTGATACCAGCCACCCGATTGGCGCAAATGATCCATCGGGCATCGCCGACGTTATTTTGGAATCGGCGCTCTCGACCATTATCGACTTGGAAGATTCAGTGGCGGCGGTGGATGCCGATGACAAGGTTCTGGCTTACACCAACTGGCTGGGGTTGATGCGCGGAGATTTGGCCGCCAGCTTTGAAAAAGGCGGGGCAACGATATCGCGCACGCCAAATGGCGACCGCAGCTACACCGCACCGGGCGGCGCAAATTTCACGCTGCATGGCCGCAGTTTGATGTTCGTGCGCAACGTCGGCCATTTGATGACCAACCCAGCGGTGTTGCTGGCCGATGGCAGCGACGCGCCCGAAGGGATATTGGACGCAATGTTCACGTCCCTGTGCGCGCTTCATGACGTGAAAGGTCTTGGATCACTAGCCAACAGCCGCACCGGATCAATCTATATAGTTAAGCCCAAAATGCACGGCCCCGAAGAATGCGCCTTCACCAACGATCTGTTCGATGCGGTCGAAGACGTTCTGGGATTGGCGCGCCATACCATCAAAGTCGGGGTAATGGACGAGGAGCGCCGCACCAGCGCCAATCTGGCAGCTTGCATCTACGCAGTCAAAGACCGGATTGTATTCATCAACACCGGCTTTCTTGATCGCACCGGTGACGAAATGCACACCAGTATGCTTGCAGGCCCGATGATCCGCAAAGCAGACATGAAGGCATCGAGATGGATCGCCGCTTACGAAGCGCGCAATGTGCAAATCGGTTTAGCCTGCGGCCTTTCTGGTAAAGCGCAAATCGGCAAAGGCATGTGGGCCGCGCCCGACATGATGGCCGACATGATGGTGCAGAAAATTGGCCATCTAAAGGCTGGCGCGAACACCGCATGGGTGCCAAGCCCGACCGCAGCGACTTTGCACGCCATGCATTATCATCAATATGACGTGTTTGCGCGGCAGGCCGATCTGGCCAAGGAAGCAGTTCCGGCGCTTGACGCTTTGTTGACCATTCCCGTGGCACCGCGCGGGCACAATTGGTCCGCCGAAGAAGTCAGCCAAGAGCTGGAAAACAACGCGCAAGGTATATTGGGCTACGTTGTGCGCTGGATCGATCAAGGCATTGGTTGTTCCAAAGTACCCGACATCCACGATATTGGATTAATGGAAGATCGCGCCACGTTGCGTATTTCGTCGCAGCATATCGCCAATTGGATGCTGCACGGCGTCGCAACCGCTGAACAGGTCGATGCCGCATTGACCAAGATGGCGGCAAAGGTCGACGCGCAAAATGCAGGCGACTTGCTGTATCAGAAACTGACGCCGGACAGCATTGCATATCAAGCGGCGCAGGCATTGGTATTTGAAGGTTTAGCACAGCCCAATGGGTATACCGAACCTTTGTTGCACAAGTTCCGGTTGGAGAGAAAAGCAACCGGGTTGACCTAAGCCGTTTTATATGTGAGCTTTCCTGGGTCATGAATGTTCGTAAGCTTTTTTCCAAAGTTGCTGCATCGGCAACGATTTTTTCGCTGGCCTTCACGCCGGATATTGCCGCCGCTTGTAGCTTTCATGCGCCAGTAGAAGTAATCTCTGACCATATGCGCCAGAAATGCCGATCGGCGCTCGCCAGCCAAAAGAAATTTCTGGCGAATGTGAAAGCTGATCATCTTAAAGTAGGCGAACTTGGCGATTACGTCGAGGCCTTTGATGAGGGCAAATATGGCTGCCGGAAAAACACCGGATTCGTTTACCGGATTCTGGACAGCTATTATTCGGCACCGGCGCGCCTCACTTCGGCACCCCGACTTTTGCGGCGTTATGCTTTTAGCTGGCCTGATGACGCCGATCCAAACCGCCGCGCCTATATCTACAATCTGATTTGGCTCTTCTCGGACTATCAGGCTAACCTGCCTTATGATTTGACGCCCGAAAAGGCGGCCGCCTTTGTTGCGCGGCCTGAACATTGGGATATTGCGCTGGCCCGGTTCGGCACGGCTCGGACGCGCGATGACGCCGTCTTTGCCAATATCACCGATCCCGACAGCCCGCATTTTGATCGCGAGGCTGCGGTGCGGCTGTCGCAATTCAAATCCAAGCACAAGATGGACCGACAGTTAAAAACAGCGTCGTTGCTGATCGATCCCCGTTTCGGGCCACCGGATTTTGCAAAAGCGGAAACCTTGTTGCCGATAACAGCACTGCAAATCGAAGACGATGGCGATCCCGCAAGTCAGAAGGCGCGTGAGCTTTGGATGCAGCTTTTGGATGGTTATGCCTCGAGCGATAATGCAGCCCAACGCGAACGAGGACGCCAGTTGAAAGCGATAATGCAATCGCCATCGCTGGCTGCCTGGCCGACAATAGACCGGCCCAAGGATGGCAAGATTTGGCTATCGCTGAACGACTGGCCAAAAAAGATTGCAAATCCCTTTGCCGATGCCAAGCCGCAGCGCCTGATTTCGGTTCAAGATTATCCCTCACGCGCGCTGCGCAATGAAGAGGTGGGTGTTGTGGCCATTGCCGCGCGCTTCGGGCCAGACGGACGTTTTGCAAATGTCGAAATCATCCAGTCAAGCGGCAGCGCTACCCTTGATTCGGCAACCGTTACCTTAGTCCAGCGGCGTTTCCGTCCCAAATTATCGAGTGATCTGACCTTGTCAGGTTATGAGGGCAAGGAGGTGCGCGTTCCGTTGTTGGTTGTGGCCTGGCTGATGCGCGAAGGGAGCAGCGCTGCGGGCGGTATAAGCAGTTTCGCCGACGGCAAATTTACTGTGATTGCCGAGCACATGGTCAATGAGATCGACGATTACGGCATGTGCGGTCCGCCGCGGCCCGACTTCCTGTAAGCGGCGATGGAGATGGCGATGGCGGCTCAGCTTCCCGCCTTCGCCAATTACTTCGCCTCCCAGGCCATCGCATTACGCACGCGTCGTTCAACCGACAGATGAGTTTCGTACAACGGATGAAACAAGCAGCGACCTAAAGCGCAATATAGACTGCGGCGGCGGCGGCGCCCCAAGTCAAAATACCGGCAATCAGCGCAAACCAGTCTTGAGCTGTTGGATCGGGTTTGGTTCCCTTCGGCACCATTCGAAGCGAGGACGGGATTCTTACAATACCAATCGTCAGCACCATCAAAACATGCCGCCCAACACCATGGAAATAGCGCGCGACATATTTGTTGAAGACAAGTTCAGGTACGTTGATGACAACCCGAAAAGCAAGCTTCGCCGCTACTTCAACCAGCTCTTCAGCTGGCATCAATAAACCGCTCGGCGTCCAGCGCCGCCATGCAGCCGGTCCCGGCGCTGGTCACGGCTTGGCGATAGATATGGTCCATCACATCGCCGCATGCAAAAACGCCCGGCACGCTGGTTTCGGTGGCTTGACCGGCCAAACCGCTGCGCACTTTGATATATCCGCCCGCCATATCGAGATGACCTTCAAAGATGCTGGTATTCGGTTTATGGCCGATGGCGATGAATACACCGTGCAACGTCACGTCTTGCGCCGCGCCGTCTGCCACCGCTTTGATCCGCATTCCGGTAACGCCGCTCGCGTCGCCCAAGACTTCATCGAGCGTGTGGTTCCACATGATCGTGACCTTGCCCTCTTTTTCGCGGGCGAACAGCCGGTCTTGCAAGATTTTTTCGGCTTTCAGCTTATCGCGGCGATGGACCAAAGTGACATGGCTGGCGATATTGGCGAGATACAGCGCCTCTTCAACCGCGGTGTTGCCGCCGCCGATCACTGCGACCGGTTTATTGCGATAGAAAAACCCGTCACAGGTCGCACAGGCCGAAACGCCTTTGCCCATGAAAGCAGTTTCAGACGGCAGGCCCAGATATTGCGCGCTGGCCCCAGTTGCGATGATCACGGCGTCGGCGGTATAATCGCCTGCCCCGCCGGTCAGCGTAAACGGCCGCTTTGAAAAATCCACTTTTTCGATATGGTCATTTTCGATCCGGGTGCCGAAGCGCAGCGCATGTTTGCGCATCCGTTCCATCAATTCAGGACCCTGCACGCCATCATCGTCGCCGGGCCAGTTATCGACATCAGTTGTCGTCATCAGCTGCCCGCCGACCTCCACTCCGCTGATAATCATCGGTGCCAAATTGGCGCGCGCGGCATAAACAGCGGCACTATATCCCGCCGGGCCGGAGCCTATAATGATGACAGGGGCGTGGCGATCTGTTGTCATGAAATTTCCTATGTTGCGAATCTGTGAAATCGCGACATAGGGATTATGACCATAACGGCCAAGTAACTTGTCCAATATGCGGCAATAAATGGGCTTCCCATCACGCCAACGGCAACCTAATAAGCGCCGAACTAGAATCAACAGGTCGGAGTAACAAATGCCCAAAATCACCGTAATTTCCCGCGAAGGCGAAGCCCGCGAAGTCGAAGGCGAAAATGGCCTGACTTTGATGGAAGTTATTCGTGACAATGGCTTTGATGAATTGCTCGCTTTATGCGGCGGTTGCTGTTCATGCGCGACGTGTCATGTCCACATCGACCCCGCCTTTGCAGATAAGTTGCCGGCAATGGGTGAAGATGAGAATGATCTGCTCGACAGCACCGATCACCGCGACGACACATCGCGGCTTTCTTGCCAAATTCCGGTCACTGACGCGATTGATGGCTTGATCGTAACGATTGCTGCTGAGGATTGAATGTAAAGCTCGGAGCGAACGGATGGATGGTTTTGTAAACGAACCACCTTGCGGATGCAGCCCTACCCTCGTTGCGCGCTGGTCAAGCTTTCTTCCAACACCGGATAGCCATGACCGTCTGGTAAGCAGATATATTGGTCATCGCCGCGCTTTTCGATGTACGTCGTGATAAGTTTGACCGGAAAGTCGGCGGCGTGGTCGGCGGCGTCTTCAAAACTGGTGAACAACGCCAGACGTTCCAGATTGCGCCGCGTTGGAAAGATAATCTTCACCTCTTTGCGGGCAGCGCGTTCCAATACACCGGATGCGGTTTCCCAGAATAAAGAAGTATTTTCGGTATTGTCGACCTGCGCGTTCAACTGCACCGGACCAGCATCAACCAGATAAAAGCGGGTGTCGAAGATCCGGCTTTCCATACCCGGCGGACGCCACCGCGCCCAAGGGATCAGCGCATCCATATCCGGCAGCCAGTCATGGGCTTTGCAAATATCCGATATCGTCTTGCCATCATGCAGCGCGGCGCGCGCATCGGCGCAGTCCGCCGGATCGGATACGCCCAACAGCCCAAGCGCCAGGCCTGCTTCCTCCAAAGTTTCACGGATCGCACCCAGCCGTGCCGCAGCTTCCTCTTCCGCCAGCGCCGCATGCCCTGCGGCGATCAATTCGCGGGCATAGTCAAAATCGGCAGCGTCAATGCGTCCGCCCGGGAACACCGCCGCGCCGCCCGCAAACGCCATCGCTTTGACCCGTTCCACCATCAACAACAATGGCGCGCCTCCGGCAGGGTCCCGGTGCATTATTACCATGGTCGCAGCGGGAATGGCTGCTGGTAAGCCGGTTTCGTTTTCTTCGCTCATGTTGACGGTGAAGCATGGATTTTGGATGTTTACCAGCGCCGATTGCGCGCCAATCCGCAATGCGATTGCGTAATTAGTTTAATCATGGCAGCTTGCCGTAAAGGAATCGGGGGATGAACATTGGGCATAATTGAATTGTTAGGATTGGCCACCAGCGTCAGTCTGTTGTCTGGATGGCGGCTTTATCTGACGGTCTTTGCCACCGGAATAGCGATGTACAGCGGCTATATTGACCTGCCCGAGAACCTTAAGATGCTTGATGCGCTCGGAAATCCGTGGGTTATCGCAATTGCCGGGATTGGCGCAGTAGCAGAATTTTTTGCCGACAAGGTTGCTTGGCTCGACAGCATCTGGGACGGGTTGCACACAATCATCCGGCCCTTGGGCGGCGCGCTGCTGACCTTGGCGGTAATCGACAGCAGCGACCCCACGTGGCAAATCGTGGCGTTCTTGCTGGGCGGCGGTGCGGCATTTGCCAGTCACGCCACCAAAGCGGGCGCACGCACGGCGGTGAACACCAGCCCCGAACCGGTCAGCAACGTTATGCTCTCCACCGCAGAAGACGTCGTCACCGGCGGTTTGCTCGCGCTAACCTTTGCCAATCCAGTGGTCGCAGCGGTGATCGCCGTGGTATTGCTGGTGCTCACCATATGGGGCCTGTGGAAGGTGTACCGGATGTTCAAACGTTTCGGATCGCCGCCGCCTGCTGAGCTGAATTAGCATTAAATTCCTTGCTTAGCCTTGGATTACGTAGCGCAATATCCAGTTGCATTTTCACTTTATTCAAATAAGTTTCCTAAATAGAATCAGAGATAGGGGCCACGTATGAAAAAATCAGGCATTATCTATATCATTGCGGCTGCCGCAGCCGTGTCCGCCTGCGGTGGCGGCGGCACGTCCGGCGGAGGCATCGCGATTACCCCGCCGCCCGCTCCACCTCCTCCACCTCCGCCGCCAACAAGCGCGAATGCCGACCTTATCACATTGGCAAGCAGCGAAAGCTTCACCAACAATGCTGTCACGGGCAGCGCGAGCTATCCTAAGGCGGGACCTAGCGGCACGACAAGCGCATCCGGCGTCGGCTTGACTGTGATCTACGACGCACCCAGCCGAACTTACACAATCACCGATCCATCACGTTCACAGAGCTTTGCTGCGGCAACGCGCGATCCTGCAACCAGCACGGCGCAACAGGATGTGTTCAAAATCGTCAATGGCGATGTCACCGACACGCTGACGCTTAGTAAGGCCGCCACGTCTGGCGCATTAACGTATCAATATGTCGGCGCCGGATTTTGGCAACGCACGACCGATAATGCAACGGCGACCAGCGCCTTCATTGACGCTTTCACCTATGGCGTTGAAACCACTGATATTGCGATGCGCCGCACTGGCGCGGCGCGTTTCAATGTCGACTTGCTCGGTGTGACGGCCTACACTGACCAACCGGCGCGAATTCAAGGTACAGGCACGTTGGAAGCTGATTTTGAAACATTCAAAATTATCACCAATATTACCACTACCGAATTTCCAACCTCCGGCGGCAGTAATCCGGGACCATTTTTTCAGGGAACCGCTACAATTGGCGCAACCGAAAACAGCTTCAATGGTACATTCAATATGGGGCCGTTCCAGAACGGAACATTGGCAGGCCGCTTTTATGGCCCCGACACAAAGGAAGTCGGCGCAACTTTTTTTGCTCGTGATGCGAGCAATGTAATCTCCACTGTCGGAACAATTACCGGTCGTTCTGTGGCCGAAATTGCCTCCAAAGCCACTAACAAGAATCTGGTCACCCTGACCAAAGACACCTTCTTCGTCAACGCTGGAGCGTTTGTCGGATACAGCCGGGAAGCAGGCACCAACAAGCTAGTCTTTTATCCCAACATCGGCGGCGGCGGGGGCTCTTCGATCAGCCTCAACTATAAAGCGGACACACAAACCTACACCTATGGAGCGGAAGCCTCGATCTTCAATCCGGTTACAGGTGTCGGCGGTTCTTTCACATTCGGTCCAGCGCAATTGTCCGCAGCACTTTCTGACTCGCGTTTCAGCACGTATCAAGTCGTCATCAACGGCGTGACAACCACGCTTAAGCTGTACAAACCTGCCGGTTCGAACAGCGAATTGCAATTGAGCTACACCGGGTTTGGCCACTTCACCAATGTCGGCGCGGCAAGCGGCGGCAACGAGGCAGGTTTTGAGCGGTTTTTTGTATATCGCCTGCCGGATAGTTTGGGAGGTGCGGTCGGTGTGCCTCGCACCGGAAGCGCAAATTATGGCGCAAAAATACATGGCGTAGCAACCGAAGGGACTGGCACTTTCGCCCATTCATTGAGCGGCGACGCCAGCTTCGCATTCAATTTTGCCAATCAGAATTTTACCGGGTCGATGTCACCAATTGGCACCAATCGCGACACAGGGGCAACGCGGAACTGGGGTGATTACACTTATAGCGGCACTATATTTGGTTTTACCAACCAGTTCGACGGACGCATAGTGCAAGGAACGACCGACGTTGGCGGCTTGTTCGGCTGGCTAACGGGACCAACTGCGGATGAACTCGGTGCAAATTTTGTCGTCGGGCCGTTAAACGTTGGTCAAATCGGCAATCAATGGATCTTGCGCGGTGTCCTGATTGGCAAAAAATGCCCGTCCACTGCTCCTTGCTGATCAATTGACGGTTCGATAGCAGCGCAAATAATGCCCTATTTTCTGCGCCTGCTTACCACATTGACGGTGGCCGCAATGCCATTGGCGGCAGCGCAGGCTGCACCTCTGGCTCAAGACGATCCAAGCAGCGTAACGGGGCTATCCGCTGTCCAACTTTTCGAAGTCGCCGAAAAGGCCACGGCGCAAGGCGATACCGATACCGCTGCCGCCGTGCTCACCGCACTGGCCAAAGACCCGGATATTGAAGTCCGGACCGAAGCCCGCTTTCGTCACGGGCAAATGCTGGCCGCCCAAAAGAAGTTTGTCGATGCCGCAATATTGTACCGCGCGATACTCGATGAAAAACCTGATGCACAGCGTGTGCGGCTAGAGCTCGCTTATGTGATGGCACAATCGGGTAATCTGGGCGCGGCACAGCGGGAATTGCGGCTCGCCCAAGCAGGTGGTTTGCCGCCTGAAGTAGCGAGGCTAATCGATCAATTTACCAATGCCCTGCGCGCGGGAAAGCCTTACGGCGCATCGATGGAAATCGCGTTTGCCCCCGATAGCAACATCAACCGGGCGACCAAATCCGAAACGTTAGACACAGTCTTTGCACCCTTTGACTTAAGTGAGGACGCCAAAGCGCAATCGGGGCTAGGCTTTACGGTTAAAGGGCAAGCCTATTTCCGCACAGGCATCGACAAGCGTTCACAATTGTTGGTGCGTTTTTTGGGAAGCGCAGACCTATACCGCAAGCGCCAGTTTAATGACGTCTCGCTTGGCGTACAAGCGGGGCCCGAAATGCGGTCGGGCAAGGACCGGATCAATGTGTCGCTGGGCTACACCCAGCGCAGTTTCGGCGGCACGGCCTATTCAAACATCATCAACGCATCGGCAAATTTGGTGCACCCGCTGGGCAACAAAGCGCAAGGAAATATCGGCGTCACGATTAGTGATTTTAACAACCGCCAGAACAATTTGCAGGATGGCACCATTTACAGCGCCAACATCGGCTATGAACGAGCATTTTCCAGTCGCTTTGGTGCGGGGCTTAATGTCGCGGCGGTGCGGCAGGCGCTGGCCGATCCTGGCTATGCCACGGCCTCCGGCGCATTCTCGCTTTTCGCTTTTCGCGAAGTTGGCAAGACGACATTGGTCGCCTCTGCCAGTTACAGCCATTTAGAGGCGGACGCACGGCTGTTCCTTTTCCCCCGCCGCCGGATTGATGATCGTTACATGGCAAGCGTTGGCGCAACATTTCGGCAGCTCCAATATAAAGGCTTTGCTCCGGTTGTCCGCTTGGAATACGAACGGAATGACAGCAGCGTCGGGCTGTACAGTTACAGCCGCCTGGCTGGCTCGATAGGAGTGTCCCGAGCATTTTGACTTTACCAGCCGACGGCAAATCGGCAAAGACCGGTTCCTCAATAAAGCAAATCAACTATCCTGTTGCGCCAAGACGCGATTCTGCAATTGCGTATTTAGAACAAATCTGGAACACGTTTTCCCATGAGCCTTACCCATATTAAAGTGCGCGGTGCGCGTGAGCATAACCTCAAAGGCATCGACATCGATCTTCCGCGCGATCAATTGATCGTGATTACTGGGCTGTCGGGGTCGGGAAAATCCTCGCTGGCGTTTGATACGATTTATGCCGAGGGGCAACGGCGCTATGTCGAAAGCCTGTCCGCCTATGCGCGGCAGTTTTTGGAGATGATGCAAAAACCCGATGTCGAACATATTGAGGGGCTGTCGCCCGCAATCTCGATTGAGCAGAAAACCACATCGCGCAACCCGCGCTCGACCGTGGCGACCGTTACCGAGATTTACGACTATATGCGGCTGTTATGGGCGCGCGTCGGTGTGCCTTATTCGCCCGCCACAGGATTGCCCATTACCGCGCAAACCGTTACCCAGATGGTTGACCGGGTGATGTTGCTGCCAGAGGGAACACGCGCGTTTCTGCTCGCGCCCGCGGTGCAGGGGCGCAAGGGCGAATACCGCAAAGAACTCGCCGAATGGCAGCGTTCCGGCTATACCCGCGTGCGGATCGACGGTGAATTTTATCCCATCGAAGAAGCCCCAGCGCTCGACAAAAAGTTCAAGCACGACATCGAAGTCGTGGTTGACCGGATCGTCGTAAAGCCAGGCATCCAGCAGCGATTGGCGGAGAGTTTTGAGGCCGCGTTGAAGCTGGCCGACGGGCTGGCGTTTGTCGATTTGGCCGATGGGACGGTTACTGAAACGATGCCGAGCGCCTTCGGCGAAGCGCGCGCAACATTCACTCCCCTCCCGCTCGCGGGAGGGGCTGGGGGTGGGCAGCCTGCACCATCGGAACGTCCCACCCCTAACCCCTCCCGCGAGCGGGAGGGGAACATGAAAGGCACCGGCCTGCCCGCCAACCGCATCGTATTCAGCGAAAAATTCGCCTGCCCGGTATCGGGCTTCACCATAGCCGAGATCGCGCCGCGGTTGTTCAGCTTTAACGCGCCGCAAGGTGCCTGCCCCGATTGTGACGGGCTTGGCGAACGGCTCGAATTTGACCCGCAGCTGGTGGTCCCGAATGAGGCACTTGCCCTAAAAAAAGGCGCGGTGGCACCGTGGGCAAAATCGAACCCGCCCAGCCCTTATTATCTGCAAGTGCTGGCTAGCTTGGCCAAGGCCTATGATTTCAGCCTCGATACACCGTGGAACGAATTGCAGCCCGATCAGCGGCTGATCATATTGTATGGCACCGGCGGCATGCCCGTCGAATTGACGTTTAAAGACGGGCGCAAGGAATACACCGTTCGTAAGGCGTTTGAGGGCGTGATCGGCAATCTCAATCGCCGGATGCTGCAAACCGACAGCACTTGGATGCGGGAGGAATTGAACAAATATCAGACTGCGATGCCGTGCGAGACCTGCCACGGCGCGCGCCTGAAACCCGAAGCGTTGAGCGTCAAGATTGCGGGCGTCGACATCGCTACGCCGACAAAGATGAGCGTCGGCGACGCGCTGGTCTGGTTCAGCAGTGTCGATCAAACGCTGACCAATCAACAGCAGCAAATTGCCAAAGCGATCCTGAAAGAGATCAACGAACGGCTCGGCTTCCTGAACAATGTCGGCCTCGATTATCTGAACCTTGACCGCACCAGCGGCACATTATCCGGCGGCGAAAGTCAGCGCATCCGCCTCGCGTCGCAAATCGGATCGGGTCTTTCGGGCGTGCTCTATGTGCTTGATGAACCCAGCATCGGCCTGCACCAAAAGGACAATGACCGCCTGCTCGCCACGCTGCGCCGTCTGCGCGATTTGGGTAACACAGTGATCGTGGTCGAACATGACGAAGATGCGATCCGCACTGCCGATTGGGTGGTCGACCTTGGCCCCGGCGCAGGCGTGCACGGCGGCACGGTGATGGCCGAAGGGACGCTGGACACAATCCTGAAAGCCAATTCGCTGACCGCCGATTACCTGAACGGCACCCGCGAAATCGCGGTTCCAAAGGTTCGGCGCAAGGGCAATAAGAAGAAGCTGACCGTTCACGGTGCGCGCGCCAATAACCTCAAAAACGTCACCGCGTCGATCCCGTTGGGCACTTTCACCTGCATCACCGGCGTATCGGGCAGCGGCAAATCGAGCTTCACCATCGACACGCTTTATGCCGCCGCCGCACGCAGTCTGAACGGCGCACGGGTGATCGCGGGCGCGCATGACAAGATCAGCGGGCTTGAACATTGTGACAAGGTGATCGACATCGACCAGTCCCCAATCGGCCGCACCCCGCGCAGCAACCCCGCCACCTATACCGGCGCTTTCACCAACATCCGCGACTGGTTCTCGCAGCTACCGGAAAGCGCGGCGCGCGGGTATAAACCCGGGCGGTTCAGCTTCAATGTCAAGGGCGGGCGGTGCGAAACATGCAGCGGCGACGGCCTGATCAAGATCGAAATGCACTTCTTGCCCGACGTCTATGTGACGTGCGAAGAATGCAACGGCAAACGCTATAACCGCGAAACATTGGAAGTGAAGTGGAAGGGGCTGTCGATTGCCGACGTGCTCGACATGACAGTCGAGGATGCGGTCGAAGTGTTCAAGGCCGTCCCGCCGATCCGCGACAAAATGGCGATGCTGGCGGAGGTTGGCCTTGGTTATGTCAAGGTCGGGCAACAGGCAACGACGCTATCTGGCGGAGAGGCGCAGCGCGTCAAACTCGCCAAAGAACTCAGCCGCCGTTCGACCGGGCAGACGCTTTACATATTGGACGAGCCGACCACCGGATTACATTTCGAGGATGTCCGCAAATTATTGGAGGTGCTCCACCGCTTGGTCGAGCAGGGCAATAGCGTGGTGGTGATCGAACATAATCTGGATGTCATCAAAACCGCCGATTGGGTCATCGACCTGGGGCCAGAGGGCGGCGTCAAGGGCGGCGAGATTGTCGCAGAAGGCACCCCCGAACAAGTGGCTAAAGAACCGCGCAGCTATACCGGGCATTATCTGGCACCAATGCTGGCGAAGGCGAAGTAGCGCCGTTGAGCAATCAACCGAAACCCGTCCGAATGCTGTTTATCTGCAGCCAGAACAAGTGGCGCAGCCCAACGGCGGAGGCGGTGTTCGCGCACGTGATCGGCGTCGAGGCGCTGTCCGCAGGAACCAACCACGATGCGGAAACACCGGTGTCTAGCGATCTGATGGAATGGGCGGATGTAATTGTCTGCATGGAGCGCGTGCATCAACGCAAAGTCCAACGCGACTTTGCCAAGGCCTTGCGCGGAAAGCAGGTGACGGTGCTGGCGATACCCGACGACTATAGTTACATGGATCCCCAACTGGTTGCGATCATCAAGGCGAAGTTTCCAAGGTGGTTTGTTAGTTAGGGGTGGCAATTAGGCGCGGTTTCCGCACTCAGGCACAAGCACTTAGCTGCTGTTACAATTGTCATTTTTTTGAAATGACTTGCGCAAAGTTAGAAGAGAGCAAATACTAGCTGAAATTTGCTTTTGAATTAGTCAGCAAATTCACAATTTCGTGGGGCAGATATGAATAAATTAAATTTAATGTTGGCGTCCGTCATGTTGACGCAATGCGCTCCCGCTTATGCAGGCGAAACGATTTTGTATGAAGATGCTCCTGCGTGGGCCGATCAAGTTGATCTAAAATCAATTCTGGCGGCAAACGCTTCAAGCAATAATTTTATTGTAGTTCTTGATCGCCAAATCAGACAAGAAAACGGATCCGAGCACTCTTTTGCTGACATTGCAGTTCGCGGTCACTCCGCAGAATTTCTGCCCGGAATCGGTCAAATTCTGCGGGGCAATTGGCAACCCGACAGAGGTGATCTGATTATTCACCGTCTAGAAATAATCCGCGCGGGCGAGATCATTAATGTCCTTGAAAAAGGAAAAAAATTTGAAGTCCTGCGGCAAGAGAAAGGACTGGATAGCCAACAAGTCAACGGTATATTGACGGCAACCACGCAAATAGAAAACTTGAAAGTGGGCGACGTGGTCCGCTTTTCCTTCACGGTAACTTCTAGCAATCCTGTGCTAGCGGGTCGGACAGAAGCGTTTAGCGCATTAGCAGCACAGCAAATTGAAGCCGACTTTGATCGCATACGCCTTCTGTGGCCGTCAAAAGATGCGGTGAAGTTTAAGGTTTTTGGCAAGGATGTGAAATTCAGCGAAGCAGTAAAGGATGGCTATTCAATAGTGACCTTAGGGGCATTTGTGCCTGAACAGCCGAAACTGCCCAAAGATACTCCCAATCGTTATGCAATCTCACCGGCTATTATGACCTCCGGATTTTCGACCTGGTCTGAAGTATCAAAAATAGCTGCGTTACAATATCAAACCAATGGTCTCGTGCAGCCTGGCTCGGAACTAGAGGGCGAAATTTCTAAGATCAAATCCAAAACCCAAGTCCCGCTTGAGCGAACTGCGCTTGCGCTTCAGCTAGTGCAGGATAAAATCCGATATCTATACAATGGCTTGGGATACGGAAACTATAAACCGCAATCCCCGCAAGAGACATGGCAACTTCGCTATGGTGATTGTAAAGCGAAAACACTTTTGCTGCTTTCTATTTTGAATGAGTTGGACATATCGGCTCAACCGATTTTGGTCAGTGTATCGAGGCAGGACGCTGTTGTTAGTCTTCTCCCTTCGTTTCAAGCTTTTGATCATATTATAGTCAAAGCCACTGTCGATGGACAAACTTTATGGCTAGATGGAACCGCTTCGGGTACCCGCATTTCGGATTTGAAAGATGCACCGCCGCACCGTTATGGACTGCCACTCAGTTTGGAAGGATCAGACCTTCAGCCGATAGAAATAAATAAGCCTGGCCGCCCATTTCAAAAAATCGATCTTACTTATGATGCGTCAGCCGGTCTTGCACTCCCTGCGCTGTTCGATGTTGAGCTTCGGCTCCGCGACGAAGACGCAACCAAGTTGCGTGCCGAACAATCGCAGGGCACGTCAGAAGCATTTAAGAAAGCGCTCAATGTGGTTGCCGCGAAATACGTCGTTGATGCAGTCGTAACTGAAAGCAGCTTCGTTTTCGATGAAATACAAAACGAAGCGATAATTAAGGCTAAGGGGCTTTCTTATCTAGACTGGACAAAGAAGGAAGGAAGGTTTGAACTTAGCGCTTGGTCAGTGATCGATGGTAAAAAATTCGAACCGGATAGAAAAAAGCCAGAATGGCGGATAATTCCCATCGATGTTGCCGAAGCAGGCTTCTATAGTGAGAGCACCAAAGTTAAACTGCCCGGCGGGGGTACTGGTTTCACTCTGGATGGCAAAAATGCTCTCGCTGAAACCGTAATAGGACGTCAACTCGAGCGCACTTCAGATATCACAAATGATGTCTTTAATTTTCGTGAAGACTATTTTCTCAAGCAGTATGAGATTAAACCAGAAGAAATTCCCACGGAAACACGAAAGCTGTCTCGATTGCAGAAAGATGCTGTCAAAATTTTGGCGCCGTTGGGCCACCCCGACAAATGGCAACAAGTTCGAGCCGCACAATCATCCAAGAAAATCGATTTGTTTAAAAAGGCACTTGATAAGGCAGTCGCGAACAATCCTGAAAAGGATGAACCTTATCGCCAGCGAGCAGTCTTTTTCCATTTGATTGGCGATTACTCGCAAGCTGCGAAAGATCTGGCGCAGGCAATTAAAATTGAACCAACAGCCGACATACTGTCTTGGCGAGCGGGTCTCTTGCGAATTACCGATGAAAATGCAGCGATTGATGTGTTCAAAGAAGCCATTAAGCTAGAACCAACACATGATGACTCAATTAGTGAGTTGATCGATATCTACAGCTTCGCGAAAAAGCCTGATATGGCATCCAAAGTCTTGGAGGACGCTTTCGCGGCAGGGCTGGAGGATGAAGCTGCGGAAATTTACCGGGCCCACATAAGCTTATCCTCGGGAAAGACAGAAGATGCCATTTCCAAAATGGATGTGCTCATCAAAGACAAACCAAATGACGCCTATTTGCTCGGCACTAGGTGTTGGATCAAGGCACTTGGCAACATTCAACTGGATACCGCGCTCGACGATTGCACAAAATCTATTCAGTTATCCGAGTCTCCTGCTGGAACATTAAACAGCCGGGGACTGGTCCATTTCCGTCTTGGTGATTTCGATGCTGCAATCGCTGATTTTGACGAAGCTTTGGAAATCTCACCGGATTTCGCTGCAGCACTATATCAACGTAGCCTTGCCAATGTAAAAAAGGGCAATACTGAAGCTAGCAAGAATGATTTGGAAGCAGCCGTTTTTGCGATCAAAGATGTTGCGCGAGTATTTAATTTTTATGGTGTCAAACCGTGAAAGACAGGTGGGTTTTGGTGAAAGCACACTCAACCGCTGTAACTTTCGACTCAGCGAAAAACGCAACAACGCCCCTCAACAAACCCACCGCCCCCACAACCACCATCACTTAATTTGCGCTTTGATCAGCAAGTCGAATGTTCTGGTGGTGGTCAGGCCTGCTAACATTAGGCCTGCTGGTTTTATCCGGACATGGGTTACGGTCTCGTCGTACACGCTTGCAGGCGGCAGATAGGTGTAGCTGATCCCGCCGTCTGTGGAATATTGGATATGCGCCGGGCCGCAGCATGTTAGGCCGCTGCTCGTTCCGGCGGCGCCGTCGACAAATTTGATGGGCTCTGTGGTTGCGCCGTCAAATGCAAAGCGCGAAAAACTAAGCTGTCCTGGCAAGGCATCGATCACGATTAGCGCGTTGGCATCAACCGCATCGCCGTAGTTTTCCACCCGGATGGTATAGACGACATCTTCGCCCGGTGTGCTGTATTTCGCTTCGTTCAAGGGATTAAAGATGAACGATGTCTTTTGCACGCGCAGATCGGCGACGGGAACAACAACGGTTGCGTTGGCCACACTGGTCACCGCAACTGGGCGTTCGGTGCTTAGTATTCGGGCTGTGTTGGAAACGGTCTGTCCGGCGATTGACGACGTGGCGACGTTAAATTCAATGCTGCCGCCCGCGCCTGTTCCCAATGTGGCAATCGGCAGGAACGTTATCGTGCCGGTTGCCGGCGGGCTTGCCGGGATGATGTTCGCGCCGCTGATGACGGTGAAGTTCGATGTCGCCACCGATTGCGTTGGCAATATATCGCTAAGCTGAACATTGGTGTGCGGCGTCAAACCTGAGTTTGCGTAATTGATCCGATAGCGCAACGTCGCATTTGCCGGGATCGTTCCGCTGCCGGAATAAGGCGAACCGTTAACGGCGACGATTGTTTTGACCAGCGAAAGCCGGGACGCGATGGCCGGTGCAGCGACGCCGGGACCACCAACAAAATAGCGCCAAGGATTGTCGTTACCTGCCTTGACACCCTGAGTGGAATCGCCGCCTGCGGCCTCGGCATTGAACGCTTTGATCAACGCGGGGTTGAGAACGCGCAGGCGGATCTTGATGCGGTACGTCTGGCCCTGATCTATGCCGCCAATCGAATAGCGCACGGCGTTGGTTTGCGGCGGCATTGGGGCCGCTTCACTGACCGGTACGCCCGACGCCGCGCCGCAAACAGCGATTGAATTGGGGATGTTGTTGATCGGCTGCGGGCTGACCGAACCGGCACCATTGGCAGGACCATCAAGGCCGTCTTGCGCAAAGCACGAGCCGGGATAAGACATCCGTTGCCACGGGCCCGTCGTGCCATAGCGGTCAAGCGGATTGCCGGAACCGCTGCCGGCAACCGGGCTGCCTGCCTTAAAGGGGGTAGCGCCGCGACCGGTGGTGACGATGCGGGTCGATTCGGCGACCGAAAATCCCGGATTAACAAGCGGGCCAGCGGAACCAAACGCATTGGATTGTACCGCATCCCATTTGTTGTGAACGCGCGCATCGCCTGTCCCGCCAATCGATGTCCACGGAACGGTGTTTGACGGACGCACACGGTAGCCGTTGGTTAACGACGCAACATCGGTGCCGTCACCCGTATAAAATACGGTATCCGCACGGGTCGAATAAAAAATTCCGGTGTCGCCATAAGTATGGGCAAGGCCGGAATTGCAGGTTGCAGCGGTAAAACCATAGGTCGCGCAAGCCGATGGCAGCACCGAGGGATTCCAACCACTCGCTGTCACGTTAAATGTGTTTGCCGCCTGTGGTCCCCGTCCGCGTGAGATACCTTCGCCTGAAACCGCACTGGTTGCATTGCGGACGGGAATATCGGATAGCGCGGCATTGACAAAGCTGGCCCCGACGACTTCGGTTCCGTCCGGCACATAAAACGTAAAATACCCCGATGGCCCCGACAAAGTGCCATCGGTGATCGTGGGAAAGACGGCGACCAGTTCAACAACATCGCCAACCGCAAATGCTCCATTGCCATTCGCAACATTGGTGCTGATTTGTGCTTCGGTTGCTGGCGTAAAGATGATCTGCGGCCTGTTGAGCCATGCGCCATGGCCGAACACGATCGACGCAGGGATACATATTGCAAAGATCAACACGGCCATCCGTATGACGGTGCGCCCGAACGAGTTTGTACCAGGCACAGTAAGCCGCATAATTTGCCCTGCATTCATGTAAAACATCCACTTTTATCCGGAAATGTTTTTAGTAAAGAAGTGTAAAAACTTTACTAATCCGCTGTGCGGTGGGGCCTAGCTTGTGTTGATATTCAAAAGTTATTTTTTGAAAAACGATATCGTCATTCCCGCGAAGGCGGGAATCTATCACCTGTGGTCGATTTGTATCGCTAACTTACTTTGCTTGGCTAGATCAGGTGATGATCCCCGCCTTCGTCGGAATAGCAAATCTTATGCTTTCAATGTGTTGTATCCTGCCTGCCAACAACTTGCGACGTTGCTTTTCATATGGCTGTGCCCCCGTGCCTTGCCCCTTCTTGCCCCCTTGCTTGTGCCAAATTGAGAATATGGCGGCTGCAATCGTTGTAGATCACAGCGCCGTCATTTGCTTATAATGTCAGCATTCGGAGATATTGGAGATACTGGTCATGTTTCGCAATTTCGTTCTCGCACTTTCCACATTCATTGGCGTCATTGCCCCGGCTCAGGCCCAGACGTCCCCGGGGTTTGTCGACTTCACTTTTGCCGGCCAAGTGGTTCGCAGCGCCAACGATACCATCGTCGCACGCAACCCCAATGGCAGCACGACTACGCTAACGGGCAGTCAAATTCCTGACTATCGTTATAATCCGGGCGACCAGTTGACGACGACTTTCCGTTTCCTGACCGACCAACCTGCGTTCGCCAATGCCAGTTGCGGCGGACGTTATACCCTCGGCTTTGCCGCGCAAAATGCCGGAGCCCCATGCGGCGTCGAGTTGGCCAGTGTGAACACACCTTTTGGCCGCGCGGGCCAAGGCGGATTTGGCGGCGATGCCAATCCGAGCATCAGCGGGTTGGAACTTCTCCGCGATGCAGCGGGCGCTTATTCTATCGACATGCCAACCGGCAGTTATTCGATGCGCTATGTTGGCGTGAACCCCTATTATTTTGATTCGGCGACAGGCCAATTACTGGCGCCCAACGGCAATATCTGCGTCGATGCATTCAACTGCCCCGCCGGTATCATCACCGGAACAGCGACCGGGTGGAGCACTGACATCCCCATCGCCGGCGATTTCGGCAAAGTGCGCCCCGGGTTTAATGTTGGCTATAATGCGGGCACTGCCGGTTCGTTCAACGTGTCAGGCCTGTTCGGATTTGGCAGCGGCGGTACTCCTGTTGATGTGCCTGCACCATCGGGCCTGTTGTTGTTTGGTGCCGCTGTGGGCCTGTTGGCTGCCCGGCGGCGTAAAGCAAAAGCGGCCTAGGCATGGAATAGCGACGGCATCGGCGCGAATGTTAGATTGCCGTTAAAATTGCAGCCACTCGACTAATCCGGGACTACACGCTAACCAGTGATTGTGGCCTTCCTGAATGAAACTTCAACACCGAACAAGACGGTAAGCGCGGCCCTGCGCGATGCGGCGGCGGCGCTTTCCCCGATTAGCGATAGCCCGCGTTTGGACGCCGAATTGCTGATGGCGCATGCGCTTGCCATGGATCGCGGCGATATGTTGATGCGCGCGCGTGACCTGACCGTGCCGGATGCATTCGCGGGTTATCTGGCACGGCGGAAGGCGCATGAACCGGTCGCCTATATCACCGGCCGCCAAGCTTTCTGGGACTTGGAGTTGCGGGTTACCTGCGATGTCCTGATCCCCCGCAGCGACAGCGAAACCTTGATCGAGGCGGCGCAGGCGGCGTTTGCGGGGCGCAGCGGCCCTGATCATGTGCTGGATTTGGGGACGGGATCAGGGGCGCTGTTGCTGGCTGCCTTGTCGGTATTTCCGCGTGCGCGCGGCACCGGTATTGACGCCAGCGCGGCGGCGTTAGCAGTGGCGCAGGATAACGCACAGCGGCTGGGTTTTGCGGACCGCACGGCGATGCAGCAATTAAGCTGGCGAGATGCAGATTGGCAGAAGCATCTGCGCACGCCATTCGATCTGATCCTGTGCAATCCCCCTTATGTCGAGGAGGACGCGGACTTGGCCCGGCAAGTGGCCGAATATGAGCCTCATCCGGCGCTTTTTGCAGGCCGTGAGGGACTGGATGATTATCGCGTCCTGTTTCCTGCTTTGCCCGGGTTGCTGGCACCGGGCGGCGCGGCGATATTTGAAATTGGCTATACACAGGCCGAATCGGTTAGCAATTTGGCAAGCAAATCTGGCCTATCGTCGGCATTGCAGCATGATTTATCGGGAAATCCGAGATGTTTGACCTTGCGGATCGGTTGATGCGGCGTTTTTCGCTTGGAATCGCTTGGATCAACCGCTAGAGCAATAATTGCTACGCAGCATCTAAGCTCTTTTTAGCAGTGATTGCGCGAAGCCGCCCCCAGCGAAAGACGGAGAATTTCAGGGCCAGACGGGCCTTGACGCAAGCCAGACGAGATTATGGCAGGGGCCGATAAACACTTTAATTTGCAACAATGAGGATGGGTCATCCCTAATGAATAATAACCGCCAGCCGAACAACAACAACCGGCGTCGTGGCCGCGGCAACAACAATAGCAACAGCAACCGCCCACAAAGTAACAACAGCAACCGCAATGGCTTTGATTATCAAAACCGCATTGATAACCGCGCCCGCGGCAATGCAAGCCAGATGCTGGAAAAATACAAAAAACTGGCGGCAGATGCCCAGCATAATGATGACCGGGTAAATGCCGAATATTATTTGCAATTCGCCGACCATTATTTCCGCGTACTTGCCGATTTCAAAAGCCGTCAAGAAGAACGCCGCCCGCAGCGCGACGAAAACCGAAATGACCGCGAAGACAATGACCGCGACGAGAATTCCGGCGGCGAAGAAAGCTTTGATCGTGACGGCAATTTCAACCGTGATGAACAGAATGAGGCGGCGGACAACACCCAATCCGACGAGAATACGCAATCCGAAGGCCGTACCCGATCTGAAGAGCGTACACGCGAAGAACGCCCTGCACGCCAACAGGAACGTGCACCGCGCAAAGAACGCAGCGCCCGGCCGCCGCGCCGCCATCATAGCGAAGAAACCGCCGATGAAGAGCAAAGCGGCAATGGCAGCGGCAATGCGGAAATGAGCGGACTGGACCTGTCGGTATTGCCGCCTTCGATTTCCATCATTGCAGATGATTTCGAGGAAGCGGCAAAGCCTGCGCGCAAACCGCGTGCGCGCCGTCCCAAGCCTGAAAATGATGCGGAACTGTCAACCGCTGCGGAATAATCCGGTTGATCCGGTTAATCCGCTGGTAATATAGGACAAACTACTTCAGTCTCTCAAAATTCGATTTATACATTCGATTTGGGGAGATGATGATGCGCAGATTGATGCTACTTGGTTTGGGGAGCGCAATTGCGGTTCCGGTTTTTCTGGCCCCTGCGCTGGCGCAATCCGGCGGCGGCAGCCTGCCCGGCGATGCAACCGCGCAAGGCGATGTCGCCGTCACCATTTACAACAACAATCTGGCGTTGGTGCAAGACATCCGTCAGATGAACCTGCCAGCCGGCACCACCCGGCAGGAATTTCCCGACGTGTCCGCAGCAATCCGGCCAGAGACGGTATCGCTAACCGGCCCGGATTTCGGCATCGTTGAACAGAATTTCGACTATGATTTGCTTTCCCCGGGCAAGCTGATGGAGAAAGCCGTCGGCCAAACGGTGACATTGCTGCGCACCAATCCGGCCACAGGCGCGGAAACGCGGGAGCGGGCCAAAGTGCTGGCGGCCAATGGCGGCGTAGTCATTCAAATCGGCGACCGGATTGAGGTGCTGCGCGATGATGGCCTGCCCGTGCGCGTGATATTCGACAAAGTGCCGTCCAACCTGCGTGCCAAGCCCACATTGTCGGTGACACTGGATTCGACACGCGCCGGAACGCGGCCGATGACGCTGAGTTACCTGACCACGGGCCTCGGCTGGAAAGCCGACTATGTCTCGCTGTTCGATGAAAAAGCGGGCACGATCAACATGCAAGGCTGGATCACACTCAGCAATTCGACGGGCACGACATTTTCGAACACAGAAACCCTGCTCGTGGCGGGTGAAGTGGGTCAGGTACAGCAAGGGTACAACCAAAGCTATGGCCGCAACCAATATGGCGGACAACCGAAACCCCAAGGCAACAATATGGGTACCGAAACCGGCAGCCGCGAACAATTGGGCGATTTCTATCTCTATCCGATCAAGGGCCGCACCACGATTGCCAATGCCCAGACCAAGCAGGTCAGCTTTCTCGATGTGATCGGAGCAAAAGCGGCCAAGGCGTATGAATATCGCAACGAATGGATGGGCGCGCCGGGCGAAGCGCAAAGCGCGGCAACAGTGCTGAAATTCTCCAACGCACGCCAAGGCGGCGTCGGCGATGCCCTGCCCGCTGGCACGGTCCGCGTATATATGAAGGACGCGCGCGGACAGGCGCAGTTTATCGGCGAGAACGCCATCGGTCACACGCCGGGCGGATCGAACCTGGCGTTAAAAACGGGCGAAGCATTCGACGTTAAAGTGCAGCCTTTCGTCGAGAAACGCGAAGTGATCAAATCCGACGAATGGGAGCGTAGTGTTCGGTATCGCATCACCAATTCCGACGGCAAAACCCAAACGGTCACGGTCGACACCCAAAAGGAATTCTGGCGCACGACAATGAAGTATCTGGTGACCAATGCAAAGTCTGCTCCGGTTACCGTGGATGTGATCCAGTCCGGTCTGAACCGTTACTGGTATTGGCCCGATGACCGCGTGGTTAGCGAGACGATCAAGGGCGAGCAGTTGAACGCCAATGAACGGATCTGGAAAGTTCCCGTCCCGGCCAATGGCGAGACGACCGTGACCGTTGTGTTCGATACGCGGTACTGATCGCGCGCGCGATGCGGCTTTGGCTTGCCCTGATGTCGTTGCTGATCACTGGTCCGATTGCTGGTCCGGCGGCGGCGCAAACCGTTGTCACGTCACCGGCGCCGCAATCGGTTGCGGTATCGCTGTACCGCAACCCTGACCGGCAAGTGGATGATGCGATCCAGCTTGATTATCTGCAAGGCTTTGCCGTGATCAGCGAAACCCGCGTCGTCGACCTGCCACCGGGCATTGTCACGATCCGGTTCGAGGGCGTGGCCAGCGGCATTCAGCCTGAAACCGCCATCGTCACCGGCGCCGACGTCCGCGAGAAAAACCGCGACGCGATGCTGCTGTCGCAGCGCGGGCTGCTGGATGCGTTTACCGGGCAGCAGGTCACGATAAAACGCACCAACGATCAAACTGGCAAAGTGACCGAGGAAACCGGCACCATTCGGTCAGGCGCGGACCGCGTGATCCTGCAAACCAAGGACGGGTTTGAGGCGCTGTATTGCAATTACCAGAGCGAGACTTTGCTTTACCCCGGAGTGCCAAAGGGACTGACCGCTAAGCCGACATTGTCGGTCACCACCCGCGATCAACCCGGCGGAAAACAAACGGTGACGCTGACCTATCTTGCCGGACAATTTGACTGGCAGGCGAACTACGTTGGCGAACTTGCACCCGACGCAAAATCAATGAACCTGACCGCGTGGCTGACCATGGCCAGCGGTGATGATACCAGTTTCGAGGGTGCCAGCGCCTATGCCATCGCCGGTAAAACCGAACGGCAGGAACGCGCCGACGACGGCGAGGATAGCGAGTATAGCCGCGACAATATCGAGGTGTATTTTAGCTGCTGGCCCTATGGCACCACCACCAGCGATCTGGGCCGCGACGTTCCTGTGCCGGTGAATGTGCAGAATTTGGCGCCGATGGAAATGGCAATGCGCGTCAGTGCGGTCAGCAGCGAAGACTTGGAGTCGATTGTTGTGACTGCTCGCAAGCGCACTGCCGAACAAGAAGACCTTGGCGATCTGAAATTATACCGGATCCCGTTCCCGGTAACCGTCGCCGCGCAGTCGCAAAAACAGGTGGCGTTCCTCAACAAGCAATCGGTCAAGGGCGAAATGATCTACCGTGCCACAGTGAATGGCGACTATGCTGACGAAGTCGAGATGCTGTTCCGCGTGCAAAACAAAAAAGAATCCGGTCTTGGCGAGGCGTTGCCCGCCGGAAAAATGGCATTCTTTCAAATCGCCGCATCGCGCCGGATGCTGGTCGGCGAAAGCCAAATACTCGACAAAGCCGTTGGCGAGGAGGTCGAATTTAATTTTGCCACCGCCAGCAACGTAACCGTCGAAATCGAGGGCAAGGCAAGCGGCAAGAAATGGGACGACTACGCCCTAACGGTATCCAACGCCAATCCGTTTTCAGTCACGTTCGAGTCTGAATTCACCGACGAATATAGCCAGCGGCACGGCAAATTTACCGGTAAAGTGTCGCGCAAAAAGGGCAAAACGATCTGGCAGGTGACTGTTCCGGCCAACAACAAGGTGGAACTGGGTTACCGTGTGAGCGAGATTGAAGCTGAGGATTAGTGTCTCTGATCCAAATCCGGCACTGCAGTTGACGTTCACAAAACTGTCCTAAACTCCTCATTATTTCGTCACCGAGTTTACGCTGCAATGCAGCATCATGCTTCTATTCCCCGCAATGCAAACACAAAACTCAAGGGAAGAATCATGCGCTCTATCAATATTCTGTTGTTGTCGTCAGTTGCCTTCATCACTGTTCCTGCATTTGCCCAGCAAGCAGCCCCCGCCGCAGAGGAAAGCGAAGCGGTCGAGGATATCGTGGTGTTCGGACGCGGCGAAACCCGTCAAGTCCAAGAACTTGGACAAGCAGAACTTGCCATATTGGCACCGGGTACCAGCCCGTTGAAAGCCATTGAACGCTTACCCAGTGTCAACTTTCAATCTGCCGATCCGTTCGGAAATTATGAATGGTCTACGCGGGTTACCATTCGCGGCTTCAACCAGAACCAGCTGGGTTTCAATTTGGATGGAATTCCGCTCGGCGACATGACTTACGGCAACAACAACGGTCTTCATATAAGCCGTGCAATTGCACCAGAGAATATTGGCGTCACCCGCGTTTCGCAGGGGGCAGGTTCGATCGGGACACAATCGACCAACAATCTGGGCGGCACGTTAGAATTCTTTTCACTTAATCCCACAGAAGAATTCGGCGCCGACGCAAACATCACTTATGGTTCTGAAAACACAATTCGCGGGTTTGGCCGCGTCAGCTTTGGAACGTCGGACGGACCGCGCGGTTTCGTGTCGGGCACTTACCATACCGCCGACAAATGGAAAGGTAGCGGCGAGCAGCGCAATTGGATGGTGAACGCCAAGGGAATCATCCCGTTGGGAGCTGCAGAAATTGACGGTTACATCAGCTATTCAGATCGCTCTGAACAGGATTATCAGGATCTTTCGCTCGGCATGATAAATCGGCTGGGCCTGAACTGGGACAATTTTTTTCCGGACTACGCCCTTGCCGTGCGGGTCGCTGATATCGCTAACAATATCGACCAATTCAACAATACGACCGGCTTACCTGGCGGCGACGGCTTATCAGATCAAACGGGTCTTGCTCCGTCCAATCCAGCGGCGGGTTCCGTGTTCCCTGGCAATATCACTACGGTCGATGACGCCTATTATGATGCGTCCGGACTGCGTAAAGATACACTCGCCGGACTGGGTCTGACTGCGCCATTTGGTGAAAAACTGACATTCAAAGTCAAAGGCTATTATCATGAAAATGATGGTCAGGGTACATGGGGAACGCCTTATGTGGCCAGTCCAAACGGTTTGCCTTTGTCCATTCGCACCACCGAATATGATCTAAAACGCAGTGGTGTATTTGCCAGCCTGAATGCCGATCTGGGCAGCAACAACATCACCGTTGGCGGTTGGTACGAAAATAATGATTTCAACCAAGCACGGCGGTTTTACGCCTACACCAGTCGCAGTGTGCCAGGCCGTAATCATCTGAAATTTCAACGCAACCCGTTCTTCAGCCAGTGGGACATCGATTTCAACACCAAGACGCTGCAATATTATGTGCAGGATGTCATCAGCCTGGGTGACACCACGATCAACCTGGGGTGGAAGGGTTTCCAGGTTAAAAACGAGGCGACACCAATCATCGCGGGTGGACGTGCTGTCGGCAAGATCAAATCGGAAGACTGGTTCCAGCCGCATGCTGGCATAGCGCACAAGTTCGGTGCCAATGTGGAAGCTTTTGGCGGCTTTACGCAAGTGACACGTGCTTTTACATCGTCGACCACTTCAGGGCCTTATTCAACCACGCAAACCGGATTTGATGCGATCAAGGGCACATTGAAACCAGAGGAATCGGATACTTACGAACTGGGTGCACGTTTCAACGATAGCGGTTTCAATGGTGTTCTCGGCGTCTATTATGTAAACTTTCGCAACCGGCTGCTTGGTATCACCACGGGAGCCGGAATCGTCGGCAATCCAGCGGTACTGCAGAATGTCGGCGACGTTAGGGCAATCGGTTTTGAAGCAGCAGGCGACTTAAAGATCGGTGACGGATTAAAACTCTTTGCTTCATACAGCTATAACGACACGACATATCGTGACGACGTTTTCAATGCCGTAAATGTAAGGTTGGCAGCTACCAAAGGCAAAACCGTTGTCGATTCCCCCAAGCATCTGTTACGTGGTGAATTATCTTATGATAATGATAGCTTCTTTGGCCGTGTCGGTGTGAACTATATGTCGAAACGTTTCTTCACCTATGAGAATGACCAATCTGTTCCGGCGCGTGCGTTGGTGGACGCTACATTGGGCTATAAATTCGATATCGGCGGACGCAGCCCGGTCGAAATCCAGCTTAATGCGACCAACCTGTTGGACAAGAAATACGTCGCTACCATCGGATCAAACGGATTCGGTAATCGCGGCGACAACCAAACCTTGCTGGCGGGTTCACCGCAACAATTTTTTGTCACTCTTAAAGGCGGCTTTTAATGCACAAGGCTATATTATCCGGCATCGTCCTTTTACTGGGGGCGGTGCCGGTTGCCACATATGCTGAACCAGTTATGCTCATTTCGATTGACGGTCTTCGGCCCGGCGATGTGATCGAGGCTGAACAGCGCGGGATAGATATTCCCAATCTGCGCCGCTTCGTGACCGAGGGCAGCTATGCCAGCGGCGTCATCGGTGTGCTACCGACGGTGACTTATCCAAGTCATGCCACATTGATGACGGGTGTGGCGCCCGCGCGGCATGGTATTGTCGGCAACAATAGTTTCGATCCGATGCAGATCAACCAATCCGGTTGGTTCTGGTATGCCGCAGATGTCAAAGTACCGACATTGTGGGATGCGGCCCATAAGGCGGGCATGACCACCGCCAATGTCCACTGGCCGGTCAGCGTCGATGCCAAAACAGTGACGTGGAATCTACCGCAACTATGGCGCACCGGGCATGCCGACGATGCCAAGCTGATAAAGGCGCTTGCTACGCCGGGACTGGTTGATGAATTGGAAGGCCATCACGGCCCTTATGCCGCCGGGATCGACGAGAGCATCGAAGCCGACGCGAACCGTGCCAAGTTTGCGGCCGGATTGATCGGCGCAAAGAAACCGGACTTCATAACGGTCTATTTGACGGCGTTTGATCACGAACAGCATATATTTGGCCCAGGTTCAAAGGAAGCACATATTGTTTTGCAGAAAATTGATGCGTTGGTTGGTGAACTGATCGCGGCAGAGCAAAGCGCGCATCCCGGTGCCGTGATTGCTGTGGCCAGCGACCATGGTTTTGTCGCGACCGATACCGAGATCAATTTGTTCCGCCCGTTCATCGATGCCGGACTGATCACGTTGGATGCAGATGGCAAGGTCAAGGCATGGGAGGCCATGCCGTGGCCTTCGGGTGGTTCGGCGGCAATTGTACTCGCCCGGCCGGACGACAAGGCGCTTGAGGATAAAGTAAGGGTATTGCTTGATGAGTTGTCGAGTAATCCAGCGGCTAAAATCGCGAGCGTCGTTGACCGCGGCGGCATAGCGAAAATGGGCGGAAATCCGCAAGCGTCCTTCTATGTCAATTTCGGCAACGGCGCGTTTGCCGCCGGTTTCAAGGGTGCGGCGGCACCCATGATTGCACCGTCCAAAACCAAAGGCACGCACGGCTATTTTCCTGCGGCACCCGAAATGCGATCGAGTTTCATGATGATGGGGAAATCGGTCCCGCGCGCACGTAATTTGGGTGAGATCGACATTCGTTCCGTCGCGCCGACACTCGCCCGCATTATGAATGTCAATCTGCCAGACGCGGAGCTTAAGGCGGTTCCATAAGGCGGGCCGTCCAAATGCCGTTCCGCATTAGCGCTTGTAATGTAGGATTTGTTCTGGGAACGTAACGCTTAGCCGCTTGTTCGGGGCACGCTCTTTGACATTGTTGGCGGTCAAATCGGCGAAGGCAGTATCCTACAAAAAACCACGATGTAGGAAATAATCGAACCTCAACCTTTCGCAAAATGTCAAAATAGGTGTCAATTTTGTCAACTAGGTGTCAACTTGGGCGTTTCGGGCGTTGGGCCATGTAGGTAAATTTAAACCAAATTTTCCGCTCTGCGGATTGCATGGTTCGGTCCTTCCCGCCGTTCACTTGTCCGCTTCGCCTTCAAATGGATCCTCGATGACACTATCGTGCCCTGATCCGCTCGATAAGAATACCAGCCCCATTAAGCCCGCCGTCAGCATGATAGCGGCGATAATTGCACCCGCTGTTGCGATGTATAGGTGGACCGAAATCATACCATATTTCAGATAAAAGCTGCCGAGCACCAGTATCGTCAATGTCACCGTAACCGACGCCATCCAGCGCATCAGCCACCAGTAACGGCGCCAAGCAAATTTCGCATATTCAGGGTCATCAAGTCGGGAGGGCTGTGTCACATTTTATCCTATGCCGCATTATGCTATGCTGCCATCATGGTTGCAAGCTGAATAGGAGGAAAGAAATGACAATCTCGGTTATCGTCAATGCCCACGCAGGACAGGTGCATACCGCAAGCCCGAAAGATACCGTCGCGCAAGCCGCAGCAATGCTCGCCGAAAAGCGAATTGGCGCATTGCCGGTAATGGATAGCGGACACGTAATTGGCATTTTTTCCGAACGTGACGTGATCTATGGACTCGCCAAACACGGCGCGGCGATGCTGGACAAATTGGTCGGTGAAGTGATGACCACCCCGGCAATCACGGTGACGCCGGACACCGCGATATTGTCCGCGCTGTCGTTAATGACAAAACGCCGGATCAGGCATCTGCCGGTTTCTGAAAATGGCAAGCTTACCGGGTTCGTGTCCATTGGCGATTTGGTTAAGCATCGGATCGAAAAGATCGAAGCCGAAGCAGAGGCTATGCGCGACTATATCCAGATGGCGTGATCACGTTTTGGGCGCGGCGGGAACAGGCGGCTTTACCGGATCAGAAACCAACGCAGGCGGCGGCGCATATTTCTGGTTCCAATCGGCAAGGTCACGCTGATATTGCGCATACGCATTGAAGAAGCGGATAAATATCCCGTCGATATCGCCCAACGCGCCGATGCTGTATTCTGGCAAAGTGGCGGATGGTATCGTCAATAACTCTTGGCTTTTGGCCAGCGCAGCGTCGCAATATTCCCGTTTCACCGTGGGCAGTGAAAAGTAATTATAGAGATCCGTCATTTTGGTATCTCTAACCCGCAGGCCATTTTGGCCGGGGTAGCGCACCTTATACTCGCCATCGACTGTCCTGCTCGCGCTGGTTAGCCGGGTTTTGTGCAGCTTGATGTAGCTATTATAGTTGTCTGCAATCTTATTCCAAACCGGCCCCTGACAATTTAGCGCCGCGACATTAATCGCCGACCGCAGATGCCAGATTGATTCATCCCGCGAAATGCCGCGGTTCGGTGTTTGCCTTACTCCGTCAAGGCCAACGCTCGGCACCATCATCGTCGTTGCCGCACCAGCAGGTGGCAGCGGACGAGCGGGCGGAACCGGAGCAATGACAACGCGCGGCGGCGGGGGAATGGGCGCAGGTTTAGTGGTGCAAGCGGCAAGGCCACTGAAAGCAAAAACGATACCGATCAATTTCTGGCGTGCACCCATGACTACTCAAACTCCCATTATCTTTGTTAAGCCGCTTGAACACGAAATCTTTTCAAAAATAAAGACGCCATCGACCAAGTCACAAAGAAAAAGGCCCGGCAGTTTCCTGCCGAGCCCAATCTACTGCCAGATTGCTGAACTTTCGCTTAATCGCGGCTGCCCATAAAGCTAAGCAAGAATTGAAACATATTCACAAAATCCAGATACAGGTTAAGCGCGCCCATAATCGCTGCTTTACCGAGCATATCGGAACCTTGCACTTCGAAGTAGATGCTCTTGATCTTCTGGGTATCGTATGCCGTCAAGCCCGCAAAGATCAATACGCCAAGCGAGCTAATGACCCAGCCCATCGTGGCAGAAGCCAAGAAAATGTTGATGATCGAAGCCACGAACAAACCGACCACGCCCATGATCAGGAAGCTGCCCCAGCCGCTCAGATCCTTCTTGGTTGTGTAACCCCAAAGGCTAAGGCCAGCAAACGCTGCGGCTGTTGCAAAAAAGGTCTGGGCAATCGACTCGCCGCTAAAGATCATGAATATCCGCGCCATTGATAGCCCCATCAATACCGCAAAGCCCCAGAAAACGAGCTGCAATGTTGATGTCGACATCCGGTTAAGGCCAAAGCTCATCGCCATCACCGCAATCAGCGGTGCGAATATGATCACCCAGCTAAGGATGCTGGGGTTCACCATCAAATTTTGGGCAAACTCTGTACGGGCAAACAACATAGCAACCACACCGGTCAGCAATACTGCCGACGTCATGTAGTTGTAAACTTTCAACATATGCGCGCGCAGACCAGCGTCCACCGCCACTGCTACACCGCCGCCAGCCTGCGCTGCCGCCGTTGCTTCCGCTTGACGTTGCTGCGGATTGAGCCAATCAGACATGTTCATTCTCCTGTTACGTGCGGATAAATATCCGCGTGCTGAGAATATCGTGGGAAACGCTGCGTAATTCAAGTGAAACCCGACATAAATTTTGAAAATTGAGTTAAATTGCCATTTTGGCCGATTTGGTAACGCTGGACAGATGGCATCTAACCCGCCATCAATGGCAAAATAGTGTGATATCGGGAGAGGGTATGAACGCGCCGCAAGCAAATCAATCGCTGTCAACTGGCCAAGCATTTGGCACTGCATCCTATCGCAACTACGTGCTTATTGCATTGACGATGGTTTACACGCTGAACTTTATTGATCGCATTTTGATCGGTGTCGTTGCGCAGCCCATTATTGATGAGTTCAAGCTGCAAGATTGGCAATTTGGGCTGCTTTCCGGCTTCGGATTTGCACTGATGTATACGATCGTCGGTATTCCGATCGCCCGGTTGGCAGAGCATGCCAATCGCGTAAAAATCATTGCCGCGAGTATAATATTGTGGTCCGCAATGACGGCATTGTGCGGTGTAGCGGGGAGCTTTTTCGCACTGTTGATCTTTCGCGTCGGCGTCGGAATCGGCGAAGCGGGCTTAACCCCGCCGGCCAATTCAATTCTCGCAGACTATTTCCCGCCGCGAGGCCGGGCACGCGCTTTGGCGACATACGCGATGGGGATAACGATTGGCGGCGTGCTGGCAAATTTGTTTGGCGGCCCGATTGCCGAAGCTTTTTCTTGGCGTGAGGCTTTTTTAATACTGGGAATTCCAGGGGTTTTCATTGGCATAATTGTCTACGTGACAATCAAAGAACCCCCACGCGGCTATTCTGATCCAGTTGGCACACCGGCATTGGAAAAGCGCGGCATTGGCGAAACGCTCTCATTATTGGCAAGTAAAAAGTCATTCTGGCTCAATGTTATCGCTGCCACCATGACGGCGTTTGTCGGCTATGCGGTCAGCAATTTTCAGGCACCCTTCTTTCAACGCGTTCACGGCATGTCGGTTGCCGATGTCGCAATAAATGTTTCGGTGCCACTCGGATTAGCGGCAACTGCTGGTGCGTTTTTTGCAGGCTTTCTTACTGAACGGATTAGCCAAAAATATTCGACCTCAGTGGCCTGGATTCCCGGGATCATGTTGATTGTTTCCGTTCCGTTTTACTGGATGGGTTTTTCTGCAAGCGATCCCGCGGCGGCAACTATGTTCCTTTTGGTTGGCGCATTTTTGCATTATAGCTATCTGGGCGCCCAATATACAATCAGCCAAGGCGTAGTCGATGCACGGTCACGCGCAACGGCCGTTGCCATCATGTTGTTTATCGTCAATCTGATTGGTTACGGCATAGGGCCTTTGGCCGCTGGATATATGAGCGACGTGTTTGCTGGAAACCAATTGGCCGACGCCAACCTGTCTTTGAGCGCGTGTAAGGGCACCGACGCAGATTTGCTTAAGTCCATCGGGGCCGCACAGCTTGGCATTTGCCGGGCCGCCGCAGCGGATGGATTGCAAACCGCTTTGCGCTTGATCAC
The DNA here is from genome assembly GCA_043750535.1 of Sphingomonadales bacterium. Lineage (GTDB taxonomy): Bacteria > Pseudomonadota > Alphaproteobacteria > Sphingomonadales > Sphingomonadaceae > Sphingorhabdus_B. Next base: position 26,103 of record JAYVBJ010000001.1, on the reverse strand, counting down.
CACGATTTATGGTATAGCCGGACTATTCTATCTTTGGACCAGCCGGACGCTGAACAATGATATCGTCGCACGGATGGATTGAACCCGCTCACCAAGGCCGCAGTTTAATCGTATAGTTAAATAGCAATTGACGCTCATCGCACTCTCGCTTTAGTGTGCCTTATCACATTTGACTTTTCGGAGTAATTCCATGTCCCTCGACGCCCTGTCTCGCACCGCTTATAACGACGATCACGAAGCATTTCGGCAAACTGTCAGACAGTTTGTCGCCAAGGAAATCGAACCAAACTGTGCGAAGTGGGACGAGGACGGCATCGTGCCAAAATCAGTCTGGCCGAAAGCGGGCGAACTCGGACTATTGTGCCCTACCGTTCCCGAAGAGTTTGGCGGCCTTGGCCTTGATTTTGGTTACAACGCGGTCATTGATGAAGAATTCGGTTACGGTACCGATGTCGCCGTTGGCTTCACCTTGCAATCAGACATTATCGCCAATTACCTGATCCGATACGGCAGTGATGAACAAAAGGCCGAATGGCTACCCAAAATGGTATCGGGCGAAATCGTCACGGCGATTGCGATGACCGAACCGGGCACGGGCAGCGACCTTCAGGCGCTAAAAACCACAGCACGCAAGGACGGCAATCATTATGTCATCAATGGTAGCAAAACCTATATCACTAATGGCCAAACCGCCGACCTGATATTGGTTTGCGTTAAAACCGACACCGATGTGCAACCCGCGTGGAAGGGTGTTTCGATCATCTTGGTTGAGGCCGACCGCGATGGTTTCAAACGTGGGCGCAACCTCGACAAAGTGGGACTGGACGCCGCCGATACGTCGGAGCTTTTCTTTGAAGATGTCCGCGTGCCGATCACCAATTGCTTGGGCGAAGAGGGCAAGGGATTTATTTATCTGATGAGCGAGCTGCCGCAGGAGCGCCTCAGCATCGCGGTATCATCACAGGCTGCGGCGCAGCGGGCCTTTGATCAGACCGTTGCCTTTTGCCGCGACCGCAAGGCGTTTGGCAAATCAGTGCTCGACTTTCAAAACACACGGTTTGTACTGGCCGATCTCAAGACCAAATTACAGGTCGGTTGGGCACATCTCGACTGGGCACTGGCGCGTCATATAAAGGGTGAACTGACCGCTGAAGAAGCATCGGCGGCGAAGCTGTGGCATACCGATTTGCAAAATGAGCTGGTCGACAAATGCTTGCAACTGCATGGCGGTGCGGGATATATGAACGAATATCCGATTGCCAAACAATGGCGCGGGGCGCGGGTAACGAAGATATTCGGCGGTACAAACGAGATTATGAAAGAACTGATCGGGCGGAGCCTTTAAGTCAGTGGCGAAGCCAGAAGTATGGCGATTATCGCCCAATGTTTACCCGGTGCAATTGGAGATGCAGACCCGGTTTCAAGACTTGGACCCGAACCGGCATTTGAACAATGTGGCGTTTGCCATTCTGTTCGAAAATGGCCGCGTTCGCCTGCACCGCGACGCCCGGCCTTGGAATGACCGGCCTGGAAACGAACGCACGATGGTCGCCAATGTCACCATCAACTATCTTGGCGAAGGCAGTTATCCTGATCCAGTAATGGTGTGTTCGGGCATTGGCCGGATCGGCAACTCAAGCTGGGTCATCGAACAGGCGATGTTCCAGAACGGCGCGTGCATTGCGACCTGCGACAGCGTCATCGCCTGCCGCACCGACGGTCAGGCAAAGTCGCTGCGCGCGGAGCTTATAGCCGGGCTGGAAACAGTGCGAATGAAGCCGCGATAATGGCGCGGTGACGGGGTTGCTGCCCTATCCCGCAAACACCGCCGCCCGTTTTTGCATCTGTGCCATCACCGCCTCAACCTGATTGGGTTGCCGGATGATCTTCATTTGCTCCACGCTTTCGGCCATCAGGATCGCATCTTCATCCATATCGGGCAGCCGGTTGAACATATCTTTCGCCAACTTGATTGCGTCAGGATTCTTGCCCGCAATGTCTTTGGCGATTGCCATCGCGCGGACATATGGATCGGCGTCGACATAGGTTGCAAAACCAAGCGACAGCGCTTCTTCGCCTGAAAACTCGCGGTTGGTGTATGTCAATTCGCGCAGCACATCATCGCGGACCAAGCCGCGCCACAAGGCATAGCCGCCCATATCGGGGATCAGGCCCCATTTCATTTCCATGACCGCCATCCTTGCATCTGGGGCTACAACGCGAATGTCCGCGCCGCTCGCTATCTGCAAACCGCCGCCAAAACACACGCCATGTACGGCGGCAATTACGGGCACTGAAAGTTTGCGCCACTGCATTGCCACACCTTGAAAGTCATTTGCATTGCCCTGCGTGCGGTCCGTCAATGCGCGCGCGCCGCCGCCGCTGGAATTGCCGCCACCGGTTGCGGCCATGCTTGCCATATCAAGTCCAGCGCAAAAACTGCGCCCTTCACCGGATAACACAATCGCTCGTATTCCGGCAGTTACGGCCAATTCCTTACCGGCCGCGATAATTCCCTGAAACATCGCCGGGTCGAGGGCATTCATTTTATCTGCCCGGATCAGGCGGACATCGGCGATGTGGTTTTCTATGGTGATGCTTACCCGATCGTTCATTTCTTATTCCTCTTCAAAGCCGCCTCGACAAGCGGCAGTTGGTCATTTCCAAAGTACATAAGCGTTTGATCAACAAAAATTGTCGGCGATCCATATCCACCGCGTGCGATAACTTCTTCGGTATTGGCGCGCAACAAGGCCTTAACCGCATCGGTTTGCGACACCGCATGCATTGCCGCGCCGTCCAGCCCTGCTTTATCGGCAACCGCCACCAGCACATCGGGATCATCCAAATTCTCCACCCTCCCAAAATAGCTTTCAAATGCAGCTTTGGTAAAGCGGGTTAGAGCGCGCATGTCATCGGCCAAGCTGCAAGCCATACGCATAGCATTCACGCTTTTCGCGGGGTGGAATTGCGATGGAAAGTTCATCTCCACTCCGGCAAGTTCTGCCCAGCCCTTCAATATTTGCCAGCTGTGCTTCAACTTTCGATTGTCGGTTTGCTCACGTGCCGCATAAACAGATTGATTGACTGCATTAAAAACACCACCGACCAATATCGGCCGCAATACCACTTGCTCACCGGTTCGTTCTAACAACGGCCCTAGATTGGTAAATGCCAGATAGGTCCATGGACTGGAAAGATCGTAAAAAAACTCAACCCGCGCCATTATTTTTCATCCTCTATCCCGAACAATATCCGCCGACCGTTTTCACTGTCTTGAGGATTGCGGTTGATCGCTTCTTTGGCAACGTCCAATCCGCGCTGGATACCCGGACGTTCCTTCAACGCTTTATACCAGCGGTACACGTTGGGAAAGGTTTCAAGCGCGATTTCTTGCCGTTTATACGTGCGAACCCATGGAAAAATTGCCATGTCCGCGATGCTGTAATCCGCGCCTGCAACATGCGCGTTATCCGCCAATTGCTTGTCCAGCACGCCATAAAGCCGCAGCGCCTCTTTTTCATACCGCGCGGTTGCGTAAGGGATTTTTTCTGGCGCATAGAGTTTAAAATGTCCGCTTTGTCCCAACATCGGCCCAAGTCCGCCCATCTGCCACATCAACCATTCGGTCACTTTTGTGCGACCGCGCAAGTCACCGGGCAGGAACCGCCTCGTCTTTTCCGCCAGATACAAAAGGATTGCTCCGGTTTCAAAAACGCTGACCGGAGCGCCGCCTCCGCTTGGCGCGTGATCGACGATTGCGGGGATGCGGTTATTGGGGCTGATCGCCAAGAATTCCGGCGTAAATTGCTCACCCGCCATAATGTTGACCATCACAACATTGTAATCCAGCCCGCATTCTTCGAGCATGATTGAAATTTTCCAGCCATTGGGCGTTGGTGCATAATAAAGGTCAATCATGTGACGTAACTCTCCATCGGCTGCTTATCGGACCAACGATAGCTGTCATGGTTTCTAATGCCAAGGCAACGCCCCCTATTATCGCGCCGCATCAAATTCTGTGAATATCTGACCAATCCAATCGGGCAATGGCATCGGCCGGTGCGCCGCCAAATCGACGTGAACGTTTACCAGCTCGATTGAAGCGCGCAGATCATCGGTGCCCTCGCCGTTTACGCCGTGAATTTCGACAAGCTGGGTCATGCTGGTTCGGCCGATCGCGACCGTGCGCGCCATGACTTCGATCATTTCATCAGGCATGATCGGGAGTTCAAACAAGACCGTCGCCTTTCTGACATGAAATTCAAACGGCTCATCAGGAAACTTTTCGCGCCACCGGCTTGCGCGCCAATATTCGGTGATCGCGATATCGGCGTAATCTAGATAGCGCGCATTAAACACGACCCCTTGTGCATCGGTTTCAGACCAACGAACGCGGAATTGGTGGCGGAAAGCAAAATCGGATATTGGCATAGGGGGTTACTGAATGAATGTAAGGACGCTTGCAAGAGGCATTGCGCGGGGCCGTTACATCCGGTGTGCTGCGCACATTGACGCAAATTTAATCCAACATGGCCCAAGGCCCGAAACGTCCAAGTTGACACCTAGTTGACAAAATTGACACCTATTTTGACATTTTGCGAAAGGTTGAGGTTCGATTATTTCCTACATCGTGATTTTTTGTAGGATACTGCCTTCGCCGATTTGACCGCCATCAATGTCAAAGAACCAGCCCTGAAATAGCGGCCACGCCCTGTGTTCCCAGAACAAATCCTACATTGCAAGGGCCAATGCGGGATGAGATTAAATCGGTACAGAGCGCCCCCTAAATCACTTCATTCTGGCCCGGTGTATTGACGCCCATCGACTGTAGATACTTTTTCACATTGCGCGCCGCTTGCCGCAGGCGCTGTTCGTTTTCAACCATTGCGATGCGAACGAAACCTTCGCCTTCTTCGCCGTAACCAACGCCGGGCGCGACCGCCACTTTGGCCTGCGTCAACAATTGCTTGGAAAATTCAAGGCTGCCCATGTGCATCAGCGCCGGCGGCAGCGGTGCCCACGCAAACATCGACGCACGCGGCGCAGGGATATCCCACCCTGCCCGGCCAAAGCTATCCACCAGCACATCACGGCGTTTATGATAGAGTTGCCGGTTCGTTTCGACAATGTCTTGCGGGCCATTTAACGCCGCACAGGCCGCCGCTTGGATCGGTGTAAAACTGCCATAATCAATATAGCTTTTGACCCGGCTCAATGCCTCAATCAGCGTCTTGTTGCCGACGGCAAAGCCAACCCGCCAACCCGCCATCGAATATGTTTTCGACAGCGAGGTAAATTCAATCGCCACATCCTTTGCGCCCTTGGCTTGCAAGATCGACGGCGTTGGCTTGCCGTCAAAATACAGCTCGGAATACGCAAGATCGGACAATATCCAAACCTTGTTCTGCCGCGCCCACGCCACCAGCCGTTCATAAAACGCCAAATCGACGGTCTCTGCGGTCGGGTTCGATGGATAGTTTACCACCAGCAACGTCGGGCGCGGAACGGTGAACGCCATTGCGCGCTCTAACGCCTCAAAATATTTCTCATCGGGCGTGGTCGGCACACTGCGTACTGTTGCCCCGGCGATAATGAAACCAAAAGTGTGGATCGGGTAACTCGGGTTCGGCGCAAGGATACAATCGCCCGGTGCCGTGATTGCGGTGGCAAGACTAGCCAATCCTTCTTTCGAACCCAAGGTAACGACTACTTCAGTTTCAGGATCGAGATCGACACCAAATCGGCGGCCATAATAATTCGCTTGTGCCTTGCGCAGACCCGGTATGCCTTTTGACGCCGAATAACCATGTGCGTCCGGTTTTTGTGCAACTTCACACAATTTGTCGATGACGTGCTGCGGCGGCGGCAAGTCGGGGTTGCCCATGCCAAGGTCAATGATGTCTTCACCCGCCGCCCGCGCCGCGGCCCGCATCGCGTTCACTTCTGCGATAACATAGGGCGGCAGACGTTTCATGCGGTAGAATTCTTCGGACATAGGCTGGCTCTCGTTGGGCTATTGTTAAAAGTTCAACTCGCGTCCATTGAACGAGCTGCCAAAAAATTACCAGCGTTAGGGTCCCGCCCCGAATGAAATACGAGTATTTTTTTGAGGGCGGGCCAGCTTTACCTTGATTTTTCCGATAACAAACCCGACCTTGAGAGCGATGGTATTTTTCGCTCGGCATTTGCCAAGAAGGGCTTGCATGAACAGATTTCTCGCGCCGCTGATTCTACTGTTCGGCACATTGCTGTTCGGGTCGATGCCGCAGCAAGCCAGTGCGCAGGATTTTCCAAAGCTGACCGGGCGCGTCGTCGATGGTGCAGATTTGCTTAATCCAGCCGAAGAAGCCGCTTTGACGGCGAAGCTGGAGGCACTCGAAACCGGAACGCAGCGGCAATTGGTCGTCGCGACGATCAAAGATTTGCAAGGCTATGACATTACCGACTACGGTTATCAACTGGGCCGAAACTGGGGCATCGGCGCAAAAGACCGCAACGATGGCGCGCTGCTCATCATTGCCCCCAACGACAGGAAAATCCGCGTCGAGGTTGGCTATGGACTGGAAGCCACGCTTACCGACGCCGTTTCTTCGCAAATTATCCGCAACGATATCACGCCCGCGTTCAAGGCCGGAAACTTCTCTGGCGGGATTAACGCTGGCGCAGATCGTATTATCAGTATCCTGCAACTGCCCCCCGAAGAGGCTGCTGCGGTTGCGGCAAAGGCGGCCAAAGCGAGCCGCAATTCGGGTGGCGACGGCGATATCGGTGCGATAATTTTTTGGCTGTTCATCTTTTTCTTCTTCATTCTTCCATTCTTGGCGTCGTTTCGAAAAGGCGGCCGCAAACATCGCGGCAGCGGTTATAGCGGGCCCGTTATCATCTGGGGCGGCAGTGATTGGGGCGGCGGCGGCGGCGGCGGTTTTGGCGGCGGCGGCTTTGGTGGTGGTGGTGGTTTTGGCGGCGGTGGCGGCGGCTTTGGCGGCGGCGGCGCTTCGGGCGGCTGGTAAGGGGAACAGATAATGCCATTGCGTAAAGTCAGCCATATGAACGAGGCCGATCACCGGTTGGTCACCGAAGCGGTCGCGGCTGCGGAGGAACGCACGAACGGCGAAATCGTAACTATCGTCACCGATAGATCGGACAGTTATCACGATATTGCGCTGCTGTGGGCGAGCGCAATTGCGTTTCTGGCACTCGCGGTTGTCGCATTAATCCCTGATTTCTATCTCGCCATCGTTGACCGGTTGTTGGGCGGATGGGGTCATGAATTTACCACAGGCGAATATGCCGCAATGATCTTCATCTTCATGGCGCTGAAGTGGCTTGGCGTTTACCTGCTGCTTAAGTGGACGCCGCTGCGGATGTTAGTGACGCCCAAGCCGGTGAAAATTCGGCGCGTCCAGGAACGCGCTTTGCTGTTGTTCAGGGTCGGCGCGGAAAGCCGAACGGCCGCGCGTACCGGCATATTGATATTCCTTTCGATGCGTGAACACCGTGCTGAAATCATCGCCGATGCAGCAATCGCGGCAAAGGTCGCGCCCGAAATCTGGGGCGATGCAATGCTGGCGCTGTTGGCGAAAGTTCGCGCAGGTGCACCGGGCGAAGGCATGGCGGCGGCAGTCAATTTGGTTGGTGCGGTTTTGACCGAGCATTTTCCGAAGAACGGCGATAATCCGAATGAGCTGCCTGATCGGTTGATCGAGATATGAGCGGCGACAACGCCTGCGTACCCGGCGAGCATCATGATCAAGAGCATCATGATCAAGACCAAGCCGCCGAGACAATGTGGGAGGGCCGCTTCATCACCGCCAAGCGGCGGGGGAAATGGGAATATGTCGCACGAAGCCGCGGGATAAGAGCTGCGGTCATATTGGCGATAGACGACGCCGGTGATGACGCTGGCCCGCATGTCTTGTTGGTCGAACAATTTCGCGTGCCGCTGGGCCGGGCGTGCATCGAACTGCCTGCGGGCCTGATCGGTGACGATACCGAAGGGGAAGACCCGTTAGAAGCGGCAGGCCGCGAATTGGAAGAAGAAACCGGATACCGCGCAGACCGGCTTGAAAATCTAGGCGAGTTCTACTCTTCGCCCGGCATGGTCAGCGAGGCGTTCACGCTTGTGCGCGCGCATGATCTGGTAAAAGTCGGAGGCGGCGGCGGCGTTGAAGGGGAAAACATCACGGTGCACCGCGTGGCCTTGTCTGCCCTGCCCGGCTTTTTGGCGCAAAAACGCAGCGAGGGTTTGGCGATTGATGTCCGGTTGTTGATGTTGCCGGGGGTGGTTGGGATTTAGATTGGGTGGCCATCGCCGTGCATCAGAACGTCCTCTCCGTTCGTCCTGAGCTTGCCTGTGGATGAGGCAAGCAACCTGTACTTCGACAAGCTCAGTACGAACGGTTTTTGCTACAGTCCAACTTCAACCCACTGCCTATAGCCTACCGGAAATTATCCGCATACGTCTGCAATTTCAATGTCTTCGGCGGGGTTTCGATCAACGTATATGCGATACCGTTTTTGTCGGCATAGTTCTTTGCCAAATCAGCATTGGCGAACTTGAGTTCAACCTGAACCTGCGTGTCGCCTGAACCGGCCCAACCCATGAGCGGATCGGCGTTGCGCGCTTCGGCAGGGACGAATTCCAGAACCCATTGGTCGGTATGCGCTTTGCCAGATTGCATTGCATTTTTGCTACGTTGATAAATGCGCGCTGCCATTTTTGATCACCTTGTTAAGTCGAATGCGCCGCATTGCCTTAAACAGGCAAGATTCGTCAAGCGCCTCGCGCCTGCGCCTTTTTTGTTTTCAAATTGGCACTGGCATCCCACGGCGCGGCTGGCCAATTGTGTTTTGGATAGCGGCCACGCATTTCCTTTGCGACGTCGGCCCAACTGCCGCGCCAAAACGCAGGCAGGTCGCGTGTGGTCTGAATGGGCCTGCCCGCTGGCGATGTCAGGCAGAGCACCAAAGCCACCCTCTGCGCGCCAACCGCAGGATGTGTGTCCAGTCCAAACAATGCCTGTACGCGCAACTCAACCGTTGGTCCCGCCGCCGCTAGATAGTCGATAGCATGCGACGTGCCAGCGGGGCTTTGGAAACGCGGCGGTGCAATCTGATCAATCCGCCGCCGCGCATCCCAATCCAAACGCCCCTCCAATGCCGCAAATAACGAAGCAGCGGAAATATCGCGCAACCGGTTCTTGCCGGTAATCGCGGCAGGTAACCAATCGCCAATTGCCGCCAACAGCGCCGCGTCCGATAGCGCCTCTTCACCCGCAAAGGCCGCACGTTGACGCAGGCTTATCGCCGCATCGTTCCATGGCAAACGATCAAGCCCCAACTGTCCGACTGCGGCTACAAGCGCCGCAGTGATGGCGGCGGCATCACTGCTTTGGCTATTGCCCTGGGATATTGTGATTGCGCCCAGTTTTCGTTTGGTCTTGGCGATGACCCGGTCGTCGGCCTGATCGTAGAATAGGTCCTGCGCCGTCGCTATTTTTGCGCCGAATACATCTTCAAGCTCCGCATCACTCAACGCAGCAGCAGAGATGATACGTGCGCCCGCGGCGCTGCCTTGCAGTTCCGCGACGGCTATCCAGTTCGCATTGGCCAGCGCCGAGGCCGCATCCAAACGCAGCCCGCGCCCCATCGCGCTTAACCAGTTTTCACCCTTAGCGTCGCGGCGCTTGGCCACGCGGTCGGGGAATGCGATGGCCACCAAAGCGCCAATCGATAGCTCACGCATATCGCCTTTAGCCGCCAGATTTTCAGCCATTGCCGCTAACCGGTCGGCATATTTGTGTGCCGCAGCAGACGTGCCGCTGCGTTCACGGGCAAACCGTTCCATCCGCAGTTCAAGATCATCGCCGCTGCCGCCAAGCCCGCGTTCCTGAATAATCATCGCCAATACGGCTGCTTTTTCGGCTTGGCCAATTTTCGCCGCCGTCAAAAGCATATGGGCAAGATGCGGCGGCATCGGTAGCTTGGCCAACGCGCCACCATGCGCGGTGATCCGGCCAGCGTCGTCAATCGCCTCCAGTTGCCGCAATGCCTTTCGCGCTTCGTTTAGGGATGCGATTGGCGGCGCATCCAGCCAACGCAGCCTTGCCGCATCGGCCTCCCCCCAAGACGCGCAATCCAGCAGCAGCCGGGTAAGGTCGCTTTCGAGTATTTCTGGCGGGTCAAACGGCGGCAGGCCTCCATTCCCTGCTTTCTCCCATAACCGATAGACGATGCCTGGTCCCTGACGCGCCGCGCGTCCGGCACGCTGCGTGGCGGCAGACAGGCTGGCTCGTTCGGTTACCAGCCGCGTGACACCTGCCGCCTTGTCAAACCGCGCACGGCGCGCCAGCCCGCTGTCGATAACGATGCGGACACCGTCGATGGTCAGGCTGGTTTCGGCAATGTTGGTGGCCAATATGATCTTGCGCCGACCGTCCGGATCAGGACGCAGTGCCGCACGTTGAACGGCGGGATCAAGGCTGCCGTACAGCGCATGGACCGCAAACTTTGGACCGATTGCGGCGAGCAATTCGGCTGCACGCTCAATTTCCCGGGCACCCGGCAGGAACGCCAATATGTAGCCGTCTTTTTCATCCAGCGCCAACCGCACGGCAGCGATGACATCATGTTCGATTGTCAGTTCAGGCCGCCGTCCGACATAGCGGGTTTCCAGCGGCCAGTTTTTGCCTTCGCTTTGAAAAACCGGCGCGCCGTTCATCAGCGCGGAAAACCGATCACCGTCGAGCGTCGCCGACATCGCCAGCAACCGTAAATCAGGCCGGAACGCCGCCTGTGCATCCAACGCCAGCGCCAATCCAAAATCACTATCGAGGCTGCGTTCATGGACCTCGTCGAACAGTATCGCAGAAACGTCCCTCAATTCCGGGTCAGCGATGATGTGGTTGCGGAAAATGCCCTCGGTAACCACCAGCAACCGCGTATTGTCCGACCGCTTGCTGTCCATGCGGGTCGCGTAACCGATACGCTCGCCCAATCGCTCCCCTGCCATCTCGGCGATCCGCTCCGCCGCCATTCGTGCGGCAATCCGCCTGGGGCTCAAAAGCCAAACCTGACCTGTGCACCAGATTTGATCCAACAGAGCCGGGGCCACCATCGTCGTTTTACCGGCACCGGGCGGCGCAATTAGAACAGCGTTGGGATTGGCGGCCATTCCAGCGAGCAGGTCTTGCAGAACTGCTTCAACAGGATAACGCATTGCGGCTGCCTAATACGCCCGCGAAACGGCGAATTGCACAGCTTCGATCAGCGCGGACTTGGCATCGCTCGCGGGGAAATGGCCGATGGCATCGATCGCCCGCTGGCCATAATGCCGCGCCCGTTCAACGGTGTCATCAATGGCTTTGTGCGCGATCAGCAACGCGGTTGCACGCGCCAAATCAGCATCACCGATCTTATTGCCCAACATCGCTTCACGCCAAAATGCCTGTTCATCGGCAGTCCCCCGGCTGTAAGCCAGAATGACCGGCAACGTCATTTTGCCATCGCGGAAATCGTCACCCGTTTCCTTACCCATTGTTGCACCGTCCGATGAATAATCCATCACGTCATCGACCAGCTGAAATGCGATCCCCAGATTGCGTCCATAGCTATCCAGCGGTAATTCTTCGGCTTCGCGCTCTGCTACCACAGCTGCGATCCGGCAAGCGGCGGCAAACAACGCAGCCGTTTTGGCTCCGATAATATCGAGGTATTTTTCTTCGCTGGTGGAGATCTGGCGCTGTGCCGTTAGCTGATTAACCTCACCTTCTGCAATCACCGCCGATGCGTTCGACAATATTTTAAGCACTTTTAGCGACCCATCTTCAACCATCAGTTCAAAAGACCGGCTGAACAGAAAATCGCCCACCAACACGGCGGCAGGGTTACCAAAGATCAGGTTTGCAGCCGTTTTCCCGCGGCGCATATCGCTGCCATCGACGACATCATCGTGCAATAATGTGGCGGTGTGGATAAATTCCACCGCTGCTGATAACTTATGATGACGGTCACCGGGATAATCGAGCAACCGAGCGCAAGCCAGGGTCAACATCGGCCGCATCCGTTTGCCGCCGCCCGCTATCAAATGACCGGCAAGTTCAGGGATCAGCGGGATCTGCGATTGCATGCGATCCAGAATCACCGCGTTCACGCGGTTCATGTCATTCGCAACCAAAACCAACATCGGATCGAGCGATGGGCTCAATTGGCCCTTAATCTGGTGAATAGAAGCAGTCATAGCCGTATGCTGTGGCAACGACGCCCTGTGCTGGCAAGTGCAAAAGTTGCAAAATGGCTTGTCTGTTAAAGGTAAGTTCGGCAAAGCGATTGCCATGGAAGACGATGACAAACTTGCCGGTTATCGCGACAGTATCGACAACATCGATGCTGCGCTGGTCTTCATGCTGGCGGAGCGGTTCAAAGTGACGCAGGCCGTGGGCGAATATAAAGCGACCGCCAGCCTGCCGCCTGCAGACCCGATGCGCGAAGAAAAACAGATTGCCCGGCTACGCCAACTTGCCCGCGATGCCAAGCTGGACCCCGATTTTACCGAGAAGTTCCTGCGCTTCATCATCGATGAAGTGATCCGCCATCATCAACAAATTCGCGCCGATCAAGACTGACCGATGGGCGTATTCGGGGCCGTTTAATGGGCCTTGGGCAACGCCAATCGGACCATTAACCCGCCCAAATCCTCACTTTCTTCAAGGCTGACTGTGCCGTCATAAATCTCGGCCACATCGCGCACGATGGCTAGGCCAAGTCCGGTACCAGGTTTTCCGGTGTCGAGCCTTGCGCCGCGATCGAATATCCGCACACGTTCATTTTCCGGGATACCATTGCCGTCGTCTTCGACCAATATCTCGATAAACTGCCCCACATCCTCAACCGTCACAAAGACGCTACCGCCGCCGTATTTGGCCGCGTTCTCGATCAGGTTACCCAGCATTTCATCAAGATCCTGCCGTTCCACACGTGCGGCAGCATCCTGATCACCGGTCATGTCCAAACGAATATGGGAGTATAACCGGCCAACGGCACGTTCGACGGATTCGAGCGAATCCCATACATTTGCGCGGCTATGGGCATGACCGCGCCGTCCGACCGCGCGCGCCCTTGCCAGATGATGATCGACCTGACGCCGCATCGTCGTGGCCTCCCTGATCACGGTGGTGTCGAGGTCAGTCGCTTTTGCGGTTGCGCTGTTCATGATCACGGTTAGCGGTGTCTTTAGCGCGTGGGCCAAATTACCAGCATGACGCCGCGCTTCTTCTGCTTGTTTTTCATTGTGGTCGAGCAAGTCATTAAGCTCCGTTACCATCGGCATCACCTCATCGGGCAATGCAGTGGCGACGCGCGTTTGTTTTCCGCTGCGCATTTCTGAAATTGACCGGCGCACGGCGCGCAGCGGCCACAATCCATAAAAGGTCTGCAACGCCGCCAATATGATCAAGCCCAACGCCAATAGCAAAAAGCTGGAAATAAGCACCTCGCGCAGTTCGCGAATTTGGGCATCCAGGCTTTCGCGGTCTTGCGCCACCATGAAATTCCAACGGATATCGGAATCCGGCAAAATTATCGAGCGTTCTGCAATCCGCAGCTGCTCGCCTTCAAATTCGTTGCTGTCGCGAAAATGCACGGTCGCGTCGGGATGCTCTTTACCGGGCAGCATCTCTCTATCCCACAGCGAACGGGAAGGGAAGGGGAGCGCGTCTTTGCCGCTAATTTGCCAATAAAGCCCGCTTTTGGGCTCCAAAAAGCGTTGATCTCCTAGTGGCCGGTTCATCCGAACTTCACCGTCGGGACCGATTTCCGCCGATGCGATCATCGCCGTCAGGACATATTCCAGCTGATTGTCAAAATTGGTTGAAACCGAATTGGACAGTACACGATCAAGCGCAATACCGCCGCCGATCAACAACATCGTAATCCACAACGCCGCGATACCGATCATCCGGCGGCTGAGTGATCCCGTGCCTTTGGCCAGCGACTTTGCCAGTGCTGCCCGCCCGCCGGCCACCGTTATCGGCGATTCTATGGCGGACTGCTGGTTCAGCTTATGGGTTCCTCAAGGCTGTAGCCAAGGCCGCGAATCGTCGAAATGACATCTTGGCCGAGTTTCTTGCGGATACGCGTCACAAAAACTTCGATCGTATTGGAATCGCGGTCAAAATCCTGATCGTAAATATGTTCGATCAATTCGGTGCGTGATACCACTTTGCCTTTGTGATGCATCAAATAAGACAAGAGCTTATATTCCTGCGCCGTCAGTTTCACTGGTCCGCCAGCAAGGGTAACCCGGCCCGAGCGCGTGTCGAGCCGCACTTCGCCAGCGGTCAGTTCCGAACTTGCATTGCCCGATGCCCGGCGAATAAGGGCGCGCAGCCGCGCAATCAGTTCTTCGGATTGAAACGGCTTGGCCAAATAATCATCGGCACCGGCATCAAGGCCAGCGACCTTATCCGACCAGCTATCGCGCGCAGTTAACACCAGCACCGGAAACTTACGGCCTTCCTTGCGCCATTTGTCGAGCACCGTCAGGCCGTCCATTGCGGGTAAGCCAAGATCCAATACCACTGCGTCATAATTTTCATTAAGACCCATGAAATGACCATCTTCGCCATCAACCGAAAGGTCGATAGCGTATCCAGCTCCTTCGAGGGTGGATTTGAGTTGCTGGCCCAGCGTCGGTTCGTCTTCAACGATCAATACGCGCATGTTTTCCCCTTTTTACGGATTATCTTTCTGAATTTGCCAGATAGCAGATAAGCTGCGTTCAGGAAAACACCAACTTTTCTTGTGTACAAACGGATTATCTTTGTCGCAACAGATTGCCGGTGCGAGCATCGACATCGACGAAAATTACGCGGTCTTTATCAATAAATTTCAACCGGTAAACCTGCGCCACGGCGTCATATTCAGGCCCCAAATATTGCATTCCTCGCATCCGGGGTAACACCCGGCTTTCTATCTCACGCGAAGTTTTAACCTTGCCTTGCTGGACATCCGATCGCAACACGCCCTGATCATCGCCGCGCCGCGCTTCTGCGGGCTGGGCAGCCGCTAACACAGCAAATGCGGCAATCATAAGAGCAGTTTGTTTCATCATCATGGTTTGCATCTAACCTTGCCGCGTTGAACGCAATCTGAATGGGCCATACAGGCTAAAGAAAGTTCGGCTCGGTCCGTGCCGCGCCTAAATCGCACTTTGACGCGCCCATGCGATATACGCCTTTCGCAGCATGGCGGTCACCGGACCGATGAGGCCGTCGCCAATCACCACACCGTCAATCTGCGTAACCGGCAGCACCAAAGCCGTTGCCGCCGTAACATAAGCTTCCGCCGCGTTTTGCGCCTCCAGCACCGTAAACGGCCGTTCTTCGACACGTTCGACCAGTCCGTCGGTCATCTGCATCATCGCGGCGCGGGTGATGCCGTGCAATATCCGCCGGTCCAACTGGTGGGTTACCAATACGCCGTCTTTGGTGATGATATGTGCATTTTGCGAAGTCCCCTCGGTCACAAATCCATCCCGGGTCAGCCATGCGTCATCCGCACCGAAAGCCTTTGCCTCCATCTTCATCATCGACGCATATAGCAGCTGCGTGGTTTTTATATCCGCCCTGCCCCAACGCAAATCGGGCAAGGTCGCCACTTTGATCCCGGTTTCTGCGGCAGGATTATCTGCCAATGCCAAGGCCTGCGTAAACGCCAGCACCGTCGGCGGTGTGCCCTCTGTTGGCCAGAAAAAGCTGCGGTCGCCGGGGTCGCCGCGCGTAACCTGCCAATAGACCATGCCTTCGTTCAGAGTATTGCGCGCCACCAACTCGCGGCAGATCGCCAGCCAGTCATCATATCCCGGCGCGCCCATTATGCTCAATTGCCCCAGCGAATGGCCAAGCCGCGTCATGTGTCCGCCGAAATCAACCAGTTTTCCATCCATCACCGACACCACTTCGTACACGCTATCGGCAAACAGGAACCCGCGGTCGAACACCGAAACCTTGGCTTCGGTTTCAGGCAGATATTGGCCGTTGAGATATATTGTACGCATTCGGCATGCTCCTTTTCATTGACGGGCAGTTGCTTTCATAGCCTGCGCCCCCTATCGGGCAACCCTTATGGCATCTCCCCCAATCCTTTCGTATGAAAAACTTGGCCTGCAACAGGGCGGCGGCTGGCTGTTTCAGGATTTGGATATCAACATCGGGCCGCGTGACCGGTTGGCGCTGATCGGCCGCAATGGTGCAGGCAAAACCACGTTGATGAAGCTGGTTGCCGGCATGATCGAGGCGGACAAGGGCAAGCGCACGGTCCAACCCGGCACCAACATCGTGATGCTCGATCAAGACCCCGATGTCGCCGCGCATAAGACATTGCTCGATTTTGCATTGCATGGTGACAATACGCTCGCCGAATATGAGGTGCAGGCGATTGCCGACCAATTGGGCATCGATTTATCCCGCGAAGCTGCCACCGCCAGCGGCGGAGAACGCCGCCGTGCTGCGATCTGCCGCGCACTGGCCAGCGATCCGGACCTGCTGCTGCTCGACGAGCCAACCAATCACCTTGATCTGCATGCAATCGAATGGCTCGAAGACTGGCTGA
The DNA here is from genome assembly GCA_043750535.1 of Sphingomonadales bacterium. Taxonomy (GTDB): domain Bacteria; phylum Pseudomonadota; class Alphaproteobacteria; order Sphingomonadales; family Sphingomonadaceae; genus Sphingorhabdus_B. Next base: position 9,492 of record JAYVBJ010000001.1, on the reverse strand, counting down.
CCCGGTATCGCGGCGCATTCATGGTGATCAGCCATGACCGCACGTTTTTAACGCGGCTGACGCGGCAGACATATTGGATGGACCGGGGGTTGCTGCGCCGCAGTGAAATCGGCTTTGGCGGATATGAAGCGTGGACCGAACAGGTTTATGCCGAAGATGCACGCAATGCGGCGCGCATGGATGCAAAGCTTAAAATTGAGGAACACTGGAAAGAACGCGGGGTAACCGCGCGGCGCAAACGCAACATGGGACGCTTGAACAAGCTTTACGAAATGCGGGCTGCACGTGCCGCAATGGAGGGGCCGCAGGGCACGGCAAAGCTGGCCGCATCCAGCGACGATAGCAAAACCAAAACCGTCATCAACGCCGACGCCGTGTGCAAAAGCTATGGCGAGCGCGAGATTATCAAGGATTTCACGCTGCGTATTCAACGCGGCGACCGGATCGGAATTGTCGGTGCAAACGGCACCGGAAAAACGACCCTAATCCGCATGCTGACCGGTGAGACCAAACCAGACAGCGGCAAAATCACTTTGTCACCGACGCTGACAGGCATCGTCATCGACCAACAGCGCAAGTTGCTCACACCTGACAAGCGGGTGCGTGACGTGCTGGCCGATGGCAGCGACTGGATCGACGTGCGCGGCGTTCGCAAGCATGTTCAGGGCTATTTGAAGGAATTCCTGTTCGACCCCAGCCTGATCGAAGCGCGGATCGGGACGCTGTCGGGCGGCGAACAATCGAGGATATTGCTCGCACGTGAGTTTGCCAGAGAGGCTAATTTACTTGTACTCGACGAACCAACCAACGACCTTGACCTGGAAACACTCGACCTGTTGCAAGAGGTCATCGCCGATTATGACGGCACCGTCCTGATCGTCAGCCATGACCGCGACTTTTTGGACCGAACCGTCAACCTGACATTGGGCCTAACGGGTAGCGGCAAGGTCGATATCATCGTCGGCGGCTATGCCGATTGGGAAGCAAAACGCGACAAACCGAAATTTGCCGAGAGCCGCAGAAATCCGGACAAGTTGATCGTGGATTCACCTACAGATATTCAACAAAAGGCTCTCCCTGCCCGCGCTGTCAAATTGACGTACAAGGACCAGCGCGATTATGATTTGCTGCCCCATCGAATCGAGAAAATCGACGCGGACATCGCCAAAATCGAAGCCGAGATGGCGGACCCGAAACTGTACACGGCCAATCCCGAACGCTTCGCGGCGTTGATGGATCAAGCCAAAACCGCGCGCACCGAAAAAGCCGCCGCCGAAGAACGCTGGCTCGAACTGGCGATGGCGGTTGAGGGTTAAGTTAGGTTGGCAACTTTCCCTTAGTCCGAAGAAATTATTTAGTCGTACGCTTACCGAGCGTTGCAACGAGGCATTCTGCGTACAAATCCAGTATACCGCTTCTCGAATTTGCTATTTGTCCTCTTTCCATTTTGTCAATCATTTTCATTAAATCGTACGCAACGCGTTCGACGCTTCCACTATCTGAAAAATTAGTTGCTCTCGTTGATTGATCAGTCATGTCACACCCTAATGCATTAAAAATATCAATATATTCCAGTAGTGTACAAATTGCAAAAGCACAACTTCTTTGTTCCAGTGATCCCCCTAACCCGGCAACCGGTAATATTCCGCCAACCGGTCCAGCGCAATTCGCAGCACCAGTTTCCCCGAGCGCGCTGGCCAGGCCAGAGCGCGTTCCGCCAAGGGCACTCCTTCGCCAGCGCAAATCACGCGCCACGCAATATCGGCCAAATCCCGGCCTAAGTCAGCCATTGCATTATCAAAACGGTCCTTTGCCGACAGCATCCGTTCGCTACCCTCCATCATCGCAGGCGCGCTGCGGCAATTGCGGCTAAGCGAAAGATTGTCCCAATTCATGGTGACGCGCGGCGCCATTGCAGCCGCCTCATAATCGCTGCGCAGCATTTCTCCGGCTAGCAATTGCCGATCCGTAACAAGGCTTCTTGCGTGCAGCCAAGCCAAGGGTGACTCCGCCACATTGACCGTCACACTTCGCAAGGTCCGCTTGGTTCGTTCGTGCTCGGTTATGCTGCGTTCGACGAGCGGACGAGGATCGGTGTATTTCGGTGCAACGACACTTTTGCGAGACATGAAAGTTCCTCAATGCGGGTTATCTTGAATCGCCTCTTGCCATTTGGTAATTATTGTAGGAAAGTAAAAACCTATTTGGTTCTAAGGAATTTTCTGATGCTTAGCAGAATACGCGATGTCCGCCGTGCAAAGGGGCTGACGCTGCTTGATGTTGCCGAACGCTGCACTCCGCCGACGACCGCGCAAACCGTGGGGCGTTTGGAAACCGGAATGCGGACATTATCACTCGATTGGCTGAACCGGATTGCAGCGGCGCTGGGCGTGGACAGCAGCGAGCTGGTGCAATTGCCCGATCAAGCCGAATTGCCAGTTGCCGCGATTTTGGGTGCCGATGGCGCGCACGCACCGGTCAAGCCGGAAATCATGCTGGTGCCCAATATCGGCGGGCAAATGGTGGGGCTTCGCATAACTGCCAGCATTGGCGAGTATCGGCGCGGCGACGAAGTGTGGCTGGAGCAGATGGCGCCCGAACAATTTTCAGAGGCGCTAAACCTTGATGTGCTTGTCCCACGCCCGGCGGGGCGATTTCTGTTTGCCAGATTATTGGGCCGCGAAAATGGCAAGCTACACCTGTTGCCAATCGAATCGGGCGCGCGTCAGCAGGTGGTCAGCGATCCCGTCTGGATTGCCAAGGCCGTTCGGTTGATGCGGGCGCTGTAATGCATCAGCCTTTGCGTATCCTCACATTGTCGACGCTGTTTCCCAATGCGGCGCAGCCCAATTTCGGGATATTTGTCGAACGGCAAACCGCTGGCCTCAGCGCACGTCAAGGCGTCGATGTCACCGTCATCAATCCGGTTGGCATCCCGCCATGGCCGCTCAATCGGTCGGCCCAATATGCGGCGTTAAAAGCACTACCCATCCATGAACAATGGCGCGGCCTGAACGTCTACCGCCCGCGATTTCTCTTAATTCCCAAATTCGGCGGACCGTATAATCCGGCGATGATTGCCAATGCAATTTTGCCATTATTGCGGCGGCTGCATGCGGCAAACCCGTTTGATCTGATCGACGCCGAGTTTTTTTATCCCGACGGGCCAGCCGCAATGCGCTTGGCAAAGGCGCTTGGCATTCCCTTTACAATCAAAGCACGCGGCGCGGATATTCACCATTGGGGCAGCGCCAAGGGATGCGGATCGCAGGTTTTAGCAGCGGCAGATGCGGCGTCCGGTTTACTGGCTGTATCCGCCGCGCTGAAAGCTGACATGGCCGCACTCGGCATGGACGCAGCCAAGATCATGGTCCACTATACCGGCCTTGATCAAGGCCGGTTTGCGCCCCGTGACCGCGCCGCTGAAAAGGCCCGGCTGGGCATATCCGGTCCCATGCTACTGTCGGTTGGCGCGCTGATCCCGCGCAAGAATCAAGCGTTATTGATCGAAGCATTGCCGCAATTGCCGCTGGTCACATTATGCTTGGCTGGCCAAGGCCCGTCCGAAACGGATTACAGGGCGCTGGCAAGCAAGCTTGGCGTGGGCGATCGTGTCCGCTTCATGGGCAATGTTCCGCATGATGACTTGCCTGCGTTATTTGCCGCTGCCGATGTCATGGCGCTGGTTTCACAAAGCGAGGGCCTGGCCAACGCATGGGTGGAGGCTTTGGCATGCGGCACGCCAGTGGTCGCCAGCAATGTCGGCGGCGCGCCCGAACTGATCCGTTCAGCCGATGCCGGCCGGATTGTGGAAATCAATGGGCCCGCGATTGTCGCTGCTATTGATGAATTGATCCGCCACCCAATCCCGGCAAGCCGCGTCGCGGCGTCCGTGGCACATTTTTCCTGGGCCAATAATGCCGAGCGGTTGGAGGCATTTTTCCGCGACTTGGTGAGCGAGTAAGCGCGCCGTTGCATTTCATATTACTGGATTAATTTGTCGCGTGCCCCGGCGTAGGCCGGGGTGCAGTCTGGCATCGTTAGTTTTTAAGTCTGGACCCCGGCCTTCGCCGGGGCACACTTTAGGTCACCCTTAAAAACTCAAGCTACTGTCAAACCTTTGCGCCGTACCCCTCACTCATCCGTTCAGCTTGCTTATTCGCAGCGGCATCTTCGTCTGGTACAAAGCTGTCAGGACCCACTTTGGTCCAGATCAGGATCGGTGCGGCCATGTAAATTGACGAATATGTACCCACAAAGATACCGAATGTCATCGCGGTGGCAAATCCGAAAATTACTTCAGGCCCGAAAAATACCAATATCGTCAGCGGCGTCAATATGGTCACGCTGGTCATAATCGTGCGGGACAGCGTTTCATTGACCGACAAATCGAGCAACGCGCTCATATCCATCTTGCGATATTTTTTCAGGTTTTCACGGATACGGTCATACACCACAATCGTGTCATTCAGCGAATAGCCGATGATCGTCAGCAACGCAGCAATGATGTTCAGGTCAAACTCCATCCCGGTTAGCGAAAACAGCCCCAATGTCAGCACCACATCATGCACCAACGCCCATATCGCGCCGACCCCAAACTGCCATTCGAACCGTATCCAGATATAAGCGGAAACGCCGATAACTGCCGCGATCAACGCCCATATCCCGTCGGAAAACAGCTCGCTTGATACCTTGCCAGATACCGAATCGACGCCGTCGATGCGCACACCGGGATGGTCTTTTTTCAACTTTCCGGTAATTTTGTCGGCCATCACATTGGACAGCTCCGGATTTTTGTCGGCCCCGGCGGGCAGCTTCATCCGGATCGACACCTGATTTTCTTTGCCGAAACGTTGGATAGTCGGATCACCATAGCCAAGCGATGCAACATCCTCGCGCAGTTCCGCGACGGGTGCGACCGTATCCTGCGTAAATGTTGCGCGAATCATTTGACCGCCGATAAAATCAACGCCGAAGTTCAGCCCGCGCGATGCGATCAAGCTGATCGAAGCCACCATCAACAGCAAGCTGATGCCAAAGGCAATGTTCCGCCATTTGAGAAATCCGATATTGGTATCGTCGGGAACCAGTTTGAGCAGTTTCATGATTGCATCCTCCTCAAATAACCAGTTCGGTCGGGCGGTTCGACTTGATCCAGCCCGACACCCACATGCGGGTGACAACAACGGCAGTAAATACGCTGGTGGCGATGCCGATGATCAAAACCACGGCAAAGCCCTTGATCGGTCCAGAGCCGATTAGGAACATCAATACCGCCGCGATAACATTGGTAATGTTGGCATCGAAAATGGCGCGGCTGGCCTCTTTATATCCGTTTTCAATCGCCTGTACCAATTTTCGCCCTCGCTTTGCCTCTTCGCGGATGCGCTCGTTAATCAACACGTTGGCATCCACCGCCGCGCCGATGGTCAACACAAACCCGGCAATACCCGGCAAGGTCAACGTCGCATTGAACAGCGCCATAACCGCAAGGATCATCGCAATATTGATAATGAGCGCAAGGTTCGCATAAATCCCGAAACGGCCATAAGTGACCATCATCAACACCAAGATCGCCGATGTACCAATGATTGCCGCCAACGCGCCCCGGCGGATCGAGTCTGCACCCAGATCAGGACCAACCGAACGTTCCTCAACCACTTTCAAATCCACAGGCAACGCGCCTGAACGCAACGAAATAGCCAGCTGATTTGCGCTCTCTGTCGTAAAGCTTCCCGATATCTGCGAAACACCGCCCAAAATGGGCTCGTTAATCCGCGGTGCCGAAATAACTTGGCCGTCCAATATAATTGCGAACAGCTTGCCGGTATATTGCTGCGTCATCCGCGCAAATTTTTGACCGCCTTCGGTGTCAAACTGGATTTCCACGGCGGGCTGATTATTTTGATCAACCGATGGATTGGCCTTCACCAGCTTGTCGCCCGCAATGCCGCCCAAACGGCGCACCGAAATAAAACCGCCACCTTCGGCATAGGGCAAGATCTGGCTGCCGACGCGGGCCTTGCCCTTGGCAACATCATCGGGGTCGGCTTGATCGTCAACCAGCTTGAACTCCAGCTTGGCCGTCTTGCCGATCAACTCCTTTAGCTTCTCGGGATTATCCAAGCCGGGAACCTGCACAACAATGCGATTTTCGCCTTGCCGAATGATTGTCGGTTCCAACGTGCCTATGGCGTTGATCCGGCGATCAATAACGTCCTTGGCGGTATCCATTGCTTGGTCGAGCGCTTCGGCATCGCCGGTTGCTATCGGCGACAGGCTTATCCGGTTGCCGTCAATTACCGAAATATTCCAATCGCGGGTACCGGTTGTATTTGCAACAACAGGCAACAACGCCTCTCTGGCTGCATCAATTTGATTGAGCTCGGTTACCGCAAAACTCAATTTTCCATCGGCGCGCGAAATATTTTCAATCGCAATTTTCGGATCGGCCCGGCGCATTGCATTGCGGACGGCATCATCCAGCGTTTCAAGCCGGGTTACCGCCAGTTGCGAACCATCGGCTTCCAGCAAGATATGGCTACCCCCGGCCAGATCGAGGCCCAAATTGATCTTCGCATGCGGCAGCCAAGCGGGAACTTTCGCCATATAGCTTGGCGGGATCAAGCTTGGAATAGCGAGTATGATGCCCATCGCAATCAGCGCATAGAGCATCCAACGGCGCATCGGTGAAAATTCAAGCATTGGCAGTTTCCGAGATTTTTATGAACTGAGTATCTGGGCCGGACGACTGGCTTGCGCAAGAGGCGCAATCAATCATTGGCAGGTTTTACATTCCGCGATTGGACTTGCGAGATCGTAGATTTCACGGCCTTCACCTTTACGCCGGTCGCAATTTCCACTTCGACATAGTCATCGGTTACCTTGGTAACCTTGCCCATTAAGCCGCCGCCAGTGATCACTTCATCATTTTTCTGGACCGCTGCAATCGTCGCCGCATGCTCTTTGGCGCGTTTTTGTTGCGGGCGGATCAACAAGAAATAGAACACCACAAAAATCATGATGAGCGGCAATATGTTCGATATGAAAAATGCTTGCCCGCTGGGAGCAGCAGTTGCGCCAGCAGCGGCGGTCAAAATTACGGAAAAACTCATCAATATATCCCCGAGAAATACGTTTGCGCCCGTACCCAAAGATGCAGGCGATATGCAATCGCGGGCGACTATCACGCAAGGTCCATTGGTGCAACGACTAACGACGGCAATGCTGCGCTTGCATTTGTCAGTGCACGGCCATATAGGCCGCCATTAACAAGTTACGCGGGGCCGGATGTTGCCAGACATTCCACAAAAAGCCCCGCGCCCGGTCGGGACGTAGCGCAGCCTGGTAGCGCATCACACTGGGGGTGTGGGGGTCGCAGGTTCGAATCCTGTCGCCCCGACCAGCTTCGAAAAAGGACAGCGCGGGGCGTCGTCCTTTTTCGAAGCTCCACCGGATGGCGCGACGATCCCCACGCAACTCCCCGCCTCCCATAGCGTTCGACCATCATAACCCGAAAGGAACACTGCTTGGTCGATCTTGTCCGCCGCGGCGCCGGCAAGCCTCTGCTTATGGTCCATGGTCTTGGGGGGCACTGGCAATCGTGGAACCCGATCCTTGAACAACTCAGCGCGTCGCGGGAACTCATCCTGTTCGACCTACCGGGCCATGGCGCGATCCCGGCTGAACCCGACAGCGGGACATTCGCCGGGTTGGTGGGCAGCGTCGAGCGGATGATGGCGCGCGAGAGACTCGGCGCAATCGACATCGTCGGAAGCTCGATGGGCGCGCGCATTGTGCTCGAACTGGCGCGACGCGGCGGGACCGGTGCGGTGGTCGCGCTCGACCCGGGTGGTTTCTGGAAAGGATGGGAACGCAGCTTTTTTAAGACCACGATCGGCGCCTCGGTGAAACTGCTCCGCGCCGTGCGTACTTCGCTCCCCACGATCAGCCGCAATTCCGCGCTGCGCACCGCCTTGCTGGCACAATTGTCGGCGCATCCATGGCGGCTTGATCCAAAGCTCGTTGCCGACGAACTCGAGTCATACGCCGGCACTCCGACCTTCGATGCACTGGTTCGCGACCTCGGCAACGGTCCAATGCAGCAAGGCCCTGCGGCGAGCGGCAGCGGGCCGGTGACGATCGGCTGGGGCCGTCACGACAGATTGTGCCTGCCTCGCCAAGCCGAGCGGGCGGTGGCAGCGTTTCCCTCCGCTCGCCTCGTTTGGTTTGATCACAGCGGCCATTTCCCGCACTGGGACGAACCCGAAGCGGCAGCAAGGATGATCCTGGCGGCAACGGCTTAGTGCATCGCCGCCGTCGTTTGCTATGACGGGGAATGATCACGCGTAGACGGCGTTCCCGCTCATGGCCCCGGCGGCTGCTGCTCACCATGCTCGCGATACCGCTCGCCTATTTCGGCGCGGCGCTGCTTGGCTCATTGATTCCAGTGAACGTCGATTGGCGAGAGCCGGACCAGGGCATCACCGTCTATCTCGCCGACAATGGCGTCCACGTCGACCTGATCGTCCCCGCTACCGCGCAAGGGCTCGACTGGCGCCCGCTGTTACCCAAATCCGACATGGCTGATGTCCCCGCCGATGCCGGCTGGGTCGCGTTCGGGGCCGGTGAGCGTCGGGTCTACCTCGAAACCCCGACGTGGGGCGACATCACCCCGCGCACGATCTGGGCCGCGACCAGCGGCGGCGAACGCGTGATGCACGTCGAATGGACCGGCGACCCGGCCTATGCCGCGCGCGAAATCCGCCTGACGCCCGAACAATATCGCCGACTATGGGCCGCGATCCGCGCCGGGTTTGCGCTCGACCGTGACGGTCGGCCGGTGCGGGTCGATCACCCCGGCTACGGGCCGCGCGATGCCTTCTACGAAGGCGCGGGCAAGGCGAGCGCGATCGACACCTGCAATCAATGGGTCGCCAGCCGCCTCCGTCTCGCCGGGGTCAAGGCGCCGTCATGGTCACCGTTCGCGCAAGGCCTGATGTGGCGCTACCGAAGGGCGGATCAAAGGACGTAGCGGCTGAGGTCGGTGTCGCGCGCGATACCCGCCAACTGCCTTTCGACGAACGCAGCGTCGATGACCAACGTCTCGCCGCCCCGATCCTCGGCAGTGAAACTGACTTCCTCGAGCAATTTCTCCATCACCGTCGACAGGCGCCGCGCGCCGATATTCTCGAGCGCCTCGTTCACTTCGGCCGCGATCCGGGCAAGCGCGGCGATGCCATCCTCGGCGAACTCGATCGTCACGTCTTCGGTCTTCAGCAGGGCGCGATATTGCTCGGTCAGGCTGGCGCGCGTCGACGACAAGATACGGACGAAATCCTGTTCGGTCAGCGCGGCAAGCTCGACCCGGATCGGCAGCCGCCCCTGAAGCTCGGGCAGCAGGTCGGCCGGCTTGGCGACGTGGAACGCGCCTGATGCGATGAACAATATATGGTCGGTTTTGATCGGCCCATATTTGGTCGCAACCGTCGT